>JBEBRW010000036.1:0-56877 GCA_040394635.1 Victivallis vadensis | reverse complement strand
CCCAAATCAAAAAGCAAACCAATTTCAAACTATTTTTCATCTTTCTCTACAAACATACCACCTTCGCACTGCTGATTTCAGTCCTTGCTTATCAAGAAAAAAGGCGCTAACCCATTGGATGGATCAGCGCCTTCGACGTTTTGTTCAGGTATTATTTGACCAGAACCCGCAAACGCTTGAATTTGTATTTGCCGGAATTGTTGCTGAACGTATAGTCGGGATTTCCCTGCGGCTGGTTGCCGATGCCGAGGTCCATCTTGTCGGGGCCACCTGCACGCCAGTTATTGAGCGCGAAAAGGACCTGCTTTTCAGCCGGGTTATGAAGTTGCATGCTGCCGTAACCGGCGCCGAGGACGGCGGAGGGCATGTCGCCCCAATCAAACGTCTTGTCGCTGGCATTCGGCACTTTTTTGGAATTCATCTGGGTATAGTTGCTGGGCCAGAACTCGATCCAGCCGGTGAAACCGCTGCCGCTCTTGATCGACTCCACATTGCTCTGAACGCTCATGTTGTTAAGATCCTGATGGAACAACGTGCCCAGCATGTGTGACGGAACACCGATCATGGCGGCGTCCCTGGTAAAAGCATCCATCGACACCCAGATCCACTGCGTGGGGGTTTCGCCTTCGCCGAGTTCCAGGAAATAAGCCACCCTGGAGAATTCGCCAGCGTCGCGGCTGACGTCGGTGGTATAAGTGACGCTGTTGCCCTTGAGTTTATTGAGGTCGAGGTCATAGATCAAGCGGTATTCCGCGGCTTCGGGTACGGCGGAGATGTCCGATTTGACGACGACCGGCTCGCCGGTGATGGCCTTGACGGTGATCGTGTGGTCGACGGGCTGGAATGCCGCCTGGACGGCTTTGTTCTTGATGGCCCAGTCCTTCTCCCACAGTGTGTTCCAGAAATCATGGATATCGCCCTTGATGTCACTACTGTTCCAAAGCCCGCCGCGCATACTGGCACGGACATTCTTGATCATGAAGGTTTCGAGTTCCTGCTTTCGAAACACCGCGCTGTCGAGTTTGCCCCAGGCGGACTGGAACGGAGTGACCCCGATGAAGGCTTCGGCCAGGTTGATCCCTTTTTCCAGTTCTTCTTTGGTGAAGCGTTTCCGGTTATCGCCCCAGGATACATCGGCGAAAGGAGTATTGAGCCCATTGACGGTCAACGTGAAACGGTTGAGCGTTTCGTTGAACGGCAAATAGTTGCTCATGGCAAGGGTGGTCCAATCTTTGGCTCCGCCGGTGAAGCAGAAGGGCCAGCGGCGGCTGGTGATCTTCAGCGAACCGTCTTCCGCCACTTTGGCGTCGTGTTCGCCGGTCACGGCCACGCGGTCATTGCCGCCGGCGGCCATGTTCACGGTGATGCTCCCGATATTGCCGTCGAACCCCATTTCCTTGAGGAAGGCGAAAGCCATCGCCAGCTGGCCGTTTTCGCCGGGGTGAAAGCCGTCGCGTCCCATCACCGGATAGGCTTCGCCGAGCTCGGCCTTGGCTTTGGTCATGGCTTCCATACAGGTTTTATGCACGTCGGCAAACGGCATATTGTTCTGTCTGGCAATCTCCTGCGCGATTTCGGAGAGCTTGGAAAGGGTATCGTTGTACATTTTGGCCGTATCGGCATTGCGGAAGGTCTTCGCATCGACCGCGCCGGGGCCGCCCACCAGGACCGTGACTTTGGCGTCGACCGCCTGCTTGACCAACTTCGCCATGCCGTCGGTATAGGCCTTGCGGGTGGCTTCGTCAAACGCGCGGTAGTTGCCGTCATTCATGCCATAACAGGTCGTCATCAGCGTCGGCTTGAAAAACGACAGGCAGTCGTGAGCCATGCGTCCGGCAAACCCGGGTGCCCGGTCCCCGCTCCAGCCGAACTGGAAAATCGCTTCCGGCTGTTGCGGCGCGCAGGCCGTGAGATAAAGTTCGATGAAGCGGCTGTACATTTTCTGCTCGGTGATACTGTCGCCGGTGATGGCCAGCCGTGTTTTCGCGTCCACGATCGGGTCCGCCTGTGCGGAATTTATGCCGAGGCCCAGCACAAATACCGCCATTGCCAAATATTTACTTAGTTTTCTGCTCATTGATCGACTCCTTTATTTTAAGTCATTTTTGTTCTGTTAAAGAGTGAAGTTTCATGATTTCCTGCGCTATGGCCCAGCGGTAAACGTCCATGGTGCTTCCCTCCCAGGCAAGTTCGCGGTATATATATGTATGATATGGGATCGCGTTATTGATTCCATTCAAGACTTTACGGGCATTGTCAGCCTCGGCTTTATGCCCCGCTGACTCCGCCTCGGAGATCAGTTTTTCCAGGGTGTAAATATAGCGTCCATCATCAATTCCTTCGCGCATTCCGATCCAGTTCGGAGAGGCAATCGGCGTACCATCCTGAGCGGTTTTATTCAAGGTATCCGATGCCGGGCCGTCCAGATGGTTCCACTGGTCCCCTTCAACGTGCCGGTAGACCCACGGCATCAATCCCGTGAATTCCGATTTCCAGAGTGAGAACCCGAAGGTCATGCGGGCCGAAACCGATACCACATGGTCATTGGCGCCGGTCGTATTGTTGGGATATACCCAGCACCGCATGTGCGGATACTGCTTTTTGAGTTCCTTCATTTGCTCCGGGGTCCTGGAGAAGTCCTGAGTGATCCAGACATCGACATAAGGATACAATGGAACCAGGGTACTTTTTGACAAGTCCGCCGCTATGGACGTTTTACCGCCTTCTTCCCGGGCAATTTTCAGCAGGCGTATCATAAATTCAATCGCCACTTCCCCGCCGTCTGGTTCATCTGCAACATAGAACAATAGTTCCGGCCAGTTTTCACCTTCGGCGTTTTTGACTACTTTCCGGATGTATTCGCGGAATTCGGCAAAATATTCTTCAGGCGGCATAATGATATTATTTAAATGAGTAGTGATTTCTTTGCCCATATATTTTTTGTACAGGGCCCTGGCCGGGGCAACGACCGGCGCTTCCCGGTTGATTCCATGCTCGGCCAGTTTGCTGACCGTTCTTTTGGCGTGGGCCTTATTGAGGCCGATGCCGTTCATCAGCATATTGAAACCGGTGTCGCGCATATCGTTCAGTTCCGCGTCATAGCGGTTTTTCCACCAGTTCAAGGAATAAGAATCCACCTCGGAACTGAAGAAATTGGCAGCCGGCCGGTAATATAAACCGAATACGTATCTCGGATCTTTGTACAATTTAATCGGCAGGACTTTCAGGCTGACTGGAACCTCGATCACTTTGCCGTCAAGGTTGACCTCGACATTTCCCTGATAGTTGCCGGGGACGGCATTTTCAGGTACATGAGCCGTCAGCCAGATGCGGAGGTTGCGCCCTTTGTCCAACGATTGGGGTTCCCACGGCATGACCACATCCGGCCCTTCAAAATAATTGCCTTTGATATTATAGAAAGAACGGATCAGCATGTAGCGGATATAATGTACCTTGAGCTCCGGCAAGGTGTTTCCGGATTCATCCGTCAGGCTGCTGACGGTCAAGCTGATCTCCTTGAAATTCTTCAACGCATGAATGGCGAAACTGGTTGTTTCGAACTCATCCGGCGAAGCGAACATCCGTACGGGCGCATTCAGCTCGCTCTGACGGGGAAACTCTTCCGGCCAGATCGGCTCGCACCAGTTACGGGCAAAAACCGCGAAGCCGTCATCCTGATTTTCCCGGCTCCATTGCGGCTCGGGATGATGCATCAGGATAGGCGGTTTGATTCTTGTCCAGTTTTTGGCCTCCGCCGGCGGGAATGTCATGATTTCATTCCAGAGGGGAGCGATAACGCTTTGGTTAATCGTGTCAAATTCCTGCTCCGGGACGGCAATCAGGGCATTGACCAGCCAGCGGCTTTTGGTGGAGATGTTCAGTTTCAGCCCTTCATCTCCGGCTTCGGCGGCAATCGTGAATGCTTCCATGCCCCACGTGCTGGCTACGGTCGCGTCCTTCTGTTCAAGTGAACTGGTGACAATCGTATTCCAGACCTGCGATATATGACCATTGGGATGCCCCATGGCGATCCAGACCCGGTATTTGCCGGGCGGAACGCTTAATGTGAGATCGGTAGATTTCGTGCCGGAAATATAATCACAGGTCAGTTCATTCAGGAAAACCTGCGGCGTTCCTTTGCCCGGCACCGGTATTTTCTGGTCATGAGCGGTCAATACAGCATCTTTCTGCCAGGCGGCGCCCTGCCCCCCGGAAGGGGTCAGGCGCTGGAATCCCGGCATCAGCGGAGAGGTCCCGGAGCCGAAGTCGTAGCGGAAATCCGCTCCCGCGACTCCGAATGCCGCCATCATTATCAATATTGTAATAGATCTATGCATATTTCCTACTTATTATTAACCAGTTTTTCCAGTTTCATAATCCGCTGGGCCATCTGCCAGCGTACGACGTCGGTCGATTCGGCGCTCCATACGTCCGGGTTGTGATACCGGGGCAGGATCGGCTCGGAGTCTTTAAGGCCCTTCAAAAACGCTTCGGCTTCAGCCGCGTCATCATTGAAGCCCGCGCGTTTGGCCGTATTGATCCAGCATTCCAAGGTATAGATGTAACGTCCGTCATCCATTCCTTCGCGGAGGCCGAACCAGTTCGGAGAGGGAATCACCGAGCCATCGTTCGCGGAGCGGTTCATGGTATCGGCCTCGTGACCATCCAGAGAGTTCCAGGGGTCGCCGTCCGGATACGAGTAATGCCAGAGAAACAGACCCTGATAACCGGATTTCCAGAAGCCGAAGCCATACGTAAACCTTGCGCATTGGGCGGTAACATGATCATTTCCCGCGATCCAGCCCGGATAGCACCAGTATTGGCCGTTTGGATATTTCTTTCTCACTTCCGCTATTTCTTGTGCGGTATTGGAAAATTTGGGGCCGCACCAGACATCCAGATAGGGCCTGAGAACATGGGTCGGGGTATCTTCCGACTCCGTGGTCACAAAGCTTTTGCCGCCTCCCTCCTTGATTGCCTGAAGACACCGGGTGAGAAACTGCATCTGCAGGGTACTCGGACTCGGCTCGTCGACCGGATAAAACAGCAGTTCGGGCCAGTTGCGGTTTCTGGCTTCGGTCGACATTTCGCGAATCATCGAAGTCAGTTCCGCGAAAAACTCTTCGGGGGGCATCTTTTTCAGATTATTCAGATGCTCACCCTGAGATTCTTTCATATATTTCGTATAGAGCAAACGGAAGGGAAATCCGCAGACAATCGGTCCCTGGAAACCGTATCTGCGCCCGATTTCAACCATCTGCCCGAATATGTCATATTCGTATACCCAGCGGTCCTTCTGCCAGGTGCCGAGCAGGTGCATCTGCGGATAGTTGGTAATACCGGCTTCCCGGAGCTCCGAAAGTTCGGAATCCATTTTTTTCAGGAACCAGTTCCGGGAAAAATCATCTGTCGCATCCGCCGCCTTCTGAAACGGATTGCGCAAATAAATGGCCTGATGTTTATGAGTGTCTTTTATCAGGGTTATCGGCAGAACTTTCAACGAGATAGGAATATTTTTGATTTTACCGTCAAGGTTGAGTTGCGCGGTCCCTTTATATTCTCCGGGAGGGGTCAGCGGCTGAATGTTGGCGGTCAGCCAGATCGTCAGGTTTTTACCTTTCTCCAGGCTCCGGGACTCCCAGGGCACGACAGCGTCCGGACCGATGAAATAGTTCGGGGTCGTGTTAAAGAATTCCCTTGTATACATATAATGGATATAGTCTTTGCGAAATTCGCCGGGCAGACGGTGGCCTTCCGCGGAAACCATGTCGCTGACTTTTAAACTGATATTCCGGAATTTCTGCAGCGCGTGAATGGAAAAACTGAGCGTTTCATATTCATTCTGTGCGGCGAAAGCGCGAACCGGGGCATCAATTTCCCAGCTTGCAGGAAATTCAGTGGGCCATACCGGGGTGATCATCGATCGCGAAAAAATCACGAATCCGTCTTTTTGCTGCTGTTCGGTCCATTTGGGCTCCGGATACTTCTGCAGGATCGGCTGCTTAACCTCTTTCCAGACGGACTGCAAGTCTTTAGGGACGAATTCGTACTCCTTCCACAGCGGAGCAATCACCGTTTCCGCCAGAGTGTCCCAGTCCGCGGCCGGGATGACGACCATGCCGTTTACCAGCCATGAATTGGCGGTGTCGAAGCGGACCGTCAGGCCGCTTTTGTCCGCGGCCGCATCCAGCACCGCGTAACGCATACCGCAATTGCCGGGAATATTGATTTCAACTGAGTCTGAATTCGTTGAAATCCGGCTGTTCCAGACCTTGCTGTCTCCGCCAGCCGGATTGCCCAGCAGAACCCATACCTTATAGTTATCGGCGGGAACGGAAAGTTTCAATTCGGCGGCTCCGCTGCCATAGACATAATCGCAGTTGAGGCTGGTATAATAGACATCATCGAATGCCGCTTTCTTCCAGCGCTTTATTTTATTTTCGACTTCCTTCAGTTCTGTTTTGGTTTCCCATTTCACGTTGTCACCGCCCTCGCGGGTGACCCTGGTGAAGCCTTCATAAAGCGGCGATGTGGCGCTGCCGAAATCCAGCATCATCGCCGGGTCTGCGGCATTGCATATGCCGATTACGGTAAAAATTAATGCCAATAAATAGTATTTCATAAATGATGTCCCCTTCCGGTTATTGCCACGGTGATGTTACGACGGTGAAAGCGCCTTCTTTCCTGATCGCTTCAGATTGAGGCGAAAATATCAGTTTATAGGTGCCGGGCTGCAGTTTGGCCGCGGCAATGTCAAGATCGTAACGTTCCATGCCTTTTTCCACCGAAAGAGTGGTTCCCCAGACTTTTTTATTGTTCGAATCAAGGATTTCCACCGGTATTCCGGCCTTGAGTTCTTTCTCGTTTCCGACAGCAAACAGTTCCACCGGCATGATTGGCGCATTGGCATAGATCGCCGGAGCGAGCATTTTCAGATTCTTGATCCGGGAAACGGTTTCCCGCACCAGTTGGAATTTCGCGATCTGGATTTCCAGTTGATCATCCTGCCGGTATTGGGCTCCGTCCAGGGCAAACTTGATTTCCTTGATTTTCACGGGTTCAGTGATCTTGGCAAATTCATTGATTTTGGCGATCGGAATGGAAAGAGTGACCCATTTGCCGCGGACCATTCGGAAAAGCCCGACTCCGTTAATGTTGTTGGTGGTATCCGTCCGGGTTCCTTTTTCAGGGACGAAAGCGACAAGAAGCGGCAGATTTTCTTCATCGATCCGGTTGATTGTCCCGTAAACCGATATTTCGACACTGTCGTACTCGTTCCAGTCCCTCACGTCGGCCGGAATCGAACGGAATTGGGCATAGGGCCAGGGCGCACTCGAGCTGCCGTCCGGCTGGATATGGTTGATGACAAAAGACAGCTTCAAGGCCGGGACCTTTTCGCCGTCAATGGTTACGGTTGTGTCCGCTGCTTTGACGTATTTTCGTTCCAGGTTCCAGTTGCCGGCTTTCAGCAATGGCGATAAATCCCGGGTGACTTGAGTTGAAGTCGATTTATTCTGTGCAAAGGCACAGATGGCTGAACAGGAAAGTAGTACGGCGAATAAACGTTTAATTTTCATTGCAATTGTTGCTCCTGGTAATTTTAAGATAATATTTACGCAATCGACAATATGGGACTATATTGTACAAACTTGTTTTATGCAGATGGAAAGCAGGAAAGGAGTATTCAACTGAGGAAAAAGAAAAATACTCCTTTCCCGGTATGAATTATTGGGTCAGTTGCAGGTTGGCGATTTCAACAGTCACCACATCTTCATGATTGTATTTTGCACTGTTCAGGAAAAATTTGATTTGTTTGATACTTTGAGGATTATCGAATTTAGCGAGCGGGAGGGTGCAGTCGATCCATTTGCCGGAAACCAGTTTTTCGGTGATATCGACCCGTTTGCCTTCGGTCGGAATTACTGCGATATGAAACGGAATTTCGGCGTCGGCGCGGGAGAACTGAGCACGGATTTTCATTTTCAGGTTCTTGAATTGACTCCAGTCGCCGAGGTCCTCGGGCAGTTTGGTATACTGGGCATAGGGCCAGCTGGTGGCTTTCAGTGAACCGTCTTTCTGCTTGTAATCGATTATATAGGTCACTTTCAGGGCTTGAGTCGCTGTGCCGTCGATTTCGACAGCTTCATTGGCGACTTTGACCGCATTTCTTTCCCATGTCCATTTGTTTGCCTGCAGCAGCGGCATCAGATCTTTGGAGGTTTCCTGTGCCACGGTACAGACTGCCAGGCAGGAAAGTACAGTTGCGATTAGTACTTTGAATTTCATTTTCGGTTCTCCTTGTTATTTTTGATGATTTCTTGATATTAAAACCAGCCTTTTGTGCCATCCGCAAAGAAATTTGTTATACTATCATGAGTGGCATTGGCATACAGAGGTACTTGATAGAAAAAGCGGTTTGCCACATGTCCGTCGACAAAAGCGAAATTTGCCGCTTTATTATGTCGGAAAGCCGCGGTTTCCCGGTAGATTAAACTGCAGGAGTTAACGGGAGTCAAGGAAGTGGAAATACCGGGAGTTGTTCCGATGTCTGCCGCAAACATTCTGCCGGACGGATTTTTGACTGATCCAATGACATATTGATTCCGGGTATCCGTGACCTGCTTCATAAAAGCACCATTGAATGTGTAGCTGAAATTCGGGTTGCCTGGTGTCACACCGGTATTGTCGTAACGTTTTCCCATGGGGCAAATCAATATCTTCGGTACAACCAGGCAGAAAGCAGGATCAGGATCACATCCCACATATTCCCCCATGCTCCCTCTGGTATGAGCAGAAGTCAGGGTAAATACATAATTCATGACATTGGTGCCTGTACAAAGCCATCCGGCATTATCTTCAATATAAGCAAATCCCGCCATCGAAAGTTGTTTGAGGTTATTGACACACGTTGCATTCTTGGCCGCATCCCTGGCTTTGCTCAATGCCGGCAGCAGCATGGCCGCCAGAATTGCGATGATCGCGATCACAACGAGGAGTTCAATCAAAGTAAATTTCAATGTTTTACCTGTTTCCCGGCGGCACCTGGTTTTTCTCATTTTCCTCTCCTTTCGGCTTTAAGGATTTCTCTTAATATATTAATACCTTAAGCGATGTGAATTTCAAGATTCTTATTCGAAAAACCGGGGGCGATTTCCGATTCGAGAGCGTCGAACATTTCATCGGTCATCTGCTGGATTTCGTCCAGGCCCAGCACCGCCGCGGTCAGCGGGTCGGCCGCGATCGCGTGAAAAATATCGCGCCGGCTGCAGTTCAGCGCGCCCTGCGCCGCCTGGATCTGCACATTGATCATGCCGCGGTTCAGCGCCGCCAGCTGCTCCGGGTAATTCTCCACCCGGCCCGGAAACACGCCGCCGCCGCTGACGAGGCAGGGAACTTCCACGCAGGCATCGGGCGGCAGGTTCGCGATCAAGCCGTCGTTCATCACGTTCAGGTTCGCCGAAAACGGCACGTTCTTTTCCATGGCCTGAATGATCTGGACGCCGTACTCGAGGCTCGGTTTCGAGTCGATCTTTTCTTCGCCGGCCAGCAGCCGCTGCAGCTTCTGTTCATTGAGAACCTGCAGTTTCGAGCATACGGTGAGCGACGCCCCCGAGACGCCGGCGCACATCAAATAAGCATGACAGGAGTCTTTCAGGTCGACGGGAGGGGTGACGGAACAGAATTTTTCCAGCAGGTCCTCCCGCTTGCGGATATAAGGGATATATTCGCTGCCGTGGCCGCTGCTTTCGGTGGGGAAAAAGTCAAAATGGCGCATCAGTTCAAACCGCACTTTGTCCCCGTTGTAGATTTCCGGGTTGTCAAGACATTTGCGCAGCTCAGGATAAAGGTCGCGGCCTTCGGTTTCCAGCTTCATCATGAACGCCTGGTGATTGATCCCGGCGGCGTAATAATGCAGCTTTTCAAGAGGTACATTCAGCCATTTGCCGATGTCGGTGATCGTGCACTGGACGCTGTGGCACAGGCCCAGGACCTTGACGGTCCGCGCCCGCTTGCTCAGCGCGATGGTGTTCATCGACATGGGGTTCACGTAATTCAACAGATAAGCGCCGGGGCACTCGCTTTCCATAGCGTCCAGCACTTCAAAAAGCGGCTTCAGCGTACGCAGTCCACGGAACACCCCGCCCGGTCCCAGCGTGTCGCCCACGACCTGCTTTACGCCGTATTTGGCCGGAATCTCGTATTCCAGTCTCTGGTGCTCCAGCGTGCCGGAGCGGAAAATCGTGATCACGTAATTGGCGCCGCGAACGGCTTTCTTCAAGTCGGTGGTGAGTTCCGGCTTGAAGTCCACGCCGAGCTGTTTCGAGGTCATCTCGGCCATTTTACCGGCATTGTCGAGACGCCCGCGGTCGATATCCATCAGGGTCACCCGGCACTGGCGCAGTTCCTTGTCCAGCAGAATATCTTTAATGAAGTTCTGGGCGAAAATTACGCCGCCGGCTCCGATGATTGCTATTTTTGTCATTTTTTCCTCCGAAAAATTTGCATTTAATCTATTATAGCACTAACTTTAGAAAAAATATATAGGATTTTAGCAGTAATTACTGGATTATTGATGCATGAACAAGAAAAAATCTTTAGATCGCAGCCATTGTTATTTTCGTCCCGAACTCAACCATTACCCGGACATTGCACTGCCGGTTTTTCCGCGGTCGATCGGACACTTCTTTTGTTCGCCGGGCATTCGGGAAGATGTCAAACGGGGCGAGAAGAATTTCATCCAGCTCTTCTGGGGCATCAGCGGCAATACGGAGTTTGAGATCGACGGTACATTTCACATCATGCGCCCGGAATATGTCATTTACCGGCTGCCGGACGAACCGTATGTGATCCGGACACGGGAGGCCTGCGAGTACCGCTGGATTGTTTTCGACGGCCCCAATGCCGTCGACTTCATGATGTCCTTCCAATATCCGCGGACGGCTTTTCATGCCGGGCCGTGCCCGCACCAGAACTTCATCAACTTCGAAAATCACCTGCTGGAGCGTTCGCCGTACAGCTGGCGCCGGATGTTCTGCGAAATCTGCAACATCCTGACCGCCGCCGGCGGTACCAACGAAGCCGCCACCTTTGAAAACCAGACCCTGCACGAGGTTTTCCAGATCTGCCGTTCGCAGCTGGCCAACCCTGAGTTGAGCATCAAAACCCTGGCCGACGAGCTGAAAATCGACCGGACCACACTGCTGCGCATCTTCCGCAAAAAAACGAACAGCACCCCCTCCGAGTATCTCAGCCAACTGCGGTTGCAGAAAGCGCTCTCATTGCTGCAGAATACCCGGCTGACGCTGGCGGATATCGGCGAACAATCCGGATTCCGGGACGTGAATTACTTCTGCCGGTTCATCAAAAAAAGCACCGGCAAACGCCCCTCCGAGTGGCGGTAACCCGGCATTTTTTTGCCGGATTCGCCAACGACGGGGGCTTGACATTCCGCAAACAGGGGTTATTATTATAGTAACTGGTAGCTACCAGTTGCGAGAATTTGAGATATGAGCCAGGACAAAAATAACAACCAATTGCTTCACTTACGGGTACGCGGCTATCTGCGTGGCGTGATCGCCGACGAGCGGCCGGATTATCTGGAGTCGGAACGCTCGCTGCAGGAGACACTCGGGGTTTCCCGCACCACGCTCCGGCGGGCTTTGCGTGAGCTGGAGGTCGAGAAACTGATTTTGCCGATGCACGGCAAGGGCTACAAAGTGATGTATCCGGCCAGGCCCGGCCAACCGGTGACCGGCAACATCGGATTGATATTTCATCCCCGGGTCGGAGAGTATGAAAATCAGGTCCAGACCGCCATGATCGATTATCTGTACCGGGCCGGATTGCGCCCGCTGGTATCGGTTTGCAACCCGCAATATGAATCGCCGGCAGAAAAAATATCGCGGATGCTGGCCGAATGCGAGGGCGTCATCATCGGCTGCGGCGTGGGGCCGATTGAAGAATCGGCGTTCCTGGTCAAAAACCTTCACCGGCTGGCAGCGGCCCCGTACCGGGTGAGAAATCTCGGTTGTGCGAGCGTAACCCCCGACCTGGAAAACGGTTTTTACGACATTACCAATCACCTGATCAAACAGGGACATCGCCGGATTGCCATCATGGTCAGCGACGGATGCCGCCACCAGGGATATGCGCGGGCGCTGAAAAAGTACCGGATACCGGCCGACCCGGCCCTGGCGCTGGAACTTCCCGGTCACCGCCACAGCGGCTACGAAGGAATGGGAAAGTTATTGACTTCGGGAGCCAAATTTACCGCAGTGATTTGCCAGAATGACCAATGCGCGCTCGGCGCCATGGAACGCTGTTTCAAAGACGGTGTCCGGGTGCCGGATGATATTTCCATTACCGGCGCGGACAACGTGATGAATTCGGAACTGTATCCGGTTCCGCTGACCACGATCGGCATCGATGTCGAAGAGCTCTGCCGGAACACTCTCGACGTTCTGCTGGACGGCATTCGAACCGGCAAGCCGCCTGCGGACAGATTATTGAAAACCACTCTGGTTACCAGAGAATCGACAAAAGGAATTTAGTCATGTTAAAACTCAGGATCGTAAGTTCGCTGGAAAAGATTTTCAACGATGAGGAGATGCTCGCCAGTGAAGCCGGCGGCAGCACGGCTTTGCGGGAAGAAGTCGCCGCTTTTCAGGTGGCGGTGTGGTCGACCGACCGCCAGTGGATCAAGCTCGATATTCAGGGCAAACTGCCGCATTCCGTCCGGACCGTGGAACTCATGCCGTCCAACTGCGCCGCGTTCGAAAACGACGGAAATTATCTGCGGACCACCCCCGGCCTGTATCCCGACTGCCTGAAACCGCTTGCCGCCGATACTTCCTGGTCGCTGCCGCGCAGCCAGTGGCGTGCTTTCTGGATCTCGGTCCCGGTTTCCAGTGATTGCGCTCCGGGCAAATACGATTTCAATATCTCGGTAACCATCACCGACTACCTGGGTGCTCCTGTTCCGGAAGCGGAAGTTTTGACCGGGTCCTACACCCTGGAAGTCATCGACGCGGCTTTGCCGGAACAGAAATTGATCCGCAGCGAATGGCTCCACACCGACTGCATCCACAAATATTACAAGCTTCCGTGCTGGAGCGAAGAGCACTGGACATTGATGGAAAAATATTTCATCAACGCCGCTTCCCACGGTATCAATATGCTGTTCACTCCGATCTGGACCGCGCCGCTGGATACCGCGGTCGGCGGAGAACGCCCCACCACCCAGCTGCTGGACATCGAGAAAAGCGGTGACCGTTACACGTTCGATTTCGCCAAACTCGACCGCTGGTTCAAGCTGGGTTTGAAGTGTGGATTCAAGTACTTTGATTTCGCCCACCCGTTCACCCAGTGGGGCGCCGGGTATACCCCGAAAATCATGGTCCGGGAAGACGGCGTGGAAAAGAAGCTTTTCGGCTGGCATGTTCCGTCGGATTCCCCCGAATACGCCAATTTCCTCAAACAACTGATTCCGCAGATGCTGCAAGTAGTCGCGGCCAACGGTCTTTCGAAGAATGTGTTTTTCCATATCTCCGACGAGCCGCACCTGAATCAGCTCGAACAATACCGTTACTGCGCCGAACTGCTCCGCCCGCTGATCGGCGATATCCCGATCATCGACGCCCTGTCCGATATCGATTTCTACGACCGGGGCGGCGTCGGCATTCCGATCCCGTGCAACGACCATATCGAGCCGTTCTACGAACGCCGCATCCCGAATCTCTTCACCTACTACTGCGTCTGCCAGCGGGAAGACGTGTCGAACCGCTTTTTCGCCATGCCTTCGGCCCGTACCAGGATCATGGGACTGCAGCTCTATATTTACGATTTGGCCGGCTTCCTGCAGTGGGGATATAACTTCTGGTACACGCAATACTCGCTCGACCAGGATATCAATCCGTTCCTGACCACCGACGCCGGCGGAGTATTCGTGTCCGGGGACTCCTTCGCGGTTTATCCGGGGGAAGACGGCCCGCTCGACTCGATCCGCCACGAAGTATTTACCGAAGGCATGCAGGATCTGCGCGCCTTGCGGCTGCTGGAAGAAAAAATCGGCCGTCAGGCCGTGCTGGATATGATTCACGAGGGTCTGTACTATCAGATCACCATGAAACGCTATCCGCATGACGCCGCCTGGCTGCTGGATCTCCGCCGCCGGATAAATGCCGCAATTGCAAAATGACGGGTTAACACCGATTTGACATACAATAAATGGATACACACATACACTAAATGAATAGCCACATCTAATCATATAAAGACTTCCGCCTCAAAAAAAGTTGGCACGCATGTTGCTTAAGATATATCGCAGGTTCGATATGAGGCTGCCAACCAAGGAGGTTAGACTATGAGTACGATGATACTGGAACATTCGGTAAAAGAAAAGCTGCACGAGCAGTTCAATAAGATATTCTATCACCAGCTGCCGGTTCGTTATGCGGTGCTGGCGGAAAATGAACACTATTTGATTAAACTGGCGGAAAACCAGGCGGAAATCAGCGCGGCCCAGGAGTTGCGTTACCGGGTATTCAAGGAAGAACAAGGGCGCTTGAGCACTTGCAGCGACGTAACCGACCGCGATTACTTCGACAGCTTCTGCCGTCACCTGGTCGTGGTGGAAAAAGGCAGCGGCCGGATCGTGGGCACTTACCGGGTGCTGACCAATAACGCGGCGCATTTTGCCGGACGGTTCTATTCTCAGGACGAATTCACCATCAGCGGACTCAAAAATATGCGCGACGACCTCTGCGAAGTGGGCCGCTCGTGCGTGGACCCGGAATTCCGTAACGGCGCGGTAGTGAGCCTGCTGTGGAGCGGCCTCATCTCGCTGCGGCATCATAGCATGAGCCCGTTCGGGTTGCTGGAGAAGGTCCGCCGTCATTATCACCGCCGCCCCGCGGCGAAATTCGAATACCTCTTCGGCTGCGTGAGCCTGGAGGAAACCGACCCCGTCGCCGCCCTCGCCCTATACGAATACTGCCTGCAGAACAATCTGGTGACGAATAAGCTGACCGCCAGACCGCGCGCCGGATTTGAGCTCGCCCCCGTATCGGACGCGGAAGTTCAGCGGTATCTGCAGGAGAACGAGAAAACCATGCTGCGCAAACTGCCGCCGCTCTTCAAAGGCTACATCAACCTCGGCGCCAAAATCTGCGGAGCACCGGCATACGACCGTGAATTCGGCACCATCGACTTCCTGATCCTGCAGGATATGCGCGAAATCCCCGAACGTTACCTCCGGCATTTAGTCGGATAAGATACTCACCACTCCTCCCCATCGGGCAGGTCGTCGGTCCCTTTACCGGCGCCCTGCCCTCTTCTATTTATTGCTTGCTCAATAATTCCAACAGCTCGCAACGTCCCTTGGCTACGATACTTCCAAGCGCCGGATTGCCTCCGTTCTCAAAAATCTTCCGGGCAAACTGATCCGCCGCCGGTTTATTGCGCTCCGAGGCGTATTTCAGCAACAAATAATCTTCGAGCCCGGCCTGCCATTGCAGGAAACGCAGACTGGTCCGCATGGAACCATCCGCATTGCGGTAGGTCAGGCCGTAATTGGGTTCATTGGTTTTGTTGCGCCATTCGGCGGGACGGCTGGTCCAACTGGTGGAGCCCTGGAAATCATTCAGATATACCGCATAGTTCTGGAGATAATAGACGCGCGGCGATTCGCTCGGGGCCGGACTGCAGGTGTACAGCCAGATTGGCTTGCCGGATTTCCTCATCACTGCCAGCGATTTTTCAAACGAACCGTCGCCACTGGGTGGAATCATTCCGGTCAGCGGACACCAGCAGTCCACGTACGGCTCGAATTTTTCGATCACCGCGGGGTCGCGGACAATAAGATCGGTGCTGATGCGGATTTCCGGGTCGTGCGCCTTAATGGCCTTGCAGGAATCGAGGAACTCATCGCTCAGCGTTTCATCATAGATATGAAAATACCAGTTATTCGGGCCGATGCCGCGCGCCGATAATTTCTGCTTCAGTTCATCAAGAAAACCGTTGAATTCGGGCTTCCAGCCACGGCTTTCCCGGACGAACCACACTTCGATCAACAGCTGAAATTCACCCGCTTTGCGCCGCGCCAGAAGATTGTCGAGCATCTGGTCCAGGCCCTGAAAATTCCGGCTCAATGGAATATGGAAAAGATTGTTGCGGGCGGCGAGCAGGAAATCAAGCGCCTTCGGATCAGCCGCCGCACCGTAGTCAAAGGTAAAAACCGTGATCGGCATGGTTTCCGGCAAGGCAAAATTATGAACTTTGGCATTGACCGTGACGGTAGTTTCCGGCTGACTGCCGTCCAGCGGACTGATCGTAAGCGAATTGGCGTAATTACCGGCGGCAAGTTCTTTTGACTCGAAGCGGATCTGGATTGCGTCGTTGCGGCCGGCCGGAACTTCGATCAGGGTATCCGCAGAGAGTTCCAGGGGAATATCGGCTGCGCCTTCGATCCGGGCCAGACGGTACAGCGAAACATTTTCGGCACTGCTTTTGATCTGAAAAGTCAGATCGTTCGAGGAAATATTGCCCAGATAAAGTATTGCCGAGTCGCTGCCGCCCCGCGCCGAATGCAGTTCGATCTTGTCGATATCGCCCGCCACGGCCTTGACCGGAACCGGATCGAGCGGATGCCCGACGCCGGTCGAATACTGTTTCCGTACTTCGTCGCTGCACATTTCCACAATCTGCGGCGGCGGAATGATTCCATACGCGGGGCGATATTCCGCCAATGGGGCAAAATCGCCGCCGGCGCTGAATTCAATCAAAATCCGGTCGACCGCCACATAGGTTTTTTCGCTGTAATAATCGAGCCCGAGCGCGATGCTGATTAATTTCTCTTCCTTGCCGCGCGTTAGCTCAGTCTGAAGCATTTCCCACTCCCCCGCCTTGGTTGAGCGGCAGCGCTGGCTGACGTCGATGGCTTCGCCCCACTTGGCACCCTCGGAGATGATCAACACGGCTTTGTCCGCCCGGTTAGAGCGAATCCAGGCCGTGGCGCGAATCTTTTTCACTCCGGACAAATCTTTTATGGAAAAATTGCGGACAAGATTCAGCCAGCTCTGCGCATTCGGATTTACCAGCAGCAGCGGATTGACGGTGATATTGCCGGCCATGGCGGCGCGGGTCACCACCGCTTTCTGGTCGCCAAGGTTTTTGAGCTCCCAGCCGCCATCTTTCGGCTCGGTCCCCTCGGCGAATTTGTAATCGAATTTCCCTGCCCCGGATAATCCCAACATTCCGGTGAGCAACAATACGGACAAAAATACTTTCATTAGTACATCCTTGAAATAATTATTAATAAACGTTCATATCGTAGACTTTGGAAAATCTGGGGAAAAAATCGGTAATACCGACCCACATGTTGCGGGTAACAACTCCACGTACATGTCCATCCATGGCCATGAAATTATAATACCCGTCCCCGTGCCAATTGCGGGTGCCATCCCAATTATCGCCCATCAGCAGTAAACTAGGCGGGGTTTTGGTGATTTTCTGGAAATACACTGAAGGATAGCCGGAATGCGCGGCCCAATAGTTATAATCCGACTGGTCCGCTCCGTTCGCGGGACCTCTATGTATGTAGAAATCTCCATTCACTCCGCTGCTCGGGCAACGTGACAGCAATGTACGGAATTCATTACCCCCCGGTATCGGCAGATAACCGGCCTGTGCGAAAACACCCTGATTTATCGCATTGACCCCCTCAACCGGCCACGACCAGCCATTGTGCGTGACGCGCTCGGCCCCGCCCCCGGCGGGACTGGTGAACAGCGGGAAATTATCCTCATTGTCCCCGGTGTAGGAATGAATCGCCGTACCGAATTGCTTCAACTGGCTGATGCATTGCGATTGCCTTGCTTTGTTTCGTGCTTTATTCAAGGCCGGCAGAAGCATGGCAGCAAGTATTGCTATAATCGCAATGACAACAAGAAGCTCGATAAGTGTGAATAATTTTCTCATTTTTTATTCCTTCCTTTTGTGTTTGGATTAGGATGATTCACGTATTTTCAGTTCTACCGGAAGAATTCTGCAGTCCCCCGGATACGAATGCCCGATTTCAGTCAGCAGCTTGACCGCTTCAATTCCCAGCTGGTGCCGCGATACGGACACGCTGGTCATGGTCGGACTGAGCCGCTCGCACATTTCCAAGTCGTCGAATCCGACGATAAAAACATCTTTGCCGATCTGCAATTCCAACTGCGAAGCGGCCTCGTAGACCAGCCGCCCCCAGGCGTCATGCATGACGAAGATCGATACCGGACCGTCCACCCCGGCGAGAAATTCCATCAACGGACGGCTGCAGCGTTCGGCAAAAACGTCGAAAGGCTTGAGCTCCGCCAGTTTGTCGTCCTCAATACCGGGAATCAAATATTGATCGATATTCAGGAATCCGGCATTGAGCATGGCGTCGCGCCAGCCTTCATACCGCTTCAGCACGCTTACCGGACTTCTCAGCCCGAAATAATAGACCGGCTGCGGATGGCGCGCCAGCAAATGCCGCGTCGCCAGCATCCCTCCCTGATAATTATCGAACACCACCGCCGGGGCCTGCAGTCCCTCGATATAACGGTCGAACTGGACCACTTTCATCCCCCTGCCCACCAGTTCCTGCAGGACCTCGAGCTGCTCCGGAGTTTCCATCGGCGCCAGCGCCACGCAAGTACAATCGGCGGGAATTTTCTCCAGCGTCTGCAGCAGTATTTCCTCGTTCTGATTCGCCATCCGCTGCACGACTTCAAAACCCGATTTCGAAGCCTGCTCCAGAATCCCGCTCAAAATGTCAAGCGTAAACGTATCATCGGCCCAGCGAATGAACAGGATTTTCTCCAGCCTGCGCCCCTGGCTGCCGGGTAAATCGAGGGAAAAAGTCTTGTTCAGTTTGACGCCACGACGCGGCACCCGGCTGATACACTCCGATTTCTGCAGAAAATCGAGCGCACCGCGCACCACCGTCCGGGAAAACCCGAACTGCTCGGAAAGCGCCAGATCGCTGCCGATATATTCGCCGGGCTTCCATTCCAGCTGTTTCAGCTTGTTATCCCACAGCTTCAACAAGTTCTGCTGAGCGCGGGTAACGTCGTTTGTCAATTTAAGTACGGTCATAGAATCATTTTCCCTTAGCATGAATCTATTATAATGACAAAACATCAAAAAGTCAATAGCGGAACATTAAAAAACATTAAAAAACACAAATCATTTTAAACGATTCAAAGAGCCTCTCGTATCATGATTCTCAAGTATTGACACGAAAGGACTGCGGGGCGGTGCCGAAGTGACGCTTGAAAAGTTTCGAAAAATGGAAACTGTCCTTGTAACCGACCTGTTCCGCCACCTGCTGAATACTCAAGCTGGAATTGCGCAGGAGAATTGCGGCCTCGTGGAGCCTTAGTTCAATGATATAATTGATCGGAGCCAGGCCGAAATATTCCTTGAATTTCCGGCTGAAGTAGATCGGCGCCAGATGAATCCGGGCAGCCAGCTTCGTCAGGGTGAGTTCTTTGGTGTAATTGTCGTTCATGTAGTTACGGATATGCAGGAAGGACTCCGGAATCCGGAGGCGGTTGTATTCGGCATGCTTCCGGGCGCGCCGGATTTCGAGCAGGATTCCGCTGATGTGGTGCAGGATCAACGGCAGGTCGAGCTGGATGTATTCGCTGGACTCCTCCAGCAGCGGCATCCAGTAATTGTTGATGATCCGTTCGCTGTCGAAGGTGACGGGGGTATTCAACGGAATTTCATGATCTTCGAGGAGTGCGTCGGCTTTTTCGCCGGCGAGCTGCAGCCAGGAGAGGCGCCACTGTTTGCCGGGCTCGCCGTAAAGAACGCGCCGGGACCGGTCCCACACCACCAGCGTATTGGCCGGAAGCTGCATGGGCGCTCCGTCGATGGTGATCTGCAGGGCCTCATGGTTGAAAACCAGCGAGTAGTGCTCCCTGTCGTTGTGCAGGTTCGGAATAATCTGCTCCACGTTTCTGCGTGAATGGCGGATGCCGAATCCGATGAACTGCAACGGAATGGTCAGGTATGAATTCAACCGTTCACAGGAATGCATGTGATAGATCACTGTTTGCTCCAAAAGTTAAGATTGTACATGCAAAAGATAAATTACGCCATGGTTTTCTGCTTGATTAAAGATATAGTACTAAATATAAAGGTTTAAATAGGATTTACAAATGAAAAAACAATCCATCGCCCACCAGCGCTCCATTTCATCGGTTATCGATCCGCTTTATTCATCCACCCGGCTCCTGCCCGCGCCGGATATCGACCACAACGCGGCCCCATGGCTCTATGGCGAATGCGAATTCGAATGCTGGCGGTTGAAGCAGCTCCGGCGGCAGGTGGAAGCCGTGGAGCTGAAGGTCGGCTATCCGGGGGAATTTCATCAACCTGCGGAAAGAGTCTGGTTCCTCCACTCCGTTTCCGAAGCCGGTGAACTGATTTTCCGGGCGAGCGGCAAAGTCACGGTCCGCGTCGATGGCAGGGAGATTTACCACGCGGCAGAGTCGGACGCTCCGCACCGGGTGTCCCTCTCCTCCGGGTCATCATGGCTGCAGATCGAGGTATCGTCCACGGATGACCTCCCGGGACTGCAGGTGGAGTCCGGTGGCGGCAACTGGCAGTGGTCCTGCGACGGCTGCATGTATCACACCCCGGCCGCGTTTCAGCCCTCCCGCAGCGGCGTACCACCGCACCGCGCCGGACTGTCGGCCACGGAGCTTTTTCCGGAGAGCCGGGAAAAGGATGTTTTTGATTTCGGCCGGGAATTGTTCGGCAGGGTTCTTCTACAGTGCAGCGAAAAACCGAGCCTTGCCGTCGGCGAATCGCGGGAGGAAGCTTTGAACGAAAACCGCGACGACAAGGAGCAATCGACGAAAGTCATCGCAGCCGGAAAAAATTTGTGGATCAGCAAGCATTCCTTGGCGTTCCGGTTCGTCCGGGCCGGGGGCGTCGAAAAAATTTCCTGCCTGGCGGAGTTTTATCCGGTTTGCTACCGCGGTGCCTTTGCATGTTCCGACCCGCAGCTGACCGACGTATGGAGCCGCAGCGCCTATACCTTGCGGTTGTGCATGCAGGATTTTCTGCTGGACGGACTCAAACGGGACCGTCTGCCGTGGGTCGGCGACCTGATGGTGAGTTTGATGGTAAATGCGCATGTTTTCGCAGACGCCGACATTGTCCGCCGCACGTTGAGCGTGCTGGGCCGGGCGGGGATTTCCAGCAGCCACCTGAACGGCATCATCGATTATTCGCTCTGGTGGGTGATCTGTCATCATCATTTCCAGCTTTATTTCGCCGACGTGGACTATCTGCGACGCGAATGGCGGCGCATCAAGACGCTGATGGCCTGCCTGGAATCGCAGTGCGACGCCCGCGGCATGCTGCTCCCCGACGCCAACGACTGGCTGCTGATCGACTGGGGAAAAAGTGAAAAACATACCGCGCTGCAGATGTTGTGGCACTGGGCACTGATATCCGCCTCCAGGCTGGCGGAGCGCCTGGACGAAGATACCGCCGCCGCGAACTGGCAGCAAAAGGCCGGGGTGCTGAAATCATATCTGCAGGAACATGCCTGGAACGCCCGCCGCCGGGTATGGCTGAAAACATCCGAAACGCCCTCGCGGCACGCTCAGTTTCTCAGCATTCTCTCCGGGGTGGCACAGCCGGAACAAGCCCCGGCGGTCAGAGCTGCCCTGCTGGGGAAAAAACTTCCGCCGGTGGGAACCCCCTATATGACCGGCTTCGAAAATCTCGCACTGGCGAAACTTGACGCGGTACCCGAAATGCTGGCGCGGGTGAAGCATTATTGGGGCGGCATGCTTGAACACGGCGCGACCACCTTCTGGGAAGCTTATGACGCGGAAGAAAACGGCAGTGCCATGTATTCATTTTACGGGCGGCCTTTCGGCAAGAGCCTCTGCCATGCCTGGAGCGCCGGGCCGGCGGCCTTTTTGCCGACGGGAATTCTGGGGTTGGAAGTGCTTGAAGACGGCTGGAAACGCTTTTCACTGAACCCCGATCCAAACTGCCTGGAATGGGTCGCCGTCACGATTCCGACTCCGCACGGCACGATCGAAGTCACCCTGGAAGCAGGCACCATGTCCCTGCGCCTGCCGTCCGGCTGCACAGCCGAATATCAGGGCCGTACGTTCCGGGGAACGGTCGAGGTCCCACTCAAATAAGCCTCAAGAGTTTTTACGAGAGGCTGGCCGCCTTGAGAATCCGCCGGAGAACTGATTGCTGAAAAAGTTTGATTATTTCATCCCGGGGGGTATTGACATCATCTATGATAGTTGATATTATAGTTATCAGAAAACAATATTTTGTGGTTGAAAAATGCTGCCAATTTATAAAAAAATCAGTGATCAGCTTGAACAGTATATCAGCGACAATGCCATTACCGGGCGGATGCCCGGCATCATCAGACTGAGCGATGAACTCGGTTTGAACCGGGTGACCCTGGCGAAGGCGGTCCGGGAGCTGGAGCGGCGCGGGGTGGTGACGATTTGCGGGACCAAGGGGACGTTCGTCAACGACAAAGTGAAGAAGCGGACGACCTACCGGGTGCTGGCCCTGGTCGGGTGTGCGAGCACTCAGCAGGGCGACAACCGCCTGCTCGGTCATTTGAACGGAATTTCCCGGCCATTGGGATACCAGATCATCGGCATCAGTTTCGAGGAACAATTGTTCAGGGAAAATCCGGGATTTCTGCTGAACTTTCCGGTCGACGGTTTTATTTTCAGGATGTCGTCACTGCGAAGCGAGCAGGAGGCAATACTCCGGCGGGAGGATATTCCGGTGGTGTCCGGCGCGTACAGGGTGAATTGCCCATGGCTGGATATGACGGACTGTTCCCATGAAGAAGGCTACCGGAAACTGCTTAAGTATCTCAAACTGCAGGGACATCGCCGGATTGCGTTTGTGGAATTCGACCGAATCAGCGAGTACCGCCATTATCTGGAAAAGGTCAGGGCGATATTTCAGGAGTACCTCGGTTCGGATTATGATCCACGGTTGTTCCATTACGAAGGGGACAGCGTGGCGCTGTATCAGGAATTCGGGGAACAATATTGCGACGAATTTGGCAAACAAGTGATGAAGAAATTGTTTTCGCGGGCGAATCCGCCGACCGCCGTCGTGGCGCCCACCGATATTGCCTGGGGCCTGCACCGCCAAATGACAGCCGCCGGCTGGGACATACCGGGAGATGTATCGATCTGCGGAATCGGTTATGAAACGTTCGGCGATGAGTACAAGGATATGACGTTATTGGTTTACAGTGAAAAGGAGATGCTCGAATGGGCGCTTCAGCGTTTGCTGCTGCGGATACAGAAAGGAAACGAATTGCCGGGGGAAAGTTATTTCCAGGAACCGGCGTTGAAAATAAACAAAAGTACTGGTCCGGTCATTAAAAAAAATATAAACAAAAAGGTGACGACATGAGAAAAAAGCAAAGCGAAAAATTTACATTGATCGAGTTGTTGGTCGTGATAGCGATTATCGCCATCCTGGCCGCGATGCTGCTCCCGGCGCTGAACAAAGCCAGGGCCAAAGCGCATATGACGACCTGTTTATCCAATTTGAAAGAGATGGGGCTGGTCTGCAACATGTACATGGATGATTATGAAGGCTATATGCCGACAATAATGCCTGATGTGAATGCAAGCAGCTATTCGGATATTTATATTTGCCTTTTGCTGCCGTATGCGTCTTCCGGGGTTCGCTACCTGACAACGTCGGAGAATCAGGCGGCTTACGGCAATGGAAGCGGTCAATGGTACATTCCCATGACCCCGATCTCAAAGATTTTCGGCTGTCCATCCGTCAGCCCGGGCGAAAGCTGGCTATGGCGGGAGACCGGCGTGAACTATTTCGCCTATTATCAGTATCTTGGCAAAAAACCTCATCTGATGGTACAAAACAGCAAGAACAAAACCCAAACCTGGTTTTTTGCTGAAATATGCACTGCCGGTGGAATCAATAACTTTGCAACAAATCAGGGGAATATATGCCCGCACAACCATAATAATACCGCCAACGCTCTGCATCTGGATGGAAGTGCGAAGAACCATAAGTTGAAATTCAACGATGCGTATTCCGGTAGTTCAACATCGCAATTATCACTGCACGACGAATATTTGTTTATAGAATAATTATGAGGAAAACCATGAAAAAGATCCTTACTTTGGCAATTTTAGTTTTCACCCTCGTAGCCGCCGCGGAATTCGGAGTTCCAATCGTTCCCAGGAAGGTACAGTTGGATAATACCCGCCAACTGATCTTGTCGAAAGGTGGAGTCCCAACCTGCGAAATCATCAGCGGGGCGAATGTCTCGCCCACCGCGCGGTTTGCCGCCGGGGAACTTCAGCGTTTCCTGTCGGAGTCGCTTGGCGGCGAAGTGGCGATATTGGAAAAACCCAGCGGAAGCAAAATTCCGATTTGCGTGGGAAGCGGTTATGATGCGGGAAGCTTGCCCCGCGATGGCTTTGTCATCAAATCCGACGGTAAAAGTATTGTCATCTGCGGCATGGATGATGCCGCTGTTTCTCCGACGGATGAACGGAGACCGTGGGGCGATAACTATGAGCGTGCGACTTTATTCGGTGTTTACGATTTTCTGGAACGTTTTATCGGAGCGAGGTTCGTATTTCCCGGCGAGGGAGGAACCGTAATGCCCAAACGCCCCGATTTAAAGATACCGGTCATGGATATCCTGGAACGCCCGGACAACACTGCAAGGCTTATATCCTGGTATGACGGTAAATGGTTTGATGAAAATAACATCGCCGTGAATCAGCGTCTGAACAATTACCGTTTAAAAATGCAAACCAGCTATATTCCAAACAACCATGGCCTGGGACGAATGGCTTATATTGAACGCTTTGGCAAAAGTCATCCCGAGTACTTTGCCTTACGTGAAAACGGCACCCGCAGCAACAATCTGGCGGAACACCTGGGTGGCCAGCTCTGCTTCAGCAGCGGCATAAGGGAGGAAATTTACCAGGACGCCAAAGCATGGCTGACCGGTCAGAGCGCGGAATCGCGTGGAATGTGGCATGACCGTTTCCAGGATTATGCCTGGGATTACAGTGCGGTACAGCCCGGATTTTTCAATATCATGCCGCAGGACGGGCAGATTCCCTGCCAATGTGACGCATGCAAGAAAAAGGCTGCCGACAATCCCAATTGGATTTCGGATGAAGTATGGTTATTGACCAAAGAAGTTGCCGAACGACTCAAACAAGAAGGCATCGACGGTTATCTTACTCAAATGGCATATGGCTTAGTTCAGATCCCGTCTCTGGAATTGCCCGACAATGTATTGGTCATGGTCGCGGAAAATGGTCCCTGGTCGGCGCGTCATCCCAATGGCTGGCAGGACGAACTGAAGCGGATTCACAGCTGGCACGAGAAATTGCGGACCAAGGTCTGGATATGGACGTACGTGATCAAGTACGGCGGCGCCAAAATTCTGGATGTACCTTGTTCAACTCCGGTTGCCGTAGGAAAATTCTACAGCCAGGCGCAAGCGGATATTTTCGGTTCGTTTATGGAATCGTCTTCGGATTATGCCGCGTTTCAATTTTTCAACTGGTATGTTTTCAGCAAGAAAATGTGGGACAAAGAAACCGATACGGACAAACTCCTGACTGAAACATATCAGGCGCTGTATGGCCCG
This sequence comes from Victivallis vadensis, assembly GCA_040394635.1. Classification (GTDB taxonomy): domain Bacteria; phylum Verrucomicrobiota; class Lentisphaeria; order Victivallales; family Victivallaceae; genus UBA5239. Next base: position 31,181 of record JBEBRW010000036.1, on the reverse strand, counting down.
GCGGCTCCTGCAATGACGCAATTTCTTGAACGCATCGAAGAGCTTTGGCTCTCCAAAATAGTCGGCAATGTGGCGATGACCGCATCCGGACCATCGACGATTCCTCCAAGCGATCATGATTTGTGGAATGATATTTACAGTGAAAACGAGATGAAACAGCTTGATCAATGGCTGCAGGCAGCGGAAACGCTGGTTGCAAATATGCCGGAATACCAGAAACGGGTCAAGTTTATCCGTGAAAACTATTATGGTATCTTGAACCAGGGGCGGAATGCGTTTTCGGAAAACCGCAAACTGGTGGCATCGCATAAACGCGAAGTGGTGAAAGTGGCCGACGGGGTCATCCATATTGACGGCAAAATCTCGGAAGCTGAATGGCAGCAGGCGCCGGTTCTTTATTTGAGCGGCATGGATGGAGCCAAAACCGAAGTGGAGACCAAGGTGCGCCTGTTGCGGGATTCCTCGAAACTTTACATTTCCTATGAATGCATGGAGCCGGAAATGTCACTGGGATATGTGAAGAAATTGAATTTTGATGACCCGGATATGTGGCAGAACGATTCCATCGAGATTTTCCTGGACCCGTCCGGGAAAAGAACCAACTATTTCCAATGGATCATTTCGCGCAATGGCGATTTCGCGGACATGAAATCAGTTTCGGTGAATGGCGTGCAGGATATCGATCTTTCCTGGAACAGCGGTGCTATTGTCAAAACCAACCTGGGAACGCAGTCATGGAGTATGGAGATTGCGATCCCCCTTGAGGCACTCGGCGAAATCGACGAAGAAAATCTGGCGGCCAATTTCAGCCGGTCCAGGGTTCTGACCAAACAAGGCCATACCGTATATTACAGCTGGAGTCCGTTTATACGCAGGTTCAATGATATCGCCAATTTCGGCAGTCTCAGTTTCAAACCGCAGACGGACCGCAACCTGGTTCAGGGCGGAAACTTCAATATCACCCAGGAAGGCAGATTTTTCGGAGGAGTATGGGGAACCAGTCCTGAATTCGTGCTGCCGCAGAATGACTATATAGCCCTGGACAAGGAATACTTCCTTTTCGACGGTCAGAGTTTGCGTATTCGCAATCCTATCGCGGCAAACATTAATATCTCCCAAGATATAAAAGGCATAACCGGCGGAAAAAAATACCGCGTCGTTTTTTCCGTAAAAGTAAATATGGAAGAACCGCCGGAAATGTACACCGGAGTATTTATCCAGATTAATGACGGTGCAAACTTCAGTGTTCCAGCCGAGGGCATTCGCAAAAGCATTCCCTGGACCACTTACAGCTACACCTTTACCGCCCGGCCGGACGCAGGGATCAATCACTCCTGTTATATCCGGGCCTATGTTTATAACTGTAAGGCTACGGCCTGGTTCGATGGAATTTCGATTGAAGAAGTTGATTGATTTCTCAAATGCGGAACGCTATGTTCGAAAGAATCTTTCTGGTAAAATAATGATTTTTCAGCATCGGGCCCGTTGACTTTGGCGGAATTGCGGTTATAATTATAAGTGAACATGAAATTAAATCAGGTACAGTTATAATGAAACCGCCGGTCAAGATTGAGATGGTTTACGAGGGGCTGCGGGCGCAGCTTTTGAATGGAAGCATTGCGCCCGGGAGCATGCTGCCGCAGGAAACGGAGCTGGCGAAGTCGTTCGGGGTGGCCCGCGGGACCTTGCGCCAGGCGCTGGAGCGTCTGGAGGCCGAGGGGATGATTCACCGGATTCCGGGCAAGGGAACGTTCGCCGGTTCGCGGGAGCCGCAGCGAATCGTGACATTTCTGCTGCCGTGTCCAAGTTTCGCACCGATCGGCCCGAGCAGCGTGCTGGTGCTGACGCGCCAGATGCAGGGCGTAATCGCCGAGGCGCAGCAACAGAATTTCCGGGTCGAAACCGTGGCGGTGTCGCTGACCAACAAACCCGACGAGATCGATTTCCGCGCGTTGAATCATTTGAATGCCGACAGCATGGTGATCGTGCCGGGCGTGTGGTACGAGCATGTATTCGAGTTCCTGAGCCTGCGCGGCTGCCGCGTATGCCTTGACCATGAGCAGTCTGAGGGCATCATCAAGCGCAAAAAACTGATGAAGAACTGGATTCAATTGGAAAACGATGTGGCGGGGGCGGTCGATGCCGGAATCGAGGCGCTGTGCCGCAAAAACTGCCGTTCGATCGTCTATTATTCCTATACCGACGGCGAGAGCGACTACACCGCAAAACGCCGATTTCTTGAGCTGATGGGGCGGAAAGCTCTGATCTGCGAGGAGAAAACGTTCCATAAGGGAACGCTGGCCGCGTTTCATAAACAGCATCCGTTCGACGGCATCCTCACCAACATGGACTGGGATAATCAGGAGGATTATTTCGACTCCGACCCGTTTGGCGATGTGCCGGGGCGGCCGCCGGTATTCGCGATTTCACCGCCGGAGCGGCAGATTCAGTACAGCGATGATTTTCAAGGGGCGGTTTTCTCGCGGGTCAAGCTCGGGCGCGATGCGATGAAACTGCTGGCGGACAAGGAAAATACCGGGCGCATCGATTTGCGTCCGGCGGAAATATTCACAAGCAAACGAAAAGAGGGTTGAGTTATGGTTAAGTACATTGATATTCATGCGCATGCGTACCGGCGGCCGGTGCCGTTTGTGGTCGAGTTCTGCACGGCGGAGCAGCTGGTAAGGCGTTACGACGAGGCCGGGATCGAGATGGGGGCGGTTTTGCCGATCGTCAGCCCGGAGATCTATTTCCCGCAAGCGAACGAGGATATCCTCGACATGGTGGAGGCGTATCCGGATAAGCTGTTTCCGTTCTGCAACATCGACCCGCGGGTGCTGACCAACAGCGCCGATGCGCCGCTCGACCGGGTGTTGAATTATTACAAGGATCGCGGCTGCAAGGGCATCGGGGAAATCATGCTGAACCGTCCGATGAACGACCTCATGGTCCAAAACCTCTTCAAGCACGCCGAAAAAGTCGGGCTGCCGGTAACCTGCGACGGTTCAGACCAGCTGACCGGCGATTTCGGGCTGTACGACGACCCGGGGTTGCCGCAGTTGGAACATACGTTGCAGCGTTTTCCGAAGCTGGACATGATCGCGCACGGCCCGGTTTTCTGGGCGGAAATCACCCGTTTGCCACGCCCGGCGCTGCGCAAAACCACCTTTACGCCGAACGGCGATCAGGTCGGCTGGATCGTGCCGACAACGAAAATTCAGGAGGAAGGCGTGGTTCAACAGTTGTTCCGCCAGTATCCGAACCTCTACGGCGAACTCTCCGACGCCTACGTGCAGCTGGCGCGCGACGATGAATACGGTCCGAAGTTCCTGACCGAGTTCCAGGACCGGCTGTTTTTCGGCACCGATCTGTGCCATGTCTCGGTTCCGTTCAACCTGAAAAACCTGTTGGACAGCTGGCACAAATCCGGCAAGATCAGCGATACGGTTTTCCGCAAAATCGTCCGCGAAAACGCCATCAAATATTTCAAGCTGGGGCTGAAGCCATGATCGGGCATTACCAGTTGACGGATGAGGGGTTGCAGATTTTCGGCTCGCGCGAAAAATTCAACCGGGTGCTGTACGGTTCGCATGCGCAGGACGATGCCAAGGGGCGCTATTTTACCTTCGCCGGCGACACGCCGATTTTCATGGGCGCGGCGACCGATTATGAGAAAAATCTCTTCTGTCACTTTGCCAAAAACGGGGTATTGATGAGCGGGCTGGCGCTCACGCCCGGGTGCAGTGTGCCCCTGTTTTGTGACGATGCGGCGGACCTCAGCTCAAGGTGGTTTCATCAAAGCGAGGACATCCTGACCACCTGGCACCACGGCTATATGAACTACAAACTGACGCAATTCACGCCGTGGTTCCCGGATGTGGCGGTGGAAATCGAGGTATATCCGCTGCTGCCGGAGGATGGTTTTTATGTGCATTACCGGGTCCGGACCGATGCGAGAATTATTTTTTGTGCCGGATTCGGCGGCATTACCGATTTCTTCGGGCGGTTCGAATATCAGATGAATAAAGATCGCGAATATCGGGCTGTAGATTGTAATGGCAATATTATTGAATGCGGTCACAACCGGGGGAAAATCAGCGGGCCGAACGGCACGGCGTTGTGGATTGGCACGGATTTCGAGGCGGATTTCCGGGGTGGGGCCGCCGGGGATATGGCGAAGCCTTTTCCGTCGATGTTCCTGCCGGGCACGGGGAGCGACATCATCAAGCTCTCCGCGGAGATCGAAGCAGGGAGCGCTTGGGAGGGCAATATCATCGTGACGCGCAACGCCGACAAGCTCGACCATTGGCTGAACATGACGGATGCGCGCGGGTATTTGAAAGAACAGATTCGCGCGAAGCATCGCAATATTTCCATGCGTACCCCGAATAAACACTTGAATGACATGGTGCCGGATTTGACGATCGCGCTGGACGCCTCGTGGCACGGCAACACGTTTTATCACGGCGCGATGGGGTATCATGCGCCGTTCCTCGGCTGGCGCGGCTGGTATGCGCCGAGCGACATCGGCTGGCGCGAGCGCGTCCGCACGGCGATTCGCAGCCATATGGCGACGCTGATTACCCATGCGGACGGCCCGGAAAAAGTCTGGCACGACGGCGCCGACCGCCCGGATCTCGACCACGAGGGCACGCAGTATCATCACCTCGTAAACAGTACCGGCCGCTTGACCGCACTGCTGCACCGGGACGATATTTACAACATGCAGGAAGTCGCCGTCAGCATGACCTTGCACTACCTGAACCGTTACGCGGACTGGGAGCTGGCGGCGGAAATTTTCGGCGCACTGGACCGGATCCTGGATTGGGAGGAGCGTATCCTCGACCCCGACGGCGACGGTTTGTACCAGAACTTTCTGAACACCTGGATTTCGGACGGTCACTCATACAACGGTGGGGGGTGCGCGCAGGCAAGCTCCTACAATTACGAGGCAAACCGCCTGATGGTGGTAATCGCGTGCAAGCTCGGCCGTGACCCTGCGAAATTCGAGCAGCGCGCCCGCAAAATCCGCACCGCCATACAGGAAAAACTCTGGCTGGAGGACAAGGGCGTACTCGCGGAGTACATCGATACCGTCGGCAACTGCCTGGTGCATCCGTCGCCGGAACTTTCAACGATTTATCTGGCGATCGAATGTGGCGTGGTCGATGAGCTTCAGGCGCAACGGATGCTGCGATTCAGCGAACGCGAAATCAAGTCGGTTTACAACGGCGGCCGCCTCAGTTATTCCTCGAACTGGAAGCCGAAAAAATACTCGACTTGCGGCATTTTCCCGGCGGAAAACGCCTGCCTGGCGCTGGCATATTTCCAAACCGGCCAACGCGAAAAAGGACAGGAAATTCTCGACGGCCTGATCTCCGCATTTTACCGCAGCAGCAGTCCGGGGCTGATCCGGCACGTGGTTTCGGCGCAGGGCGGCGACGACTTCGGCGACCTCGATTTCACCGACGTCAGCAGTACGGTTCTGCGCCTGATCATCGAGGGGCTGTGGGGTATCCGCTTTCAGTTGCTTGAGGATAGGATATTGATCTCGCCGCAGCTGCCGCCCGAATGGGATGAAGCGGAACTGTGCCTGAAGGACTTCCGGATTGCGTATCGCCACGGCATATTCGAGATCGAAACCAGCCTCGGCGGAGAAAAAATCATCCGCCTGCCACGTTCCGTCAAATCCGTACTTTTGAACGGTGCAAAGGCTGAATATTCCGTGATGGAAACGGTCGAATTGCCCAATGAACCACCAAAGGAAACCGTCAAGCCATTACCACCCCTGGACGCCAAATCCGAGACGCACCTGCCCCTGAACTTCAATTGTTCACTGACCGAAATTCATCGTCAGGAATACCGTTCGCCGCGCCCGGCGGGGTACTCCATCGGCGTGCGCCTGAACGGCCGATACGCCTGGGAATGGAACCACGGCGGCCACAACGCATTGATCGTGGATGACGCGAAACTGCGCGACTGCGGCGGCACGTACCGCCTGAAATCCGGCCTGACCTTCGCGACGCCGTCAACTGGTAACAACGTATTATGCGTGTCGATGTGGGACAACTTCCCGACCTCGGTCGAAATCCCCTTGACCGGCCCTGCCCGCGAAATCGCGCTCGCGCTGATCGGCATGACCAACGCCATGCAGTGCGCCGTCCCGAATGCCGAAATATCACTCATTTACGAGGACGGCAGCCGCGACACGGTTGAGCTGATTCACCCGGACAACTTCGACGACTGGCTGGTCCCGGCACTGCAGACACAGAACGAATCGTTCTACTTCAGCGATTACAACCACGGCATGATCCAGCGCCTCCGCGTGGCCCCGGGCAAAAGGCTAGTCGCGCTAGGCCTCGAAGCCATCGCCAACGAAGTAATCCTCGGCCTCCTCGGAATAACCATCCGGAATTAATGTTAGCTTTGTGTTAGAAAAATGTCGCGGGGGTTGAAAAAACGCATTTCTGGCGGTATTGTAAAAAACAATGTTTTGATACAGATAAGCGTATAAGGATATATAAATAATGGGTTCCGGTAATTTGACTTTTCACCAGAAGTCACTTCTTTTGTTGTTGGCATTTTATCTGATTGCCTATATTTTTCCGCTCGGCTTCCGGCAAATGGTCCGTCCGGACGAGTTCCGCTATGCCGAAGTGCCCCGCGAAATGATTGCTTCCGGCGACTGGGTGGTTCCCCAGCTCAACGGCATGCATTACTTCGAAAAACCTGCGCTGGGGTATCAACTGACTGCATTATCCTTCAAGATATTCGGTGAAAATGCTTTTGCGCTGCGCTTACCCGCGGCGCTGGGGGCCGGCCTGGCGGCGCTGGCATTGTACTTACTGCTGCGCAAACATTCCCGGGAGAAGTATCTGGCTCCGCTGGGAACAGCAGTATTTCTGGCTGCCGGGTTGGTTTATGGGGTCGGGACGTTCGCGGTGATGGATAGTCAGCTGAATGCCATGCTGACGGTCATGATGGTAGCCTTCTACTTTGCCTGGCGCGCGGGCAAAGCATGGAGCAAAGTGATTCCACTGCTGATATTGGCAGGGGTCGCCGCGGGGGGAGCGTTTCTGATCAAGGGTTTCCTGGCATTTGCCGTGCCGGTGGGCGTGATCGTGCCGTTCCTGATCTGGGAGAAGCAGTTCAAGAGGGTATTCATTTACCCGTGGCTGCCGTTTGCGGCCTGTCTGCTGGTGGTGCTGCCATGGAGCCTGGCGATTTACCATCAGGAACCGGAGTTCTGGAAATACTTCATCGTGGAGGAACACTGGAACCGCTTCACCAGTTCCACCTACGACCGCGACCCGCAGCCGTTCTGGTATTTCATCCCGTTCCTGATCGGCGGCATGATGCCGGCGGGGCTGCTGTGGTGCATCGCCTGGCTCGGCTGGAACCGGAACGACGGCTTCGCGCTGGCGCCCGATGCCAAGTGGCGCCACCGGGTGTGGAAGCGGATCGTGAGCTTAAGGCTGTTTCAGGACCCCTTGCTGCGGTATTTGTGCTGCTGGACGGTGATTCCGTTTCTGCTGTTTTCAGCTTCCAGCTGCAAGCTCGGGACCTATATCCTGCCGGTTTTCGCGCCGCTGGCGGCGCTGACGGCCTACGGAGTGATCGTGGCGCTGCGGGATTGCGAAGCGAAAGCGTCACGCATCCTGAGCCTGACATTGAGAATTTTCGGTACGGCCGTGGCCGTCATCGGGGGATTGGGGATGGCGTTCCTGATCGTGATCCGGCTCCTCGGGAAGCTGCCGGTTTTGTATTCGGGGGTTCTTTTCATGCAGTTGCTGACGCTGGCCTTCATCCTGTTGTGGGGCGTGGCCATTGCCATGAGCGTGGTGCGGCAAAGAAATAATGCGCAGAAACTCACGATTTTCCTGCTGGGGATGGCGCCCGCCATTTTCTTCGGGATGAAATCGATTCCCGACGGCTTGCTGAAAGGCAAAGCCATTGCCCCCGGCATACAGTATTGCCTGGAGCAAATACCGCTGGAGGAAGGGGATATCATCCTGGCGGACCGGAACACCATGACCTCGGTCAACTGGCTCCTGAAGCGCAACGACGTGATCGTGCTGGGGCGCCCCGGGGAACTGCTTTATGCATTGACAAACCACCCGGAGTACGCATCGCGCTGGTATGAAGACAACACGGCGCTGGAATTGCTGAAGAATTCGCCGAAAGGAAAACGCGTATACATCGGGATGCGAAACTTCAAAAAGTATCCGATCCCGGTCGAATGGCAGCCTTTCAGCGAAGTCACGGCACAAGACATAAAAGTCGTCCGATTCTGATTTAACCTCAAAAATTAAAAAGATCGAAAATTTACCGAATTTCATTTGACTTTCTCACATCAAAAAGTATATTTAAATAGTTGACAATAAAAAACCATATAAATGGGGTTTATAATAGGGTTTTTACAGGCTGAGGAGCCTGTTATGAAGAGGGTAGTTGCAGAGTAGAGGCTGCAATTGCAAGATAAGTCGAGAAGGGAGCCCCCGGAGTGGGGAACTGCGCAGAGATCTGAATAAGGTTTCTGCGCAGTTTTTTTTATTTCGGAATTCCGAATACAAGAGAAGCGCAGAAAGAGGAGCGACCCAGCGGGGAGTTACTTTGCTTCTTTTTTGCGGAATTCATCCAGGAGCTGAGTCAGATCTGCGGACTCGGTCAAGCGCATGCCGAGGTGCTCGCAAAGACGCGCCGCGGCGTCGCGATAACTCACCCGCTGCAGCATCGGCACTTCACGCTCGAGGTGATGAATCAGTTTCAGCGTGCGGAAACCGTCCAGCCAGGTATGAAACGCCCAGCGGAGAGCTTCGGGATTTTTCGGCGTGTTGCGGAGGATTTTCGGCCAGGATTCCATGAATTTCTGTTGTTGAAAAAATGCCAGCGTTTCCGGGCGCAAGGCTGACAGACTTTCCGGCAGTGTTTCGTCCGGGGCCAGGCCGAGGATTTTTTTCAACTCGATAAAGACGCCGAAATGGTAGAAGTCCTGTTTCTCGCCCTCCATGAGCTTGCGCAGGCGCGGCCCGGTGCCGAAGTCGACGCGGTCGGAGAGCCGTCCCGCCGGATGAATCGTGGTGCCGCCGATGAACCCGATCGGGCCCAGCTTGCGGAGCGACTGCAGGAAGTAGAAGTCCTCACCGCCGTTGCGCTCACGCATGCCGCCGCAGCGGACATAATCGGCCGCCCGGCAGATCATTGCCGAGCCCAGCGAGTGAAACGCATACGGCGACCCCGCCCAGCGCAATCCCAGTACGTAATAACGCATAAAAAGCTCGTATTCCATGATCGCCCGCCGCAACGCCGGATCCTCGGGGAGCTGGTGACGGAAGTTGACGATGGCGCCGGGCTGCTTGCGCAACTGCGCCGCCGCCTGCAGGTAATTCGGCTCCACCAGCGTGTCGGCATCGAGACAGAAAATCAACGGGTTGAGGGTCCCATCCAGATAAACCAGCGCGGTATCCATGCCGGTTTTGCGGGCGCCGCCGACGCCGTCGGGCGTGGTGATGTCGAGATAATGCAAATTGGGCAGCTTGAACGGATTTGCAGCGAGAATCTGCAGCGTTTTTTCGTTGTCGGCGCGAATCTCCGGGCGTGCGTCCGGGGGCTGGTTGATGACCACGAGGGTCAGGGTATCCTCCAGCATCAGCTCGGAATTGGCGGCCAGACTCTGCAGCGTGTGCGGCAGGTTCTCCGATTCGGCCATGGCCGGAATCACCACCGCGTAACGGAACTTCCGCGCCAGCGGAAGCGGCACGGCCTTGCCGTGTTTCTCCAGATATTTGTCTACGGACACAGGAAAAGCTCCGCCATTTTCAGGTACGACTCCTTGGAGATATTGTCGGGGCGCGCCTCCTCGGGGATGCCGGCTTCCTTCAGCACGGCGAGGATCTGCTCCTTCGGGAACAGTGCCGAGAGCGGCTTGTAGATCATTTTGCGGCGTTGTTCAAAGGCGCAACGGCTGATCCGGCAGACCTCGGCGCGCAGTTCGGCCGACGGTATCTGATCACGCAATTCAAAGAGCACCAGCGCCGAATCCACCTCCGGCTGCGGATGAAAGACCTGTTTCGGCACCTTGCGCAGGATTCGGGTTTCGTAAAGCAGCTGGGCGCGGACGGAAAGCGCGCTGTAATCCTTGCTGCCGACCGGCGCGGCGAGGCGCTCGCCCATCTCCTTCTGCAGCATAAAGAGCATCTGAACCGGCGGCTGCGGCAGATCGAGGAGCCGCCCGATGAAAATACTGCTGATCGCATACGGCAGATTGGCAATGGAGCGGAACGGCTTGCCCGGCGGCAGGATCGACAGGATATCGACCTTGCAGGCGTCGCCCTCGGTCAGGTGAAAATGGTCACTGTCGATATTCTGGCGCAGGTATTCGGCGAGGCGATGGTCGAACTCGATGGCATAGACCTCGGCCCCGGCCTCAAGCAGCCCCCGAGTCAACACCCCGAAACCGGGCCCGGCCTCCAAAATGACTTCGCCGGGCTGCGGCGCGCCGGTCCGGACGATGAAGTCCAGCAAGTTGCCGTCAATCAGGAAATTCTGTCCGAGCGCCTTGCCCGGATGGAAATTCAGTTCTTCGAGGATCTGCAGTAAATCGGCTTTGCGCATCGGCGGCTCAATGGTGTTTGCAGCCGCCGGAGCAGCAGTGGGGGGTATCGGCGGAGGGACAGCTGGACTTGCGCCCGCAGGAAGCGCCGACCTTGGCGGCAAACGTCGAAAGTTTTTTGGTGACTTCCCCTGAACTGCATTTATCGCACTTGACCCCGGCCGCGGCGCTGGGTACAAGTTTCTCAAACGCATGGCCGCACGAGCGGCACTCATATTCAAATATCGGCATGATATATCTCCAGTTTTTTATTCCTGAAAATATATCATGGTTCTACTTTAAAGTCAAAGAGTTTTATTTTAAAGTGATCGGGTTGTGCTTTACCAGAATGACCCGTTCCAGCAGGACGCCATTTTCGCCCTGCCCGCCGAACTTGTAGATCGGACCCTGAAATTTGACGCTGGCCCAGACATCGAACTCCGCACCATCCTTATACATGGTACTGATGTCGCTCAGGTAAAGCTGAATCCCCCAGCTGGAAAGAAAATAAATATAGGTGGCCGGCACTTTGGTCCGGTATAATTTGTACCAGTTATAGCCGCCCTTCCGGACATCTTCCGGCTTGATATGCGTATGGACAAAAACCTCTTTCGAGCCCCAATTATAAACGCCGGACAAAAATGGCAGTTCCGGTTTTTCTTTGCTGGTCGGCATCATCACGGCGAACCCGGACGAGGCCCCGGGATCTTTGACCACTTTCAATTCAGCAAAATGCCGCGACATATTTTCCGCGGTGAAATCGAATAATTCATTTTCCGGGATGCCGATAAACTGCGCAGGCAGGCTGCTGGTCAATGGAATCACCAGGGCCGCTTCGAGTTCCTTCGACATATTGGCGATGAGTTTTTCCCGGTATTCGGGCCTGAGATTGCTGACGTTTTTCTGATAAGTCTCCCGAATTCGCGGAACGATTTTCTCCGCGGCGAACGGAAATTTATCGAGCTTGCCGCCATTTTCCGTGAATTCCTTTGCCAGTTTCTGAATGGCGAGGACGGTATAACGGTCGAGCCCCATTCTGGCTTCGCGGACACGCTGGAGCAGCACCGGATCGGCAGCGACGGTTTTTTCCGCCGCGTCAAACAGTTCATGTGATTTTTTGACAACCGGAAACGTCATGTGGGTAAAATCCTGCAGTCCGCCCATGACCGGAATCGGGTTGCGCTTTTGCTGCATGGATTGGTATATGGTCCGGCGGTAATTGAGGACATACTCTCCGGCTGCGCCATAATATTTGCTCATAAAAGTATTAAGCAATTCCTCGGTATCGGCATATGGATTTTCCGAAACTTTGGCCTCCATCCATACCTTCAGCGCATACATGTCGCCGATATCCGGGTCCTCGTGTTCCCAGAAAATATATTTGACGCCGTTCTCGACAAGTTTGCGGGCATCTTCGGCCAGGAATAATTCGCCGGCATACGGAAAACCGTGTCCGCGATAGGTAATGGAATACATCCAGACATACAGCTGAGGCGTGATTTTGTGCCATTCACTCAGCAATTTGGCAAATTGTGAATTTTCCGGGGCGGAAATGGGCAGCCCGATGTGATTGCTGTTCTGACAGAGCCGGATAATCACGTTCGACTCCGGGTGCACATGGCGCGGCGGTTTCAGCGTATTGACGTAAGCGGAGGTGCTGATGAACAAATCCGGGCGGAAAGAATGGATTTCCCGGGCAATCCGATTGGTGAAATGCAGCAGGGTCCCCATTTCGGATTCTTCCTGTTTATTCAGGGCGAGGCATTTCTCGCATTGACAGGAGAAGCTCACATCGTTGGCGGTAAAATCATAAACCCGGGGCGGCGGCATATTCCTGTTCCGGGCGCTTTCCTCGTCGGCCAGGACATACTCTTTCAGCTTCGCGATAATCTCCTTCTGCATTTGCTCATTGGTCAGGCAAAGCTGACCGAGAATTCCGGCATGGCGCTTGCCCTGATACAAAGCGAAATACTCCGGATTGGTTTTCAGGTACCGGTCCGGGAAATAGTGATGAAAGGTGTGGGTGAAATACGGTTTGCCGAAATTAAAACTGCTGCCGCCGTATTCCGGAGCAATCCCCAAATCGCCGTTGCGATTCAAGCGGTTACGCGCGGCAAAGCGCCCATTGTCCGCGGGTGTTTCCGCCGTACGGTAAATATCCCGTCCCGCGAAGCGCGGCGTCCAGCTGATATCCAGCTCCGGCAGCGAAACGGCCTGCTTTCCGGGCAGGTATTCCTCATGCGGCGTCCACCAGTGAATTCCGATCTGATTTTCCAGAAATGCGTATACACCATAAAGGGTGCCGGCATATCCGCCGCCGGCGATGAAAATCTTGTCGCCGGAGCTTTTCAGCACCCAGCTATCGGGCGGCATGGTCGAGGTTGATATCCCATGATTCTGAGCTTCGGCGGTATTGCCGACATGAATGAATTTAACCTCCCGTCCATTCACTTTCAACGAACCATCGACGGTCAGCGGCAGATAATGCCGCAGTTCTTCGACAGCGGTCGTTTCCGCGGGCAGCGGGTTGTCCGGCCCGATGACCGTTTGCGAATAAATATGGGAACTACCAATGATTGCAACAAATAATAATAATTTTTTCAGCATATAAAAGACCTGCATTTATTGGATTGGGCCGCCGTCAAAACTGCCGGACGGAAAAAATGTATTGTTGTATGCGGCGATACCGCGTTCCGCTTCCATTATGGTATATGCGGCGACATGACTGTCGGCATAGAGACCGTTCGAGCTTCGGCCGGAGTGGACCCGCAAGCCCAGGAATTTGTTTGAAGATTCATTTGTCCAATTAAAGTACGGACTGAAAAGAGTACTTCTTTCGCCGATTATAATCAATGCGGAAGGCTGTTTAATCTTGCTCACTTTTCGCATCCGGAACCAGAAGTCCCTGTTGCCGGAATAATCGAATCCGCAATCCTGGTTCCAGCGGTATGTCACGGAGGGCAGATATGCATCACTGACTTTCCGTTCCCGGGTGAATTCATATTGAGCAGCAGCACTACTGCCGGAATTACTGCTGTAGTTATTGGGACAATAATAACTCCCCGGAGCGGTGGAGTCATCATTCAACCCCAGGTAAGGTGCGTAATAATAGGGCCAGTTTCCCAGGGTATCATAAAAGAGGGACACCGGCAGCAAATCATCGTAATCCGTACCATATTGCGAGTTTGCCAGGCCGAGCTGCTTCAGATTGTTGACGCATTGAACGTTTTTTGCTTTTTCACGGGCCTGATTCAGGGCCGGCAGCAGCATGGCTGCCAGAATGGCTATGATGGCAATTACAACAAGGAGCTCTATCAGTGTAAAACGTTTCTTTGGTGATGGCTTCATTTGTTACCTCCAATTTTTGTTTAATTGATAATTGATAATGGATAATGGATAATGACGGAAAGGAATGAATCCCTTTGACCCTCTTTGATAAACGGAAATTGTAGTTTTTGCGTGTGCATTATTTAAGGTTCCCTTAATTATCAATTATCCATTATCAATTATCCATTAACCGTAAATTTCGGCCCAGCGTTCGCGCTCGGCCATGGTCATGCGGTCCATTTTCGTATTCAGGTAGGCGCGCGAAAAAGCGAGGATGTCGCGCAGGGCTTCCCCGATGTCTTTGTCGAAAAGGATACAGTCCCACAGCTCGACGTTGATGATGTTTATGCAGACATAATGTTCCTCGCGGCTGCGGAAAAAGAATTCGGACGTGTTTTTTAACACTTCCTGGAAAATCCGGCCCTCTTCGCCCTGGGTGTACGGCAGGTATTTCTGCTCGCTGTCGCGGGCCGGAATCATGCCGTTTTCGGCCAGTTTGCGCTGGATGCCGGTACTCTGCAGATGACGGACCAGGCGGATGCTTTCCACCGGGTGTTCCGAGGCGGCCGAGACCACCAGCGGAATGGCGATTTTGCCGATCGTGTCGTCAATGGCAAACATCGGGTAAAGGCCGAGCTCAAAGTCCGGGTTGTCGCGCCGGTACGCCTGAATATCCTGCTGGGTTCCCATGAAAAACGGGGATTGGCCGGTCATGAAGAGATTCCAGTTTTTCATGTACTGCTTGGGATGGCTGATGCGGAATTCGCGCCACAGCCCGGTCACTTCCTCGAAGATCGGGGTATACTCAGCGATGATGGCCCGGTCGTGACCCTTGCCGCCGCCGTTGATTTTGCCGAAAAGTCCGCTCAGGTGTCCGCCGAGGCGGATAATCGGCTGGTGAACCGTCCCGGGGATTTCCAGCTGCGGCGCAGCCGCGATCTTCTGCAAAGCCGGGCGCAGATAGCCGAGCTGGTCGCGGTAATTGCGGTAGGACGGCGGGGCGATATCCAGTTCCTTCAGCAGCTTACGGTTAAAAAGCAGGATTTCGATGCTGTGCCAGAAAGGAACCGCAATGTCCGACAAAAATTCGATGCCGCCGGAACTGTCGCGGAAATAATCCATGATATCCAGCGCCGGCATGTCGCCGAGCTGGTAAAAATGAAGCGGGCTGCTGCATTCACGCACATCGGGAAGAGCGGCAGGGTCGATATCGAGACGGTTGTCCATTTCCACTTCGGTGAACGGCGTCTGATGATTGAACGATTCGGCGATATGATTCCAGAAGTTCCGGTTGTCATCGGTAATACTGGCGGACTGAAGGCGCAGCTTCATGCGGACCGTACTTTGCTCCCGGGCGATGGACGGCTCCGGCGGCTGCCGGTCCGGGGTTTCGCTGCCGACAAACACGCCGACTTTAGGAATGGAATAAAGCAGGTGATCTTTTTTCAGCCGGGCAATGGCCTGCCGGACGCTGTACACATTGGCCCGATAGAGCCTCGTGAGCTCGTTTTCGGATTGGAGTTTGGAACCGGATTTGAGGGCGCCGCTGCGGATTTTCGCTTCGATATCCACAGCGATCATCTCGCCGAGCTCCGTTTTGCTCAACTGCTGCGGCTTGACCGGGCTTTCAATTGTTCCGTGATCATTCAATACTGCAAAGTCCTACAAAATTCTACAAGTTCTTGCAATATTATACAAGCGGCAGGCAACTTTGTCAATAGCCAAATTAAAAAAATCAGAGAATCTACACGGACCTACACAGGCCCCCTCCCCCAATTCAGCAGCCGGAGGCTGCGGCCAATTCTCCAATTCACCAATTAATTCTTACAGGCTTTTGCCGTTGCTGCGGATTACGTCGCGGTACCAGTAGGCGGAATCCTTCGGAATGCGCTTGAGGGTTTCGTAGTCCACGTGGACGAGGCCGAAGCGCTCGCCGTAGCCCTCCGCCCATTCGAAATTATCCATGATCGACCAGGCGAAGTAACCGCGAATGTCGATTTCATCATTGACGGCATCGCGGAGTTCGCGCAGATAACGCTGCAGGAAGTCGATGCGCTGCGGGTCGTGCACCTGGCCGTCCAGCGACACGATATCGGCGTTGGCCATGCCGTTTTCGGTGATGACGATCGGCAGTTCGTAGCGCTCATAGAGGAAGCGCGGGCCCCAGTACAATGCCTCGGGCGTGACCGGCCATTTGAACGAGGTTTTGGCGAATCCGGTTTTGTGCGGAATGACTTCCGGGCCCTCTGAGCCCATGGCCACGCGTGCGCCGTTATAAATATTAGTGCCGAAGAAATCCAGCGGCTGGGCGATGGTGTGCATGTCGCGTTCGCCGATTTTGATGCCGGCCTTTTCGAAACGGACCATCAAATCCTTCGGGTATTCGCCGAAGACCATGGGGTCGGCGAAGAACGTATAGTTCCAGGTATCGTCCTGATAATACATGTACTGACGGGCGGCTTCGATATTCTCGGGGGCGTCGCTGTCGGGGAAAGCGATCTGCCCGGTCAGCGCGGCGCCGATGTGCGGAGTGATCTTTGCGTTGCGCCGGATGATCTGGGCGGCTTTGCCGTGGCTGAGCAGCGCGTGATGCCAGGCAAGCAGGAACTCGCGTTGTCCGTAAACAATACCGGGGGCATGAACAGTGTGGCCGTAGCCGCTGCCGATAAAGCACTGGGGCTCATTCAGGGTCATCCAGTTGCGGACGCGGTCGGAGAGACGCTCGACCACGACCTGGGCGTAATCGCCGAACCAGTTATGGACATCGCGGTTGATCCAGCCCCCGCGCTCAAACGCCCACAGCGGCAGGTCCCAATGAAAAAGCGTGGCCCACGGCGTGATATTGTTTGCCAGCAGTTCGTCGACGAGGCGGTCATAGAAATCGAGGCCGGCCTTGTTGATTTTGCCGGGCTCGGAGATGACGCGCGACCAGGAGAGGGAGAAACGGTACGCCGCCAGTTCGAGGCTTTTCATCATGGCGACGTCCTGCTTGTAGAGGTGGTAATGATCGCAGGCCACGACGCCGGTGTCGCCATTTTTGACTTTGCCGGGTTGATCACAGAACATGTCCCATACCGACGGTGTACGGCCGTCATCAGCGGCTCCGCCTTCGATTTGATAGCTTGCAGCTGCCGCGCCCCAGATGAAACTCTTTGGAAAACCCATAAATCCTCCGTGGATGGTTTAATTTTTCGCAGTTACTATAATACCGTACCGGGCAAAGTCAACTGTTGGAGAAATTGAAAATGGAAAATTGAAAGTGGAAAATCAAATAAAAACAAACACGCCATCGAGTACTATCCGGTGGCGTGTTTGTTTTTTGAATTCCGAACTATTTAAGCCCTGACTTCGCGGACGAGCTGCTCCATGCGTTTGCCGTATTCCACGTAATTGCGGAAGCGCACGTCGGTTTCCGGCAGGTCGGCGTTGCTGTCGTGGAAAACCACTCCGCCAATGTGCGGTTCGATGCTGATGCCGCCGTCATAACCGCGCCGGAACGCATCCTTCAAAATCGCCCGCACATCGCCGCAGCCATCACCGGCAAAGCTGTATTTCATCTTGTCCTTGCCCTCGGCCGCATCGAACTCCATCACACCATCCTTGATATGGATATAAACCACGAATTCGCGGACGTGGCGGTAGAATTCCCAGGCGCTCTGGTACGGATGCGGTTCCGGATAAGCACGGTCCAGCGTGAATACCGGATTACCGGTGTCAAACAACAGTTTAAAGGCAGGCGACTTGATATTGTCGAGCAGTTTCAGCGTGTGCTTGTAGCTCATGCCGCCGTAATTCATGCAGTTTTCGTGCAGATAGGTCACTCCTGCGTCGGCGCACATGTCCACGAGGTATTGAACCTTGCGAAAAATGACGGCTTCCAGTTCCGGGCTGTTCGACTTGGGTGCGGCAAAACTCATGCCGCGAATCAGTTTGACGCCGAGCTTCTGCATGCGGGCAAGGGCGCGCTTCAGTTCATCGATCGACTTCTGGAAATCTTCTTCACTGTCCGGCTGTTTGCCCCAATTGGCCACGGCGCTACCAAAACAGTTGACCTTGACGCCGCCCTGGTCGAGGAGCTGACAGACTTCCTCGAACTTGTCTTCGGGCAGGTCATGAATGTTCATGCCGTCGATGTTGCGCGCTTCGAAATATTGCCAGCCAAGTTCCTTTACGGCCTTGATCTGCCCCTGGATATCCTTGGCGGCTTCGTCTGCAAATCCAGTGAAATACATAATAATTCTCCATGTTATTCAATTGTTTTGTTATGAGAAATAATATAACCGGAAGACAGGGAAAAGCAATCAAGTTCCGGGGAGAAACTTGACTGCTTGCCTTAGAATGCGAAACCATCGGTAGCCGGCGGAGGCGCTTCCTGTTTGATCTCGGCCGGTTCTGCGAATTTGACCGGAGTATGGATCGGGCGGCCGACGATATGAATGGAGCCCGCCGGGCACACGCCCTCGCAGGCGCCGCAGCCCAGGCAAATATCCTGACGCATGGCCGGCACGGTCGGATGCCCCGGGCCCTTAGGGCTGGGTACCATGTGAACGGCTTTGACCGGGCAGACTTCATCGCAGGCGCCGCAGGCGCGATCCTCGATGTGCGCTACGCAGGTCGAGGGCTCCAGCGTGGCGATGCCGATGCTGGTATGCTGCTTGATTTCCAGCGGTAGAAATTCAATCGCGCCATTCGGGCAAACTTGCCCGCATATATTACAATTATAATCACAACAGGCTTCACGGTAGACCAGCACCGGCTGCATGAAACCGGTCAGGCCATATTGGGTGACGGCCGGATGCAGAACCTTTTCCGGGCAGGCTTTGATGCACAGGTGGCAGCCGGTGCACTTGGCATTGAACCGGGCGACGCTGTGTGCGCCGGGCGGAGCAATGGCTTTGTCGGAGTGGCCATAGGCTTTGAAAACGGCGCGATTCGCCACCACTCCGAGCGGGATGGCGCAGGCCGCCGCACCGGTCATGACCATGAAGTCGCGCCGGCTCACCGGATCGGTCGGCACAATCGGCTCCGGAGCGGTGTTGGAGGAGCGGGCACTGGCGGGCCGCTCGCGCACGCCGTAGCTGATGGCCTTCTTCGGGCATTTGCCGAGGCAGGAGAAACAAGTCAGGCAGCGGTCGGCCTCGACCCGGAAGTTATCGAGGTCAATGCATTCGGCTTTGCAGGCGTTGCGGCAGAGACCGCAGGAGACGCATTTGTCGCGCTTGATCCGGATGCCCAGAATCGAGAAATTCGAGATCGCCGAGAGAATCGCCCCGACCGGGCAAATCGCGTTGCAGTAAAACCGTCCGCGCCAGACGACCAGCGCAATCAGTCCGGCCAGCTGCAGCACGACAAAGAGAAACGCCGAAATGGTGAACGCCGTCCCCAGCGGATGCAGAAATACGTCGTGATTGCGCATCCACGCCACCACCGGTTTGTAAGCCTCGGCGGCGGCGGGCAGGATCAGGTCGTTGCCGATCCGGCCGGTAAACGCGAAGGGCTCGAACACCGTGATCAGCGTCTGGATGCCGAGGGCGCCGAGCAGCAGCATGGCCGCGGGAAAGGCCCAGCGGATCAGCTTGTTGCTCTTGCGGTAGCTGAACTTGCGTTTGCGGCGGATGAAGATGTCCTGAAGCGTGCCGAGCGGACAGATCACCGAGCAGTAAATCCGCCCGAAAATCAGCGTGATGACCGGGACCAGGATAATAGTCAGCACCACTTTGGACGTGGCGCCCCACTGCTGAATCGCCGGGAAGAACTGCATCTTCGCGATCGTGGTCATCAGCTTGCCGCCGAAGTCGCCCGGCCAGACGATGCCCGCGATCAGCGCCGCCAGGACCAGGCTCCCCAGCACAATTCGGATGATTCTGGGCATATTATGCATTCAGACGGATCACTTTAACTTTTTTCAGATCGCCTTCGCCGAGACCTTCTTCCGCAGCCAGCTTGATGTGCCCGGCGTCGCCCTGCTTGACGATGCCCCAGGCCACGGCCTGCGCTTCGCCGGCGGTGTCGACCGCCACGATATCCGGGGAAATGAGCAGCATTTTCGGCATGATCGAAGCGGCATTGCGCTTGCCGCCGGGGCCGCCCTTGGTCATGACCCGGTAAGCGTCCACGATATTCAGGTCCGGCTTGCGGTAACGCAGGAAATCGACGATGCACTGGTCCAGGTGTCCGCCGTGATACGCCTTGCGGTCATAAACGCAGCCCATCAGGTTTTTCATGGCAATGGTCAACTGGGCGCCACCATGATGCTTCAGCACGGGAATATTGATGAACACGTCGCAGTCGATGACCATCTGGTGCACGAGTGCTTTTTGCAGGATTTTGCCGCCGGGGATGTCGACTTCCTTGTACATCGATTTGTCTTTGCCGACCACGAAAATCGCGCCGCCGGCCTCCGCCGCGGCCTTGACGCCGCTGGTTTCCGGGCCCTTGGTGTCGATGTTGTGATCCATCACGTAAACCTTGCCGGCTCCGGCCTTGACGCACAGTTCGGCGATGTGTTTCATCAAATCGACGTTGGTGTTCGCGCCGGTTTCGGGGGCGCAGTCCCAGGACATATTGGGCTTGAGGAGCACGGTCTGGCCCTTTTTGACGAAGCGTTCCATGCCGCCGAGCGCGGCCATCGCCTTGTCGAGCATCTCCGCCGGTTCGCCCCCGGCAATCGCCGCCAGTTCGGGACCGCCCGCGGCAGCGGCAGCATTTTGAGTTCCGGCGGCTACGTCCTGAGCCCAGAGGCCAGTTTTATCCAGCAGCAACGACAATCCGGCCGCTCCGGCCGCAACGGTACTTTTCTTGAAGAAATCACGTCTGTTCATATTCATTTCTCCTTATCAGGCTTTGTCTTCTTTTTTTTCTTCTTTTTCCTTTTCGGATTCTTCGGAACCTTCTCTCAGACCTTTTTCGAATTCCGATTTGGCTTTGCCCAGCGAACGGGCGAATTTCGGAATCGACGACGCGCCGAAAATGATCAGAATCACCACCAGGATCAGGATGATTTCGGGGGTACCGATCATCGCCAGGTTACTTGATATCATCTTTCTTGTCCTCCTCAGGCTTTTTTGAAGCCATTTGTTTAAACTCGTTTTTTATTT
Source organism: Victivallis vadensis (assembly GCA_040394635.1). GTDB lineage: Bacteria > Verrucomicrobiota > Lentisphaeria > Victivallales > Victivallaceae > UBA5239. The sequence goes on along the minus strand of JBEBRW010000036.1, from coordinate 10,166 downwards.
TATTCAGTTCCCCGAGAGCGTGGCCGATCTTGCGGAACAACCCCGGCAGCTCCTCGGGCTTTATAAACACAAACAACACCACACCGATCAGGAGAATTTCTCCGATGCTCAGCGAAAACATCAGTCGCTCCTCCCCCAGTTGAAAATCTTCGCGATCCAGATCGACAGATAAAAAAGTCCGACCAGCGGCACCGCCACCGAAATCTGCGATACCACATCCGGCGGCGTAACAATCGCCCCGATGATGAAAAATATCACGATCGCATACCGGCCGGACTTCATCAGCGTCCGGCGGCTCACGATATTCATCGCCATCAGCGCCACCAGAATGATCGGCAGCTGGAAAACCAGCGTGATAATCAAGATAAACTGCAGGATGTAAAAAATGTTCTGTTGAAAACTCAGCAGCAGCCCGACCTGTTTCGGGATGAATTCAGTGGTGGTCATGAACTGGACGCACAGCGGCACGATGCCATAGTAGCTGTAAACCACCCCCGCGATCACCAGCAGCCCGGACGCCGCCAGGCCCCAGCCCAGGAAGCGCCGTTCCGGCGCGTGCAACGCGGGAATCACGAATTTGAGGATATGGTACAAAATGACCGGCAGCGCCAGGACCACGCCGGAGAGGATACTGATTTTGATCCGTACCGCGAATCCCTCGAAAAGCGACGTGGCATAAAGCGCCGTGCCGTTTTCGGTTTCCAGTATTTCAAACGGCCGGTAAAGCACCTGCAGGATGTCGTCATAGCGCCAGTAGGCCAGGACGGAAGTGGCGATAATCGTGCCCAGTGACCAGATGATCCGGCTGCGAAGCTCCCGGATATGGTCGATCAGGCTCAATTCTTTATCCTGGCTTTCACTCATCTATCTACCGCCTTAATGTATTAATCCGGTAAACAATAGCATCGAAAGCATCAATTTACAACATAACGAACATTTTTGAGTCCACGAAATACACTTATTTTTTGATGATGCATACGCCATAAGGCGGCAGGAGCACCCGCCCGTCCCGGTATTGACCCAATACCGCCGTGCCGGTGGCGGAATAAGGGAAAACAAGTTCTTCATCAAGCTGGTTGATCAGGAACGTGACATTTCCTCTTTTCTGCAGCGTGACTCCCGCGGGAACGTTCGGCAATTCAATGGCTGCGCGCTTGGCCGCATAGGCCAATATGGAATCAAAGGATGCGTCGTCTGTTTCCGAGGCGTTGACATGAATGGCGTAACCCTGTCCATATTGCTTTATGGTAACCGCCGGGCGGCCGGCCAGGTCGGTGTTGTCGAAAGCGGCAAGCACTTCGGCGTCGGTTACTTCCACGTCGACAAGAGAGATCGCGGCCGAACCGTTGAATGTCCCGGAAAAGGCCACGCCGGCATTTCTTCCGACATCAGGGATATAGTCTTCGATCGTGATGCCGAAAAGATCGCTGAGGTTTTCCGGTCCGCTGACCGGCAGGAAATTGGCATTATCATCCTGGGTCGCCGTTTGCCCCGTGGCGATGACGATGCCGCCGCCGTGAACGAATTTCTTTAACCGGTCCGCCACGTCTTTGTCGATGTGGAACGCCGAAACCAATATCACGAGCTTGAAACCGGCGAATTCACGCTGAGGAGAAATGACCTGGGTCTCGATATGAAGCCCGGCGCATGAACCATGGGCGGAGGCGACATATTCCTCCCAGCGGCTCCAGCGGGACCAATGGCCGGAGGCGTACCCCCAGTGGTTCTCGTGGTCAAAAATGATCGCGGCCTGCGGCGCGGGCAAGGCCAGTTCGCCGGTTTCGGCAAAAACGTGCCGTACTTCCGCGATCCAGTTTTTGAACTCCTCATAACGCCGGCGCGGTTTGCCGTTATGCCCCACAATTCCAACCAGGTCCTTTTCGTAACCCGAAAGAGCGTTTCGCCACCAGAAAATCGAAATCAGTTCCGCTCCGTGGGCGATATAGCTCCAATAATGCGACTTCATCCGCCGGTTATGCGGAACCCCCGGGAGCAAATGCCCCCCGATGCCGGTTTCCAGCACCCAGTAAGGCGCTCCGGCCTTCATGCCGGCAAAGAGGTCGGCGGGCGCTCCCAGCCCGGCATCGCCTTCCTGGACCGGATAACAATCCAGCGCGGCCCGGTCAAGCATGGCATAAGCTTCATGGCGATTGGCGATCCCCGCCATGCTGTTTGTCGTAATCAAGGTATCCGGGTGATACTTCCGCAGAATATCAAGCTGGAATTTCAGATAGGAACATTTGCTGTCACTGTGGAAGCGGATGCTGTCCTGAACATGCGACGCGCCCTGCTTCAACCCCATGTCGCCCAGCCGGATCTCCTGCCAGTCGGAATAGTCCTGGCTCCAGAAGCCATTGCCCCAGGCCCGGTTCAGCTTCTCCACGGTTTCATAACGCTCCCGGAGCCAATCCCGGAACCCCGCCTGGCACACCTCGCAATGGCAAAGCCCGAAAATCGTATGCCCGATTTCATTTTCGATCTGAAATCCGAGCAGATTCGGACAACCGGTCAATGCCTTCGCGATCTCCTCATCGATTTTTGCCAGATAATCGCGATATACCGGGGAGAGGTAGCAGGTATGCTGGCGCACCCCGAACCACGCCGGTTTGCCGTCGGCGCTTTTGACTAAAATCTCGGGATGCTTGCGGACCAGCCAGGCGGGGGCGGTGGCCCCCGGCGTACACATGATGATCCGGATGCCGTTTGCCGCGAAAATCCGGATGGATTCCAGCATATGGTCCAGCTGAAAATCCCCCTCCACCGGCTCCAGACGGGACCAGGCGAACTCCCCGATCCGTACAAAGTCAACTCCGGCTTCCCGCATTAATTCGGCATCGATCCTGACGCGATCAATATCCCATTGTTCCGGGTAATAAGCGGTTCCAATTTGCATTTTCATAATTACTAAAATAATATCCTTATCAAAATTATTTGACCGCGCTTGAAGCCGCGGTCATGTATTCAGCATATCTCGCTTCCGTATCGGTCAATAATCGGCTTTGAACGGATACTTCGAGGGGAATCCGATCGGATACCGGATACCGCGATCGATATAACTATCGGGAGCGATACCGCTCAATTCGGAAAGCGGAATGTTTGCCGAGTGCCCATCGACGAAGGAAGCATTGAATGTATTGTGGTGACGCGGATAAAACACGCCGTCCGCATCGGTGCCTTCATAGACCCACGCCACCTGGGACGGCTGCCTGACTAAACCGGTTTTGAAATAGTTATTAACTGCATCGAACTGCGGAACGCCGCTCAAAGACCCATTCAGGCAAAAGCCGAAATTGTCTGTATATTGCCTCGTCGGGCATTGCCAGAAGGGTTCATCGAAAGCATATTTGGCCGGTAAATAGTTCAGCCCGTATAATCCAGCCGGCCACCATGGCCTTGTTTCCTGGCCCAGGACGATCCGGAAACAGAAACCGGGAATCTCCTGCAGGGGATGCCCGCCAGGCGCCCAGTCATTGAAATCACTGGCATAATTGATCAAAGCCATGGCGGTCTGCCCAATCTGCCCGGCGCATTTGGTGCGCTGGGCCATGCCGCGCGCCCGGTTCAGGGCCGGCAGCAGCATGGCGGCCAGAATGGCAATAATAGCAATCACGACGAGGAGTTCAATGAGAGTAAAACTTTTTCTTTTTTGCATCTTCGACATCTCCGTATTATTGTTGTAATATATCATTTTGATATTATTATACATGCTTGAAATCTGTTTGTAAATTAGAAATTTGACTATTTAATACATCATTTTGATCGGAATCATGAATTGTGCTCAAAGACGGTTCCACCTGCAGGGTCCGGCGGTACGCCGGGAGCGTGAAATCCCGCAGGTTTTCCAGTTGACGGATTTTCCAATGCAGGTGCCGGGGGCCGCCGACGTATTCCATACAGGGCTCCCAGCCGAGAATGGAATCATTTTCGGCAACCGGAATCACCGCGCGGACATTTGCCAGCTCCTCCCCGATCAGGATCAGCATATCGTCAAGAAGATGCGACGCGGTGTCGAAGTCCGGTTCTATTTCCAGTTTACGGTTCAAAATGAACCACTTTTTCGCATTGATCATCGTTTGAACGGCAGCTGAAAAGAACTTGCCGACGCCGAGAATTTTCTCCGCGTTTGCGCGTTTTTCAGGAGGAGCCGCGGCCACGGCTTGCTCCATCAAAACTTCCCCCTCGCGCCAGCGGGCCAATGCGGCGGGCAGAATTTTCAAATCCTCATGAATGGTTTTTCCGCAGGCGGAACCGCCGTATACATGTTCGGGAAAATAAACCGGGTGAATGAAGCCTTTGGCACGGGCGGCTATTCCCGGGTATTCCATATTCTGCTCCACATGCGGATACAGGTACGGCAGGAAAATGAGCGGATAAGCGGCCCCGGCCCGGAGCGGCCCGCACTGGTCGCCAAAGCTCGGGGACCACTCTCCGATCGCTTCGCTCCAGAGCCGCCACGCCGCGACCGCGGCAGCAGCTCCGCCGGGGCCGAAGTCACGGAGCGCGATCCGGTTCAGGATCTCATCGGGCTTTTCCTGCGGGGACCAGAAACTCCACTTGCTGCATTCGGAAACCACCGAGGGATACCAGCCGTAATGGTGCGATTCCATAAGGCCGGATAAATGCCAGTGCGCCCTCGCCTGGTGCATGGACTCATAACGTTTGAACCATTGCTGCGGCACGGGCACATAGGGGCACACGCCGGTATCCCAGGTCCTGCCGCCGGTATTCGTCATCGAATAAAGCGGAATCCCGGCCTGCCTGGCGCATTCGGACTGAAATTCAAAAATCCGGCTCGGCCCGGGAAACGTGATGGAATAATCGGCCTGCCGTGCCGTATGGTTGGGGAAACGCCGCTGTTCGTACATTTCAAAGGTAATCAGCAACGTAATATCGCCGGGCAGGTTACGGAGCAGTTCCTTCTGCGCTTCTTCCGGCGCACAGCCGAAATTGTAGGTCCAGAAAATAATCTCCGCCGCCGGAGCATGGCGCCGGACGGCGGATTTCACGGCGTTGAGCCATTGCGGATAATCGGAACAGGGCCACCAGCCGGAGCCGCTTTTATGACTGCAGATGCCGTCGTTTTCGGGATTGACGCCGCTGGTAGTGAGGGCGGAATTGGCCCGGGGATCCTTGGTCGGGAATTCGCAGCATTCCCCTACCAGGATCAGCCCTTTGGCTCCCGGTGAATTCCGGAAAAGAGTCCCGAATTCCGCCTCGAAAAACGCCGCGGCATCCTCATCGTCCGGATGCTTGTAGGCATTGAGGCGGCTGTAAAAATACGTATCCAGGCCATAACCGGCGGCCCGGCGGATGACATCATTGAAATCCAGCGGCCCATCCGGTGTTTTGTCCAGCCCGGCAACAAAAATAATGATGGAGTCGAACCCGGCATGGGCAATCAGCGACAATTGCGTGTCCGGGTATTGGTCGAGCCCGAAACCGGAATGAACCATGCGGGGCGAAAACAATGGATAACGGCGAATTGCTTTGCCGGTGTGTTTCAAGCAGGGTTGTTCCCGCAGATTCATCAGATCCTCCAGGTAAAACAAACCCTGCTGAACACCAATCCAGGAATCCCCGGAAATAATCACCCGCCGGCCATCGCACTCGTACTCGAAAGCCCGCGAATTCCGCTCGTTTCCATGGCGAAGGACAATTACCTTGCCGCTTTCCCGCGTATGAATGGACACTGGAAGATTCATGCTGACCAGCAGATAATCCTGAAAATCCAATACCGCTTTTTTCAGCTCAATTCCGGCATTTTCCGGGATGACGATGCTCCAGGCTTCATCCAGCATGGTTTCATCATCCTGAAGCGGTGCGGCATGCGGATTGCGGCGGTTCGGACGGTGCACCTGATTCAGGAATTCACGGAACTGATAAGGTCTCTCATTTTTCATTTTGATCATTTACCTGCAATTTTATATTTATCAAATTATACATGGTTTTGAGCGATTTGTAAATTATGATTTTGTGCAATTAATTCATCGATTTGATGAAAATCGGATTTGACATATCAGAAATCCGGTATATGATTAGAGAAAGTTCCGGGAGATTTATATGAGCTATTATGACGATATCATCTTTCTGGATTGCGCGGAATATCCGGAATATCTTTCCAGTGTGAATATCAAACCATATAAAGAGTTGCACTGGGAAATCACCATGCATACGCGCGGTAATTTGATTTTGCGCCGGGAATCCGGCAAAAATATTTGCTTTTCCGAGCCGGTTGTCTTCTGGCGTTCCCATGAGCAGCACCTTTATTACGGGAGCCGGAAAAATGAAGCCCGGGGGCATATCTATGTTGTCGCCTCGGGCTCCAGGGCGGAACGCTGTTTCCACCACCTGATGCAGCTGTTTCCGGCGGGTTATATCGCGCTGGGGGCGATGCAGGAGAGCGAAGCCCGGATTCTGGAGTTGATGCGCAGTATCGTCGATACCATCCGTTGGCATCGGGATGAGATTCATAAGACGGTCGCAACCACCCACTATGAAGCATTGATCGGAGAATTGACCCGCATTTATTATCAGAAGAAGCGGAATTCTCCCGAAGATAACCGGGTTCAGGCATTGGCGGAACGCATCCGCGCCAATCCCTTGCAAGAATACGACTTCAAACGTATTGCATCGGTGGAGTTCGGCATGTCTTATCATACCTTCCGGGCCCGGTTCCGCAAAACGATCGGCAAAAGTCCTCAACAGTTCTTTTCGAAATGCCGTCTGCATTATGCCATTGAGCTTCTGAATTCCACTACTTTGCAGGTAAAGGAAATTGCGGACCGCTGCGGTTTCGAGAATCCGGTCAGCTTCCACAATTTTTTCAAAAAGAAAGCCGGCTGCTCTCCCCTTGAATACCGGGAACACCTTCATCTGGATTATTTGAATGAATTGTAATTCAATTTTTGAATTTGATCAAATTGATTAGTCGAATTCTCAAAACAATCATTTACAAACTCACCGCCCAATTATATAATTATATCAAAGTCATTAGTCTCGTGATTATGAAAAACAGTATAAGGTGGTTTCTCAATGAAAAAATTTCTCAAAACGCTCACCGCCCGCATCCTATTCATAACGGGCATGTTAATCCTCGCCTCGCATCCGGTTGACGCCGGGGAGCTTGCCCTGGCCGTCGACGGCAAAAGCGATTCCCTGATACAGCTCTCGCCGCAAGCCGAAGGACCGGAATTTGAAGCGGCCCTCGAATTACAGAATTATATCCGGAAGATCAGCGGAGCCGAGTTGAAGCGCTCCACTTACCCGGCCACCTTTTTCCGCTCGACGGAGAATCCCGGGCTGACGGAAATCCTGCTCTGCACCCTGCGCAACGGTTCCCAATTGATGACTCCGGAAATCAGGAAAAAGCTCGAGAGCGCCGCAAGCGATCAGGCGTATTACCTGAAAACAGACGGCAAGCGGCTGATTATCGCCGGCAAAAGCGCCATCGGCGTACTGTATGGCACTTACACCTTCCTGGAAGATTACCTGAATGTTCACTGGTACCATCCCGGAGAAACCGGCGAGGTCTACACCAGACGCCCCACGCTGACTATCCCCGTGATCGACCGTTTTGAAACCCCCGATATTCAGCAGCGGATCGTCGCAACCTGGGCCGAGGCGGCCAAACCGTGGACCATGGCGGAAGCCACCAAATGGATGCAGCGCAACAAGCTTCAGCACCATTCCATGTTCCACTATCCCGACCGCAGCCGCGTCGAACTGGACGATTACGCCTGCAACTACCTGCCGCCGAACGGCGGCGGACACCTCACCTTCGAGCAATGCGTACCGCAGAAACTTTTTCAGACCAATCCCGAGCTGTTCCCGCTCAAAGACGGCAAGCGGATCTGCCAGGACCGCTCCCAGCGCTGTATGTCCAATCCCGTCGTCCAGAAAATGGTGACGGACTATGTTGTCGATTTCACCAGGTACGGCGCGGTTTTCGCGATTGACTACCATGACTCGACCGACGGCTGGTGCGCGTGCACCGAATGCGTGGAAATGGGGACCGCCGGCGGCAAGTTCAGCTATTCGAACCTGGCGCACCGCTTCAGCAGCATCGTGGCGGAAGAAGTCTATAAGCTCAACCCCGAGGCGAAATTGATGGTCAGCATGTATTCACAGTTCCGTCCGCTACCGACCGCCGGAGACATAAAATATGATCAACGCATCCTGGCCTTATATTGCCCTCACCAGAGATGTTATGTCCACGCCCTGAACGACCGGAACTCGGACTGCAATTTGCACTTTTTCAACGAACTGACGGAGTGGCGGAAATTGTACCCGAAAGCCGGCTTGTTCGAATATTACTGTACCGCCCGTTCTCCTTATGCTCCGTTTGAATATACATTTGCGCAGGATGCCCGGTATTACGCCGGAATCAAGCTCGAACGCTGGGAGGAGGATGCGAGTGCCACGGATGCGTTTTACCTGGAGTGCAATTGGCCGTTTTACTATGCGGCCGCCAAATTGCTCTGGAACTCGTCGCTGGATATCGACAAGTTGATGAACGACGCTTATACGCAATATTACGGGCCGGCCGCCGAACCGATGCTGAAGTATCAGCAGCTTCGCCGTGAACTGTGGGAGAGCGCGCCCGGTCATGCCCTGTATGGAGGGCCTTTCCGCATCGGCCACTGCCTCACCGTGCCCGGCGCGGAAAAACGGCTGACGGATTTGCTTGTTCAGGCCAAGGGACTTGCTGCAGGCGCCCCGGTTTTCCTCCAGCGTATCGCCATGGACGAAAACAATCTTAAGAAATATTGGGTTGCCGAAGCCGAAAAACTCAAAAAGATCATGACCGACCAGAAGGATATTCCGACGAGTGAGCGCCGCGGCGAGATCCAGATTGACGGCAGGCTCGACGAAGCCGCCTGGCGCTCCGCGCCGCTGGTCACCGGCTTCAAGGGCGAAAACGGCACGGAACCGGAAGAAGAAACCCGGGTAAAAGTGCTCTATGACCAGGATTTCTGGTATATCGGCATCGAAGCCATGACCGAAAAAGCCTGGACCAAACTCAAGGCCGACGCCAAAGAACGCGACGGAGCCGTCTGGAACGATGATTCCGTCGAGGTTTTCATTGCTCCCCCCGGCAGCAACTATTATCACTGGATCGTGAACAGCATCGGGACATTTTATGATGCCCGCATGCGCGACGCCAATTTCGATTCGGGAGCGGAAATCAAAACCACCGTCGAAAAGAACCGCTATACGGTTGAAATGAAAATTCCCGCGGAGCGCCTGGGCTCCAAAATTCAACCCGGCCAGACCTGGCAGTTTCACTTCTTCCGGAGCATGACCAATTTGCAGCCGCCGAAGGCCACCGCATCCAGCTCCCTGGATGGAGCCGAACCACACCAGCAAACGCATTTCCGCCGCGCCGCCATCGGGCAATCCGTGATACAGAACAGTTCATTCAGCTCCATCATCGACAACAAAAACCCCAATATCAAAGGGGCCAAATTTCCGCAATTCTGGGAAGGCTCTCAAGCCGAACTGGCAGGGAACAAAATCAAAATCAGCGGCAGCGGCTACATCATGCAATGGATGCAGCTGAATATGACTCCCGACAAGAAAACCATGAACGGCGAAATCAAGGTCCAGGGCAACGGCGAACTGAATATCTGGCTCAGTACCTGTTCGCGTCCGCCGGAGAATCAACAGCCGTTCGGCCACGAAATCCGGCGCGAACTGCTCAACAAGGTTCAGCTCGACGGTCAACCGCAAATCTTCAATTTCAGCAGCGAGATCGGCGTTTATGAAATGGGATACATCTTCGTCCAATTGAGCGAAGGCACGATCGAATACATCAACGCCACATTGACACGCTGAAAAATCATTCCCGACACTCAAAAAAGGTATTGCCCGGGTAGAATTGTGGTAGGGCGCTCTCTCCGCAGAGCGCCGTTCACTCCCAGCCCCACCTGTGTTTGCCTATCACACCGTACTTGATTAACGCGTATGTTGGCCCCCTGCCCGGCCGCTGTAACCAACACAAAAAAGAAAAACCCCCGGCCTTGCGGACGGGGGTTGATTTTTGCCTGGAAAAGCTTATTCGGCTTTGGCTTCTTCAGCCTTTTTGGCCGGAGCCTTCTTAGCCGGAGCTTTTTTGGCCGGAGCTTTTTTAGCTTTGGGCTCGGCGGCTTCGGCCTTTTCGGCTTTGG
>JBEBRW010000035.1:0-58288 GCA_040394635.1 Victivallis vadensis | reverse complement strand
GAGCAGGTGACTCATAATCACCGGGTCGCTGGTTCAAGTCCGGCAGGGCCCACCATTTTTTTTACTCACCTTATTTGTTCACTGGTCAGGCGGTTCAGCCATTGCTGGAATTCGTTTAGTTGGACTCCTTTATAGATATTCAGCTCATTTCGGATCGTTGACGCCAGGCGATTCGCTGCTTTGTTGCCGGGAATTTGTTCCAGCCGTTCCAGCTGCATGCGGAGCAGGCATTCCCTGGCAACATCCGGGGTTTCGGGGTTATGAAATAATATTTCCAGCATTCCCAGCAGGCGTTCGGTCTCTTTCCGGGATTCGGTCAGGTCGCCTTTGCTGCGCAAGGCATCGATATAGGCGTTTCGCAATTGGACGACGGAGGATACCACTTGAGGCGTATTCGGGAAACGTCCCAGCAGTCGATCCGAAAGCTCCAGCGCAATCTCGAGATCCTTCCAGTCACGCTCGGTAAAGCTCCGCGCGTAATGCAGTTTCCGGTTCATCAGATCAACCAGTGCCAGTCCGTATGCCGGCCGGTCCGGGTTCTCCCCGGCAAGCTGATTGAGCAGTATCACCGCATTAGGGGCCACCCCGGGAATTCGCCCGGTTCGGAAAAGCCGGGGATCGGTGCTGAGAATGACCGCGTATTGGAACCGGTATTCCGGATTGGCAGCGTCCGTTTTCAAAAGATCCTTCACTATGTCAAATGCCTGCAGCTGCTCTTTGCTCCCCGGCTTGTCCGAAAGGGACAGGAGCGCGCGAACCGACTCGTAACGGTCGGTCGAGAGCGGAGAGCCGGAATAGCGTTCGACCACCTGGTGAGAAATCGCATCGGCTTCCCGGGTTTTGCCCTGTTTCCGCATGGCTTCGGCGAGCTGGTTCAACGGAAACGCGTCCACGCGGAGCTCCGACAGCCGGCGGAACGCCGTTTCCGCCAGTGGATAATTCCCAGATCTCAACGCGGATGTGCCGACAATGTTGTTTGCTTCGGCGACCTGGTCTGGTGGCAAATTCCGCTGTTGGGCAATCTCCTGATAATAAGGCATCAGTGCGGAAAGCAGTGCACTGGCGCTGGCTGTCGGAGTTTGAGTTTCGATGTGGGCAAAGATGCTCGTGAGCGTGGCATTTGCCGTCGCCGCGTTTCGTTCCGCCAACTTCAGTGCGGAAGCGGTGCGGATATAGCCGACCGTCAACGCGACGGCAAGCGCCAAGACGCAGAGCGCGGACAGCATGCTCAAAGCCGCCACCGCCGGTTTGCGCTTCATCCACAGGCGAAAACGCCGGAAGACGGAAACAGGGCGAGCGTGAACGGGTTCATGATTGAGAAAACGCTGCAGGTCATCCGCCAAATCATCCATGTCCTTATAACGGTCCGCCGGATTAAAATGGATGCACTTGTTGATGATTGCGGCCAAATCCGGTTCGGCGCATTTCAACGGTGGAACCGGTTCGCGGCAAATTCTTTTTAGCAGTTCCTTCGGATTTTTCTCGGTAAGCATGGGGGCATTGGTGACCAGCTCGTAAAGCGTCGCGCCGAGGGAATACTGGTCACCAGCAAAGGAGTTCACGCCCCCGGCAAGTCTTTCCGGGGCCATATACCGCAGGGTGCCGCTCTGGGTAGCGACATTTTCCACCATCTCATCGGTGTCCTGCAGCACGAATGCGAGCCCGAAGTCGCTGACATGGACTTCCCGCGCCGCATCGAGAAGGAGGTTGCCCGGTTTGATGTCCCGGTGCATGATTCCGCAGCTGTGCGCATACGCCAGCGCCCTGGCGGCTTGAAGGCCGAGCCGGGCGATCTCGTGCAAATCGTTGAATTTATACTGATCCAGTCCCTTGCCGTCGATCAGCTCCATCGCATAATAACAGTGCTTCGGGCCGGAACCGGCACTGAGCACTTTGACGATATGCGGATGGTGAAGCATGGCGATGACCCGCGCTTCGTTTTCGAACAATTCACGCTGCGCTGTATCCGTCATCAGTGATGACGCAAGGAGTTTGACGGCGACTTTCCGGTTCAGCGATATTTGAAGCGCCTCAAAAACAACGCCCATGCCGCCGCTGCCGATTTTTCGCAGCAAACGATAATCCGTGCCGGAGAGGTCCGGAGGTGTATCTTGTGCTTTCCCGGCCGAGCAACCTTCCATTTCCAGCAGCAACGGCAAGAGCTCCCGAAGCCTTGCTGCGTGTTCCGGGTGGAGCTCCGCAAAGGAGTCGATCTCCGGAGCATCGCCGAGGCGGCAGCGGTCCAGAAATTGCTCTACCAGATCTTCGAAGGATGGATTTACACTCATGGGCGGAACTCGGTGAATTCAATCAGTTGTTTCTGAAGACGTTCAAGCGCACGCACATAGCGGATGCTCGCGGCCTTTTGTTCTATTTTCAATACCTGGGCGCATTCCTGATTGGACATGCCGTCGAAATGGCGGAGCTCCAGAATCTGGCGATCGTTTTCGGGCATGGCGTCAAGGGCTTGACGGAGCAATTCATAACGGTCCACGCGGGCCACTTTGGAGAGTGGCCCCGTAACGGAATCGGCAAACATGTTCCAATTCAGCCGGGCCGCGGTCCGGTCGTTTTCATCGTCTGCTATTTCCTGTTCTTTGTAGGCGTCGCGTTTCTGCGACTGCAAATGCTTGCGTTCGAGCGTGGTAATGGTCTGAAACAGGATCGTCCGCAGCTTGAAATACACTGGAACTTCCGGATTGTTTTCAAAAAAATCAATTTTTCCACATGCCGCCGACAGCGTGTCCTGAACCACATCTTCCGCTGAAACGCGCCGCGATAGAACAGGATTCAGATTGCGTTTGGCTAAATTCAGAAGCTGCTCCCGGTATTCCCAAAACATATTGGCCCAGGAGTTCAGTTGTTCGGTATTCATATAAAATTCTTCCTTGCGAACGCTTTCTGAAATATAGCATGAAATATAGTGATGTACAAATGGAAGAAGCCGCCCCTGAACCACGAAGATCCAGAGGCGGTAATCCGTTATTTCATTTTTCGCGAACGACCCGGAACCCGACATTGCTGGAACCGGTATTGGCTTCCCGCCCTTCGCCTTTTTGTTCGGTACGGCAGTCTGTCCGGCGCGAATTCCAGGCTCCGCCTTTCACCGCCATGACTGTTTTTCCACGTTCTGCAATTTTGGTGGAGGTCCATTCCCAGCAATTGCCCCACATATCGATTGCCCCGCAGGCCGACAGGGTTTTGGCATAGGCGTCAACCGGCGTCGTTCCGTTATTCTCGCCGCAATTGAAGTCCGCGTCTTTCGGCATGTGTCCGGCGGCATACTCCCACTCCTCTTCGGTCGGCAGGCGGTAAACGGCTTTTCCATCTTTAGCCGAGAGCCATTTGCAGTATGCTACGGCATCATCATAGGAAATATTCACCACCGGATGCCGTGTTTTGTCTGCGGGCATGGTTCCATTCTTCCAATCCGTCGGCGACTTTCTTCCCGTTGCCTTGATGAATGTGGCATAATCCTCATTTGTGACCGGGGTGTAAGCGATCGTCACGTTCTGAGCGGTTCCAAGCACCGGTAAATATCCATCCTTTGTATCGCGCGAACCGGGTCTGAGGCGCGGATCGGTGAAACGGCGCATATTCTGTTCGATGCGATTCTCTTTGTTCTGGATCATCTCGTCTACAATTTCCTGCATTTCCTGCACCTTGGATGCATGTTTGGCAGTTTGCTTCAGCTTCTCGAGCTTTGCTTTTTTACGCTCAACCACTTTATCATAGTTGATTTCAATTTGTTTTCTCAATGCTGTCAGATTCGCCTCGGATGGATTCTGGCGCCAGGCGGAAATCAATCTTTTGGTTTCTTCATTCAGCTGCGGACGCTCCTCCTCGATTGTGGTGCTGAGTTTGAATTGCTTGGCTTCTCCGTTTGGAGCAGCGGATACTGTGCTGATGGTTGTGGCCAGGCACACGATAATGATGGTTTTGGGTAGATTGATGTTCATCGTTATTCTCCTTCTGATAACTGTCAGAGCTTTATCGCTCCACCCTTAAGAATGCGAGAATTTCGCAAATTCTACAACGGTTTTCACAAAAAGAGGAAAAATATTGTGCGTGAACAAAAACAATATGGCAGGCCGGTCCGGATTATTGAGGATTTTTTATTTTGCCGCTTCTTTGAAGACGTAAACTGCGTTCGGGGTGATGAAAAAGATCTTGCCGTGATACTCGAAAATATTGTGGCTTCTCTGCATTGCCAGCATTTGGGACTGACGGGGATTTTCCAGGTCGACACAGAACTGCATCCAGCCGCCAATCCAGAGCTTGCCGTTGCGGACAAGGAGCGGTCCGTTGGTTTCCCTGTCGCCATGCATTTGGTAGCGCGGTTTTGAGCGGTCCCGAATGCCGCCTTCGCCATGAAAGAAATGCTCCCATGCCCCGTTTGACGGATCAGCCCGGTAAATGGAGTCGCCGAAACTGCCGATGGTGACCCAGATCGAGCCATCGTCATAATTCATATAACAGTTGGAACTGCCCGGCAGGGCCGCGATTTCAGTGAATTTGTCCGCCACCACGTCAAGGCGCCACAACGTGGTGCGGTTATCCTGGAACATGGCTAAAAAGAGGCTTTTGTCGTTTTCACGGAAAAGCCCGGCCGCAACCCCGCTTTTGACCTCATCCAACGGCGAAAGCGCTTCAAAACGGGCGGAGGCAAAATGGATTTTGCGTTCTTTGCCCTCCATGTTCATCGAGATAAGCATTTTATTTTTTCTGCTTCCGGAAAGATCGCCGGAACTTAAAAGGTAGAGCCGGTCATTCACAATCTCCAATCCGGTCGGGGTCAATTCCGGCGGCAGGTCTGTAAGCGGATACCACTTGACTCCGCCATTGCCGCGCCGTCCGATCCATATAAAATCGGTTCCGGCGAAAACGATGTGGTGCGCCGATACCCTCAGGAATCGTATATTGCCCTGCATCGAACCCGGCTCCTGGTAAATATCCTCGCCACTGCGGGGGAAGGCGGAAAGCAACTGCACGCGATTTGTGCCGCAATCAAGTTCATAAAGTTGAAAAATATCATCTTTCAGGCGGTGACACATGAAGTAAATGGAGTTCTCCTGTTGCGCCGCCGCCAATATCCTTTCCGCCGGGATTTCGGTAAAGTCAAACGGCTGATTGATTGCCGTAAAGAGTTCGGCCCGCAGTGAATTGGAAATTTTTGATTGATTGCTGTAGAGATGATTAAAGAGATTGCCCAGGGGATAGCAATTGTTGCGGATGGTTAAAAAATCATATCCATGCTTGCGAATCACGGGAGCGGCGGCGATCAACTGGCGAATGGCGGGGGTACCGTTCTCTTCCCTTGCCGCCACAATCAGAGCCCGGATGGCGGGCAGGGATATCTCCCCGTCTGAACGGGTGAGGTATTCCACCAATAAATTACAGCCGTAAGTTTCCTCCTTTTTCAGGCGTTTGATGCTCCAGAAACTCAACGGCTCGAATCTTAAAAAATCATTGATATACATCCAGCCGCTGTATGTCCCCCGTTTGCCCGAGGTAAACCCCGGAAACTCCTGGTCCAGGATCGCAAAATAGTCAAAATAGACCTTGCGGATTGCGGACTCGTCATCGCCGGCGCGAATCAAATTCTGGATCGTTATGAGTTCCTGCCCGATGAATCGCAGTTGCGGCAATTTCGACCGGTTCAGTTCCGCGATGAAATCATCCAGCGACAGATAATAGCCGACATAAAACTTTTCCTTCTCCGACGAATAGCTCCCCGAGGATTCAAAAAAGGAGTTCATCCTGCTTGCACCCAGGCTTATTTTTTCGACGGCACTCACTTTTTCGGGGTGCTTATCCAGATAAGCGTTGATCCTTTTGATGAAATCCAGCATATATTCCTTGCGTTCATTGAGGAAGTCCGGAGAAAACGAGCCCCGGTAATAGGTCTCGCGAAGGATATAGCCCATGTAATGACTGTACCGCTCGATGTCCGCTGGGGTTTTGAATTCCGCCCCCGGATCGACTTTCATCAGGCGGCGGCACTCTGCCTGGTATTCGCGGCGGATCACCGCGCGAAGCTCATCGGCCTGCGGTGTCAAATTCTCTTGCAGGGGATAACACATCCGCACATCCCATATCCAATACTTGCTGTTCGGGAAATCCTGCTGGAAACGCAGTGCCCGCTCCACCGCCTGGCGAATTTCCTCCACGTTTTTCCTGCAGCGATACTTGAAAATCCATTGCAGCTCCTCATAACGATATTGCTCGTTTTTCGGGGCGAGGGTCAGGGCGGCATCCAGTTTTGCGCGCTGCTCCGCCGCCGAACCGGATGTCTTGAGGGCCGTGTATTCCTCGAAAAAGCGTTTGGCTTCCTCGGAATTGGCGCACAACAGGAGCGGCGCGATCAGAAAAAGAATTCGGACGAGTTTCATGGTGTTTTCCCTTTCCATTGTATCGCGACCATCTGATAGGGGCAGAAATAAAGGATTTTTCCGCCGAATTTGTGAATCGCCAGCGGATAAGACGGCAGAAACGTCATCGGAGAATCCTGCGGTGAATCCAGCCGGATGACCCCGGGAAGTTCGCCGCCGAACCAGAGAAAATTTCCGTCCAGAAGGAACTGCGGTGCAACCATTCGGTACCCGGTCAGGTCATATCGCGGTTTCTGCTTCATCAATTCTTTTTCCTTGACGAACAATGTCTGCCATGTCGAATTTTCCGGGTCGACTTCCAGCATCATTTCACAGAATACACCGCCGGAAATGAGCAGCTTACCTGTTTCCGTTACATCGTTCCAGCGAATGGTCTCCCGCGGCAACGGCATGCCCGGCGCGGCCTCCCGGAAGGTCTCCGATTCCGGGTCAAACAGCAGCAGTTTATCGAAAATAACCCTCCGGGAATTCAACTTTGTCTCCAGCGAAAGGGAGCGAAGCTGGAACACAATCTTTCCGTCCGGGAGGTGGCGGAAACCCAGAATCATACCCGCTGCGATCCCGTCGAATTCGGAGCGTTTGTCGCTGCGTTCCGAGTGAAAAATCGTCTTTTGACCGGAGCCGTCCAGGGCAAATGATTTCATCATGATTTTGCCCCATAAATTGGTGCGTTTGTCTTGCGCGGTAATGTAAACGCGATTACCGTGCAGCGCCGTTCCGGTCACATACCAGTCTCCCCACAGCTCGGAAAGACGGTTTTGCCGGCGGGTTCTCCGATCGATTATGATCAAATCGGTTTTTCCGACGATCAAAATATGCGTGTCGTTTCCGGCCATCCGGTAATAAAAGCATGATGTATCATTTATGGTATTTTCAATGGTCTTCAGTTCGGGAATTTCAGCAACGGGCCGAAAACGCAGTTTTTCATCCACCTCAACCAGCATCAGATTTCCATTGCCGGAGGAGCCTCGCGTCAGCAGGAAAAGGGATGTGCCCAGCTGCAATACGCCATAGCACCGGGTATCGCTATCATTGTACGGAAAGAACCGGACATCGAATGCCGGGTTCAATCCATCGATGATTTCCAGGATATAGCGCTGGTCAAGTTTGTCGCGATTCTGCTCGAATATCTGTTGCGCGAGCGTGGAAAATGGTGCCGCCGCCTTGGCAACCGTCAGCCGTTGAGAACGCTGGGAACAAAGTTCTGTTGTCAGCCCGGCCATTTTTTGAAAATGAGGCATCGGATTCTGATAACGGTATTCACTGTTCAACTGGGTAAATTGCTCTTTGGTGAATGAACTTTTTCCGCTTTTGCGGGCAAGATATTCACTGAGTACCTCTGCCGCCGGGTCCTTGGGATAGTGAATTTCAAATTTCACCGAATTGATTTCGCTGAAATACCAGCGAAAAACGAAATTGCCCGGTTTAAGCAATCCAAGAAGATTACCGAATTTGTGTTCAATTTGATCGAACTCCTCGTACATTTTCCAATACACCTTATGCCGTTTTTCCGGGCTGTCCGCCTCCAGTAACCGGAGCTGAGCCCGCAAAATTGCGGAGGCGGCATGTGCGCCGGGAAGTTCCGTCGCTTCGGCCAGCTTGTGAAAACCGGTAATGGACCTGAGGTAACGAATGAAACGATCATAGGTTTCCGGCTGCCAGTTCCGGTGCCAGTCCAACTGCGAGACATTGAACAGGCCGCGGTTTCCCTCGATCCGGTGAGCCGGATATTTTTTGATAAATTCATCCAGTGTTTTTATTTGTTTTACCACACCTTCGTATTTCGCCTGGTGGCCGCGCTCGAAATCCCAATACATCACCATATTGGAACGGCGGTAAGTGTATTGTTCGAAGTTTCGCATTTCCCGCAGTGAAGTGATATTGTCGGTGTCAAACGGCAGTTCCCGCCGGAGCTCGGCGTCGTGCCAGGGCCGGATGCGGTCACAGTAAGCGGCCAGCCATTTCATTTGCGCCTCCGAGGCGGTATTGAACGAATTGATGTAACGCTCCGGGGAGATGGTTTCCGCGAGGAAACGGGAGGACTGCGGGAAATCCCGCCGGAACGCCGGATATTTTTCCTCGCAGCGCTTCAAATGTTCGATGTGATTCTCCCAGCCGGAGCCATCAAGGTTCAATTCCTCGTAGCGGTATTTCTCGTTCATTGGGGCGAGCGCAAGCGCGGCGGCGAGTTTTTCTTTTTTCTCTTTCAGTGAGGTTGCAGCCTGGTATTCGGCGAAAAAACGCTCGGCTTCGTTCTGCACGTTTCGCTCCTCGCTTTGGCGCTTGAGGAGAAAGGAAACGAGTTCCTGTTGAAGTTGGGGCACCGCTTTGGGCAGGCGGTTGAAAACATCGGGTTGATCGAACGAGGTAAGTTTCTTATTTCCAAGGTCACGGACAATCAGCTTGAGGTTGACGATCGTCGCTTCGCTTCCCGATTCGAATTCGAGCGTTAACAGCCGGGCGGAGGGGGTGAGCGCAAAGGTGGTTCCGGCAAGCTCGCGTTCCACGTTTACTGCATCGAGCCGGGCGCGTTCGAGCATCTGAATCGCTGGACTTGTCATCAGCTCCTGTTCAAACAGGGTGACAAATTCTTCGATCTTCGCCTTCAGGCGCAGTGGAACGCCCACGTCGCGCACCGACACGATGGAGAGGTACAGCGGTTCTTCCTGCGCGAGCTTATTCTTAGCCGCGAGAATTTTTTCCGCGGCATTCTCCGGTGAGCCGTCCCATAGCCGGAAACCGTTTTTCGCGTGGAAGACCACCAGCCGCTTTTCTGTCAGGACGGCGAAGAGATCGGTGTGCGGGAAGTAATGTTTCAGCACGCCGGCGCTCAGGTTTGAGGATGACAACTGGTGCTCCCGCATCACCTTGTCGATTTCGGAGCGTTCCAGCAGCTCGAAGGAGTCGTTTTCGCTCAATTCCACCATGGCCTGGTCGCATAGCGAGCGCTCGCCCAGCAGCGCCAGTTTCACCGGCGCGGCACATAACAGCAGCGGAAGCAATAACAAAATAACGAACCATTTTTTCATTGGCCGGATTCCTTGAGTTTCAGTATGAAAAGTGATGAAGTTCCGCGGCGGACAGGAACAACAAATTCTTGTGTTTTCGGCAAGTAAAGTATATCTGCCGCTTCGGGCAGGCAGAGCAACGGCGATTTTTCCGGAGTCTCTAAATCCAGTACAAAGTTCCCGAAGCGCCCGGCAGAAATCAGCAGCCGGTTATTCAGCAGCAAGGCAGGGCTTTGCATACTGTAATAACCGTCGATCTTGCAACGATAGGGACGGGAAGCGTCGTTCTTATTCTGCGTCATAAGCCATTCGGGCCGGAGTGTTTTCTTGTCCATGCGGAACCAGGTTTCGCCGAACTTGCGCCCGGCCTGACCAAGGATGAAATCTCCCTGGTCCCGCAGGTCGACGGCAAGAATATCTTCCAGCCCGGCAACAGGAGAAAGTGTTTCCGTGGCCGGGTCGAACGACCAGATTTTTCCATATTCGCTGGACTGGTATACGGCAAACAATAAACGCCCATCGGAAAGCGGAATAAACTCCGACATGCGCGCGGTACGGAGTTTGTCCAGTTCGTTCTCTTTGTTCAGCCGGTCGCCGGCAAAATACACCTTGGCGTCACTACCGTCCTTCAGGCAGGAATAAAGCCCTGGACGATCCGTTTTTTCCCGCCCGCCGCAGAGATAGACGATCCGTTCCCCAATTATCGCGGCTGAGGCGATCAGGCCGCCGGGCAGTTCTTTCAGATACTCCGTCCGGTTGGCAGCCGGATCGTAAATAAGCATTTGCCGGTCACCGCCGAAAATAATTTTTCCGCCGGTCACAGAAATGGTACTGAAATTAAATTGATCGAAGGCGGCCTGGTCATATTGGAATGTGTACGAAGTCAATTTGGGCGCAGGAAGGGACACATATGTTCCCATGGCCGGCTCGAAGCGGTAAAGATACAGTTCCCGCTGGTCGCTTGCACAAAGAAGATACACCTGTTCGCCATCCGTTCCGGCGGCAAGGCAGAACGGATGCGGCGATGGGAACTCACGGACCTCAAACGCGTCGTTTAACGCGGTCAGCAGTTTTTGAGCTTCCGGATTCTCCTTGCGGCGGAAGTACAGCGAGTCGATCAAACGTCCTGAAACACCGCCTGAGTCGTTTCTTTGAATCGCTCTCAACGCAAGGCCGCGAATAGCGGAAGCATGATTCAGCAGCTCGGAAACCGGTGCGCCGGAAGCAATCAGCGCTTCCGCCCGCTCCGTGTCGGACAAACCGGCCTGTTCCGCCATAAATGAAGCGGGACGCTTCAGCATGAAATCGTTCACCTGTCCCGAATTCAGCCCATAATGAACGGCCGCACTGCGAAGATAATGAAAATACAATGTGCGTGGCTGATATTTCCGGTTCGGCCCGCCCCGCTTCAATGCATTGTCAAATGTCTGCTTTAACATGGCAAATGAATGGTCCGAATTAAGGTACTCACGCAAGGCGGTCAAATCGTTTAACCGTCCGTGAGGTGCAGCATTCTCCGCTCCGGAGTAAAGTTTTTCGAGCATATCCCATTCCTCGTTCAAAATACGCCGGATCTCATCCCACGCCTCTGTTTGCAGGTAAGAAGGCAACTCCCATGAAAAAGGGAAATACGAGTAATAATACTGTTTGCCGGCGGCGGCTTGCTGTGCCGGGTGCCGGCGGATGAATTCGTTTGTCACATTGAAAATATCAATGTCCGTCTGATAGCGGTCGCGCACCATTCGGAAGGCGTCGATTTCAGGAGAAAGATCCAACCGGCTGCGCCGGGTCTCGCGGAATTTTTCGAGATCGCGAACGGTTTTGATTTCGGCCGGATCATCGAGGAACCAGTCGGAATTCCCGTTGCGGCAACGACGGTCAATCTCCTTGATTTCCGGGATAAGAGATGCCAGCTCCACTATTTCACTCTCGGTGAAACGGCGCAAATTCCAACCATTCAACGGCTGAACATCATTCGCCGGATGCCTATGAAATCCGCCTGAATACACCGGATAGCGGAAGTCCGGAAAACGGTCGATAAAAGTATTGGCATCACGAATATACCGCCGGAGAAGTTCTAATTTCTCTTTGCCTGAGCTTCTCCCGTGAATCTTGGCCAGTTCATAAAAAATCTTATCATATTGATATTGCGGATTTTCAGGATCGAGCGCCAGTGCGGCATCGATCAGGCTTGCTGCTTCGTTATAAACCGGGGAAAGTGCGTTAACGGCATAACGGTTGAGCTGCAAAAATTCGCGGAACTCACGAAAATACTGTACCGCTTCGGCTTTACGGTCGCCGGGAAATTCGCGGGGCGTGGCGTCCAACCGACGGCAAACCGCCTGATAGAGTTCCAGGTGGTTGGAAACGGCAACTTTTTCCCGGGCGAATATTTTCCCGGCGGCATCGGAAAGCGAAAAATCGACATTCAGCGTTTTCTTGTCCGCTCCCGGCATGACTTCCAGATGAATCAATACCGTCGAAGGCGCAAGCGGCAGGGTCATGCCGGAAAGCTCCCGTTCGTTCAACACCGCGCCAAGGTGTCCGCGCTCCAGCAGTTGAATCCCCGGAGTGTTGATCAATCCTTCGGTCAGTGTAAAGACCAGCGATGCGGTGGCCTCCTTTTCCGCGCCCGCCACGCGCCGGACGACGCCGAGCGCCACCGGCTTGGCTCCTGTACCGGAAAGTTTCTCTGCGGCAGAAGCGAGAAGTTCTGCAAGCATTTTTTCCGGAATTTGCTCCGGCAGAAAACGATCCGCCAAAAGGTAACCGTTCTTGGCATTGAACACCCGAAACCGGAAGGGTTGCTCTTTCCCGATCCGGAATATCAGTGCGTAAAGATCGGTGTGCGGGAAGTGGCGTTTCAGCACGCCGGCGCTCAGGTTTGAGGATGACAACTGGTGTTCCCGCATCACCTTGTCGATCTCGGAGCGCTCCAGCAGCTCGAATGAATCGTTTCCGCTCAATTCCACCATGGCCTGGTCGCAAAGCGAGCGCTCGCCCAGCAGCGCCAGTTTCACCGGCGCGGCACATAACAGCAGCGGAAGCGATACAATCGCCACGAGCCACCTTTTTATTTCAGCTGAGCATAAATCCATATTGCCATCGAAACTTTATTTGTACTTTCTTCTACGGTTAAGACGCGCTGCAAACCGGATTTCTTAGCGGAAAACTGAAGAAATCCGGTTATTTCTGAAGAATATACAACCATTCGGAAATAATGGCAAATTTTGCGGTGGCCGGAGAATGCTTATTTGCAGCCGGCAATGCCCGGTTCCGTCATTTCATAGGGATCGAGGATGGCTGTCAGTTTTTCTTCGTCCAGCAGGCCCGATTCCTTCAGCAATTCACGGACCGGTCGCCCGGTTTTCAGCGCCTGGCGGGCGATTTCGGCCGAAGCCTCGTAACCGATATGCGGCACTACGGCCGTGATGATCCCTACGCTGTTTTCTACTTTGGCACGCATGTTTTCCGCATTGGCCTGCAGGTCGTTCAGAAGGTATTTACGGAATACCTGGAAGACATTGCGCATGATGCCGATGCTGTGCAGCAGGTTGTAAACCAGGACCGGCTCCATCACATTCAACTCGAACTGCCCCGCTTCCGCCGCCATGCAGACGACCGTGTCATTGCCGACTACCTGAAACGCCACCTGGTTCACCACTTCCGCCATGACCGGGTTGACCTTGCCGGGCATAATGGAGCTGCCGGACTGGCGCGGCGGCAGAATCAGCTCGCCCAGGCCGCAGCGCGGGCCCGAAGCCATCAGCCGCAGGTCGTTGGCGATTTTGGACATGTTGAGCATGCAGATTTTCAGCGCGGCGGAAACTGTGGTATAGCAGTCCGTGTTCTGGGTACCGTCCATCAGGTTTTCCGCCGGAACCAGGGCGAACCCCGATATTTCCGCCAGGCGCTTCACCGACCCGGTAATGTACCCGGGGGCCGTGTTCAAACCCGTTCCCACGGCGGTCGCGCCGAGGTTCACCGCATACAATTCGCCACGGGCGGTTTCGATGCGCCTGATATCCCTTTTGATGACCTGTGCGTAAGCGCCGAATTCCTGCCCCAGCCGGATCGGAACGGCATCCTGCAGGTGGGTCCGGCCCATTTTGATCATTTTGTCGAACCGGATGGAGCAATCGGCGAAAGCCTCCTGCAGGCACTGTATTTCCGCCAGCAGGGTTTCCAGCTCCATCAGGATCGCGATATGAATCGCCGTCGGGCAGACGTCATTGGTGGATTGCCCCATATTGACGTGATTGTTCGGGGAAATATAAGCATAATCGCCTTTGTCGCGCCCCAGCAGTTCCAAAGCCCGGTTGGCGATAATCTCATTGGCATTCATGTTCAACGAAGTTCCGGCGCCGCCCTGGATGGGGTCGACGATGAACTGACCATTGAATTTACCGGCGGTCATTTCTTCCGCCGCTGTGACCATGGGGGCCGCTATTTCCTGCTTCAGGAGACCTGCGTCGCAGTTGGTCAGCGCCGCCGCTTTTTTCACCATGCCGATGGCGGCGATCAGGCTCGTGTGCACTTGTTCCCTGGTGATGGGGAAGTTCTCCTTGCCGCGCAGCGCGTGGATGCCGTAATACGCATCCACGGGTACTTCTTTCGTGCCGAGGAAATCTTTTTCCATCCGGAAACCCGTTTGTATTGTTGATTCCACATTCCGCATTTTTCACCTCCGCATGTTCACAATTTCTGGTCTCACTATATAATATAATGATTTTGTGGAATATTTCCACTAATTATCGAAAATAAACTCCACTAAATTGTGTTTTGCATTGATTTTATGCAACGAATCCGTATTATTCGGCCTTGATGACCCGGTCCCAGTCGCCGGTCTGGCGGATGGTTTGGCCGGGGAGGACGGTCAGGAATTCGTCGTCCGGGTGCGGGCCGGAAACGAGCAGCCGAAGCAGGCGCAGGTCGCCGCCTACTTCGAGGAATTCGCGCCCTTCCGAGACGGCTTTTTCGCGGCATTGCTGCAGGATTTCGGGAGCGGGGAGGGTGTGGATGAAATAGATGGGCTGGAGCTTGCCGTCCAGCTTCGGGTGCATGGCGTCCCAGATGTATTTGGCGTCGTCCTCGCCGTATTGTTCGACCAGATTGGCGTAGGCGTCGCCGTGCATCATTTCGCTGTCCTGAAAATAATAGTCGCCGCTTTCCGCAAAGCCGATCGAGGCGAACGGTGTGCTGGGCATCGGCTTGAAGAGTTCTTCGAAACGCTTGCGGCTGCCGAGCAGGACGCCGCAGCAGTCGTGACTGCGGTGAAGAATCAGCGGAATCGAGCGGGCGGTCAGTCCGTCGGTGGCGCGGCCGCACAGGCCATAGCATAGCAGCACGGCGTCATAATCCGCCGAGCGGTCGATGATCTCCTGAAGCTTGACGCGGAGACGGTTCGGGTGAGCGTGTTCGCCGAGTTCGAGGTATTCGACGTCGAGTTCATGCGGAGAACCCGGAATCAGGGATTCCAGCTCTTGCTTGAAGACATTGCAGGCGATCAGTTTATATTTCATGGCAGCAGCAGTCCGTCGATAAAGTTATCCTCGAAATCCGGCAGTGTATTGAGCTGGATTTCGTGGGGTTGGTCGATCAGTTTGATCAGTTCATACATCAGTTCCGGCTGAACCGCAAGGCGGGCTGCGCCTGCGAGGCTGGTATTGCCGGCGATCCGGTAGTGGCGCTCCGGCAGCATGCCGGTGGCGATGGCGTTCGGCAGGTCCAGGAAGCGGGCGAAGCCGCCGGCCAGGTCGATTTTTGTGGCGCGTTTGCCGCAATGGTCCTCGAGGGTTTTGATGCCGGCATGGACGGCGGCCTTGGCCTTCAGGATCTGTTCGATATCGTATTCGTGAATAAAAATGCCGTCGGTGATATTCATTTTTTCGGCTTTCGGCATATAGCGCCCGAAGTCGTTCAGGTGCCCGGCGGCGCGCTCCACCGCCAGGAAATCGATGTATGCCGAACCGCATAAACCCTGTGGCGCGGTGTTTCCGATGACGGAGAATTCGTGATTGCCGAAGTAGTGGTCGATGGCCCCTGCGGCGGCCCGGCAGCCGAAGTGCAGCCCCGCGCCTTCGAAGGCGGGCCCGGCCGCTGCCGCCGTACAGATGAGGCCGCTGCCGGTGTTGAAAATGATCTCGCAGTTGGTACCGATATCGACCAGCATTTCGCCGTCGGCGAGTCCGGTTTCGGCGAGTCCGGCCGTCAGGTCGCCACCGACGAACCCGGCGATGCACGGCACCGTCAGCACCGGAATATTGCCGAATAAATCACGACGTTCCGGGAAAATCCGGGCAGGGGGCGTGAACGGCAGAACCCCGATGCTCGAGGGATCGATGCCGTGAAAAAGACAGGTCATGACCGTGTTGCCGGCCACCGCGATTCGTTTCACATCGGATAAATCCAGTTCGGCCAGCAGGTCATTGACGGAGCCCCGGATTGCTTGCTGAAGGCCGTTCAGGTCGGTGGCGGCGACATTGATGCGGGTGAGCACATTGTCGCCATAACGGCTCTGGGCATTGAAACAACCGGCCTGGCCGATGATCTGGCCCTCGAAAACCTTGACGGCGGCGACGGTGGTCGTGCCGAGGTCGATGCCGATAACTGCTTCGGAACTGACCGGCAGCGGCGCGGTGAACCAGTCCGCCGCGATCTTGCCGCTCTGGAGCGCCGGGGTGAACTCGACTTCGCCGTGTTCGCTCAAGAGGCGGGTGCGGCAGGAAAGTACTTCCGCCGGAGCCTGTACGGTTTGACCCTCCACCTCCCAGGTGCCGGACAACAAGGTGACGCGGCAGCGGCCGCAGGTCCCGCGTCCGCCACAACGCAAATCCGGCGCACATCCTTTGCCCGCAAGAATATGCGCGAGGTTCTCATGATTGTAAATATCAAGCCGCATCAATACCGTCCGAGTTCCAGCCCCAACTCCACAAAATACCGGTAGGAATCGTATTTCGTCGATTCCGGGATGGAGTGGTCCGAGTGCAATATAAATCCATAGTTCTGTTTTACAAATGGAATCTTGCTTTCCAGTTCCCGCCGGATGCCGTCGGGGTCATTGGTGGCCACCGGGCGGACGTCCAGCCCGCCCATCAGGGCGATTCGGTCGCCGAAGTTTTTGTAAATGCGCAGCAGGTCCATGCCGGCCTTGACTTCGATGGCTTCCAGGCAGTCGATTCCGGCCTCGACCATATGCGGCAGGAGCGGCTCGACGAAGCCGCAGGAGTGCATGATAACTTTCAGCCCGCGGCCATGCACGAAGTCGATCAATTTTTTATGCGAGGGCATGATCAGTTCGCGGTACATGTCCGGGCTCATGAACGGGCGGCCGCGGAACCCCATATCTTCATAAAACCAGATACCATCCGGTTGGCCTTCTTCGGCGAACAGGATTTCCATCAGGCGGATGTTTAAATCGGCGTAAACTCCGGCCATTTCGAGGACCCAGTCCGGGTCGAGCGCCATGCCCATCAGGAGGTTTTCGTGCCCGCAGATCGGGTGCATGCACTCGAAAACCGGAATTCCGCTCCAGCAGAAAAACCGGTTTCGCGCGGCGGAGGCGGCTTTGTGGTCGCGGTAGTCTTTGAAGTTGATCCGGTTACGGTCCGGGGTCAGGAAGGGCTTGGCCAGTTCTTCCCAATCCTGACGGTTGGCGATGGCGTATCCGAGGTGTTCCGGAGTGCTGGCATGCTGTTTGTGATACCGCAGAAGTGCGTTATTGCCGTCTTTGACCAACCTGGTTTCCTCGTCTTCTTCGAGGATTTCCGGTTCGACTTCAGGATGCAGGGCGTATTTGAAGGTCCACAGGGAGTCCAGGTCGAGATTGAAATGATCGACAGGGTTTTCACCTTCCTGCATTTTTCCTTCGGCAATCCATCCGGGCGCCGTCAGCGCCCAGAATTCTTCCGCCACGGCAATCCGGTCCACGCTCTGATGATTCAATTGCCGGGAGATTCGCTCGATTCCGGTCATGAGTTTTTACCTTGTGTTCGCGAGAGTTCTCAAATTGATTTCCGGAGTATCCGGGGTGATTTCGCAGCCGGCGGACAGGATCAGTTTGCCGGGGACCTGCGACAATGCGCGCAGGGCCGCTTCGCGGATGCTCTCCGGGGTGCCGTTCTGAACCACGCTGACGGGATCGACATTGCCGCACAATGCCTGGCCCGGGCCCAGCAGCCCGGCAAACGGCGTCATATCCTTGACCAGATGATCCACGTCGATGATATCGGCTCCGGTGGCGATCATCCGGGGCAGAATCGACGCCGTATTGCCGCAGATGTGCAGCTTGGCCAACGCGCCGAGACCATGAATGTGTTCCACCAGTTTTTTCTCATACGCAAAGCCGAATTCCTCATACAGCTCCGGTCCCAGCTGCGAACAGACCGCGTCGCCGATGCCGATGCAGTTGGCCCCGGCCTGAACCTGCAGCGTAATGAAATTCCTGGCGTTTTCAAAAATGATTCCGGAGGCCGCCGCCACTTCGTCCGGGTGGTCGTACAGGTCGAGGCAAGTATTGCCTAAGCTGCGCAGGTCGGCGTATTCCGCCAGGACGCCCTCGACCCAGCCGCAAATAACGGTGGAGCCGCCCAGCTCGCGGCGGAAAATCGCCAGCTCATCCAGACGGCCACGGGTGCGCCGGTTCGCCTCGAAATCGATCACTTTCAGCTGCGCCAGCATTTCAATCTCCGGGATGAGGAGCACCTCGTCCATCGGCAGCGAGTCCTCCGGGTATTCGATGTGCGCCCCGTAGGCTTCCAGCTCGCCGTAGGGGTCGCTCATCACATTGACCCAGTCCGAGGAAAAGGCTTCCGCACAGGCGATATTGCTCCGGCAATGCGCCTGCGGATCGAGAATGAAATCCCGGTATTTCGTGCCGGTGAACTTCGCGCAGTAGCGCATCAGAATCGGCATGAACGGAATTTCAGTGGAGCTGCCCGAGAGAAAGCTGTGAATACGGCTCATTTCAGCTGACTTTCAGGAACGAATCGACCAGCTTGACCGCGCCGTTGGCGTCTTCACTGAAGCCGTCGGCCCCGATTTCGTCGCAATAAGCCTGGGTTACCGGAGCGCCGCCGATGATGATCTTCACGCCTTTGCCTTTGAAATGTTCGACCACGTCCTTCATATAAGGCATGGTGGTGGTCAGGAGCGAGCTGCAGCCGATGATCTGCGCACCTTGCTTGAGGGCGTCTTCGTATTTGGCTACGTCGCAGTTCACGCCGAGGTCGATCACTTCATAACCGGCACCTTTCAGCATGATCGCCACCAGGTTCTTGCCGATGTCGTGCAGGTCGCCTTTGACGGTACCGATGGCGACTTTGCCCAGCGACTTGCGGCCGCTGGCGGCGAGCAGAGGCTCGATCAGCGTCAAACCGGACTGCATGGCGCGGGCGGCGATCAGCAGTTCGGGCACATAGGCTTCGTTGCGCGAGAAGCGGTCGCCGATTTCACGCATGGCCGGGATCATGCCCTGGTCCAGCAGCGCGTTGAAATCTTCCTTGTTGTCGATGGCGGCCTGGACGATGGCGGTGACGTCGTTGCGTTTACCGGAAATCACGGCATTGCGAAGTGTTGCGAAATCAGTCATTTTGTTACTCTCCAATATGGTTATTGTAATCGTTTAATGCACGGAAAAAGGCTTTGACATTGGCGATCGGAACCGCCGGCGGCAGGTCGCAGCCGCTGGAAAGAACGTAGTTCCGGTAACCGGAGGTCCGCTCGAGAAGTTCCGCGGTTTTGCGGTACACCGAATCGGTGTCCATGGTCTTGAACACATTGACCGGGTCGAGGTTGCCCATCACCGGATAATCGGCGGGCACCTGCGGGAGAATGTCGAGGATATCGACGGCGTTGCCGACGTGGATGGCGTCCGCGCCGGTCGAGCGCAGGGCGTCGACCTGTTTCTCGGTCTTGCCGCAGTTGTGGAGCACCACCATAAAGGACTCATCCTTGACCCCGGCGATAATTTTTCTGACATAATCCGCGGCAAATTCCTGGCACATATCCGGCGAGAGCAACCCGGCGGCCGGTTCGGCGATCAACACGCCCGCCACGCCGGTGGCTTTCAACGCCTTCAGGTAACCGGTCAGGAACTCGGTGGTTTTGGCGAGCAGGGCGTGGGCGGTTTCCGGTTCACCGGCGGCGAGCATCATCATCTCGGTCATGTCGGCGAGGCGCCCGGCCAGCGAATAGGGCCCGATAATGCCGCAGAGGGTGGGCCGTTCCAGATTTTCGGCGCAGAGTTTGGCGCATTTGATGACCTCGGCGGTACGCTTGGTGCCGACGGCCGGCACTTTCAGCGCGGCAATCGCTCCGGCATCGCTCGCCAGCGGCGCGGACACGGTCGGATTTTCGTGGTCCGAATAAGTGATGCTGCTGCCGAAGGCCTCCGCCTCGATCGAGAGATCCATGAACGTCACATGCATATCCGCCGGACACTCCGCCACCAGCGCCTTGATGCACTTGAACTGCAGTTCGCCGTCCTGAAAGACGTCGCGCGGTTTGGCTCCGATCAGCTCGATTCCCGGCGAAGTCATGATCGGTATCGCCTTGCGTTTGCCGGATGATAAAATCTGGCTGATAAACGCTGCTTTATTGAATTTCATAGTAACTCCTGTGGATTTTGATTTATTGATATTATATCATCTCAAAACATTATTTTCTTCCTTGTAATATTCATTTTATTGCTCTATATTATCATTGTGATTTAAAATAACGAATATTGAGCAAAAATGATAATATAGAGCAATTATGGAAAATTCACGGCAAAAAGGCGACGGTTGGCTCGACCCCGCGGTGTGCGGCCGGATCAGCTGTCATGAAATCACCTGGACGCAGGAAAAGGACTTCCATTTCATTCAGGCCGGCGGCGACCTTTATTTTCACCGGATTCCGCAGAAGGGGACCACGCTGCACTGCCATGATTTCTCCGAAATTATCTTTGTGAACTCCGGTGGAACCGTGCACAGGGTCAATGGCGAGCGGCAGCGGCTCTCCGCCGGCAGCCTGGTTTTCATGCGGCCGGACGATGTCCACGGGTTTGCGCCGGATGGCGAATTCGAGCAGGTTGAAATCGTCATGCTCGACTTTGATCTCGAGCTTTTCCTGAGCCTGAGCATTTATCTGGAAAACGATACATTTCTGCAGCAGCTGACCGCCCCGGTCCTGCCGCCGTCCTTCAAGCTCGATCCGTCCGCCTCGAACTCACTTTACACTCGATTATTGAAACTGAACAATACGTCGATGTCGCCGCAGCTCCGCAAGATCAAGCTGAAAATCCTGCTCGGCGACCTCTATGCCCGGTTTTTCATCGACGAAACCAATCTCCTGAGCGAAGCGCTCGTCCCTGACTGGCTCGAAAATCTGTGTACACTGATGCGCCGCGAGGAAAATTTTGCGGTCGGCCTTGAGCGAATGCAGAAACTGGCCTGCCGGACCCCCGGACATTTGTGCAAGAGTTTTCAGAAATACCTCGGCAAAACGCCGACGGAATTCATCAATGAGCTGCGAATCAACCACGCCGCGCGCTTGCTGGCCGATACGGATGAGGATATTCTGACCATCGCCGACAAGCTGAATTTTCAGAGTCTCAGTCGTTTCTATCATCTTTTCCGCAAGCATTACGGCCTGGCCCCGGCGGCCTACCGCAAGCTCCACGCACCCGAACGTAAGATTTGACTTTTGTCAGGCCGAGGAGGGGGGAAATCCGAATACCTTCTTGAAGATCCGGGAGAAATAGAACGGATTGTCGAAGCCGAGCGCCTCCGCCGTTTCCTTGATGCTCAACTGTTCGTCGTGAAGCATATTGTAAGCCCGGATCGCGAGCTCGCGGTGCACGTAATCCCCCGGTGACAGCTGCATTTCCTCCTTGAAAATCGCGTTGACGCGCTGCGGTGTGATGTTGAATTCGCGCGCCAGGTCGAGCCGGGTAGGGTGCCCCGTCAGGTTGCGGTCGAGGTAATCCAGCATGGACTGGAACCGGATACTGTTCTGTGAGTCGTAAGGAGTCTCGAGCAGATAGAGCCAGATGATTTTGAGCAGGCTGCTGATCTGTTCCCGGGAATACCGGGTGGGGCGTTGAGACAGCTGATTGACCCGGCGGAAAAGCTCAAACATCGCGTGTTCGGGCGAAAACGAACAGACGCGCGGCGGGATTTCTCCGTCAATCTCCAGGTGAATGCAGCTGAAAAAAGCGGTGTTGCCGCGATCTTTCAACCGGTACGTGTGTAGTTCGCCGGGGCGAATGGTCAGGACCTCGCCGGGGTGATGCAGGGCGATTTCACCGCTTTCGTGACATTCGAACTCAAAGAGGCCGCGGATGCACAGGATGATCTCGAAGTCCGGGATGCGCCGCGGCCCCCACGAAGCTTCGTGGTCCCGTACCTCACGGTAATTGACGACATGTATTTTTGGTTCCATATTACGATCGTATAGGTAAAAAGCACTTTTGTGCATGGTTGATTAATTATTTATGCTGTATAATAATGCAGTATCGGGAAAAATCAAGGAAAATGGAGACACAATCATGCCAATTACTCCCATATTGCCCCCGTGGCCCGGCAAAATGACCGGCCGCGAACGTTTCAAGCGCCAGATGAACTACCAGAGCTTCGACCGGACGGTCAATATGGAATTCGGTTACTGGGAAGAGAATTATACCTCTTGGCCGATTTTTGTCGAAAACGGCATTACCAATGAGCGCGATGCGAATGTTTTCTTCAATTTCGACCGGGTGGAAGTCATCCATCCGCCGGTTGGGATGTGGCCGTCGTTCGAGGAGAAAATCGTCGAGCGGCGCGGCAATACCAACATTATGATGAATAGCGACGGGTTGCTGGCCGAAGTCCCCGCCGACGGGCATGACACGATCCCGCATTACCTGAAATCCAGCATTGTTACCCCCGATGATTGGAAACGCTGCAAAGAGGAGCGTTTCCGGCGCGATGCTTCCATACGCAAACTCGATATCGAGGCCTTGAAAAAGCAGCATCCCGTGGACCGCGATTATCCGCTGGGCATTTATTGCGGCTCGATGATCGGCCGAATACGCGACATACTGACTTTCGAGGGGCTAGCCTACGCCATTTACGACTATCCGGAAATGGTCGAGGACATGGTCGAGACCAGCTGTCTGCTGGTGGAGGATGCAATGGACCAGCTGCTGCCGCATTTTGAGTTCGACTATGCCAGCGGCTGGGAGGATATCTGCTTCAAAAACGGCCCGATTGTGTCAGTGCCCTTTTTCCGCGATATCGTCATGCCGCGTTATAAGCGCATCCGGCGCAAGCTCGACGCGTATGGCATCGAACTCTGGTATACGGACTGTGACGGCGACGTGAGGCCGATTCTGCCGTATTTTCTGGAGGGCGGCATCAACTGCCTGTTCCCGTTCGAAGTGATGGGGTGTGCCCATCCCGGTGAACTGCTGGATCAGTATCAGGGACAGCTGCGCATCATGGGCGGGGTTGACAAAATCCAGCTCGGCGATGGTCCGAAGGCGATCAAGCGTTACCTCGAAACCCTGGTGCCGTATGTGGAGCGCGGCGGTTACATTCCGTTCTGCGACCACCGCTGCCCGCCTAACGTCAAGCCGGAAGATTACCTCTATTACCTGGACCTGAAAAAGAAAATGTTCGGCTTACAGGGCTGATTTCCGCAGGAAATAACTTGGCGTACAGCTCCATGCATGGCAG
Source organism: Victivallis vadensis (assembly GCA_040394635.1). Lineage (GTDB taxonomy): Bacteria > Verrucomicrobiota > Lentisphaeria > Victivallales > Victivallaceae > UBA5239. Next base: position 35,194 of record JBEBRW010000035.1, on the reverse strand, counting down.
GCGCTGTTCAGCAGCGGCTCGCCGTACGGCGACAGGAAATCCTCGCCGGGCCGGTACGCTTCCCAGAACGTGTCCGCCCCGGCCCTGATCATGCCGCCCCAGTAGAGATTCATCAGCTCATCGGCCCGGGTGCGTTCACCCGCATAGCGGTAAGCTTCCAGCAGGTGATGCTGCATGTACGGGGTGGCGGGGCGTACCGCGCCGGGTTCGTTTTCCATCGCGTGCAGGATTTTCGCCGCTTCGGCGGGCGTGAAAATCCCCGCCAGAATGGCCCAGATCTGACTGGCGTACGAAATGTTGCCGTTCGAAACCACCAGACTGCGCACCGGGTCGTAATTGCGTTTTCGCAGAACTCCGGCCAGCAGGTCGGCTTCCTTCATATGCGCCTCCGACGGCAGCCCGAGCCGGGCGGCCAGCCTCGCCAGTGCCTTGAGTCCGAAAATATAGATTGCCTGCATGGACATCTGTTGATCGAATTTGGCCCAATCGACAAAATGCCAGTCCAAAGCGCTTAACTGATACACGCCATTTGCATCGAAACACGGCCGGATCAGCTCGAATTGGCGGGCGGCCAGCGGATAGAAGCTGCGTCCGAGCTCCAGGTCACCGGTATCGCGCACGAGGCCGTCGATCACATCGGCGTACAGCAGCGAGTAATCGACCGGGTCGTCGCCGTGGCGCAGTTCGGGGTCAATGAAAACGCAGCCGGGGGCCCGCCCATTGTCATCGGTGGCGGCGGCCAGCAGCAGCAGCGAACGCTCGATCAGGTCGAAACGCCGGTAGCTGACGCTGTTCGGCAGCGCCTGCAGCCGTAAGTCGCCGAGCCAGAGCCGGCGGTCGCGCTTGGGGCCGTCCTCCATGACCAGTTGCATGCAGTTGCGCAGGGTCCGCAGTCCCACCTGATCGATGGCGGCGTGAAGTTCGGAGAGACCGGGCGGTGGCGCGGGAATTTCCATTTCCGCCGCCTCGGCGATCACGCAGATGTCCTCGAAAACGACTCCGCCGCTGCCGGCCAGCACCTCGAGCCGCAGATAGTGCAGCGAATACCGCCGAGGCAGTTGGAATTCACCGGGCAGGATATCGATATTGACCACGTCGTCCTGCATCCAGGTCCGGCTGAGCTCGCCGCGACAGCTGTCGGGATTGGACGACGCTTCGTAGGGCAGTTCCGCCGCGTAAAAACGCAGCCGCAGCGGTGAATCGTTTTTGCCGCTGGCGGTGCGGATTCGCACCCGGATGCGTCCGACCAGCGTCTCGCCGAAATCCACCGTCAGAGATTGGCCGGGACGGAACACCATACCGCCGATTTCGCGCCCCTCGGCGACTTTCCGCACGCCGCACTTCTGCCACGCCTGTTCGTCATGGACAAATGCAACCATGCTTTGAGCGCGCACTTCCCAATGCTTCAGTTCGGGTTTCAGCGACTCGGCGCGCTCGTACCAGGCGGCCCGGTTATCCCAGTCTCTCATTTTATGATTCCTTTATATCGGGATGTGGCGGAGATGAACCGCCTTATCGGTGTGAAGAGTGATGAGCCCTGCGTCGAACGTGATTTCGGGGTTGATACGCGGCAATTCGGATTGCCCGAACTGGATAACGAACGCCGAGAACGGCTGTGTGGCTTCAGCCTCAAAACAGATATGAGTCGTATCGACGACGGTGCCGGCGGAAACCGGTTGTTCGCCGGTCAGCGAATAGAGTCGCAGTTCAACATTGCCATAGACGGCTTGGACCGTGCTGCCCGCGATGGTTGCATTCGTGGTCCCCAGGTGAAAATTATACTGCGACGGAGTCGGTTCCCAGGTCGAATCGATCAGCACAAATTCATTGCTGCTCAGTTGAATGACCGAGCGGAAATGGCGCAGGGGACGCTCGAACGGCGTATCGACCCCGGAAACGCGCTCCAGCAGAACCGGAGTGTAACAGGTGGCATACGGCATATGTCCGTCCAGGTCGAGCTCAGTGATCCAGCCGCGATTGAATTTCCAATGGTAGTTCAGGATACGGCGGCCGGGAACCGTCCAGCGGCTGTGCCCGACGTCGATGAACTTCATTTCGCCGGCCGCGCCGGTACTGTGCCCCGCGTCGCCGATCAGCATGCGGCCGGACGAAAACAGCTGGAAACTGGAGTCGTCGCAATGGTGGTGCCCCCATGCCTTGCCGCTGCGCAAGGCGAACAGCGTTTCGCTGCCATCGGTGGCATAACTGCGCAGAAATGCGCCCAATCCGTGCAGCTGACAGGATTTCCAGGGGGCCGGTGTGGCCGGGATACCGGGTTCGGCTTTTCCGCCGGCGTCGGCGGCGAAGGCGTTCAGGTTGGCGGCCAGCATGGGGTTGTGCGGAGCGACCATCCGGACGAAGATGTTCCACATGACATTGTACGGACGAATTTCCGCCGCATGGTCGCCGAATGCGGTCAGGTGACGGCAATCGGCGGTTCTGGTATCATGCGGGGTCATCTGACTCAGCGCGGCGCGCAGCATTTTCTGCAGCCGGGGATCGGCGAAGAAATTGAACCGCCCGGCGTCCTTCAGCATGATCATACCCGGCAGCATCGTCAGGAGGACGTGCTGGAAATAGGTGTGACTTTCCTCCCACACGCCGTTTTCGTAAACGTGGAAATCGAGCTGGCGCGAGAACATGGAAACGAAGGTGTCGACCCATTCGGCCGCGTGCGGATTGTCAGGGTAGAGCAGCCCGGCGGTGCCATGTACGTTGATGACGTCGGTATAAAAATTCTGGTTCATCATGCCCTGCATGGTGGGGTCGAGCGAGTCGGGGCTGTCGGCGGCGATCATGGCGGTGTCGCCGGCGTAGTAGCCCTGACGGTGAAAAAGCGCGGCCAGGAACAAGCCCCGGGCACGGAGCCGGGCGAGTAGTTCCGACGGTACTTTGCCCGCCGCGGAAAGTTCTTCCACCAGAAACAGATACGGGGCGATTCGTCGCGATGAAACCGGGTTGGTCGATATGATGCCGGCGCCATACCAGAAGGAGATGACCCGGCTGTCGAGGTACTCCGTCACTTTCTGCAGGAAATTCCGGTCGTCGATGACGCGGTCCGGCTTGCCGGGGGCGATGATCTCGCGCATGAAGGCGTCGGTGGCTCTGAAGCTCCATTGACAGGGGCTCCCGGTATTCGATTCATAGACGCAGTCCAGCTGCTGCTGGAGCGGAAAGATGTTCTCAATGTGCAGTTTGCGGAGCACGGCCTGCTGTTCCTCGCACATCGGGCGGGTCGCGTGATCCTCGAAGTGATTCAACGGCGTGACCGTGCAGCGGCTGAAGTCGTCACCGGCGGCCGGGCGGAATTCATGTCCGGTGAAAGCGGCGAGACCCCATACGCGGCGGCCGGAGCCGAGCCAGCCGGCCCAGCAGAGCGCTTCCTGGCAGTTCGAACGGTCACGCACGGGAATCCGTTCCCCGGCGGGGCCGGTGACCTGATCGGCCTTGGCATAGGGATGGACGAGGCGACGGGTCCGCCGGTCGCCGTTGCGCAGCCGGACCGTGGCGGCGTCCAGCGAGTTGAGGCGGTTGCCGCGCCAGGAGCCGCCGTCGAGCGTTACTGCGCCGAAGATGGTGTCCGCACCCCGCAACGCGAAAGCGAAGCCGTCCGACAGGCTGAGCTGTGACTGCTGGCTCCACGGGCCGAGCCGGGCGAGTTCGTGGTCCAATACATAGGGCAGGTAGCGCGTTTCGTAACCGGCGGTCTGGTTCAGGAACAATCCGTATTCGGGCAGTTCGCCGCCACTGAAAATCCAGACCAGCTGATCGCCCTCGAACGACTCGAAGCGTTCGTCCATGGCCACATGGTGTTGCCGGGCGTCCAGCGTCATCCGGGCAGTATATTCTCCGCCGCTGGTGCTGAATTCGATCACCGAACGCAACGGGCCGCTTTCGATGATTTTGCTCGAAGTTTCGCCGAGCGGGCTGAGCGTGTCGAAATAAGTGGTGCCGAACCATTTGCCGCCGCTGTGGTGGATGGCCGCGACCGGTCCGGTCAGAGAGCATGGGTGGCCGCTTGATTGTTGACTGGTCGGGATTTGAATGCCGATGACGCCATTGTCGAGGACCAGGAATTCGCCATCTTCAGTGATGCTGACGGAGTGTTTCGGGAGTGCAGGGGCAGTGTCATGGAATTCCAGTTCCAGTGTTTCGTCCGGCATCAAGGCAAATTCGATAAAGGCCAGCTGCCGGTTTTCCAGCGAGCGTTGCCCGGCGAACTTGCGTCCGGTCCGGCGGTCGCGCATGACGAAATACTCCGGCATCCGGTCGTCGGCGAGCTTGACGCAGATGGTCTGCCACCGGTGCTCCAATCCGCACGGCTCACGAAAGGTGAGCAGCGTGCCATTGGCCGAATATGACAGCATCGGTTTAACCGCCGAGGAGCTGTTTGCGCAGGGATTTGACATAGTGTTCCCGGTTGATTTCATGATCTTTCTCCATAATGGTACGGCAGATATAATCGATTTCCTGTTGTTCGCGTTCCTGGCCCGTCAGCTCGCCGGAGAGCAGCGGGAGAATCAGGCGGTCCGTCACCAGGCAGTTGATGAACTCCTGCAGGCCCGTCTTTTCCTGATGTTCATAAAGTAGTTGACTGGTCGGTACTTCCAATAGTTGCCGGATGATCATATCCAGGTTCACCGGATAGTCCGCCGGATGTTCAAGTACCTGCTGGTTCCAGCAGCGGAACGGCGAAATGCCCAGGAATTCCTTGAGCATGGCCGTCTGGTTATCCTTGCCCAGAATGTATTGGATCAATCTGGCCGAGCCCTGTGTGCAGGTGGAGCCGGCGATCGAGAGCTGACAGACCGGCACATCGATGTAGCCGTCTTTTTCCAGCGGCAGCGGATAAAATTCGATCATCCGGTCCTGGCAGAATTCAGCTACGGCGCCATAGTAAAAACTGTTGCGGTTCAGTACCCGCAGCGGCTCGTCAAGAATCTTGCGGACCTGACTGAAATTATCCTGGCTGAGCAGGTCGACATAATAAAGTTTCTGTTTCCGGACGAAGCGCATCAGCCCGGCCACAGTGGCCAGATAGGAGCGCAGTTGTTCCTCATTCGGCGTAACTTTCTGCCAGAGGCCGATCCGCTGCAGCAACAATTCGGTATTGATCGGCAGTATGCACTGGCCGCCGAATTCCTTGCTGCACCACTGAAAGAGATGCTGCCAGGAGTCGAGGTCCGGCGTATCTTCGGCACGGTTTTTGCGGATCAGCAGCATCGGCGGCTGCAGGATGTAGGGGATGGAATTGTTGGAGTGGAAATGCTCCAGTCCCGGCATCATGGACGTGCCCAGCGGTTCACCGAGAATACGCTCGATTTCCGGGATCGGGATGAAATGGCCGCCGCCGGACAGCAGCTCGGGCGGGGTGCGCACGATCACCACCGGTTTGCCGTGGCACGAATCGATGTGTTCGCTGATTTTGGCGATATCGGAAATGAAGCGCGGAGTGACCTGGTATTGCGGATACAGCTGCTCGAAATTGTGGACCATGCGCGTCCAGTGTGCGGTTTGCCAGCGCAGGTTTTCAGTGAAGACGATTTCGATGGATTCGACGATGTCGGATTGACCCGCGATGTCGCCGGGCTTGATGGCCGGGTTAATCTGGAATCCCTTCTGCGGTTTGCAGATCAGGACTTTTTCGTCTTCCAGCTCTTTCAAGGCGGCATTCACCACGTGGCGACTCTCGCCGAGGAGCTCCACCAGGTCGCGGATGCTAGGAATCGTTTCCAGGAAACCGGCCTCGCGGGCGGCGATGTTATTTTTGATGGTTTGTTTCAGTCTGTCGATTCTTCTGGACATGCTGTTTCTCCATGTTGATATTATTTGTTACACCATATATTATAATGCGGAGATTGAAAAAATCAATCCCAAAAACTGACAGTTGTCATAAAATATCTAAAAAAATTAAACTCGATATTATTGAATTGTCTATAAAATTTAAAAAATTGTCATTTTTATTTTAAAAGGTGTTGCTTTTCTGTCATTTCGCTGTATAATTATTGTCAGAGCTTTGAAACAGATTGAACGCATCCTATTCGAAAATGAACATCGAAACGGAAAAGAGAGGTAGCTTTAATGGAACGAAAAAGTTTTACGCTTATTGAGCTTCTGGTAGTCATTGCGATCATTGCGGTTCTAGCGGCAATGCTGCTTCCGGCCTTGAATCAGGCCCGGGACAGGGCGAAAGCGATTAAATGTGTCAGTAATCTGAAGCAGATAGGAACCGGTGTTGCCATGTATGAAGACGGCACTGCGTTTCCGCCGATCCAGGCGGTGGAAAATCCCGATAATCCGAAGCATTGGTATCAATTTGTCGCCAGTGCCCTGGGGGGAAGAGGAGAGGTCAAGTACAGGGGGGAGGCGAATTTTCCGTACCTCACTTGCCCGTTTGATGTACCCAGTCCAACTGTGGTGGTCACCAGAACCCGTATCAGCTATGTTGCCAATCTGGGCCGGAATGCTACCTTGACCTGGTGGACGGCGCCTTATCCGTTTGAGAAGATGTATCTGGATGGAGCGAAAAACAGACGCGGACCCTTTGCTGTCGTGGTGGATTGGTTTGCTCCGACCGATGGAGACGGAAACTATAATAACTTCCGAGGAAAGAGTTATAATGACTTCAAATCCAATTTTATTACCACGCACCCGAACGGTTCACGCAATGCCTTGATGATGGATCTGCATGTGGAGACATTTCAACGGATGTTTTTCGTCAGCGGTGAGGCCGCCCAGTATTTCAACTGGACCATGTAATGATCTTGACCTGCTGCAATTAAACCGAATGACAATAACCTGATTCCCCCGCAACGGGGAATTTTTTTGAGATGATTATGATGAGTAAGAAACAGATTATGATTTTACTGGTGTTGGCGGCAATCAGCCTCGGCTTTGCCAAAAACGCGCAGTTCGTCAATATGACGCCATCGGCGGCGCTGAAAAAAGCCCTGTCCGACAACGGCATCGGAATCAACGGCAATGCACAGCCCGACCTGGTGTTCATTTCCGGACGCTACGACGACGCCGCCACCGTGAAAAAATATCTGGACGCGCTCGACGCCGGGGCCGCCGTGCTGGCTGATTTCCGGCAGCCGGTCAAAGTTCGCCCGGAAATGGAATCCATGCTGCCGGTGAATACCTGGAGTGTGGCACGGGATGAGGTAAAGCGGCTGCCATCGGCATTGGCCGCGCCGCCGTTTTCGGAACTGAAGATCGGCGGGGGACTTTATCACAGCGCGCCGTTTGACCTGCATGTGCCCGGGACAGCCATGGAAAACAGCATGATGCGTTACGAGCCCGAACTTTACGGCAAGCCGTTGAATAACCGCGACTGGCGCATCCTGCTCGGCACCGATACCGGCATGCCGCTGCTGATTTCCGGCCGCGTCGGAAACGGTGCCGCTTATGTTTTCGGCGGCGATTTCAACAATGCCGATTTTGTCGGTTCACCCGGTTATGCGGAGTTCTGTGCGGCCTTGGTCAAAGACATGCTGGCGAACCGCCCGGCGGCTATGCAAGTGTACGGAAACCCGGAGCAGTGGACCATTCAAGTACCGCAGTTCCAGCAGGACGGGCTTGTGCTTACGGTCACTAATCGCGAAGCGGGCCGGAGCACCGTGAACCTGGTTTACGAAGTTTCCGGCTGGACCGATGAGATTCTCAACAAAAAGACGCTGCAGTTGACGCTCGACGCAGGCGAGAGTCGCGTGGTCAGGCTGGAAAAGCGCGGTGCGTTCCGTGGCGACCCGGCGGTGCTCGAGAAGTGCATGGAAATTCCGTATCTGCGGGTCCGCACCGGATTTTTGTCGGCGGACGGCAAAGCGGTGCTTCAGCAGAGCCGCGAAAAGATTTTTACCGGACGTGAGATTTCGCTGGATATCATGGAAAGCAGCAAACTGTGGCCGGATTATGCGAAACTGGCACTGCCGGAAAATGGTTATGACGGCGACATCGCCGGTATCACCGTCTGGCCGGTCGGCTCGGCTCCGGAACTGAAAATCCGCATTGCGAATCGCCTGGCCAATGTTGGCCCGCTGGCGGCGGCTCAGGACGAGAACTGGAAAGAGAACCTGACGGCGCAGGGCATCAACGACTTATCGCTTTCCCGCGCCAGCTTCCGGCAGCAGGGGTTGCATGAAGGCGGCTGGGCCACCCGTGCCGGGGCCGAACAGGCCATTTCGCTGAGCTGGAAAACCCCGGTCACCGTGGCCGGTTATAGAATCGAAGGTTTCGGTTCGGACCGTCAGGAGTACCGTTTGAATCCGAGGAATTTCACGCTCGGCACGCCGGACAGGATTCTGGTCGACGTCAAGAACGCGGCTTACCGCGGCAACGGCAGCAAATATTATTCCCGTTCCATCGGTGCGTTTGCCCCGGAAACGCTGGAACGGCTGGAGTTTAAAGTCAGCAATGTCGATCAGGGCATCAAGGCGAATATTTTCCTGAACGGTACCAGTCTGGCCGTCAAAGAGCTCGAAATACTGGGCTGGCCCGGCGGGAAGGGCGGGGCCCCGGTTTCCGGTACACTGGAAGTGACCGCCGTCGACCCGCTGAGCGGTGAATCGCAGGTGGTTCTGACCGAGCAAATCACGGTCAATCCTTATGAGTCGGCGGAAGCGGCGGTGACGTTGCCGGCGGTGAATACGACCGGGGAAATACGCTATGAAATCCGGTTCAAAACCGGCGACAAGATTCTGGCGGAAAGCAGCCGCAAAATGTTTTATCAGGAGCCCGGCCGCACCGCGATCATCAGCAAGGACACCATCGCGCGTTTCCAGCCCGGCATGTTGTGCACGCCCGGCTGGTACAATTACGATTCCTTCGGGCGCGGCATGATGGACTGGACCCGTGGCTGGGGCGGACCGCACGACAAAATCTGGGCGCTCTCGCACGGGATCATGGAGTGGGGGCCAAACGTTTACGACCAGCCGGACCGCATGTTCACCACGCCCGGCCGGAACTGCCACTACACCAACCCGTGGCGCTACCTGCCGGACGGTTCCTACGCCTGGGATCTGACGCTCGACAAGCACCTCGAAACCATGTTGGAGAAATACCCGGACGACAAAGCCATCCACGTCCTGACATCCGACCGCTGGAACGGCATTCCCATCGGCGCCATGTTCGGCTGGGATCAATTCGTCCGCTTCGATCAATACCTGAAATCCAATGGCGGCAAGGGTCTGAAGGGCCGCAGCTTCAAGGCGATTTCCGACGAAATCATGAATCAGTACGGCGATGTGTTCCAGCAATGGTCGCTCGCCGAATACGCGAAACAACAGGAAAAGACCCGGCAGAAATTCGCCGATCACGACATCGCTTACACGATCGAAACCCACGGCAGCTTCCCGTTGGCCGGCGACGAACTCGGTGAGCGTCTCGGCCCCACCCACCTCGGGGTCGGTACCGACCTTTTCTGGGAACTGCAGCGTCAGGATCTGTACCACAGCCTTGGATTTCGTTTCGGCCTGGTCGCGGTCAATCCCGACCTGCGGAGCGGGCTCTATAAGCAGTGGGGCTGGATCAACAGCGAATCGAACCGGCACTGGTACTCGAACAACGCCTCCGCCGAACCGGCGCGCCGTCAGTGGTACTCGACCTATTTCGCGGGTCGCGTCGACTCGCAGGGCGAATTCAAACCGTATCATGTTTACGGCTACAGCCAGCAGGGCGGGGTGTCGACCAAGTTTTATCCGGCGGAAATCCGCGATTATGTCTCCACGTTCTACTTCACGACCCGGGTCCGCCCGGAACGGGCCACCGGTTTCGGCATGGTGGTGTCGTGGAATTCGCATGTGAAACGGATGAAGCCGAAAGCCGGGCGCATGGGCTTCGGGCTGTTTTCGGCCGGCGATAAGGAAGATCAGATCGATATCCGGATGGCGCGTTTGTATGAGCGGCTGGTGAAAAACGGCGTGCCGGTCGGCTTCGTGACCTCCAGTCACGCGTTGAAAAACTGGTCCGGCAAAAATCCGCTCCTACTCCTCGATGCCACCGACTGGAACCCCGACGAATGTACCGCCATCGAGCGGCTTTACAACGACGGCACGCCGATCATCGCCTTCGCCGGCGACAGCAGCGATGCCAGGTTCTGGACGACCGGTGCGAAGGACGTTAAAATGGGCTCGATGACCGTGCATGTGCGAACCAACGCGGCCGGAACTCCGATGATTTTTTGCCCCTTCAAAGCTTCGTTTATCCCTGCCGACGCGCTGCGGCCGTTCATCGATATGGTCATGGCCGAAACGCGGCTGGTCATCGATTCCACGACGCACCTGGCGGTAACCCCGTTCATCAGTAACGGCGCGCTGTTCCTGGCCTTCGGCAGTCTGGCGGATTATAACGGCATTCAGCAAATCAAGCTCAACCCGCAGGCTTTCGATGCGAGCATCACCAACCCGGTATTTGTCGACTACGACAGCGGCGAACGTTTGGACGCGAAACAGGACGGCGACGGTCTGTGGCACTTCGAACTGCCGGTGGCCGGGGTGGCGGGACGCATGGTCATGATCGGCAACGCAAAATAAGAGAGAATGAAGATGAAAAGAATTTTATGGATTGTTGTACTGGCGCTGCTCAGCGGAATTCACGCCGCGGAAGAACGCCGTTTGTTGATCTGCGTTTCCGGGAACGCTCCGGCATCGGTCAAGGAAGCCGCGCAGAGTTTGCTCGACGTCAATGCCGTTCAGCCGTTTCAGGCGCTGGTCAAATCCGGCGGCGCAGTTGGTGAACCGACCCTGATCGTGAGCGAAACGCTGCTGCCGGAATCGGCTTTCCGTACCGCGGCCTATAACACGCTGGTCATGGTCGGACTGAAGGATCGGGATGCGCTGCTGGCGAAGTGCTGGGGGCATCAGGCGGCCATCGATGTCGCATCGAAGCATTTTTACCGCCTCGGCTACGGCAGCTGTACCGGCGACCTCGGCTATATTGAATGCGACTGGAATCCGTTCCTTTTTTCCAACAAAACCAGGACCAACGCGTTTACCACGCTGAGCATCAAGATTTCCGGCACCTCCGAAGCAGGGGTTGTCGCCGCCGTCAAAGCGTTCCGCGAGGGACTGCTTAACGGTGTCGTACCGGCGGGCAAACTCACCAGAACCGAGGAAACGATTCTCGACCTGGAGCCCTCGGTTACGGCACCTCCGGCGCTGGCGGAAAAGATCGATGGCGGGGGATTCGAAGCGTTCCGGGCGGGCTGGACCCAACCGGCGGCCAATGAATACCGCGCGTTCATCGATGCGGGCGGTGTCGAGCCCAAAATGCTCTGGCGGGTCAAATACCTCGTTAAGAATGTGTTCGACGATGTCTCCGGCAAAGCCTGGGTGAATGGGCTCCACCGGATGGCCTACGGCAACGCCGTCACCATCGCCGAATTCAAAGACGCCAAAGAGGCCGAAAAAGCCCTCAACGGGATCGCCGCCATGCGCGGCGCCAAACGCGTCACCCTCGACGGTGTGGCGGTGATCCAGTTCCCGCAGCCGAAGGACGACGCTTTCACCGAATCCTACGGCAATGTCAACTACTACCAGAGCGGCAACCGGGTATTCGCCTCCTCGTTGCCGGTCATGGTCAAATTCTAAAAAGAATTAACCACCGAACATACGGAAGTCACGGAAATTTGTTTTCTTGTAACTTCCGTGGTTGAGTTTTTCAACAGACCAAATTGTCCTGATTTTTTTCTCCGTCTATTCTGTTATAGTAGGGAGTTTATTTTATTTAGGACATAAGTACAATTTTTTATTACAAAAATCCATAGTCAAACGCTTCTCTTACTGTTATAATAATGAAAGATCAAAAACAGGAGGTTGCTGATGGTTCGGATTATGACATTTTTTTCTTTTATCTGCATGATGACTTTGTCCGTTTATGGAGCTGAGCTCAATGTGAACGGAACTTTCGACAATATTCAGGAAAACGGTTTTCCGAAGGGGTGGTATTTGAATGCCTGGCAGGGATATAAACCCGCACCTGAGTTCAAAATGCTCAAGGACGAAGAGAAAAATATTGCTCATTTTTCCAATATCACCGCGAAATTCGGTTTTGGCTGGGCTTACTCCGGCCGCTTTGCCGCCAAGGCCGATCAGATCGTTACGGTTACCGCCAGGGTCAAAGGGAAAGGGACCGCCTGGTTTGCTCTGCAGATTTTCAACGCGGAGAAAAAATTCATGGCTGCTCTGCCGGGCGAGGAAATCGAACTGAGCGAAAACTGGAAGGATGTCAAGGTTGATCTGCTGGTCAAGGATAATAAAGACGAGGTTACCGGGCAGGCGATGTTGACTTTCGGGGCAAACACGGACGCGGAACTTTATATTACTGGCATCAAAGCGGTTCTGACGGAATAAATCGAAACGGATGGTGACCGGAATGAAAAAATATTTCACGCTTATTGAACTCCTGGTGGTGATCGCGATCATCGCGATCCTGGCGGCGATGCTATTGCCGGCTTTAAATAAAGCCCGTGAGAAAGCCCGCAACATCGGATGTATGAACAATTTGAAACAAATGGGTTTGGCCTCCGGGTTGTATTCTTCCGATTACGAGGACTGGATTGTGCCCGGCAAGATGAATTATACGTCCTTTTATGGCAGCATATGGTATGGATTGCTCTCCGGTTACGACAATGTGACCAAGGGATATGGAGCTATCTACAATGGCTGGGACGGGAAGTCCGGCACATTCAATTGCCCGAATGAACCGGTGGGGTTCGGCAATTACAGCGAAGGAAAGTTCGCTTATACCCATTATGCAATTAACGGCTGGTTGAGCGGCGCTGACGACGGAACTGGCGCACTGTATACCAAGTGGCGGAAAACCAGTGCCATTACCAAGCCGACGCTGGCGATGCTGGTTACGGATTCGTTCGCTCTTTCGGGCTACATGGTGGTGGCCTATGGCGGGATGGCTTACCGGCATAACCAGCCGGACCCCCGGGAGCGTACTTCGGCGGCAACGGCAATCCTTCCGCCGACCAGCAGCCTGGCGCTGAATTACCAGCTTTATATGGATGGTCATGCCGGTGGTATGCAGTACAGTGCGTTCCTTGCGCTGGTTCCGGATATCAATGCGAATCCCTCCAGGCCGCAATTTTTCTGCGGTTTCGACGGTAATAAACATAATTAATCACGAGGCTCAAGCATGCGCTTTTTCCTGGTATTCACGTTTACTTTCTGGCTCTTTGCCATTTCGGCCGATACGCTGCCGCCCACCAGGGTAACTCCGGTTAATGTCGCCGAAGCGGTGTTTGCGCCGTTCTGGGATCATGAATTCAAGGAAAACAGGCAATGGCAGGTGGAACGCGGCAAATTCATCTATAATTTCGGAACGTCGGGCTTTGCCTGGGATAAAGCGGGCTCTTTTGATGAGCCGGCCTTCCAGATGGTCCGGACCAATCCGGTCAAGTGTGCGGGATACGATCACTTGCTCGCTACGCTGAAGGCGCCGGTGGGGGTGAAACTGCGGATTACCCTGGAGACCGATGCCGGGGTGAAGTCGCATGAATGGCAATGCACCAGTGTTTACCGCGACGAATATGAAATGTCGCTCGGCGGCGCAGGGGTGATTCAAAAGATGACCCTTGAGATTTTCGACAACGCCGATAACCGGGTTCTTCAGGGGGCGTTTCATTGGTTTGGGCTGCGCAACCGGGCAAGTCTGGATTTGCTGAAACAGGAGTACCGTCAACTGGCGGAACAGCCGCTGGATGTATTTCTGGCGCCGAGGGAAACCGAACCGGCGTTTGTACCGCTGGTCGGACTGCTGGCGCGCCCTGCCATGATGCAGAAAATTCAGAATGATTATCGCAAAAACGGCAAGGGACCTTTGCTTGAAGCCGGGGATTACGAGCCGGAGAAACAGCTCAGGACCTATTTGAACTGGTCCAACCAGCAGATTTTCGGGCGCATCGACAACGACGATCAGAAGTTGCGTCCGTCCGAGCACATGCTTAAGGCTGCGATCATCAGTCGCGATGCCGACCTGATGCGTCTGGCAGTTCGCAATTCGATTGTCCTGGCCCTGACTCCCTACTGGGATGCCAGTTTCCAGGTGTATTTTCGCGACAGCGGCTGGGAGCAGCGCCCCTTCACGCACTCGGCGGCCGCTTATGACCTGGCTTTGACGCTGGACCTGGCCTCGGATATGCTCTCGGATGCGGGGCGCGAGCTGATTGCCCGCAGGCTCTCTACCGAGGCACTGGCCATGATCAACCATACCGTCTGGAAATATCAATATATCGTCAACAACAACCAGATGGTGGTTTTTTCCAAGGGGCGTATCGCCGCCTATCTCGCGCTGGAAAAGGTTCGGGGCTGGAATTCAAACCGCATCAAGCCCTATACGGAACTGGCCTACGATGAATTCAAGGAGACCGTGGATGCCATTCTGCATGCCGACGGCAGCTTCCTGGAAGGAACCGCATATTTTTGTTACTCCATCGGAAACATTGTGCCGGTGTTTCAGATGTACGCTTCGGCCCGCAACCTCGATATCGCCGCGATCATGCCGGAGAAGCTCCGGGCCACCGGGCTTTATACCGACGTAATGGTTTCCACCGACCGCCGGGGCGGGCTGATCCCGATTTCCAGCGGGCAGGGGATGGCTATTTCGCCGCCTCTGGAAATCGTGCAGTCGTTGAGCATTGCGGCGCCGCAGAGCCAGTGGACCCGCATTTACCATACGATGATGCAGAAACGCGATAATCAACCGATTCCCAGTCCGGTATTTTACCAGCAGCTCCGGCAGGTGCCGAAAGACATTCCCCCGTATAAAGTGTTTGCCGAATTGCCGGAGATGGGGGCGGCGGCCTCGGTTCGGGTTTTCAAGGAGCAGCCGGTAAAAATCCTGTTGCTGGGGGCTGTGGCGAATTATCATGGTCACCAGCACAATGACAAGGGCAGTTTCGTATTGGAATACGCCGGCGACACCTACGCCATGGACCCCGGCGGGCAAAATTATGCCGACGCCGACAGCAGGAACGTCATTCAGGCCTCCTGGCACAATGTCCTGGTGCCGCTGAATGCCGCCGAAAAGGATGCGGTCCACAGCAAAGCGGCGATTCGGCCCGAAGGCACCGGCAACGAAACCACGTTCCGCATGAGCATAAATCCTGCTTCAAGCTGGCCCGAAAGTTACCGGAAGTGGCTGCGGACCGTTGATTCGCCCGCGCCGGACCGGATCACCATTGCCGACGAATACGAGTTGAAATCCGGTGACGGCGTGCAATTCGTCTGGATGACGGCGCTTCCGTGGAAAAAGGAATCGGCGCAGACCATCCGGCTGGACGGACAGGACAGTTATGCCCTGATCACTTTCCCGAGCGGGGTAGAGTTCAAATCGGAGACGGTGACTGTACGGCGTACGGAAAAAGTCAGCCGGTTGCTTTTCGAGAAAAATGGTGCGGCCGGAAAATTGGCGATTGAGGTCCGGCTTTTCAAAAAGGTCAATCCTTGAAGTTGAGGCCCCCGTTTTCCCGGCGGAATTGGCCGGGGGTCTTCCCGGTTCGCTGCTTGAACTGACGCACAAAAAAGAAATGATCCGAATAGCCCAGGTCCTCTGCGATCTGGGCTATCGTTTTGTCGGGATACTGCATCAGTCTGCTTTTGGCCTTTCCGATGCGCGCGCTTAACTGGTATTCCTGCGGCGAAATGGCCCAGTAGTCGGTGAAAATCTGTGAGAAACGGGTCCGGCTGAGGCTGTATTTCCGCGCCAGCTTGGATATTTCCTGAAACGAATCGTTGCTGGCGTCCATGTCCAGCGCCGCTTTGATGGCTACCGCGTTATTGTGCCGGTTGCTGCTGCCGCCCTGCGCGGCATTGATCGTATCATAAAAATCGATCATCATTAACAACGATTTCAGGTATACGGAGGCTGTTTTCAGATTGTCCTCCGGGGTGTAATGATCCGGCAGCTTGCGTATCCGGCGGTTGACGGTTGAGCCGATGTTGACGATGTTGATCAGGTTTTGCGCCAGGAAGTGCATCTGGGAGGCATTGAAGCAGTTGAACACCTCCGGTATCACATCCGTCGGCGGGTAATACAGCGTGCCGTCCGGCTTGATCAGCTCAAAATGAATATAGGTGTGCCCGATCGGGTTTTTCCGGTCCTGCACCACGTTATAAAAATGCCCCGGCCGCATCCAGATGATGGAATCCGCCTTTAGTTTTTGCGGGCCATTGCGCATTTGCATTTCGCACTGGCCGGTATAGAAGATCCACAGGTCGTTGTCCGGAATCACCCGGTCGCTCCAGGTCCACGAGTGATCGACGCCCTCCGGCCATTGAGAATATCCACCCACGACGAATTTAACCTCAATGGAACTCCAGTCCAGCCTCATGACAATCCCTTCAGTATCCAGCTCAGGTCCTCTGCGGCGAACATGCCGAGCAGGATGACGATTTTGCCTTGGCCGTAGTTGAATTCCAGATGAGTGGGGACGGTTTTCGATTTGATCTCGATTTCGCCGAACGGTATCGCGTAGAAGTAATTCGCGGGCGTGCCGTCCTTGGCCTGATAACCGGAATTCTCGTCCAGTTGAATCATTTCTAGCTCAGGGATCGGCAGGGCAGGAGTCAGGGCCTCGAGCAGGGTCACCGGGCGTGCCGCGTTGAATTTATCCAGCCGCGCGTAGTCTGAGGTCAGGATAATGGTCGAACCGTTCTGCGCGAGCTCGAGCAGCCTGCCGGTGATTCCGAGGTCCATCTGATAATGCGGCACCAGCAGCGTTTGCCATTCACCTGTGAAAATGCTGTCGGTACCGGGGAGGGCGACCTCGCCGTACAGCTTGCGCATGGCGGGGAAATATTCCTCCTGAATCACCGTCCGGTAATCCCATTTCAGGTGCCCCGGACGCCAGCGCTGGGCCCAGTGCTGCTGGAAGTCGAACACGACGCCGACATCCCGGCGCACCGGAATCATTTTGGTATTCCCGGCGTCTTTGATCGCCTGCTTGATCGCCAGTCCCACGCGCCCGATCCGGCCGTCGTGATTCAGCACCGCACCGTGCTCCACTTCGCAGCCGTGGGTGTGCTGGCGCAGGTGCCAGTAAATCGCGTATTCGACACCGCAGCGGCGGCACAGCTGCAGGTGCTCGGTCAACCGCTCGAGCAGGGCATCCGGATACAGGTTCTGGCCACGCTGTTGGCCGGCTTTCTGCTCCAATATCCAGTAAGGGCGCTTCCAGTCGGCGGCGCTGCGCATGGCGGCGAACTGCAGGATTGATTCGTTTTTGCCTTCCAGATAATTGCCGAGCGAGACACAGTCCAGCTCGGATTTCCACTGGTGCAGGTCAAACGGCACATCCCAGTTGAAATTATAGAAATTGGTGGTGATCGGCCGGGTGACGCCGCCCTTTTTCAGGGCGATGTATTGAACATGATAGAAATTCTGCCAGGCGAGCGAGTGGTAGCGCTGGAATTCGAGCTTGAGTCCCGGCGGAAACGAGTCCACCGAAATGACCGGGCCCGGCACCGGGATCTCGTCCCAGTCGTGATAATTCTCGCCCCACACGCCGCCGCCGACCGCTGCATTCAGGTCATCCAGCGTTTTGAAGCGCTGGCGCAGGTAATTGCGGAACCCGGCCGTGGTCCAGTAGCCGCCGCGGGAGCAGAAGCCGTCACCGGCGAGCTCGTTGTCGATCTGCCAGCCCACGATTGCGGGGTGCCCGGCGAGGTTCAGCGCGAGCTTTTCGGCCATGTCCGCACAGCGCTGCAGGTAATCGGGGTGCTCCGGTGTGTAGTTGCGGCGGACGCCGACCGGCATCGCTTCGCCCTTGAGGTTGACCGCGCCGAGATTTTCGTATTGACGGAAAAAACGGGGCGGGGGCGTGGCCGACGGTGTGCACCAGATGACATCGTATCCGAGCTCGGCGGCGAGGTCCAGAAATTCCAGCGCCCACTCGAAATGAAACTCGCCGTCGCGCGGTTCGATAAAGTCCCAGGCGAATTCGCCGCAGCGCAGCGCGGTCAAGCCGATTTCGCGGCCGGCGGCGAGGTCGCGCCGCCACGTCTCTTTGTCATGAAGTTCCGGATAATAGCTGGCCCCGACTTTCATCATAAAATCACTCCTGTCTGGTATATGGATAATGTATGAAATCAAATTGGAAATAACTATATGAAATGGAATGACTTATCGGATAAGTGGTCCATGGTGTTTCTGATACGTCATAATATACATTCGCCCGGCCATTTATGCAAGAAAAAATCAGATGAATTCCATCGCGCCGTCGATGACGATGGCGACGGATTCCTGACGCAGCGATTCCCGCAGTTTTCGTGCCAGTTCGCGGAACTGTTTCTTGCCTGCTTCCAGCTGGTCACTGGTGCAGTAAACGAAGCATACGGTGTTTTTCTCGAAAACCGGCGTGCCGTCTTTGGTGATCCAGCAGCCGCGAATCTCGTAAGCCGAAGAGCCGCCGAAGGAATCTGCCAGCTCCCGCAGGGTTTGTTCCACGACTGCGCGGTTGTCGGAATCCCGGTCGACGTCGACGGTGAACGAAATGTAGATTTCGAGCTTATGGTTGAGCTTGTCGCTTCCGGTCATGGCGGAAATGATGCTTTGCTGCCGGTTCAGGATGACCCCCTGGAGAACCAGGATCAGGACCACGGCGCCAATGGCAATCAGCCGGCGGCTTCGGCAGGTGCAATTCATTTATTTCCCCCGGAATTATGAGTTTTACAATCCGGGAATATAGCACAGGCCGGAAGGAAAAGCAAGCGGTTATTTCATCCGGTTTCGCAGGTAATAGCTGGGGGTGCAGCTCCAGGCGTGGCAGGTACTGTTCAGCCGGGCGTCGGCGTACGGGCTGAAAAATTCGTCGTCCGGGTCATAGGCTTCCCAGAAGGTGTCCGCGCCGTGCCGGATCATGCCGCCCCAATAGCTTTCGATCAGGGCCAGGAGTTTATCGTTTTCGCCGCAGATCCGGTAGGCTTCCAGCAGATGATGCTGCAGGTACGGCGTGACGGGGCGGACGGCGCCGGGGCATTTTTCCAGACTGGCCAGCAGCGCGCGGCCTTCTTCCGGGGTGACGATACCGGCGATGATGCACCAGATTTGCGTGGCGTGGGAGATCTGCCGCTGCGGACCGGACGAAATCAGGTTCCGCTCCCGGTCATAAAAATGATGCCGGACGGCGTCGGCAGCGGATTGCGCCTCCCGCCGGAATTGCCTGGCCTCATCGTAATGCAGCAGGATTTCCGCCAGCTCCGCTAGGCTGCGCAGGCCGTAGACGAAAATCGCCTGCAGCGGTATCTGGCGGTTCAGCTCATTGCAGTGATCGACCATCAGCCACCAGTTGCCGGGGTCCTGGAATATGTTCTGCTTATCGAAATGGCACCGGGCAAAATCGAACTGAAGCACCGCCAGCTCGTAGAGGTCGTTGACAATCTGCCGGTTGCCGCTCCAGCGGTAATGGTCCAGCAGCATCGGCGCAAACAGCAGCGAGTAATCCAGAATGTTGCAGTTGGATTTGGCGCCGGGCGTGTCGAAAACGCAGGCCGGGATGATTCCCTTGTCGCTCGTGCCCGCCGCCAACAGATAAATGGAGCGTTCCACCTGGTCGAAGCGCCGGAAGCTGACTGCATTGACCATGGCCTGTAGCCGCAGGTCACCCAGCCAGAGTCGCCGGTCACGCTTCGGCCCGTCCTCAAAAAACCGCTGCATGCAGTTGCGCAGGGTTCTCAGCCCCACGCGGTCGAGTTCCCCGACAGGTTCCGGCAGCTCGGATTCGATGCCTTCGGCGGTCATATGGATTTGCTCGAAAATCAGCGGGCCCGGCGTGGCGATCACCTCCAGCAGCAGATAACGCGCCGAGTAGCGGCGCGGCAGCGTGAACGACTGCGGCAGTGCATCGAACTTGAAATACTCCTCCTGAATCCAGGCACTGCTGAGTTGGCCGTGAAAGCTTTCCTTGGTATAATTGAGTTCCAGCGGCATTTCTGCCGCCAGCATCCGCAGGTGCACGGGGGAATCGCAGTAACCGCCCTGAACCCGCATATCCAGCGTGAAGTGCCCGACAGCGGTTTCGCCGAAATCAAGGATCAGGCGGTCGCCCCGGTTCCAGCTCAAGCCGGGCAGGGCGGCGGCAGGGGATCTGGTATCCATCCGAAGCTTTTGCCACGCGCCCGGATCGTCAACCGGTTCAACCATTGCGACCGGGTTGACGCGCCAGTGTTTCAAAGCCGGCCGCAGTGTTTCGGCGTGCTGCAGCCACAGGATTCGTTGCTCCAGAATATCGGTATTTTGCAAAATGGTCATAGTTATCTCAAATTCATGGTTCCAAAACGTCCCGGCGAATAATTTACCGGGGTGAATAACGGCGACCAGCAACTGTAGGTCTGTTCGTCGCCGGAGGTTCTGCCGCGCAGGAAATTGCCGGTCAATTTCATGCCGGGGGGCACACTGCGGATGTCGAGTTCGGCGAATGGGATCGTCACTTCCAGAACCCAGCGGTTCGCCTCTTTTTTACTGACAGCTTTGGTTCCCGGGGCGTTCCACTCGCGGGCCTGGAGCCTACCGTAACTGCGCCGGGCATCCCAGATCGCACCGTTGGCATTGATGATGAATTGGACGCAGTTTTCCGGCTCGGTAAGGTCGCTGCTCAGGAAGATTTCGACCCCGTCATCCTCCCACATTCCATCCTGGTCGCGCTCGGTACGGCTGGCTTTCAACTGCGCCATTTCCGGCTCGAAACAGAAGAATTTCAGATAGAGGTTCTGGCCGTCGTGCCCGGCGGCAAACCAGGTCGGCGGACTGGCCGCGGTACCATTGCGCCCGACGAAGCGCTGCAGCGGTAATTTATCCAGTTCCTGTGATTGTTTTATCCGTGGGATATCCAGATGTTGACGCCCCTGCTGGACGAACTGCTGCAGGTTGCGATAGGCCGGTTCGAACTCCGTCTTGATCAGCTCCACCCGTTGGCGGTATTGCGAATCCGCCGGAGCCAGTTTCAGCGCCTCCTCCAGATATCCGAACAATTTATCCAGCACATCCGGCGGGTAAGTTTCCTCCGGCACGATGGGGGCGACCGTGGCACTTTTGGCGGCATGGTTCATGTAAGAACTGGCGGCGAGTTCCCAGTAGGCGCGCATCGGCTTTTCCGCCGGACCGTAAAACAGCCGGTAATATTCGTCCAAAGCCTGCTTCTGATCGAAGTCCGGGTTCCACATCGACCGGACGCTCAGGTACAAATTCAGATGCTGGGTGCCGGGGTATTCCATGCGGACGGCGTTTTTGTGGCCTTCCGCTTCGATGAATTCCCCCTTCCAGACTTTCAGCTGATCGAGATATTTGTACTCGTCGGCATACAGTTGCGGCGCGGCGATGGGAAGTCCTTTCCAGGCCGCCCAGTGCTCCAGGTACCAGTTCCAGGTATAAATGTTGCTGGTGCGCTCCCGCCACTGTTCCAAGCCATCCCGCACTTTTTTGCGAAAATGCGGATTGGCGGTGTTCGCCCGGTTGTAACAGATCATCACGGCGGCATTGGGGGGAAGTTTTTCGATTCTTGACGGCGGATCGAAGTAACTTTCGTAAGCCAGGCAGCCGATGATCCGGTCCGGGTGGGTCTTGATCACTTCATTGGCGACTTTGACCAGAAATCCCCAGATGTGATTGGAAAAACGCCCGGTTTTCGGCAGGTCGTTATCCACCTCTTTTTGACAGTTTGCGCAGCCGCAAACCCGGGTCAGGCCGTCCATCGGCACCAGTGGATAAACGCGCTGTTCGGGGTTGGCGTCGAAATAAGCGCGGATGTCCTTGATCCACTGCTCAACCACGGCCGGATTGGTCAGGCACAGGTGCCCATGGCCGCCAATGGCGCAGAGATTGTCGAAATCGCGTTTGTCGTCGACCAGCGCGAAATATTCAGGGTGGCTGTCCTTGTATTTGAGGAAATGAAAATAGCTGTGCATGATGTACACGGGCACGGTGCCGCCCTGCCGCGAGCGTCGCAGCCAGAGCAGCTGGTCGCCTGCCTTTTCGCCGAGGCAGAACCAGGCATAGCGGTAATTGACTTTCGGCGCGTCGGCAAGCTCGAATTCCGGGATCTTCAGCGTTTCGACCTCTTGGATGACCGTGCCGAATTCCGTGGGCATGTACCAGCGCACCCCGGCGTGTTTTTCCAGGAAATCATATACGCCATAAAGCGTTCCTGCTTCGCCGAATGCCAGCAGGCCGAGCCCGGCATTGTAAACCTCCAGATTTCGCCACGGATTCACCGGCAGCGAAATGATCCCACCCTTGTGGTCGCGGCCGATGATCGCCAGCACATCCGGACGCGAGACGATCCGGAATCCCTCCGGTTTCAGGTTTCCGGCGTTGAAGCCGTATTTTTCCGCCGCCGGGCTCTCGCCCACCAGAATGACCGGAGTCCCGGTGCTTTCGGTCACGACCGGCAGTTCGGCGCCGGTGGTGGCTTTCAGATAATCGCGCAGTTCATTGGCGGCCAGTTTTACCATGGGCGTAGCGTCCGGCGCAATCACGATTTCCCGGTAGGGCTTGCCGTTCGGCGCCAGAACGCCACCGGCGCACAGATTGAAGGTCAACAGTAATAATGTCAGATATTTTATCATAGTTTCAGTTTGCCTCGATGAATAATTTCATGGTTCCGTTGTTGATTGTCACTCCGGTGGCTTCGTTTTGAGGGTTTCCCAGCACTTCGGCGCTTTCGCTGGAAACCCGGAACGTGCTGTAACCGAATCCTTTCGATAAGTCGGTGTTAACCTGACTGGTCACATCAATCCGGGTAATAATCGGGTTGGTCACCGCCCGCTCAAGTATATATTTCCGGACGGCGTCAACTTGATTCGAAATCAGGTCGTTGCCGCTGAGCCTGGCCCGCTCGATATTGAAGTGGTCCAGCACCAGCAGCTCATCGCGATAGCGCGCCGCAAACGGCACCTGTTCATATTGCAGAACCGCTTTTCTGACCTTACCCGCCGGAATATACCCGGTAATATCAAACCGGAAAATAACTTTGTCGCGGCGGTTCAACAGGTTCGGCTGCCCGACTGCCAGCCACTTACCGTCGATGCCGTTCAAATACCATACCGTGTCCGGGTTGCTAGAAGCGCCGCTGGCGACGCCCTCTTTGTCCGGCAGCAATGTCTGTGCGGCCGGGCCGACCGGCGCATATTCCGGTTTCAGAAGTTTCTCGCCGGCATAAATCCGCACTTCACACAGCCAGATGTGTTCACCGTTCATCAGTATCTTGATTGCCTTGCTGTTGACCGGCTGCGCCGGTTTCCAAACGGTGGAAATCAAGGGATTTTGATATTCTTTTTTCGTGGCGGAACCGGTCCCGTCCGGCTGGGAAAGTTCCGAGTTCCAACTCAAATTTTCACTGTTCCAACTGAAAAATTCAGTTTTATAGGGAGCCCAGAGGATTTCATTCGGTTTGGAGGTCAGTACCTCGATCCGGGTAATGTTCTCCGGCTTGTGGAAATTTATCACCAATCCCACGGCTTTTTCCTGTGCGTTGTTCCAGAGAATCCGGCTGTCGTTGAAAAAGGTCTTACCATCAAACGCTGCTGTTTCGGGCTGAATCGAGATCGGGGCCGGGATTCCGACCAGATAGTAATCGAAATCCTCGGCTATTGCCTGAATAGCGAATAGCGTTAACAAAAGAGCAATATATTTCATGGTTAATCAATACTCCATTCCAACTCATCCTGCACATGGAGGCCGTACTGCATGGGCTCCACGTGTCCGTCCAGGAACAGAAAATTACTGAGCCGGTCGCCGCCGTGTTTATAAAAATTCCGCTTGGGATATGAATTGAGGTTGATGAAATGGTAATAATCCCATCTACTGCTCGCAAATAAATCCGTTGCGCGCGTACCATCCATAATCAAAGGAGTGATTCCGGGTTTTTTCGCTTTGGTGGCTTTTTTGTAAGCGGGACGCGGAGGCACTCCGTTGTCATATACGGCGGCGCCCTGATTGCTCATATAGCCGAATTTGTCGTTCACGGCATCCACTCCGGCCGGAATATGAAAAGTAGCATCACCTCTGCCCCAGCGTCCCAATTCCTCCGGCGTCAGTCCCGGACATGCAAAGGTTTTGGTGTTATTGACATATTGATAAAGCGTTGTATACCATGTCCAGTAACCTGACGGCGGCATCAACCCCGGCACGACAAAATCTTCATTGTCCCCCTGGTAAAAGTTGGCGGCAGTGCCAATCTGCTTCAAGTTGGAGATACAGTTGACCGCTTTGGCTTTTTCGCGGGCTTGGTTGAGGGCAGGCAGCAGCATGGCCGCCAGAATCGCGATGATGGCGATCACTACCAGGAGTTCAATGAGGGTGAAGTTCTTTTCTTTCTGGATTTTTCTCATGGCCTTTGTCCTTGTTTTGTTCATTTCCCGAATATACACTTGTCTGCCGTAATATTCATATTATATCTGAAATAGAGAAAATAATCCTTGACTTTTCAATCAAAATACATTATTTTTAGATCAAAAGTAAATTTCAGGGCAATATCATGAGTACGAAAATTCTCAACCATCATGTTGTTTTTGATCGCGAGACGCTGAAGCTTTATGCCGGCGGTGAGTGGCCGTTGGCCGTAATGCATGTCCGTGAGCGCGAAACGCAGGGGCCGGCGCATACTCATATCTTTTGCGAACTGGTCATCGTGGCCGGGGGGAGCGGGGTTTATCAGGGGGAGGAGGCGGATTACCAGATTCATGCCGGCGATATTTTTCTGTTGACGCCCGGCATACCGCATGATTTTCCGATACAGAATCACTTGGAAATTTACAATGTGCTGTGGGTGCCCGATGAACTTGGTTTTGATTTTCGCGACCTGCAGGACGCGCCGGGGTTCATGGCGTTCTTTCACCTGGAACCACAGACGCGCGGGCATTACGGGTTCGGCAGCCATTTGCGGCTCAGCCCGCCGCAGCTTGCCGTCGTGCTCGAAATCGTCCGCAAGATGGAGTCCGAGTTTCAGCGCCGCCAAAGCGGATTTTACCTGTGCGCGGTATCGCTGCTGGGGGAACTTTTTGCCGCGATCTGCCGTTTTTATGCCGACCAGACGGGAGAGGAACATCTCGAATTGCTGCGCCTCGAAAAAGTCATGTCATACATCAATGAGCACTTCTCGGAAACGATCAAGCGCGGCACGCTGGCGCGGCTGGCGGGCATGTCCGAACCGACGTTCTACCGCCGGTTCAAAGGCGCCACCGGGCAATCGCCGAGCGAATATATCATCGAGCTCCGGCTCAAGAAGGCCGAGGAACTGCTGCGCTCCACCCGTTTCTCGCTGCCGGAAATCGCCGCCGAATGCGGCTTTACCGACAGCAATTACTTCGGGCTCCAGTTCAAAAAGCATTTCAAGCAGACCCCGCACCGCTACCGGAAACATGTTTTGACCCCGGAATAACATTTGATAAAAATGTGCCCGGAAAATTGTAATCTCAATAAAATATGATAAATTTATTACCATAATAATTTCGAAGGGGACCATGACAGCGGAAAAAATAGATATCCTGGTTTATAATGAGCTGCAGCCGCGCCGCGCGGAGGCTCAGTTTGAGCGGGTGGTGAAATTTCTTGAAAACGGCGATTTTTTTTCGGCCGAAGTCAAGAAAATGAATCCTTCTTCCTATTTCCGGGCCCGGCTCAATGATGCGGACCGGCTGCTGTTTGCGATCATGAAGTATCAGGGCAAGCGGGTGATCCTGCTGCTCGAAATCATCTATAATCACGAGTACGAGAAATCGCGTTTCCTGCAGGGCGCGGCGATCGATGAGAGCAAAATCGCCCCGCTGCACAGCCCGGAGGAAATCGCGGACGACGAGTTGAAACCGCTGATTTACTGCAATCCCGACCTGCCGGTGTTTCATTTCCTGGATCGCTGCCTCAGTTTCGACGCCGCGCAGTACCAGCTGCTGAATACACCGCTGCCGGTGATTATCGTGGGCAGCGCGGGATCGGGCAAGACGGTTCTTTCGCTGGAAAAAATGAAATCGCTCTCCGGCAATATCCTCTATGCCACGCGTTCGGCGTATCTGGCGAATCACGCCCAGCGGGTTTACTTTGCGTATTCCTACGACAATACCCACCAGAATGTCCGCTTCATGTCGTTGAATGACGTGCTGGCGAATATCCGGACGCCGGAGGGCTCGGAGCTGACTTTCAGCGAATTCTCCGATTGGCTGAGGCGCAACCGGATTCCCGGGCGGCATATCGACACGCACCAGTTGTTCGAGGAAATATCCGGGGTGCTGACCGGCAACAACGTCGAAGTGCGGCATTTGTCGCTGGAGGAATATCTGGCGCTCGGGGTCAAACAGTCGATATTTCCGGAAAGCGAACGCGAAATCATCTACGGACTGTTCAGCCGGTTGCTGGTCTGGATGAAGGAAAATAACCGCTACCTGGGCAATATCCTGTGCTATGATTACCTGCCGCTGGCTACGGCGGAATATGATTACCTTTTCGTTGACGAAGTGCAGGATTTGACCTGCGTGCAGCTGCTGTTATTGTTGAAACAGCTGCGCAATCCGTTCAACTTCCTGCTCAGCGGAGATTCGAACCAGATCGTGCATCCGAACTTTTTCAGCTGGAGCGCGGTCAAGACACTGTTTTACAAGGGTGCGGCGGAGGTGTCGGCGCCGGAGATCAATATCCTCCACGCCAACTATCGCAACTCCCAGAGCGTGACCGAGCTCGCCAACCGCATCCTGCGCTGGAAAGTGGCGCGTTTCGGCTCGGTGGACCGCGAAAGCAATTTCCTGGTCGCCTGCACCTCGGCGCTGGAGGGCAAAACGGCCCTGCTGAAGGATAGTCCGGCCACGCGGCAGCAGCTCAATGAGCAGACCGCCGAATCCATTCATTACGCGGTGCTGGTCATGCGCGACGAGGACAAAGCCGCGGCGCGGCAACTCTTCAAAACGCCGCTGGTTTTCTCCGTGCAGGAGGCCAAGGGGCTGGAGTACCGCAACATCATCATTTATAATTTCGTTTCGTCCAGCCTGCACGAGTTTGACGAAATCACCGGTGAACTGCAGTATGAGGACCTGCCGGAGGGCGAGCTCCCCTATGCCCGTGGCCGCGACAAAAGCGATCACTCGCTGGAAACCTACAAGTTTTATGTGAATTCGCTGTATGTGGCGGTGACGCGCGCCGTGGAAAATATTTACTGGCTGGAAAACCGGGCCGACCACAAGACCTTCTCTATTCTGGGGCTGAAAACCGCCGGGCAGGACGTGCGGTTGGCGAAGGACCGTTCCAGTCTGGACGAGTGGCGGCAGGAAGCCGAGCGGCTCAAGGAGCACGGCAAGCAGGAACAGGCCGAGGCCATTCAGCGCAGCCTCCTGCAGCTTCAACCGGTGCCGTGGAAGGTGCTGGCGCGGCAGGATATGCCGGAACTGCTGCGGAACGCGCTTGATTATCAGAAATTCAGCCGCAAGGATAAACAGCTTCTTTTGAACTGCGCCGTAGCCGAGGATTTCGATTTGCTGATCGGCCGCCTGGTCGATTCCGGCTACGTCACGGCGCAGAAAAAACAGAAAGCGCTTCTGAGTTACCAATCCAATTATCTGACGCTGTACAATCCGGCCAACCGCAAGAAATTGATGAGCAGCCTGACGCTCCACGGCGTCGATTTCCGCGATCCCCTGAACCGCACCAGTCTGATGCTGGCCTGCGGCAGCGGCGACGCGGCATTGATTACGGAGTTGCTGGCGCAGGAGGCCGATATCGAGCTGCAGGACAATTACGGCCGGCAGGCGTTTGATTATTTATGCCGCTATATTTACAGAAACGAGCACGATGCGGGCAAGTTCACCAGCGTGATCAAGCCGCTGATGCCGCCGCATATCGCGGTCCGGTTGAACGGACGCTGCAGCAAAATCGCCAATCAGGGCATGGAGTTCCTGATTCTGCATTTTATGCTGGGGTCCATGCCGGAAATCATTGCGGGCAAGACGCTTGGCGCGGCGGGGATCGCGGTCGATGAGATCGTGGAGTTCTTGCACAAACTGCCCGATTTCATGGTGCCGGAGTACCGCCGCAGCGAATCCTATATTTCATCCATCCTGGCGGAGCAGGAGCCGAAGCTGTTTATTCAGGTGCGGGACGGCCGTTTCCTGCCGAATCCGGCCCTCGAACTGCAGTATGGCGGGAATTATCTGGCCTGGGATTCCCTGGTCGAATTCCGGTTTTACGGCGATTACAATCGCGGCAGTATAATTCCGGCGCTTCAGGTTTACCTCAATAATTCCTGGCCGCTGGAGCAGGTCGAGCGCTATTGGAACGCCCTGAACACCGTGCGGAATTATCCCGTCGACATGACTCGCGAGTACATCGATGAACTCACGGAAGTTTTGCAGCTGTTTGAGCAGGACGCGCAGATGGCGGAATTCTGCCGCCGCATGATCGCCCTGACCGATGACCTGCCGCCGCTGCCGGACACGCTCGAGGCGCTGCTGAAGCTGCGCGGCAAAGGGTGCACGGACCGGCGTCCGCTCTTCTTGAACTACAACAGCCTGGCGGAATTTCCCGAATTCATCCGGAAACGGATCACCAAAGCGGAACATACCCTGCTGAAAGAGCATTTGAACCCCGAGGAGATCGACATCCAGGCGGACGAAAGCACCGTGGTTTCCGTGCTGCCGGAGGAACCGGAGAAGGCCGATGACGCACCGCCCAAGTACTTCATCAACAGCTTTATCCGCAAAAATGACCGCTTGATCCTGATGCAGTCCTCGGTAAATGAACTCGCCGAGATGAAGGACCCGGAAAACTGGAAAATCGTGCAGGCGAATTCCGATAAAAACCTGGGCGTCGTCCGTCCCAGTTTCCCCGCCAAGCCCAACCGGAAAATGCGCCGGAAAAAATAACGCACCTCGTTAGTTACTGTATTTGCGCACCGCGCGCCATAGCGTGATGCCGAACTTGCGCCATAACTCCGGAGTCAGGACCATGTCGTGGGTGGTGGCATAGGGGATTTCGACGGAGGCGCACAGCGGGCTCCATGGGCGTTCGTTGCCCCAACGGCTGAAGCTTTTGCCGGCGTCATAATTGTCCCTGGTGTTCCAAAACATACCGAACAATACATTGTCCGAGGCGTAATAGGGGACGCTGTGCTTCGATTCCTGCTCCAGAATTCCGGAGAAGCGATCGACCCGTTTCATGGCGTCGTGCGGCTCGACGCCGACGATGTAGATGGTTTCATTGGTGTCGCCGCCGCGCAGCCACGGGCAATGAATATCCAGAATCACTTCCGGTTTCTCGCGTTCGACCAGCTCCATGACGGCTTTGGTTTCGGGGTATAGCGGAACTTCGTTGTAATCGCGGTTGTGGTCGTGCGGTTTACGGTTTTTGCCCTGGTCGCCGTTTTCCACGCCGTCCTTGTCGACGAACGGCACCACGAGCAGCTTGAAATCCTGCGCCGGGTCGGCCAGCGCCGCTTTGATCACCCCTTCCAGTACATAGTTGGCCGCCATTTCGCAGCAGTGGCGCCGCGCGGAGAAGAAATACGTGTGCTTGCTCCCGCTGCCATGCGTGAACAGCTCCACCGAACGCCCTTCGCGGCTCTTGCAGAGTTCGGTCACCGGCAGGCCGAGCTGTTCCCAGTTTTTCTGCAGATAGGGAATCCCCATACAGAAATGCACCCTGTTCACCTTGCCGTCATGGACATAGCGGAATCCTTCGACATCATTAAGCAGCCCGCCGCCCCAGTTCCAGGTCGCGCCGCCGTCGAGGCTGACCGCCGGGCCCTGCGAGCCGACCGCAGGCATGTCGAACACAAACTCATACTCGCCGGGCGCGTCAAATTCCGCTTCGAAGTACCAGTAAAACCAATTGGTCGAAGTGTCGCGCAGGTCCGGCGACAGTTCGATTCGTTTGCCATCGATATTTCGGACAACCACGTTGCCGCCGGGGAAGTCAGTACGGATTTTCATGCTCGTTCCTCTTTAGGTAATGAGTTTCTCATATTTCATCGGTCAAATTCTCCGCGTATTTCCGGATTATTTTTTCGCGGATATGGACATATAATTTGTTGAATATCAGGAGAAAGGGAAAAGCCATCATGAGGCTGCCGCTGGCCATGAGCGCCATGGCTTCGCCCCGGAAAAGCTCGTCGTTCATCATCTGTGTGCCCATCCGCCAGAGAATCCAGCCGAGGAATGCCGAGGCGATCATCAGCAAAGCCAGAATCATGACCCAGGCATGCGGCGGTATAGGATCGATTTGCCAGACCAGGCCCTCTTTAATGTTTTGGCGTTTTCGCTGGTAAACTTCTTCCAGATTTTCGGGCGGAGGCTCTTTAGCTTTCTGTATACCTTTTTTGATCATACGATAAGCAGGGTAAACGATGAAGAGACCGATAAGGGCCATCAGCAGACTTCCTGCGTTGGGATTAGTGATCAGGCCAATCACTCCATAGACTAGAAGTATTCCTATGAGTACGAGCGTGTATATCCCCCAAAGCCAATTAAGAAATTTTTGGACTTCGGGAGAAGCGCAATTTCGCTTTTTCCATTGATCAAACAGTTCTTCATCGCTCCTAACGGGGGGCGGCGTGAAATTCTGAATGATTTGGGCTCCGCAGTTGCCGCAACCGCCGGTCAGCCGGGCAATTGCCCTGAGATTGCATGAATGCAGGCCGATGCCGCAATTAGGGCAGGTCGGTCCGAAGTTTTTCCGGTAGCGGAAATAGTGTTTATAGGGCCAATATCCCGCGCCGGTTAATACTGCCGAAACCACGCCGCCGGCGACAACCAGGATGATACTGTTATTATTTTCTGAATAATTAAATATCAATAAGAGGCCATACAGGGCAAACGGTACCACAATCGGTAGGAAAGCAAGCACCCGGAATTCCGGAGTGACCATGTTGAATCCTCCCTTAATATCATCCGGTGCCAAGCATTTTTCCTGCTTATTGCCGTCGGTAATGATCTGCCTGCCGCAATAAGGACACCGGGCACTGCCGACAATCCATTCATAGCATAAGAACGAACTATTCAAGCCGTTTCCGACGAAAGATTCACCGCAGCACGGGCAGTGTTGGAATTTTTCAGGAATGAACGAATAATACGAAAGTCTTATCCCGAGCCATAGAAATGCAAGACAAAGAATCAGAAAAAGCTCAACAACGATCAAGGGATGAGTTATGACAAGCAACATGACTGCGAAATTGAGGAGCAACAGCACCATCAGAGTAGTTTTGACATCCAGTTCGAACGCTTTCCGGCGTAGCTGGATTGCCCGGATGAATTCCTTCCGGTCGAATTTTTCGTATTCCATGGCCATGCCTCCTTATTAAAAAATACTGTGGATTGCGGGAAATTCAATGAAAAAATATAGTATCTGCTGTTGAAAAATTATGGTTTAATTGTATAATATTATCGAATAATATTATGGGATAATATTTATGGCGAAATATCAGGAAATTACCGGTGACTTGAAATCAGCGATCGAGCAGGGGCGGCTACGGCCGGGAGAGCGTTTGCCGACGGTGAACGAGTTGCGGCGACAGTATGAGGTCAGCCACATCACGATTGTGCGTGTGTTCAAGGAGTTGTCGCAGGCGGGGCTGATCGAGGCCTTGGGCGGCAGCGGTTATACGGTGCGGAAAGGGCCGCAGGCTGCGCAGCGGACCGGCGTGATCGCGAACTTCAACCGGCCTTTGCGGGCGACGACCCGGATGGATAACTTTTTGAACGACATCAATATCCATCTGGAGATGGAGTGTTTGAATCGCGAGCTGGATCTCTGGCGGAGTCATACCACGCGGCCGTTGAATATGCGTCCGGTCAGCGATGCGGCACTGGCGGCGGTTACAGATGCCATGATTGAGGCCGCGCCCCGCGTGGACGGTTATTTCGTCGACGAATTCATCCCGGATTCGTGGCTGGAACCGGTGTTGAAGAAGACCGGCAAGCCGATGGTGGTGATCAACCGCCTGACGGATCTGCCGCTGGATTCGGTGACGCCGCCGAACCGTGGGGGCATACAGGCCATGATGGACCTGGCGGTCAAAATGGGTTATGAACAGTTCATATTCTGCACGAAAAATGTCTATGTGGCGAACTTTGAGATCCGCACGGCGGCGTTTCGTGAATACGTCCGTAAGCGGAAGATTGCTCAGGTGGAATATCTCAACTGGAACAATGAAGCGGAATTGACCGGAGGGCTCGATGAATTGGTGCGGGGGGGAAAACGTCCGCTGGTTTTCTGCATTTCGGACTATGTGGCGCGCTCGTGCGTGAAGTGGGCGCAGGAGCATGAGCTGGTTTTGGGCCGCGACCTCGGCGTGAGCGGGTTTGACGGCTTCGACACGGCCTACGAAAAGCCCGAGTTGACCACGGTCAAGTCTTCACCGGAGACGATCGCGGCGCTGGCGGTGGACCTGCTGCAGCGCCGGATTGCCAATGAATACAATGAAACACCGGGGAATCACACCAGCGAGGTTTTGATCGCGCCCGGCAGTACAATATAAAGGAACCGGAAAATGGGTGGAAAATCGTACCGGATGGCGAGTTGGTGGCTCAAGTGGGAAGACCTGGCGTGGCCGGATCATGACCTGGAGGACAAGGTGAAGCGGCGGGCCGATCTGATGGCGGCGGGCGGGGTCAATACCGCGATTATTTTCGGGGCGCATTGCCGCTGGGATTTTATGCCGTTGTGGACGAATCTGCATGAGTTGATGCGGTATATCGCCGATGAACTGCATCAGCGCGACATCAAACTCTTTGATCATCATTCGTCGGTAATTGTCCATCGCTATGACAATGTGCAGGAAATGAAGGAGATGCGCCGCTTCAACCGTCACCATGTACCGTTTGCGCCGAACCGCCGGGCCGCAGATGAGTTGACATACCGGGGCATGAAGATGAATGACTGGCGGATGATCGACGTCCGGACCAACGAGGCGGTGCGGCTGACGCGCTATACCGCCGAGGAATTCTGCTTCAACAATCCCGATTTTGTGGCGGCGTACCAGAGTTATGTGCGGCAGTTGCTGGCGGAGACCGGCATCGACGGTTTGATGAGCGACGACGGGATTTTTTATTCGAACCTGACCAGCTGCGGCTGCCGTCATTGCCGGGAGCGGTTCAAGCGCGAGTACGGGCGCGAGCTGCCGCCGGTGGATGAGGCTTCGTTCTGGTGCAACTGGCACAGCCCGGCATTTCGCGACTGGCTGGAAATGCGTGCACACAGTACCGGCGATTATGTAGCGGCGACCCGAAAAACCTTGCCGCCGGACTTTCCGTTCATGACCTGCTGCTCGAACAGCATCGACGTGGGGAGTGCCGGGGCCGGAATGAGTTACCTGGAGTTCATCCGCGGCTGCAACATGGTGATGCTCGAAATGTGCGGCAACACGCCGAAAATCGACGGCTCGCTGGGAGCCCTGCTTGCCACGCAACTGCAGCACCTCGGCGTGGCGCGTGAACACGGCGCGCCCTGTATCGGGCTGGGCTACGGGTTCTCCGCCGATACCGCCGGGGTGATCTGGGCATTCAACAAATTCCTGGGCTCGGACTGCTGGTTTTCCACCAAGAAAGGACGGCTGGCGCTGCCGGATTCGAAGCTCGTAAACCTGCCGGATGACCCCGAGGTGACGGCGGTTCCGTATAATTTCGAAAAGAATCATCCGGAACTCTTCGAGGCGTGGCCGGATTCGGCGGTGGCGGTTTATTTCTCGGATGCCACGCGGAATTTCTATGGCGGTAATTATTCGGACTATACCGCGGATTATGAAGGATGCTGCAACTACCTGTTTGCCGGGGATATTCAGTTCGACGTGGTCAACCGGGTTCCCGGGCCCGAGACGGGTTTCTCGATTTTGATGATGCCGTCGGCGGTGTGCCTGGCGGAGGCGGATATCCAAGCTTTGGAGCGCTGGCTCGAGGCGGGCAAAACCGTGATCGCCGCCGGGCCGCTCGGCGTGTGCGATGCGCGCGGCAACCGGGTCGAACGGCAGTTCACCGAACAATACGGCCTGCGGATCGACCTGCCGGAAATCGACCGCCCGGCCGTGTTTCCGCCGGATTGGAGCCCCAAGCCGACCGTCGACTGCCGGAATTCAGCGGAGTGGCACAAGCTCGGCGATCATTTCTGCTGGCACCCGGGCCGGATGGGTTCTGCGGTTCAGCCGGAAATCGCCGGGCCGATTCAGCAGGCACTCCCGCAGCCCCCCGTGAAGGCTGTGGAAAAAGACGGCTGGCTGCTGCGGCTCTTCCGCTCGGCGGACGGCAAATTCCAGCTGCATGGATTGGCGGCACATTATCAGCTGACACTGAACGAGGAGCTCGAGGCACAGCGCGAGAGCAACTGGTCCGGGCTGAACGTCATCACTGCCGCCAAGCCGGACCGGAGCGTCCGCCGGGTGGTGCTTGAAGTTACGGTTCCGGCGAAGTCGGTGAGCGTCCATTTCCCGCTGAAAAATCAGCGGTTTGAGTGCCCGGTGACGGATGGCAAAATCGCGTTCGATATTCCGGACGGCGTTTACTACTTCATCGTCAGCCAATAAATTCGCGGCGGTAGGCCAGCGGCGGCAGGTGGAAATGCTTTTTGAACATGCGTGAGAAATAAAACTCATCGTCAAAACCGCAATTCTCCGCCACCTCGCTGACCGGACTGTCCGAGGTCAGCAGCAGCCGTACGGCCAGCTGCATCCGGCAGTTGATCAGAAACTGCTGCGGGGGGAGGGTGGTGAACTGTTTGAATAATCGCCGGAAATGGGTGATCGAAACGAACAGTCCCGCCGCCTCCCGCTCGAAATCCCACTCCTGCTGCGGCGACGCCTTGATCTCGGCAATCAGCTTGCGCAGCTTATTCAGCTGATGCGGCGGCAGGAGGGCCGGGGCCTCGTTCTGCTCATGCAGCTGCAGCAACATGGTTTCGAGGAGGTTCACGGCGCGGTTGTACAGCTCGGGGCCGTGGCTCAAGGCGTGGTCCAGTTCGCGCATGGTCTCGAAAAATTGCTCCGGCTTGGTGATGTGGATCAGCGGCTGGTCCGGGTTCATCGGCAACAATCCGCTGGCGGCAAAGCGCTCGGCGCGCTCTCCGGTGAAGCAGACCCAGCAGTGGGTGCGCCCGTCCTTGCCGCCGGAGCCATAGTTGAAGTGCGGGCCGGGATAAGTCACCAGCGCATACGGGCCGGACACGGCATACTCTTGTTTCCGGTCAAAAACGACCTTGAAATCCCCCTCGTGATTGTATTGAATGCCGTAATAGG
>JBEBRW010000034.1:0-59127 GCA_040394635.1 Victivallis vadensis | reverse complement strand
TGCTCATCGTCATCGACGACAAGGGCAAGGTGGTTGGACAGGCCGATCCGGCGTTCACCGGTAACACGACCGGTCTGGTCGGCGGTGACACCGCCTTCGGTTACAACCGCACCGACAAAGGCGAGGCCGTGGGTAAATACGGCATCGACCAATATCAGCTTGAGGACGGCAACGGCGGCAAAAACTACAACGTGACCGTGGTTAACGGCACGCTGACGATTACCGCCGCCGTTGTCGACGAGGCGCGGATCAATATCTACAGCGACGCTTCCTCCAGGCGCTATGTGATCAACGGTCAGCACCAGGCCAGTCTGATCAACTCGCTTTCGACCATGACGGCGAATCGCGATGTGGACGCCGTGCTTGATACCGAGAACAGCGGCAGCGTCGGCAGTGCTTCGCACCAGACGTCCGCCAAAGCCGAAAGCAAGATGAAGACGAACCTGAAGGAAAACAGCCAGAAGAAGAGTTTCGAGGACTATGACCAGCAGGTCGTCCAGCAGCGGACCAATTCCATGCTGGTGAAATCGGGCCTGTTCGCCGACAAAGCGGAAAAGAGCGTGCTCGATTCTCAATACAAGGTGAATGACAAGGCCGGCGGTGTTCAGGTGCAGATGCCGGTGAATGACTTCAGCGGTGCTCAGAACACAAGCTTCCAGAGCGATCACCCGATGCACACCATGCCGTCGAACATCAACATCGAAGCCGGTGGCATCAATGTGGTGAACTTCAGCGGCGTGGAGCTCACCGATGTGACCGTGATGGAAAAAGTCGAGAACCTGAAAGATGCTCTCGACCTTCTCCTCGACGAAATGTTGCTGGTGTAATACCGAGCAGTATTATAACAGCGCTCCTGGGTCCGGTGAACGGGATATCTCGTTCACCGGGCTTTCTTATTTGCCGGTGTCGAAGGGGGCGGCGGGAACGCCCGCGCGGTTGACCAGGTTCGGATTGGCCAGTTTGTTCCAGCCGAAGCGGAGGCGGGCGGGTGCCGGGACCTCGGGGGAGGTGACGATCAGTTTGTCGTTTTCGATGACGCCGGCGGCCGGGTGGAATTCATCGCCGCCGTCGGAGAGCATCAGGTGCGAAACGCCCTGTCCGTCGCGTGTTTTCAGGCCGTTCGGATGGTTGAATTCCACGACCAGTTTATTGCCGTCGCGCGTGCATTTGCGGAAGGTGGGGGCCAGGGCGGAATCATTGCCGATGCCGTATTCGCGGTAAAGCACCAGTTTGGCCAGCCGGGCCGCCAGTGGCGCTTTGTCAGTGGGGTGAATATCCTTCGGGTTGCCGCTGTCGGTGGCGACGACGAACCCGGAATTACGGTCGTTTTCGGCGAAATACTGCTGTGCGGCCCAGAAATTCGGAATCCGGGTCGGGTTCTCTTCGCCATACTGGAACGGCGGCAACTGGACGATGAAAATGGGCATGTTTTCGTAAGCGAAATTTTTGCGCCAGCAGTACGCCAGCACGCGCAATTTCTCGGCATAGCGCATCCCCTCCGAATGGTTGTCCTCGCCCTGATACCAGAGCATGCCGCGCACGGCAAACGGCGAGAAGGGGTGCACCATGGCGTTGAACAGTACCGAGGGCAGGCGCTGCTTGTCCTCGCGGAGCTTGGCGTCCTCCCGGCCGTCGAGTTCGCCGAAGGCGCCCGCCACTGCTTTCTGGATCTCTTCCGGGGCGCGGGCCTCGCTCCAGGCGGCGCGGTCGATCATGGCTTCGATGCGGCAGCCGCCCCAGGCGATGCTGATCAGTCCCACCGGCACTTTGACCTCCGCGGCGATATCCCGGCCGACCAGGTAGCCCACCGCCGAAAAAGCTTTGGCGCTTTCCGGGTTACACGTGAGCCATTGACCCTCGACGTTTGTCCGGGGCGTCCGGCTCCAGTCGCGCTTGAATCTGAATAACCGGATATTCGGATTTTCCGCCTTGTCCGCCAGCTCCTTGCCGCCGTCCATATCTTTAAGGACAAACTGCATGTTGGACTGTCCGGCGCACAGCCAGATGTCCCCGGTCAGGACATTCTGAAAAGTCAAGGTATTGTCCCCCGTCACGGTCAGCGTCGCCCCGGCGGCGTCCGCGGTCATCGGCTGCAGTTTCACCTGCCATTTGCCGTCTTCGCCGGCCGGAGTGGAAACTTTCTGCTGCCGGAATTCGACGGTGACATTTTCGCCGGGGCGGGCGGTGCCCCAGACCGTCACGGCGCGGTCGCGCTGTAGCACCATGTTGTCACTGAATACGGCGGGCATTTCCACGGCGGCAGCCGCCAGAGCGAATCCGGCAATCAAAAAACACATCCTGAACTTCATCTTACTATCCTCATTTGAAGTGGCTGCCACAAAAAGACGAAAACGACTTAAAGGACGAAAAGACAACCTCTGTTCGAAGCTTGACGGTCCTTTGACCTGGCTTGTGGCGGCCTCGTTTTATTTATCGATTTCACTTATATTATCCGGTAAATCGGAATATTCAAGACGGAGAATCGGAAATTTTATCGATATTTACTATACCAATTCCGAAAAATTTGATTTGTTATGATTGGTATAGTGAATATTTTCTTTTTATGTGAAAGATTTAATTGAGCACAAAAAATCAAAATTATAATAAAAAATCGAATAAAATTCGTATTGCCATATTGACAAAAACAGAGCATTGCTGTATAATTATCGCTATACCAATAACTCTCATAAAAGGAATTGTCATATGCGGAAAAATTTTACACTCATCGAACTCCTCGTGGTGATCGCGATCATTGCTATTCTGGCGGCCATGCTGCTGCCGGCGTTGAATAATGCCCGGATGCGGGCGAAGACCGTCACCTGCATCAGCAACCTGCGCCAGATCGGCCTGGCGGACGCCCAGTATGTCAACATTTATGATGGCTGGCTGTACGGTCCGCGGCTGCAGGTCGCACCGCCGGTTTCGGCGGGTCATGTGGATTCCAATTCGTGGGCGACCAGCCTGGCCCATCTGGGGCTGATCAATGATTACCATACGGCGAAGAAAAGCAGCTGGATTGCGGTTTGCCCATCGGTTTTTCCCTTCGGCATTTTTGACCATGAGCAGCGGACCTATGCCAAGCGCGGCATCCGCGTGACTGCCACGGACAACAAGGACGCCTACTGGAAAAACAGCGGTAACCGTTTTACTTATACTTCCCCTCACGGTGTAGACCTGAATGACAGCAGCAATATTTCGCCTTCGATGTTTGTCACCACGTACGACAGCTACCAGTCGATCGGCAGCGGCCGCTACAGCCAGCTCTGTTACGCTTCGTTTGAGAATGTCAGCCTCACACACCAGCAGCGCAGCAACCTGCTTTTTTACGACGGCCATGTCGAGACGGAGCGCCGCAAGTTCAAGACGTTCCTGTTCGGCGTGATTCCGGACCCCTATACTGCACGGGTCGTGCTGTCGGAATAAGGAATATCATCATGAATCGCAAAATATCCGAAAAAACCATTCACGGGCAGGTCAAACAGGGCCTGCTCGAAGAAATCCGCAAGATGAAAATCGGCACCCGGTTGCCGCCCGAGCGCGGACTGGCCGAGCAGTTCGAAGTCAGCCGGATGACCATCAACAAAGTCATGAAGGAACTGACCGACGAGGGCTACCTCTCGCGGCGCGTGGGCGACGGCACCTATGTCATGCCCCGTCCGCAACCTGTGGCGCGCATCACCGAGAGCGGTACGTCGCGCGGCGAAATCATCATCGTCTACCCCGATTTTTATTCGTTCCCGATCTGGCAGCGCGTCCACCTGACGGAAGTCATGGCCATGCGCGCCAATTACCGCCTGGTCAGCGTGAAAAACCACCCGGAAGTCAACTGGTCGCCGTTTTACGAGCTGGTGGACGAGTGCCGCCACCTGCGCGGCATCGTGATCGTGGCGTCGGTGCCGCTGGACAGCGAACTGCGCAAGCTGGATACGATCGGGTGTCCGGTGGTGGTGATCGGGGAGCTGAGCGACCCCGGCGCTTATGAACATCTTTTTGCCATCAGCATCGATCACTTCCAGTCGGGTTTCCTGAAAATGGATACGCTGCTGCAGGCCGGGCACCGCAATCTCGGCTGGATTCCCAACGAACCGCCGTCGCTGGCGGGCCAGCAGACGCTGCGCGGCATGAAAACCGCCCTGTACCGTCATAAACTGCGTTATCACGACCTGGTCAAGCCCTCCACTCGGATCGACTTCTGGCAGAGTCCGATGGAGGCCGGTTACCGGCAGACGCTGGAAGTGATGAAGGAGCATCCCGAGTTGACGGCGCTGGTGGTGGACACGTTTCCCGGAGCCATTGGTACACTGCGGGCGCTGCATGAAATGGGCATTTCCTGCCCGGAGCAGGTCAGCGTGATCACCGCTTACGAGGACGCGGGGCTGGAGGAGTACACCTGTCCGAAGCTTTCCACGGTGGTTGAGCCCTTCGAAGTGACGATCGGCACCGCCATGCGGATCATCGAAAACGGCGGTACGGTGGAGTCGCGTTCCATCGCCGTCGACGTCAAACTCAAAGAACGCGAGAGTATCAAAAAATTATGATAAAGAAATTATACATTTTGCTCCTGGCGGCCCTCGTCGTTTCCGCGTCCGCCGCCGAACCGAAACAATTCACGCCCGAGTCGCGCGGCGTGCTGAAAAATATCCCCACCTACGTGCAGGAATGGCACCTCTGGTGGGGCTTCCCGTACCCGGATAAGCAGCAGTCGTTTCTGCATTGCGACAGCACGCTGACGGCGGACGGCGAGCCGTGGCGCCTCTACTGGAACCGCAACGGCTATCCGCTGATCGGTCCCTACGACTCCGCCAACCCCGAAGTCATCCGCTGGCAGATCCGCTGCATGAAGGCCGCCGGGCTGGACGCCGTTTCCGCCATGCTTCATCCGGAGTGGGACGAGGGCATCGAGTATATTCAGGAAGAAAAGTCGAATATCATCAAGACGGTGCTGGACGCTGCCGCCGAAGAGAAAATGCCGGTATTTTTCATGGACGAAGTGGCGTTCCGCCGGGGCTCGGCCGCGCAGAAACCGGAAGCCATGGTCAAGCGTTTCAGCCGTTTCATCAAGCTGTACGGCAGCCACCCGGGATTGCTGAAAGTGGACGGCAAGCCGGTGATCTATTTCCAGACCTACGGATTCGCGATCACACCCGAACAACTGGAGCAGGTTTTCAGTGAAGTGGAGAAGGAAGCCGGGCCGGTTTACTGGATGCTTTTCGCCGACGTCAAGCGCTTTGGCAAAATACCGCAGGTACGGCGCATCATTTCCGGCAGCAGCCTGACCCGCAAAAATCCCGTTACCCGCAAATGGTCGCTCACCACCCAGAACCCCGAAAGCATTTTCGCCGAGGCCCGCAAAATGGGCAAGGAAATCACTGATATGCAGTACCCGAAGTTCGACGGTACCGCGCAGAACTGGCGTCAGTCCGGCGTGGCCGCTTATGGCGAGAGCGGCCTGCGGCTGGAAACCACGCTGTTGAGTTCATTGAAAGCCAAACCCGATTTTATCATGATGAGCTCCTGGAACGACTGGGAGGAGGGCGCGAATTTTGAGCCCGGTTGGGATTTCGACGGCTTCGCCGGGGACCCCTGGCTCTATTGCCGGCTGCTGGCACACCTGAAGGGAATCGACTTCGTGCCGCCGCCTCCGCCGCCGAAAGAGAGCGTTCACCCCTCGATCTGGGAAAAGCTCGGTTACGGCGACGGCGCGGGCCCGGTGATTGACTCGATCGCCCGCTCGCACAATCGCGGCGGCGCGCTGACCGTCAAGGTACGCGATACCGTGTCCGAAGTCACCGCGCTGGAAGTGGTCTGGAACGGCGATCTTTACTGGAAAGCGTCGCAATCCGTGAACGGCAAGCCCTCCGGCAATCTGCAGATGGCTTCCGGCTTCATGGGCAAGGCGGAACAGCTGATGAACGTCTTTCAGTATACTCCGGGCTGGGCGGCTCCGGTCGCGGCTCCGGCGGTCGAATTCAACTCTCCGGAATTGCAAAAGTTCGGCGAAGCGTTTGCCATCGGTACCGCCGTGGCTTTTCAGCAGGACCGTCCGTTCCCGGAAATCCGGGTTTCGGTACCGAACCGCGAACCGGTGCTCCGGATCGAGCCAAAGGGCGGCAAGGAGACCGATTATACCTTTAATTTCACCCCGCATACCCGCGACAATCAGTTCCCGGCGGAACTCTGGAACGGCTGGCGCACGAGCGTCGGCGTCAACCCGCGCCCGGCTGATTTCGCCAAAGACGGAATCACGTTGAAGGCCCCGGAAGAAAAGCTCGGCCTGATCTCGCTGCTGGGCCCGCCGCAGGAACAGCGCGTCATCACTTCCGGCGAGTCCGTGCCCGGCACGGATGGCAGGCAGAAAGAGTTTTTCATCACGCTTCCCGAAAGTGTGTTGGGTACGCCCGGCGCGCACTTCGTCTGGCTGCGCGGCCGCGACAGCGCGGGCAACTGGGGCAGTCCCGTCCTGTACGCCGTGCCGAATTACGAAAACTTCGAGCGCGGGCAGTTCGCCGCTCCGGCAGCGGAAATTCCCGGCGCGGTCAGGCTGGGCTCCGGCGAAAATATCGAATCGTGGAAGGCCGAGCCCTCCGGTTCGTTCCGTATCCTCAACGAACGGCGGAAGCCCGCGCGAATCCGCATTGCCAACGGCCTGGCGTGGCGCGAACTGCCTGCTCCGGTCACCGGCAGTTTCCAACTCTATTTCAAGGCGACCCACTTGAAGCATCAGCGGCTGCTGAATGTCTGGCTGACGAACGGCGAGACCGCAAAAGGCGTCGGGGCCGGCTGGGATTCCGCCAAAGTTGAAATGTTCAACGCCCACGGCATCGCCTCGCTCCGCCTCCTGGATGAAGCCGTGCCGATGAGCTGGAACAAGACCGGCAAAGTCCTCGCATCCGGCGGCAGCGGACACTATGCGCTGAGCAATGAATTGGCGCAATTTGTGCTGACGTACCACCAGCCGACCGGAAGTCTCCAATTGTCGGTCGACGGCAAAAATATCCAGACGGCGAAGTTGACGGAACCTCTCGGCCCGCTCACCCGGATTTACCTCCGCGGGAACGACGCCCAGCTCCTCGACGACATCACCCTCGTTTCGTGGTGATTATTTGAAGCACTCCGCAAGGGGGAGCTTCTCGGCTTTGACCGCTTCGACAAACCAGGCGGCGTACGTTTTGGCGCCGGCATCGCGAAGGTGGGTGCGGTCCTTGCGGTTGGCGCTGACCATGTAGAGTTTTTCGGCGGCGGGTTTGCCCATTTCAGTGACTTTCTCGCGGCTGACCTGGTTCAGGTCGATCACCGGAACCTCGTTTTCTTTGGCCACTTGCATGGCGGCCTCGCAATAAGCGCGGAGATTGTTTTCATCGGCGAGCTTGCCTTCTGCATCATAGGTACAGCGGACGATGCTGGTCACGATGACCGGATTGGCCTGTTTCTGTTTGACGTCATCGATGCAGGTTTTGAGGAGATTTCTGTAGGTTTCCAGAGCCTTTTCCGGGCCGATTTCCGGGTTGGTTGCCGCCTTCTGGTCGTTGTGCCCGAACTGGATGATGACGAAGTCGCCCGGTTTGACGTCTTTCAGCAGGTTGCTCCACAGTTTTCTTCCCCGGAAATCCGGCAGCGCGGCCCCGGCCTTGGCATGGTTCCTGACGGCGACATTTTCTGCGCACAGTTCCGGCAGGGCCTGGCCCCAACCCCACATCGGCAATCTCCGCTCACCGTAATTCGCCATGGTGGAGTCTCCGGCCATATGGATATCAGCCGCGAAAACAGTGGCGGCCACGGCAGACAATACAACACTCAATATCGCTTTCATTTGCAGAATTCCTTTTAGTTTTCGGAGATATCCAGCGCGGGGTCGACCATGTAGGTGACGCGGGGCATGCCGGGGTGCTGGAGACGCCAGATCATGGCTTCCATGGCCATTTTGCCGAGCTCCAGGGCGCCAATGTCAATTTTCACCGGCTCCGGCTTGCAGTAACCGATGCAGACTTCCTTGTCGCCGACCACGATCTCAAAATCCTTGTGCGGAACCAGCCCGCAGCCGATCAATTCCACATACACGGGCATGCCGTATTCATTGGCCACGAAAATGCCGTCCGGCCGTGTCTTGGCCGACTTGAAATGCGCCGCGATCGAGGCGAAAGACCCTTTCTCCATCAGGATGGTGCTGCATTCCACGCCGTCGATTTCCGCGGCATTGCAGAAGGCCTGCTCGCGGGTCCGCCAGTAACGGTAAAATTCATTGTATTTGTTGGTGATGCAGCACAGCTTCTTGCACCCCTTTGCACGGAGGTATTGATAAGAAATCAGTCCGACGGCGGAGTGATCGGGCTGTACCCGGTCGCCGTAATTATGGGGCCCGGACTGCAACAGCCAGATCACCGGAAACTGCTGGATTTTTTCCTCAAACGCCGGGGCAAATGAATGGCCGTTCAGGAAAAATCCGTCGATCTTTTTCCGGGCCAGAATCTCCGAAATATCGCCGTCTTCGGCCAGGAACTCGATGTTGATGGTCGCTCCGACCTGACTGGCGGCTTCGGAGAGCCCCTGCATCATCCGCTGGGCGGTGATCCCGGCGGCGGCTTCCTGTCCGCCGGCCCAGATCATGGCGAAATTGTTGTTTTTCAGCGACGGCGTTTTCTTCTGTCCCGCCACCCGCCGCCGCTGGGATTCCTGCGGCGTGTAATTGTGCTGTTTCATGATCTTGGTGATCTTCCTGCGGGTGCTCGCCTTGACGAACCCGGAGTTGTTCAACACGCGTGACACGGTGGCGGTGGAAACCCCCGCCTGCTCGGCAATATCATGGATGGTTATGCTCATGGTCAATCAACTCCAATTTACTGGTTATTTTCTGCGGCCCGGAAGCAGTCTCCGAGCGGCAGTTTCTGTTTTTGCGCGTCGCGGATGATCATCAGTGCGATTGCTTCGGCGCCTTTGACGCTGGTGTGGCTGTTGTCCTTCAATCCTTTCGGGTAACGCGGGAACTCGCCCGGCTCGCACCAGGTG
Organism: Victivallis vadensis; assembly: GCA_040394635.1. Classification (GTDB taxonomy): domain Bacteria; phylum Verrucomicrobiota; class Lentisphaeria; order Victivallales; family Victivallaceae; genus UBA5239. The sequence continues at coordinate 50,124 of JBEBRW010000034.1, read as the reverse complement.
AAATACTGTTTGGTGTTGTCCGGGTTATCCTTGCCCTCGCGGTTGAGCCAATCCATGGTCAGTGTGTTGGCATCGATCAGCGGCGCATCCATTTCCCGGGCCACGTCGCGCACAGCCTGTGGGTATTTGCCGTGGCTCTGCTCGATGGCGCCGTTTTTGTACAACCGGCGGGCAATGGAGGTCAGCAGGACCGGATTGGCTTTTTTCTCGCGCACTTCCACGATGAACTGCTTGAGGAAAGCCGGATAAATGATATCGGCCGAAGCGTAATTGTCCGGCCGGTTTTTCGATTTCTGGTCATTGTGCCCGAACTGAATGAGGACGAAATCGCCTTCCTTGAGTTCCCCGCGCATTTTTTCCCAGTTACCGGAGGTGTAGAACTTGATGGTGCTGTAGCCGCCGAGTGCGCGATTGTCGATTTTCACGCCCGGTTTGGCGTGCTCCGCCAGCTTCTGTCCCCAGCCGGCCATCGGATATTGCTCCTGGCTGTACTGGTAGGCGGTGGAGTCGCCGACGACGAAGATGGTTTGCGCAAAGCACACCCCTGAGAGCAACGCTGCGGCCATGATCAATTTCTTTTTCATAAACAACCTCGGTTATTTTAAAATGGTTCCGCGGAAAACACACGGGGCCTTTTTCAGCAGGTCCGGGCCGAAATAAAATCCCGGCTGGGTCGGCTGGTTGTAGGCCACGTTTTGCGTGGCGATGCTGAGGCGGTAGACCGGGTCCTCGAGGAACGAATGGAAGCGGTATTCGGTCGGGATGGTGGAGACGTACAGCCGCATGGAGTTGTTATCGCTCGTGCGGATCAGCACTTCCTCCCGCCAGTCGCCGAAGAGGTCGCCCTGCAGGCACGGCGTGGACTTGGTGCCGTTGTTGGCGGAGCAGTCCTCGAAAGTCATGATGGTGTTGACCTCTTTTTGTGCCCAGTCGTACTTGGAAATCTTGTTGCTGTTCAGTAGTTCACGCAGCAGGTCGCCGTCCCACCACACCGCCATGTTACAGGAGATTCCTTTCACTTTGCCGAGTTTTTCGCCCTTGATATTGAACATGCCGAGGCCGGAAATGGCCCACATTTCGACACCGGGAGAGGTCGGGTCGATATCGGCGGCCATACAGCGCCCCACGTCATCGTTGATTTTTTCCTGAAAAATGATCCGGCCGGTGGCGGCGTCGCGGAAGGTCACGCCGTTTTTACCGCTCTCGTGGCACATCCAGACCTGCAGTCCGAAGTAATCCGGCGAAAACTGCGTCATCTGCAGCGCGTCGCCATGTCCGAGGCGGGTGTTGTAAAGGCCGGTGCCGTCGTGATCCACGATCATGGAACCGTAGACGATTTCATCCTTGCCGTCGCCGTCCACGTCGCCGACGCGGAGGTTGTGGTTGCCCTGTCCGGCATAATCCTTCCACTTCGGATCGGAATCCGAGTCGAAAATCCAGCGGTTTTTGAGCTTCTTGCCGTCCCAGTCATAAGCGGCGAGCACGGTGCGCGAATAGTAACCGCGACACATGATCACGCTCGGATGGATACCGTCCAGATACCCCACTGCGGCCAGGTAGCGGTCACTGCGGTTCGCGTAATTGTCGCCCCATTTCATCATGTCGCCGCGCGGCGGGTAATAATCGATGGTATCGAGGGCCTCGCCGGTGGCGCCGGAGAAAATTGTCAGGTATTCCGGCCCGCTCATGATCCTCCCGCGATTGTAGGTGCCGGGTTTATGAAATCCGGTTTTCTTGAAATCCCTTTCCGGTACCTGGACCTCGTTACTGCCCGGTTCGCGGTAATCGGCATTCGGATCGCCGATGATTTTGCCTTTGCCGTCGATGGTGCCGTCGGCGGTTTTCATGACGACTTCAGCGATGCCGTCGCCGTCGAAATCATACACCATGAATTGCGTATAATGCGCTCCGGCGCGAATATTGCGTCCGAGGTCGATCCGCCACAGTTTCGTACCGTCGAGCTTGTAGCAATCCACATAAACGTTGCCGGTATAGCCGTCGTGTGCGTTGTCGTGCGCGTTGGTGGGGTTCCATTTGAGGATGATTTCGTATTCGCCGTCGCCGGTCACGTCGCCGATGGAGGCGTCGTTGGGCTCGTAAGTGTATGCCCGGCCATCGGGTGCGGTGCCGCCCTCCGGTTTGTCGAGCGGGATATTGACATAACCGATGGGGGCGTCCGCCGGCAGCGTCCAGGCCGTCGATTTCTCGTTGAGCTCACGACCCTTGCCGGTAACGGGCTTCACCGAGTAAACGCCGCCGCCCGGATTCCGGTCGATGAAAAAGGTCACGTCCTTAACAGGATCGGCGTTGATCTTCTGCCCGTCGCGGTAGACGTTGAACGCCGTGTCCATGGCGTCGCGCGAGAGATAGCGCCAGGTCACGAAAACCTCCTCGGCATTGCGCCGGACGGCGATCACGCCGCGCCCGAGCTTTTCGCGTTTGAGTTTGGCGAAATTATAGTTGGTGGCCTTGACATTGGCTTGTTCATACGCCGCCTCGGGGCTATCCCCGCAGCCGGCCGCGAGCAGCACAAACAACGACAATAAAAAACATTTTCCCATCGGAGTTCTCCATCATAAACATTCGGTAATGCAAAATACCTGGTTTCATGTTATGTAACCATTATTGAAATTATACAGCGAAACATCGGAAATGTCAATCTCCGGATGCAAGAAATATGAAACTTTCTCAAATCCGGTTTCATGATTACTGAGCAACGAATATATATATTCCAGATCTGATTTTCAGTTCAAAAAATGCTTTATTTCTGATTCCATTTTATGAAAAATAAAAATTTCGCTTTTTTTGAAATAGACGGATTGACATTTTTGCGGTAAATGTGTATAATGTAGTAATAAGTTTGTTTCCATTTTCTGATTTCATAATTCGATTTCATACAAAACAAGAAGGCATTGAGGCAAATGAGTCAGGTAAAAATAATCCGGCCGGTGGCTAAGTGGAAGATTTTTGCGGGAATGGCCGTGGCATTGGGGGTGCTTTATCTGGCGATGTTGGGGTTTTCTTATCTGGTCACCCCGGATACGGCGCCGCGCGAGCGGCATTGGACCGCCGAAGAGATGGGGAAAGCAAAGCTGGACCGGAGTATGCCGGAGTCGCTGGAAGGAGTGGAAACGCGGGTGACGCAGGATATTGCAGAGGGAGAGTATGCGAAGGCGGCGGCGTTTTATGGCAAGTATCCGGTGGCGGTGAAAAGCGATATCGAGCGGGCGATCGCGGCGGGGGAGTTGCCTGCGTGGTATCCGCGCGGTGAATCGCCGATTTTGAGCGGGGTGGAATTGCCGGATGTGGCGCATCGCGTCGGGCCCGAGCCGGTGGTTATGCGCGGGTGCGAGGGCGTCGGCAATTATGGCGGGGTCTGGGTGCAGTTTGTCGCAGGTTCGGGCGCGGACAAAAGTCAGGTCATGTACCGGTTGAATGGCAACAGTTTGTTCCGTTTCAGCCCGATGGGTTATCCGATCGTGCCGCATATCGCCAAGGGGTATGAAATGAAGGACGAGGGGCGGGTGTGGGAGATCGAATTGCGCAAGATCCGCTGGAGCGACGGACATCCGTTTACGGCGGATGATGTGATGTATTACTGGTATGATGAAATGTTGTGTAAGTCCGTAAGCAGCGGAATGATACAGAAGTGTTTCACCGCCGGCGGCAAACCGGGGAAGCTGGAAAAACTGGGCGAGCACAAGGTGCGTTATTCGTTTCCGGAGCCGCGGACGGATTTTTTGGAGGCGCTGGTGATTTATGGCGGTTTCAGGCCGTCGCATTATTTGAGGAAGTATCATCCGGATTATGGCGATCCTGAGTTTATCGCGGCGGAAATGAAAAAATACAATATGCAGACACCCAAGTCTTTGTACAGTTTCATGAAGGTGGACAATCCGGAACTGCCGTCGCTCGATCCGTGGATTTACCGCAAGTATAACACAATGTCGCCGTTTTCGTATGTGCGCAACCCGTATTATTTCGCGGTGGACGAGCAGGGAAACCAATTGCCGTACATCGACCGGCTGCAGCTGGAAGCGGTGGATTCGATGATGCTGCCGCTGTCGGTGTCGAGCGGGCGCGCGGACATGCAGTTCCGCTACATCCGTTTCGACAATTACACGGAGTTCATGGAGCGCGGATTCGACCATAATTACAGTGTGCGCTGCTGGATACCGGGCTCGCGCAGCGACTGGCTGATCAGCCCGAACATCAACCGCGCGGTATCGGAGCGGGACTCGGGTTCGGCGATGAAGGCGGAGTTGCTGGCGGACAAGGACTTCCGCAAGGCGCTTTCGCATTCATTGCGGCGACAGGATCTGATCAACGCGTTTTACAGTGGCCAGGCGAAGCCGGAACAGGTGGACCCGGGGCCGTATTCAAAATTTCCGGACGAGAAACTGCGTCATGCTTACACGGAATACGACCCGAAGCTGGCGAACAGCATGCTCGATGACGTTTGGCGCGCTCACGGGCTCGACCCCGCGGTACGCAAGAACGGATACCGCTGCGGGCGCGACGGCGAACCGCTGACTTTTTACATGATTTTCACCGATTTCACGGGCAACGGTCCGGCGCAGTTTGTGGTGGACGACTGGGGCGAAATCGGCATCCGCTGCATTTACCAATTCTGTTCGCGGCCACTGCTTTATGTACGCAAATCGTCGCGTGATTTCGACTTTTTCGTGTGGTCGAGCGAGTCGGAGATATTGCCGCAGCTTTCGCCGCGCTGTTTCGTGGCGGTGAACAACGAATCGGCCTACGCGGTGGGTTGGGGCAACTGGTTCAATCTGGGCGGAATGTACGGTGATCCGCGGTCAAATAATCCCGGCACGGTGCCGGTGCCGAAGGACCACCCGATGTACCGTTCGATGGAGAATTACGACGAACTGCTGCGGACGCTCGACCCGGCGCGTCAGAAAGCGCTGATGCAGGAGATCACCGACATCACGCGCGACAATTTGTGGACGATCAATCCGGCCAGCGCCGCGCCGAAGCTCGTGGTGGTGTCGGACAATATGAAAAACGTGCCGGAAAAAGCGGTCGAGGGGATCATGGTGATGAGCCCCGGCAACACCGCGCCGGAAACCTATTATTTTGCGCGTCCCTCGAGCGTGGCCGACCGCGACACCATCCAGCAGCTGACCGTGCAGGACAAGCTGCCGCCGGCCGCGGGCGTGGCGGTGCCGGGTTCGCAGCGTATTTTCCAGGTGCTGATCGCCGGGATCGGTTTATTGCTGCTGACGCTGCTGATTCTGAAGCATCCGTTTATCCTGCGGCGGCTGATGATTATGGTGCCGACGCTGCTGGTGATTTCGATCTGTATTTTCACGATTATCCAACTGCCGCCGGGGGACTTCCTGAGCACGCGCATCATGCAGCTGGAGGAATCCGGGTCCACCCCGGAGCAAATCGAATCGGAGATGGAAAACCTGAAATTATTGTTTCATTTCGACGACCCGGTGTGGAAGCGGTATAGCCGCTGGATGGGGTTCACCTGGTTCACCAGTTTCGATTCCAAAGATACCGGGCTTTTGCAGGGTAACATGGGGTACTCGATGGAGACATTGAAAAGCGTGAATTCGATGGTTGGCGACCGCATTATGCTGACGGTTTTGATCTCGCTCGGTACGGTGATTTTGACCTGGAGTTTGGCGCTGCCGATCGGGATTTACTCGGCGTGCCGGCAGTATTCGCCGGGCGATTACGTGATTTCGGTGCTCGGGTTTCTGGGCATGTGCATCCCGTCGTTCCTGCTGGCGCTGGTGCTGATGGCGCTGACCGGGATGTCGGGGCTGTTTTCGGCCGAATACGCGATTCAGCCGGAGTGGAGCTGGGGCAAAGCGGCCGACCTGATGAAACACATCTGGCTGCCGGTGCTGGTGACCGGTATCGGCGGCACCGCCGGCATGATCCGCGTGATGCGCGCCAATCTGCTCGACGAACTCAATAAACCGTACGTCACCACCGCCCGCGCCAAGGGGGTGCGGCCGCTGAAGCTGCTCTTCAAATATCCGGTACGGCTGGCCTTGAATCCGTTCATTTCGGGGATCGGCGGGCTGTTTCCGTCGCTGGTGTCGGGCAGTTCGATCGTGGCGATCGTGATGAGCCTGCCGACGGTCGGCCCGCTGATGCTCGGCGCGCTGTTCAGCCAGGACATGAATATGGCCGGTTCCATGTTGATGGTGTTAAGTTTACTGGGGGTTTTCGGCACGCTGATCAGTGACCTCTTGCTGATGATGGTCGACCCGCGCATCCGTCTGGAAGGAGGGTCGAAATAATGAAAAAAGCATTGACCTACGACATGCTCAATCAGCGTCAGCTGACGTTTCTGAAGTTCCGCAAACACAAACTCGCCGTGGCCGCCGCGCTGCTGCTGGTGGTGCTTTACACGATGGCGATTTTCTCGCCGTTCTTCGCGCCGTACAAAAAGTACGACCGCAACCTCGAATACATGTACTGCCCGCCGCATAAACTCGGCTTCAATTTTGCCGACGGGCTTTATGCCAAGGGCCTCAAGAAAATGGTCGATCCGGTGACGCTGAATCACTATTATCAGAACGCGCAGGAGAACAATGCGCCGCTCGGATTTTTCGTCAAGGGCACGCCGTACAAACTCTGGGGATTTATTCCGCTGGAACGCCACTTTTTCGGCGTGAATACGGCCAAAATCAAGGATTTCCAGCCCGGTGACGAGGAGCGTTATGTCTACTTCATGAGCGGCGCGGACAAGTTCGGCTGCGACGTGTTCAGCCGCATCATCCACGGCTCGACGATTTCGCTGTCGGTGGGGTTGATCGGCGTGCTGATGTCGTTCATCCTCGGCATCGTGATCGGCGGCATTTCCGGCTACTGCAGCGGCAAAATCGACACCTTGATCCAGCGCTTCATCGAGATTATCAACTCGTTTCCGTCGCTGCCGATGTGGTTGGCGCTGGCTGCCGCCGTGCCGCAGGACTGGAGCTCGCTGCAAGCGTATTTCGCCATCACGATCACGCTGAGTTTACTCTCGTGGACCGGGCTCGCCCGCGTCGTTCGCGGCAAAATCCTCAGCCTGCGCGAGGAAGACTACGCGGTGGCCGCGCGACTGCTCGGCGCAAGTCATAAGTGCATCCTGTTCCGGCACTTGCTGCCGGCCTTCACCAGTCACATCATCGTGACGCTGACGCTGACCGTGCCGGGCATGATCCTCGGCGAAACCAGCCTTTCGTTCCTCGGCCTCGGCCTCCGCGCGCCGGTGGTCAGCTGGGGCGTGGTGCTGCAGGACTGCATGAACGTGAAAATGGTCATCAGTTTCCCGTGGCTGCTGGCGCCGGTGCTGATGTTGGTCTTTACCGTACTGTGCTTTAACTTCCTCGGCGACGGTTTGCGCGACGCGGCCGACCCGTATGCGTCAAAGTGAGGAGAAAAATATGAATTCGAACGTACTTGAAGTCGAAAATCTCAAAGTCAGTTTCTTCACCGACGGCGGCGAAACCCGCGCCGTGAACGATGTCCGCTTCGCCGTGCCGCGCGGCAAAATTCTCGCGCTGGTCGGGGAGTCTGGCTGCGGCAAAAGCGTGACCAGTTATTCCATCCTCCGCCTGATCAAAAAGCCCGGCAAAATCGTCTCCGGCAAGATCCTGTTTCACGGCACCGATAATGAAGAAATCGACATTGCCGCACTCGACGAAAAATCACCCAAATTATACGACATTCGCGGCAACCGCATTTCGATGATTTTCCAGGAGCCGATGACCGCGCTTTCGCCGGTGCACACCATCGGCAATCAGCTCTCCGAAGTATTGTTTTTGCACCAGAAAATCAGCAAAAAAGACGCCAAAGAACGCGTCATCGAAATGCTGCGCAAAGTCGGCATTCCGGCCCCCGAACGGCGTTTCACACAATATCCGTTCGAGCTCTCCGGCGGCATGCGTCAGCGCATCGTCATCGCCATGGCCATGCTGAGCTCGCCCGAACTGCTGATCGCCGATGAACCGACCACCGCGCTCGACGTCACCATCCAGGCCCAGGTCCTCTCGCTGATGAAAAATCTCCAGCAGGAAACCCAATGCAGCGTGCTGCTGATCACCCACGACCTCGCCGTAGTTGCCCAAACCGCCGACTACGTAGCCGTGATGTACCTCGGGCGCATCGTGGAAAAAGGCTCGGTTTACGACATCATCAAAAATCCGCGCCATCCCTATACCAGCGGCCTGCTACGCTCGCTGCCGGACCTGCATGGACGCCACGAACGCCTGCCGTCGATCAAAGGCTCGGTACCGTCTTTGACCGAAATTCCGCCGGGCTGTCCGTTCCATCCGCGCTGCGAATACTGCAAACCGGGCCTGTGTGACGTGGGTGGGCCGCCGCCCGAAGAAACCAACGGCGAGGACCGCACGATCTGCTGTTACCGCTCCGCCGAAATGCCCCAACTCCTCCCGGAGGTGCTCAAATGAAAAAAATAAAAGAAATTCGCCACCGGGTGCTACCCGGACGCGGTCCAGCGGCGGAAGCGCTGGTCGCCCGGCAGGGCGAAATGGAGGCGTCCCAATGAAATATTACTCATCCAATGATATTGGCCTCGCGCCGGACGCGCCCAAGCCGCTGCTGGCGGTGCGCAAACTCTGCAAATTCTTCCCGATCAAAAGCCGCGGTTTAGTGCGCAAAAAAATCGGCGACGTCCGTGCCGTCGACCACGTCAGCTTTGAACTCTACCGCAACGAAACGCTCGGCCTCGTCGGTGAATCCGGCTGCGGCAAATCGACCACCGTCCGTACCATTCTCCGGGCGCTCGATTTCACCTCCGGACAAGCGTTTTTCGACGCCGACAATTCCGGCAAATACGTCGAACTCGGCGAACTCAATTCCCATGACTTAACCGGCCTGCGCCGCTCGATTCAAATGATTTTTCAGGACCCATTCGCGAGCCTGAATCCGCGTATGACTGTTGGCGAAATCGTGGCCGAGCCCCTGCGCATCCACCACCTGGCGAAAGGCAAAGAACTCGATGCCAAAGTCGACGCCATCCTCGTCAAAGTGGGCCTGCGCCCCGAACACAAAACACGCTACCCGCACGCTTTCTCGGGCGGCCAGCGCCAACGCATTGGCATTGCCCGCGCGCTGATCATGAATCCCTCGTTCGTGGTCGCCGACGAAGCCGTTTCGGCGCTCGACGTCTCGGTACAGGCGCAAGTAATCAACCTGCTCGACGACCTGAAACGCGACATGGGCCTCTCCTACATCTTCGTGGCGCACGACCTCGGCGTAGTCAAACATATCTGCGACCGCGTAGCCGTGATGTACGCCGGGCGCATCGTCGAAATCGCCCCCACCGACGAACTCTTCGCCAACCCCCAACATCCCTACACGAAACTGCTGCTGGCCTCGGCACCGATCCCCAACCCCACGCGCCGCCTGACGCCCCCCGCCGCCGGCGAAGTAGCCGACGCCGGTAATTTACCGCCCGGCTGCGCCTTCGCCCCCCGCTGCTCAAGCAGAGGAGAACACTGCAATGACGTTCCCGCCTTGATCGAAGTCGCACCCGGCCACCAGGTCGCCTGCCCGCTTTGCAGTAAATAAAAAAAGCCCTCCGATAAACAGCGGAGGGCAAGTTCTGTTTTCTGTTTAGTTCATGTGGAAGACTTCTTTGAGGGGGATGCAGACCGGCGAATTGTCGGGATTGCTCTCCATGATGTCGGCCATGTGTGCCCACCATTTCTTCATGATCGCCTTCTCCGGCAGCGTCGCTGAAGTATTATCGTCAGTAAGTTTCTGGACACCGAAAAGCGTCAGCGTTTCTTCGTCGAGGAAAATGCTGTAATCGGAGATGCCCGCCGCTTTCAGTTCGGCCGAAAGTTCGGGCCAGATTTCGTCGTGACGTTTCTTGTATTCCGCTTCACAACCCGGATTCAATTTCATTTTGAATGCAGCTCTCAGCATGGTTTTTCTCCTCAGATATTGATGGTTTCAGTGGCAAACGGTTCGAGTTTCACTTTTACCGTGCCGACAGTGGTGGTTTGCGGCTGGTCACTGTTGTTGATGACCACCAGCATTTTGCGGTCCGGATAATAGGCGCATTCGGTGGCGGCGTTGTCGGTCAGGTAATCGCTCTTCTGGCCGGTGGCGTACAGGATCGTGTTCAGCAGCAGCCGGGTATTAGGCAGGTTCATCTTGAAATCCGCCAGGTAAACTCCCTTGCCTTTGCCGAAGTCGTTGATGGTGAAAACCGGGGTGCCGTTCTGTGCCATCAGGACCTGCGCCTTGCCGTCTGTCAGGTACAGATTCTGTTTTTCGCTGATCGTGCCGCCGGCAGGGATCAGGCCGTCGACTTTCGAGACGTCAAACGACCATTTGCCGTGGCAGACGCGGTCGCCGGTGTCCTTGTCGATGCCCAGTACCGGGGCCAGGCGGAAAAAGGTGTCGTAACCCGGCACTGCGGAGGGTTCGTTGACGCCGAGAAATACGCCGCCATCATAGACCCATCTGGTGAGCAGCGTGACGAGTTCGTCGTCCGCCCACGCGTCGCCGCCGCTCCAGGCGCTGCCCGCATAACCGGCATTGATCACCACGTCGTAATCTTTTAAACAGCCGTTCTTTACGTCGTCGAAGCTGATGAACGAGACATCGACGGGCAACCCGGAGAGGGCTTCGTTGATGTGAATCAAGTCATGCATATAGGTTTCGTGGAAGTGGCCGCTGAGCGTCCAGGAGCGCAGTTTGCCCCAGTAGTGCAGGACGGCGACTTTCGGCTGGATGCTGTAGGGTTTGCCGGCTTCGTGGAAGCTTTTGATGGTACGGAATTCGTCGGTCACTTCCTCAATGTAATCGCAGAAATCCGGGAAGGGTTGCGTCAGGCTCAGGTAGCCGCCGAGCCCGAGGCGGTCGATCGGCTCGCGGAGCAGTGCACGGCGGGTGCTGATCCAGTATTTCTTGGCATCGAGCGTGGGGTTGCCGCCTTCTTTGAAGGTCGGCGCGCCGCCGAGGCCCACAGGAAAGAGGTATGGGTGCAGGCGCAGCTCGTGGACCGGTACGTCGACACCGGCGCACAGGCGCACTTCGTAGCCCGAAAACACACACTTGATCAGGCCGTCGAATCCAAACTCTTTGAAGCGGTCGTTGTAGGGTTCCAGCCCCACCCAGCTGTCGTCGTAAAACACATAGGCCTGCTTGCCGTATTGGTGGGTGATGTCGACCAGTTCCTTGCCGAAACCGATCACAAAATCATTGATGAACGCCATCCAGTCGGCCTTGGCGTTCGTGCCGGGGGCGTGGGTTACGTGGAGCTTACCCTGATTGATGAAGTCCTCGGCGGTCATCGAATAACCGTATTTGATGGCGAATTCGTCCAGCGCTTTCGGGCTGACGGTGAAGTCGTAGGAGGCCCAGTCGGCGTAGAGGTGACGGCAACGCGCATCGCTGCCCCAGATCCAGACGAAATTGTAAAAAAGCGAGGTGAAACGCACGACCGTGGTGGCCGGGTGTGTTTCGCACCAGTTGACCATCCATGCCCGCAGGTATTCGCGGGTTTCGGCGTGGCGCGGATCGAGCTGCATCAGATGCTCTTTCTGCCAGTTGTTGGTCGTATGGTTGTACATGGAAATTTCTTCCCAGATGCGGTACGCCATGAAGCTGACCGTGTACTTATGGAAAGGGGTGATGCCGCTGAGCGTGACTTTGCCGTCCGCGTAGTGCCATTTGGCGGTGTCAATCAGCGTATTGGAGGTGCGGTCGTAAACCTGCCAGTATTTCAGGGAGCCGGGCGTTTCGTTGATCGTGAATTGTCCGGCGAAAAAGTCTTTCATCAGCTCGATTTCGAGGCTGTCCGAAACCGCCACGACGGGCTGGGTCATCAGAAAAGTCTGCTGGAGCTTGTCCATATTCCGGCGCGCCCATTCGTTGTGGTCGCGGATGATGCAGATGGTGGAGTAAATGCCGTAACCGGCCTCGAGGATTTCGTCGGACAACACGGTGCCGTCGCTGTCGCGGATGACGTCGGCGCCCCATTTTTCGGCCATCTGCAACGTCAATTTCTCATATCCGGCTTCGCCCGGCAGCGTAAAACTTCCTTTTTGCTTCGACATGGGTTCCTCCGTTATTTATTTAATGAAATAAATAGGTTTCATAATATGTAACCGGGTTTATTATATATAATATACACTGATTACTGTGCTTTGTCAATAACTTATCGTACAAAACCGGTTGCTTTTCTGTTTATTATGAAATTCTGGTTTCATGAAACCAAAAAAAGGAATCAGTTTTTGCCTTTGACCATGGAGTTGGTGAACTCCTGGCGGTATTTCAGCGGGGGGAGCCGGTATTTTTCTTTGAAGATGCGCGAGAAGTAGAATTCGTTTTCGATGCCGACCCACTCGGCGATCATCCGGACCGGATCGGCGGTCTCGACCAGCATCCGCGCGGCCAGTTCCAGGCGGCAATGGTTCAGGAACTGCAGCGGGGGGATACCGGCGGCGGCCTTGAAAAGCCGCCGGAAGTGGGTGACGGTCATGTTGCGTTTGGCCGCCGCGCGGTCGAAATCCCAGTTGCGCTCGGGGTGATGGCGAATTTCCGAAATGAGATGGCGGAAATATTCCTCGTGAAAGACCGGCAGCGGCGTTTCCAGCGGTTGCGACTCGTACAATTGCAGCAGCAGGTCCTCGTAGAGCAGTACGGCTTGCGGCGGGGTCATGGGGGCGGACTTGCGCAGGATGGTCATGATGCGGATCATGGTTTCGAGAAAATGTTCCGGGTCGGCGATTTTTCGTACCGGGTTGAGGTCGTCGATCGGGAGCAGGCCTGTCCGCACGTAATCCTCCACGCGGCGGCCGTAGGAGCAGATGAAATTATGATGCCGTGTTTCACCGGGCAGATTGCCGTAGTTGAAATAGGCGTCCGGGTGGGTGATGAACGCATAGGCGCCCTCATAGATATGTTTGGCGCCGTGGTTTACGGACAGGAAAAAACGCCCGGCGTGATTGTACTGAATCCCGTAATAAACCGGAATGTGGCTCGAGAAGCCGTTATGATCCGGCGTGGAATTGTACAGACTGAAATAATGTTCGGCGAAAAAATTCATAAATGTTCGTTTTGTATAAATATGGGTTCATATTGTTTATTCATGAAACCGTTTTCTGCGTTATATTATATAGCATGAAAATGTTCTTATCAAGTAATAAAGCGAGGAAATAAGAATGAAAATCGGATATATCGCCATTTCAAAAGCCAGCTGGATGACCCCGAAGATCGAGGGCATCGCGTCGGAAACGTACCGGAATCTGCAGCAGCTGGAGGCGGAAATATTTTACCAGGGCGTGACCACTACCGAGGCGGAAGGGATTGCCCGGGCGCAGGAGTTGAGCTCGAAGGGGGTTGACGCGGTGATCATGCATTTCGTCACGTTCCCGGTCGGGGCGATTATCCCGGCGATCGCGCAACGGCTGAATGTGCCTTTTGTCCTGTTGGCGAACCCGGAGGAGCCGTGCGGGGACAAGATGTGGGAGCAGAATTCGTTCTGCGGGGCCAACATGGCGGCGCATGGATTGAACCGGCTGCGCAAGCAGTATTGTTATGTGATGGCCGCGCCCGGCGAGACTGCCGAAAAGATGAAGGTGCCGCTGGCCGCGATCCGGGCGATCCGGATGCTCCGTGAGTTGCGGATTGGCCACGCCGGCGGGCGGGTACCGGGATTTTATACCTCGAATTTCGATGAGCTGCAGTTGCGGCGCGAGTTCGGCGTAACGGTGGAAGTGCTTGACCTGCTGGAGGTCGTCAATACCGCCGGGCAGCTGACTCCGCAGGAGCTGGCGCGGGCCATGGCGGTGGTGAAGGGGAGCGCAGCCAGGGTGACGAAGGTTTCGGACGGCGATCTCGAGCTGGCGGCTAAGATGTACGGGGCGTTCCGGCGGATTGCGGAGAAATACAATCTCTCCACGTTTGCGGTGAGGTGCTGGCCGGAGTTTTCGGACCTTTTCGGCATTGCGCCCTGTGCGGTGCTGGGGATGCTTTCCGACACCGGTTTCGCCACGAGCTGCGAGGGGGATGTGACCGGCGCGGTGACGATGAAGATTCTCGAATACCTGGCCGGCGGCGGCATCGCGTTTTTCGTCGACCTGATCAAGACGGATGCGGAAACGAATACCGGGGTGATCTGGCATTGCGGAGCCGCGCCGAAAAGCCTCTGCCGCAAATTCGAGGAAACGGAACTGCGTTTGCATATGCGCGTCGACGGCGGCGACAAAAAGGGTATCACCAACGATTTTTCGCTGAAGGGCGGGCCGATCACGCTGGCGAAGCTGGACACCGACGCGGACGGCAGGCTGCGTATGCTGATCGCCCCCGGAACTGCGATCGATACCGAGCCTTTTCTGCGCGGCAACCCGCTGACCATGCGTTTCGACGGGGCCGTGCCGGAACTGGTGAGCACCATCATGGAAAAGGGCTTCGAGCATCACTATGCGGCGATCCATGCGGATGTGAAAGAGAGTTTGATTCTGTTCTGCAAATGGCTGAATATCGAAATTGTCCTGGTCAACTGAGGAGGAACCATGAAAAAGATCAATGTGACCATCTGGAACGAATTTGTCCATGAACGCGGCGAGGGGCCGGTGTGCGACTGTGTCCGGCGGAGTTATCCGGACGGCATCCATGCGTATCTGAAACAGGCGCTGGCGGCGGACGACCTGGTGATCCGCACCGCGACGCTGGACGAGCCCGAACAGGGACTGCCGGAATCGGTGTTGAATTCGACGGAAGTACTGGTCTGGTGGGGGCACTGCGCACATGACCGCGTGGACGATAAACTGGTCGACCGCATCCAGTTGCGCATTCAGGCCGGAATGGGGCTGATTGTGTTGCATTCCGGGCATTGTTCCAAGATTTTCCGGCGGATGATGGGAACGAGCTGCCGGTTGCGCTGGCGCGAGGTCGGGGAAAAAGAGCGTTTGTGGGTGGTGGCGCCGGGGCATCCGATTGCCGACGGCGTGCCGGAAACCTTCGCGTTGCCGCATACCGAGATGTACGGGGAACCCTTCGACATCCCGGACGACGGCAAGATCATTTATATGTCGTGGTACGAGGGCGGCAACGTTTTTCGCAGCGGTGTTACGTTTCAGCGTGACAACGGCAGGATTTTCTATTTTGCCCCCGGGCACGAAACGTATCCGATTTACCACGACGCCAATATTCAGAAGATTATCGGCAATGCCATTCGCTGGGCGGCGCCGTCCGTGATTCTGCCGTCCCGGGTGACGCCGATGCCGGAGGGTGTCGAGCCGATCACCACGCCGAATCCGCTGGCGGACATCAAAACAGCATCGCTTCATGCGAAAAAATGATGGAGAAAAACAATGCGTATCATTAAAGTCGGAACTGTTGGGCTGGGACGTATCGGCCTCTATGGCCATATTCCCGAACTCAGCGCGAAGCCGGATCATTTCCAGTATGTCGCTTTGGCCGACAATACGCCGGGCCGCCTGGAAAATTTGCCGGAAAGCGTGAAAAATGCCCGCAAATACAATTCGCTGGAAGAGATGCTCAAGGACCCGGAAGTGGAAATGATCACGATCGGCACCCGTCACCCGGATCATGTGCCGATGGCCCTCCAGATCATGGAAGCGGGCAAAATCGCGGTCGTCGAAAAACCGGTCGCCACCAGCACCTCGGAAATGAATCTCCTGCGGGAAGCGTTGAAAAAACATCCGGGCAAACTCTTTTTCCGCCATAACCGCCGGTTTGAGGCGCCTTTCATGAAAGTTCAGGAGCTGATCCGTTCCGGCTTGGTCGGCGAAGTGCAATACATCAAGCTTTACCGCAGTGTCGGCTACAGCCGCCGGAACGACTGGATGACCATGCCCGAATTCTATGGCGGGCTGCTCAGCAACTGGGGACCGCACCTGATCGACCAGGCGCTGCAGTTGCTGGATTCCCCGGTACGGAGCATCTGGGCGGACGTGCGTCATGTCATCAGCATTGGCGATGCTGACGACCTCTTTAAAATCGTGATGACCGGAGAAAACGGCCGCGTGGCCGACGTCGAAGTTGCCGGCTGCAGCGCGTTGCCGGGACGCGAAATGGAGATCATCGGCAGCCGCGGCAGCATCGTGTATGAAAACGAAAAAATCCGCGCCCGTTACATCGACCCCTGCGTCGAACTCAAGGCGCTGAAGCCGCACCCGGAGAATCCGCCATTCCAGTACGGGAATTTCGATGAAAAGCTCTATTTTGTCGAATCGCAGTACGAGCCCCCGGCCAATGGGGTGTCGATCTGGAGCACCATCTACGACGACGTTGTCAACGGCGTTCCCTGTCCGGTGACGTTCGACCAGGCGGCGGAGGTGGTTCGCGTGACGGAGGAAGCGTTCCGGGTGAGCGGCTTCAAACCCATTCAGGCATTCCGGAGCAAAGCGGTCAATTGAAAAATACGGAAACCACGGGAAATTTTTAACCACAAAAAGCACAAAAATACACAAAAGGGAGAATTTTTATTTTGTGTTATTTTGTGCTATTTTGTGGACAGAAAAAAGAATTTTCCGTAGTTGCCTAATGGTTAATAGATTTCGATTTCGCGTATCCAGAGGAGGTTGGGGCGTTCGGAGTGTCCCTTGCCGGGTTTCTGGAGGAAACGGACGCGGTCGGTTTTCGGCAGTTCCGCGCCGAATTTGATAGCCGAAACGCGGTTGTTCGTCTCCGGTTTGAGCTCGGCCACGGTTTTCCAGTTGCCGCCGTCCGGGTACTGGATGAGCAGTTCGGCAGACGGCTTCTCCCAGTAAATGATGGCGCGGGTGAGCTGTTCCGGTTTCGGGAAGGTGAAGGTGATGAATTTATCATCTTCATTTTCCTGCGAGGCCCAGGCGGCGTCCGCCCAGAAAATGTGGGGCGATATCTGACCGTCGTTCAGGGCCTTGGGGGAATATTTTTCGCGGGTCGGCGAGGTTTCCAGTTTCGTCTTTGGATTTCTCGCGTGGTTGCCGGGGGTCAGGACCGGCGCGGCGAGGTTGGCGTCGGGCATGTAATCCTTCTGGCAGCGGAAGCGGACGGAAATGCGGTCCGGTTCGGGAGAGATTACATTGAGCGGCACGCTCATTTCGCAATATTGCTCCTGGGTCCGTACCTTGATCGGGGCGATTTTTTCCCATTTCCATTCGGAAGGCTTGGAGCCCGCGAAGCGGAAGAGCGAGCCGTTTTCGACCAGGTAGTTGGCTCCATTCTGGTCATGACCGCCATTCTCGGTGCCGGCATAACCGCCCTCGGTGCCGACGGAGATGAAGGCCTTGACGTGATGGCTGAGTTTGGCGCGGTCAATCGGCGCAGAGGCGGTATAGCAGAGGTCCAGGTTGCCGTCCTTGATCCGGAGGGTGCCGCCGACGAAATCCACCGGTGCGCCCGCGACATTATCCCCTGCGGGATCGGTCAGCTTGATGGATTGGTCGCCGACCGGAGCGATGAACGACTCCGGGGCGCGGTCGAGTCCCTTGGCTTTCAGCTCGATGACGCCGGGGCCCGGCTTCAGCATCTGATACGTGACCGGCTCGGCTTTGGCCCAGTCGCCACGGGTGAAATCGGGAACCTCAACCGGTGCGCCGTTGAGCTTGACCGATTGGAGGGAGACTTCGCTGATGGCGCTCCAGCTCGCGGCGTCGTAAACGCTGATGTCCAGCGGCAGTCCGTTGTTCAGGCAGTAGAGCAGCCGCAGGTCCATCACCGTATCCATGCCGCCGTGGCCGCCGAACGCGCGGGCCTCTTTCTCAAAATAGGCGTAAACCGGATGGCGGTATTTGGCGATCAGCGCATCGACTTTTTCTTTGCTCATGTCATTTTCGAAATCCGGCGCGAAGGCGAAGCGCTGGGGGTAGCCTTCGGTGAAGCCCTTGGTGCCGTTGAGCAGATAGGCGCGGCTGTAGGGGCGGCGGAGGTTGACGGAGTAGAAGAGCAGCATCGTCTTGTTCAAGGCGGTGCGGATAATCGTCATATTCATATCCGGGTCGTAATGTCCCTTGGCGTATTCGGTATCTTCGCCAAGCGCTTCTTTGGCCGCATTTTTCAGGGTGAAATCACCGCCGGAGACGGAGTAGAGCGTGGTCATGCGGTCGCCGCGGTTAATGTCCATCCAGTGCGCGATCGGGCCGAGGCCGTGAGTCGGATAGCTGTTGCCGCCGAGAATCGGAGTCGGGCTGGGCTTGCGGAGACGCCGCCAGTTGTCCTTGTCCTTGAAATTGAGGCGATAGGCCTCCATATTGTGGAGATAACCGGCCTCGGCATGGATCGTTTCGCCGAAAAGCCCCTGGGTGACCATGTTCATGACGGCCAGTTCGTAATCGCCGTAGTTGCAGTTTTCGAGCATCATGCAGTGGCGCTGGGTCTGCTCGGCGGTATCGACGAGTTTCCAGCAGTCGGCCACGGTTCTGGCGGCGGGGACCTCGAGTGCCACGTGCTTGCCGTTGCGCATGGCATGGACGGAAACGGGGACGTGCAGATCGGGCGGAGTGGCCACGTAAACAAGGTCGATGTCGTCGCGTTCGCAGATCTTTTTCCAGTCGTCCGCGCCGGTGAAATACTCCACGGTGTGCGGATATTTCTGCTCCGCCAGATATTCCTTGATCGCATCGAGTTTGTTCTGGTAAAGATCGCAGGCGACCTTGACCGTGGCGTTGTCCGGGAACGCGGCGAAACGCTTCAGCGCGCTGCCGCCGCGGACGCCGACGCCGATGAAGGCGATGCGGACGTTTTTGATTGGGGCCACCCGCAGGTCCTGCACGCTTTTCTGCCCGGGCTGGCGCTCCGGCACCGGAAATGCGTAAGGTTCAACCGCTGAGGCGGTGATTCCGGTGGCGGCGCACAGAAATGTGTAAATAAGTTTTTTGAATTTTTTCATGAAATTGCTCCCGTTATTTGATATTGGGTGAAACATGGTAATTGCGAAGGCCGCCGGCGCGGATTTTTTCCACATGCCCATCAACCATCGTATAATTCGCACTGCTGTTGTGGCGGTTGACCGGCATGTATTGATGATAGCTCGAAGACGCGGTGCTATTATCTTTGACCTGCATCGCATAGTTGAAATCATACGTTCCGCCGGTGTCTGCCTGTATGTAGTCCTCGCTGGTGACGGTCCACTTGGCATTATCGGGGGCAAAGTAGACTGCATAGTAAAATCCCGGATAGGATAAAAGCCCCGTCGCCGACAATTCCGTATTCGTCCAGCCGTAATACAACACACCTGTGTATTGAGCCTGATCTCCAAATGCGATCAGGCTGGATGTATTTCTCAAGGTGGAATTCTTGACGTAGCGGTATGGTCTGGGAGTCGATGGGTTCGAGCCGATATCATCCGAATATTGGCTGCCCACAATGGGCGACATGCCGTATGCAAGACCGGTTGAACAAGCGCCGCTGGCCGCGGGGGGTGCTTTGATCGCCTGCGGCGCGCTCGGGCATCCCATTGATTTGCTGAGGCCGTCATTTTTGAAGATTGCCCCCAGAATATCCGCCTGTGAATTGCTGGCGGCGGCATAATTCTTGCCCATATACAACCCCAGGCTGTATGTCCAGGGAATTTCCCTGAGGTATCTGCCGATTGTCGGATAATAGCCATCGGAATCGTCGGCATACAACGCAAGAGCCGTGCCGAGTGATTTCAGATTATTGGTACACGAGATCGACCGGGAGCGCTCACGGGCGCTGTTCAATGCCGGCAACAGCATGGCGGCGAGAATGGCAATGATCGCGATCACGACGAGGAGCTCGATGAGCGTAAAATGAACCTGCTTTCTCATAATCAAAATTCCTTTGGTTTGTTTATGCATATACTTCCGGCCTGTTTTTTAAACGTTTGTTCTGTTTCGGGCTGACGGAATTTTCCCACGCGGTGTTGCCGAGGATTCCTTCGGCGTAGAAGACCGGGCGGTAGCCCGCGTCCGTGGCGGTCCGGCAGCAGTATTCGATGCGGTCGAGATGATCCGCCTGGTAATCTTTGTAGTACTCGTAGGAATATTGTTCGTGGGTGGCCATGCCGAGCGTTTCATTGTAATACGGTGAATTGATGGCGTCGGCGAGGCGTTTTTTGAGCACGTCCATCGGGTATTGGTTGGCGCAGACCCCGGCGCCGATGCCCAGCAGCATGCCGGTGAATTTGTCGTAAAAAACTTTGTGCTTTTCCAGGTGCATGGCGATATCTTTTTCATAGAAATAACCGATGTCGCAAACGCGGAATCCGCCGCCTTCCGAGAAATTTCCATTCAGGTAGTGCACGCCGCGTTCTTTCAGCCCTTCAAACTCCTTCGGGTTGGCCATGGCCCAGTGGATCACCACCGGCGGGATGAAGACGCCGTCCCCGGCAAAACGCTGGATTTCACTTTTCAGTAAATCGAAATCGGCGAGCAGGTGGCCCGCCCGGCTGTTCTGATAGGGACGGTCGGGAAATTCGGAGTAGGCGTGAAACGACAGGCGGAGCCAGTCGGCGTTCGTCTGCCACTCCTGCTTGTAATCCGCCGGAAAATCTTTTATTTCGAAGCCGAAATGATCGTTGCGGTAAAAGCTGTTCAGCGTGAATTTGGTGCCGTAGCGCAGGTGGATCTCGCGCAGGCGCTTCAGGAAGAAATGGTCGAACAGCGATTTCGGGCGGGATTTGGCGATATCGGTGTAGACAAAGATGCAGTCATCGATGTAGTAGTTGTAGCGTTTGAAGGATTTTTTGTCCCAGACGACGGTGAGAATCTGGCGGGTTTCGCCGAACTGGCTGTCGGCGGAGACTTCGATGCGGTTGAACTTTTCGGTCAAACGGATGCTGCCGGAGAAGCGGCGGTCGTCGCGGCCGGAGGCGGGTACGCCGTTGATTTGTACCAGTGCCTGCGGGTCGGCCAGGCCCTGCAGCTCGATTTCGAGAAATTGATCGGTTTCCCGGCCATGGTTTCGGTTCAGCACCGCACCATTGCGAATATTTGTAATTTCCAGCATTGGTAAATTCCTTTTTTATAAATTATATTGCATAAAGACGATTTTGGCAATATGGTGCAATGGTATTTTTCAGCCAAAGATATGCAGAAAGCAGCCAAACCGGGAAAATAGACATGATTTACACGGGCAAATCCTATTACGAAGAGTTCCTGTTCAATCCGCGCCCCTTCGACGGTAGCACGGAGCTGATACAGTTTCACGCCTATTTCAAGTCCATCATGAAAAAAGGGTACGAAAGCACAGGGAAACGCACCCCCTATGTGCTGTACAGCCTGAATCTCCACGGCAGCTTCCAGCGCATCCGGGACGGCCGGAAAATTACGGTGGAGCCCGGCTCATTCACCATTTCGCACGGGCTGCGGGAGGACTCGACGATCCGGGTGGTCGGCGAGGTGTCGCTGGAGCGCAAATGCTGCCTGGTTTACCGCAGCAAAATCCATGATATGATCATGAGCTGCCTGGGACTGACGGACGGGACCGTCATTCAGTTGAGCAATGTCGGCACGGTCGACAAAATCATGGATTCGATTTACCGGACCATGCAGAATTCAAACTATCCTGAAGCACATTTGTCGGGTATGTTTTTCGAACTTCTGCAGGAGGTTTACTCCCAGCGGCAGAACAGCTCACTGCCGGAATCGCTGAACAAGGCGCTGGAGTATATCAGCGCGAATTTTTCCAGCAATACACTCTCCTGCGGCGAGGTCGCCAAATATGCCGGGATCAGCATCAGGAGCCTTAATCGCCTGTTTCAGGAACACATGGATACGCAGGTGATCCGGTATATCAACGACATCCGGCTGGAGCATGCCTGCGCGCTCCTGTCGCGGCCGTATCTGCAGATCAGCGAGATCGCCGAGAAATGCGGTTTTGCCAGCGCGGGATTCATGACCCGCCAGTTCCGCAAGAAGTACAACCGGACCCCCAGCGCCTACCGCTCCACCTGAATTCCAATAAAATTCAAAACGGTTATTTGTTTTCTGTTTAAACGGGCTATATTTACATTGAAAACTGAACAAACAACCGAGGAGTTACAATGGCCGCCCGACACCAGTACGAAATGATTCCATTCACAGCCGGTGACGTCGAATTATTGACGCCCGTCATGAAACGCGCTTTTGACGCCGATTCGCAGTTCCATCGCGGTTGCGACGGCGGGCCGCCCGGGTACGATGACGGTTCGTTTTTGCGGCAATGGGCGCTTCATCCCCATGCCACGGCGTTTCGGCTGAACGTGGACGGGCGCCCTGGCGGTGCGGCGATCATCTGGCTCAATGCGTATCCCGGGGTCAACATATTGGGCTGTATTTTTCTTGATCCCGATTTCCAGCATTCCGGGCTTGGTCTGGAGATTTGGCAGGAACTGGAGCGGCGCTATCCGGCTTCGCGGGAGTGGCGCGTCGAGACGCCAGGATTGGCCCGGATGAACCATCACTTCTATGTCAATAAATGCGGGTTTGAAATCTACCGGATCGAGAATCCGAAATCCCCTGAAGAGGCCTCTTATCAAATGCGGAAACGCTATGGCGGCGGAAATGCTCCGGTTATCGAAAACAGGGAAGCATTTCAGGTACTGGCCATGACCCGGCAGTTCAGCGCCGAGAATTGTACGGCGGCTATTCCTGAATTCTGGACCTGGTTTCGCGAAAACGGTTATCAGAAAATTATTTGCGGTATGTTTGGAATCTGCCATCAACCGTCGGCGGACGGCAAGAGTTTTTCCTACTCCATCGCCAGTCCTTATGATGGCAAAAGTCCGGTGTCGGACGGCTTCGAAGTATTGACCATTCCCGCTCATACCTGGGCGGTATTCAAATGCGTCGGGGCCATGCCGCATGCGATTCAGAATATGTGGGGGCGCGTCGAATCCGGATTGCTTCAAGGCTTTGGGTATGAGAGAATTTACGGTTTTGACATTGAGCAATATACCCCCGGTGACCTGCAAAGCCGGAGCTATGAATCCTATATCTGGGTTCCTGTGAAAAAGAAAGCCGGTAATTAGCCGGCTTCGCTCATTTTTTCCATGGTTGAAATTCTTAGTCTGACACCAGTTCGACGTTGTTGAATGAGACGCTGCCGATGCCGTCCGCCAGATTCAGCGTGAGCTTCAACTGATTTTCGGAGGCGGTGATGCCATCGATTATCACCTGGGCCCAGACGTCGTCGGTGGAGGAAACCGTGGCGGACTTTCCGCCGATGGCGATCTCGGCGCGGCCGTTGAATTTGTAGGAGGTTTTGACCCACAGCCTGAGCTTGTAGGTTTTTCCTTTTTCCACTGGGATATCCTGAGTGAATTCGGTCAGCGCTTTGTTGGCGGAGTCGAGCTCGATGGATTGAATTTTGCCGGTTTCAGCGGTGGTTTCTGCGTCGTAGAGCCACACCGGCTTCCACATGCCGCCTGCGCCGTCGACGTATTCCGTGCGGACCGCGACGGTGTTCGGGCGGTCAAAACGGACCAATGAGGTGATTTCCACCTGGAAGGGGCCGCGCAGGAATTGATCGGTGGCACCGCCGTACGGGCGGGTGTAGGCTTCCTGACCGTTTATCCAGATCCGGCAGGTGCCGTGCACCGCGCCGAAGACGAGGAAATAGCGGCGCGGAACAGGCGGTTTTTCGAGCTTGAACGCGGTACGGTACCAGCCGAGCCCCTGATAATCTTTGCCGTTCCGGTTGTGCCATTCTTTGCCGGCGGCGCTCTCGGTCCAGAAGTCGGTGACGGCGATTTCCGGCCAGGCGGTGTCGTTGAAATTGTCCGCATACCACGCGGATTCCTCGCCTTTTTTATCGGCGTCGAAACTGAATTTCCAGCGGATATCGAGCAGTTTGCCCCATTCCCGGCTACTGTTTGCCTGGGGCCAGCGGGTGCGCTCGCGGTAGCGCAGGGGACCCATGTTGGCGATGTTGTCCGGCTCGCACTCTTTGCGGTATTCGTCAAGTGCGTTCAGGGCCTGTTTGTAAGGGGTGAAATTGCCGTCCTGACGGTACTGCGTCAGCGCCTGTTGGACCTGCAGCGAGAGCGCGGCATTTTTCAGCCCTTTTTCCAGGAAGGCCACCCGGGCGGATGCGGTTTTGTCGGCAGCGGCGGCTTGTTTCGCCTGTGCCAGCAACTCGAAGCCGTTCTTCATGACTTCGGGGGTGAAAATGTGGTGGGCGATGGCGTAGAAATCCCAGGTGCCCTTGATCTGTTTCCAGAATTCGTCGGTCACGCCGTCCGAGATTTTTTTCCAATACTCGAAATATGCCTTGACCTGATTTTTCGCCGGGCCGAAGGCGCTGTAATATTCGTTGAATACCTGATCGACCGGGAGGTCGGGATTGTTCAAAATCCGAGGCAATACGTACAGGTTCAACCCCTGCGTGCCCCATTGACCGGTCAGGGAGTCGAAATCGGTGCCGATCAGGCCGTTTTTGGCGCAGTACGCCAGGTCCTCGCCCAGTTTGTCCGCATAAAAAATCGGGTAACAATGCCCGGCGAGCGTGTAGTTCGGGCGCAGCAGCAGCTTGGCGCCGGTGGCGCTCCAGCCCTGCCATTGGCGATGCGTTTCCGCCCGCTTTTCGTCGCTCCACGGGAACATCATGGCCGGGACGATGCCGATGATGATGCGCTCATTCAGTTTCGTCTTTTCCGGGGGCTTGTAGTAATTGGCGTAGGCGAAGCCCATGACCACCGCATTCGGCTTGACTTTTTCGGCTTCTTTTTGCACGGCGAGATAGAATCTGGCGTAGCGGTCGGAGAGCGAACCGAGGGGAATCGTCCAATCCGGGTCGCCCTTTTTGTAGGCGGCAGTGGCCTCGGCCAGGCGTTTTTCGGCGGGAATGTCGGAGGCGTCCCACTTCAGGCACTCGGGGCAAACGCACTTGCCGACCACGTCGTTTTCGCTGGCGTCGATGTAGGGCTGATGCTGCGGCCAGCGCTTGGCCTTCCAGTCTTCGATGATCTGCTGCCAGAGCGCGGGGTTGGAGACGTCCATGGAGACGTAGTCGCCGCTGGCGGGGGGCTGCGGCCGCCGGGTGCCGTCCGGCAGCAGGTTGAAGTATTCCGGATGGCTCTCGCCGAAGCGTTTCCAGGACTGGGTGAAGGCGTGGTGAATGTTCATCGGCACGTCGACCACGAAGCGCTGCCGCCGCAGCCAGACGTCCTGTTCGGTCATATAGCGCTTGCGGGCTTCGTCGGACGACCAGCCCTCGGCCATGTCCTGGGTCCGCCAGCGGTTGTGGCGGTAACGCGGCTCGGTGGTCTGGTTCCAGTCGCCGACGCTGATGTTGTCGACGGCCGGAATGACTTCACCGAGTTCGCCGGGCCACAGCCATTTGACCTGCAGCTGTTTTTCCAGAAATTCATAAACGCCGAATAGCGTACCGAGCCGGGTATTGTTGTAAGCGCCCAGCACCGGACCCGAACCGTCGAACCCGACAATGTGCAGATTGGAACCTATGGTTTTGATGATGAAACTGTTCGGTATCATCGTCCGCGGATTCAATTCTTTGGCTACCGTGGCCTTGCACTCGCCGAGGTAAATCAGGTGCGGCAGCTTCTGTTCACCCGCCAGGCTTTCCTTGACGATCGGCAGTTCCGCTCCGCTGGCGCGTTTGATGTGATACTGCAGCTCCGCGGCGGCATATCCGATTACCGGCAGGTGACGGTCGGGCACGACGATGGCGCTGTTCGGCCGGTTATCCTTGACCAGCAGCAGTTTTTCGGCGGCGGCTGCCGTACACAACATGCCGGCGGCGAGGACGATGAAATACCATGTTTTTCTCATAGGACCCTTTTTATTCTTTTTCTGCGATGGTGGCTTCGCTGTAAGAGGCGGTGCCGCTCTTGCCGGTCATGTTCAGGTAGACGACGACCTTGCCGGTGGCGGAGGTGGTGAAATCGCCCTTGAATTCCTTCCATTCGCCCTTGGTGGGGCCGGCGTTGAAAACCCGCAGATTGGCGCCGGTTTTCGCGTCCTTGATCCAGATCGCGAGGTTGCCGGTGAAGTCTTCGCTGGTCATGGCCCTGACCGAGAAATCATATTTTTTGGCGGCGGGCAGTTCCACGGTCTGGTAAATCCGCGCCCAGGCGGGTTTTGCTTCGGGGGCCTCGAGGATTTTCATGGCGAAAGCTTTCCCGGCGGTCACTTTGCCGTCGACCTTGCCGTCGGGCACGGAAAAGCCCCAGCTGGCCGTACCGCGCTGGAAATTGCCGTTCTTCAGGAGCGCGGTATCCGGGACGACTTCGACCAGTTCCACGTCGTCGAAGCTGACTTCGCCCTTGCCGCCCATCACGTTCAGGAAAATCATGCATTTATCGACGGTGGGCACAAATTCACCGCTGATTTCCTGCCATTTGCCGTAAGCCTGCCCCTGCCCGAAAGACTGTTTGGTTCCGCTCCCGCTCCCGGCGGTCACCAGTACCGACATCTGCCCGTCAAAACCTTTATCGGGATAGGCATAGGCGCTGAAGCGATAGGTTTTGCCGGCCGTTACCGGGATCTCTTTGTGGAGGCGTCCCCACGCGCCATATTTGCCGGAAATCAGCTTTTCCGTATCGGCGGAGTTGATCTGCATGGTGACGGCCTCATCGCCCTCGCGCACTTGAGTGCTGCGGTCCAGCAGTTCCACCTCGCCCTTCATCGAGAAATAACGCCAGTCCTTGACGCCTTCCTCGAAGGAGCCGTTCGGTACCAGGTTTTCCGCGTTCACCGCCAGCGCGGCCAGTACAATCAATGCTGCAAATTTTTTCATGTGTTATCTCCTCCAGCTCATCCATGTTTCGAGTTTTTCCAATAACACCAGGTTGACGACATGATCGTGTCTGATGCTTTGGCGGTATTCTTCCAGTGCCTTGAACGAATTTTCAAACGCGTCCTTGTTCGCCTGGTTGTAGTTCGCGTGCCATTCGTGATATGCCAGCATGGTTTCGAGCGTCATCCGGGTGTGTTTCAGACCCTTCAGCAGGAATTCCACGCGGGCGGCGTCTGCGGGACTGTCCTTGACGGCTTCCCGCGCTTTGTCCATGATTTGTTCGGCCTTTGCCACGTCGGCCATACTGTAAATCTGGTGGCCGTGAAACCCCATTTTGTTCCAGCCGCCTTTGTTGTTTTTGCGTCCGAACGCCTGGTCGCATTTGGCGGTGAGCGCTTCCCACATTTCGAAGTATTCGCGGACGTGCGGCGAGGCCGCGCCGAACGAATCGCAATACTCCGCCAGCACCTCGTCCACGCTCATTTCCGGCTTGTCGGTGAGGCGTGCCACCATGTAGAGGTTCGGGCCCTGCACGCCGAACTGGCCGGTCAGGCTGTCGAAGTCGGTACCGACCATGCCGTTTTCGTAGCAGTATTTATAATCCTCGCCGAACTGGCGCGCAAAAATGAACGGGAACGTATAACCGGCCAGCAGGTAATTCGGCCGCAGGTAAAGGCGCGCGCCGGTTTTGCGCCAGCCGTCCCACTGGTTGAGCATGATGCGGCGGGCTTCGGCTTCCAGCGGATAATACTCGCGGGGCACAATGGCGACGATGATATTTTCGTTCAGTTTTGCCTCGACTGGCGGCTTGCTGTAACCGGAGTACGCGTAGCCCAGCACGATCGGATTTTCCTTGTGCTTGGCGGCCTCCTGCTGCAGCTCCAGCATGAAGCGGGAATAACGGTCCGACAGGATATTCGGCACCGGATCGGTGGCCTTGATCTTGAGATATTGCTCGGCCGTCATGCGCAGGGCCGGCGGGTCCCAGGCACGGCAGTTCTCGCAGAAACACCATTCATCGCCCACGACCTTGTCGTTTTCCGCGCTGTTGATGAACGGCCCTTTGTAGGACTGTTTGCCGGTCATCCAGTCCTCGATCACCTGCTTGCGGAAACCTTCGTTGGAAACGCACATCTGGACCAGGTCCACGCGCTTCATGTCAAAGGGGGTCCGCTCGCCGTTGGAGCGCATGGCGAAAAACTCCGGGTGGCTCTCGTTGAAACGCGCCCAGTATTTCTCGAAACCGTGCCCGTATTCAAACGATGTGCCGCGCGCAAACTGGTGACGCCGCATCCACTGCTGCCGCTCGAAAAGTGCGCGCCGGTAATCTTCCTCCGACAGTACTTTTTTGTAATTGCCGAGCCCGCTGTTGTCCCGCAGCCGGGTATGGAGCAGCTTCTGGGTTTTGATGATCTCGCGCGGCGCACCGCTGTAGACGGTGGCGCTTTTCGGCGTGTAAATGCCGGCGTCGCCGGGCCACAGCCAGCGGACGTCGAACTGCTGGTTCAGGAAGTCGTAAACCGCGAACAGCGTCCCCATCGGGGTATTGTCTTCCATCGGAGGTGCGCCGCCGCCATCCAGTCCGAAAAGGTATATCGCATGATCGGTGATCTTCTGAAACGTGCTGTTGTTCGGCTGTGCAGTGACGTCGATGCCCAACTTGCGGGTCGCCCCGGTATCGCCCAGGTAAATCAGGTTCCGGAAGTTCCCTTCCAGCTTGTTTTCGCGCATGATGCTCAGTTCGCATCCGGTGATCAGCGCGATATGTTTCTGCAGCTCTTCGGCCGCGTATTTTTCAACTTTTTTGGCACGGGCGGGCAGGACGATCGCCGTCTGCGCCTTGCCGTTTTCCACCAGCACAAACCCGGACTCCGCGGCCCCGGCCAGCAGTACCGTTCCACAAATCAGTATGCTCAATAAATGTTTCATTGTTTATTACCATTTTTCCCAGGAGTACCAGATTCGCTTGGTATCCATCGTTGCAAGATTACCCGGATCGAAAATGGGATCGGATTGATATTGGAAATTCACATGGCCGCCGAAGAAGAGGAAGTTTCCCCCGTTGCCGTGCCTGGCGAACGAATACCGTCCCCAGTCCGTAGCGCCGAGGAGCAGACTGTTGACCGACCAGGCCGCTTTCGTTGAATTATCGGCATCGACAACAAAAACTTTATGCTCCGGTTTGAGGACATCCCTGGCTTTGATGCCGTGACCTCCCGGGGTACCGATGTTGTATGCTCTGTACATGTATTCATTGATTACATAGCTGGCCCGGTTGTTGTCGATGGCGCCATTCGTTACCAGAAGTTGATTATTCGCCAGATTGTTGCTTGGGCAAAACCAGAATTTATTGAATAACCGCGGCGTGGCGGCGGTATCGACGCGGGCGTTATTGTAGATGACACCCAGTTCATAGGTGAACCGACCTCTGTGCGGGGCGACGAAATCGTCGTTGTCGTTGCGGTACATCTGGGAAAATGCTCCAGTCTGCTTCAGAGTGTTTATGCAATGGGTTTTGCGCGCCGACTCCCTGGCTTTGTTCAGGGCCGGCAGCAACATGGCCGCGAGAATGGCAATGATCGCGATCACCACCAGCAGCTCGATAAGTGTAAATTTCCGTCTTCTCATAACTTTTTTCCTTATCTCATTAAGAGTTTATAAAAATCAGTCGATCAAAATGGTCCGCGGAGCTTCCTGTTTCTCAATCTGGTTAATCAAATGCTCCAAAGCGCTGGTACAGTAATTGCGGATGTTCGCATCGGCGAAAACCGTCGGCACCGGCAGCTTGAAATATCCGAACTGGCGGAAGGTGCCGAGCATGACGCTGACCGGCTGCTTCAGCCCGAAATGACCGAACAGCAAATGGCTGACTTCACGCGCGATACGGATATCCGGGCAGATCATGCTGTCAAACGGCAGCGTATCCTCGCGCATGAGCGGGAGCAGTGCATCGAACATGCCGCTGAAGGGGCCGTTGCCGAAGTAACAGATGTTGCGGTCGTACTTCAGTCCGTGCTCGGCCAGCCCTTCGCGGTAAGCGGCAAAAAGTTTCGCCGAAACGAAGTTGTCAGGGCATTCTTCGACGAACGCGATCCGCTTTTTCCCGGCTTTCGCCAGATCGTCGATCAGGCTGTAAATCTGGTTTTCCACCTTGTTCTGGACACTGCCGAGCCCGCTCAGCAGCCGTTCGCTGTAATTACCCATGACCACGCATTTGGAATCGAGCTTTTTCACCAGTTCCACGGTATTACGCACGAGCTCACCGGTCAGCAGGATGCCGTCCACGCGTTCGTCGCGCAGGATCGGGGGCAGGTCGAAAACATTGTTTTCATTGCCGGTGAGCTTGACCAGCAGCAGGTGGTAGTGCGCTGCGTTGACCGCCTCGGAAATGCCGTCGACGAGGTGCGCATAAGCAGGGTCGGCAAACTCCTTGTCCACGATGACAAAGGCGATATTGCGGGTGGCGCCGTTGCGGCTTTTCAGGATCAGGTCCTGAATGTTGTGGTTCAATTTGTAATCGAGTTCGCGGCAGGCGGCCAGCACCTTTTCGCGGGCATTCGGAGAAACCAGCTTCTTGCCGTTCAATACCCGCGATACCGTGGCTTTCGATACTTTTGCCTTTACGGCGACATCGTCCATGTTGATCATAGTATATGCCTGATTGCTGTAACTTGTTGCATTTTGTTATAAATTATACAGGCAGATTACGGCTTTGTCAAGTACCACATGGCGATTTTCAATGAAAAATACAAGTCCCGGGTTTGGAAGATAAGAAAAATAGGACGGATAGGACCAGTAGGACATATAGGAGATGATTTGTGAGCTCAAGATATAGTTTCCTATTCGTCCTATTGGTCCTATCTGTCCTATTAAAAATCTTAGATTTTTGAAAATATTTTCACCGATTTTCCGCTTCACCTATTGACAATGCCCGGGGAGTGGATATATTTAATGTAACAAGTTACAGTAATTTAATGGAATGATGAAACATTTTACAGACAACGATTACCGGCCGGCGCCATTCTGGTTCCTCAATCACAAGTTGGAGGAGCCGGAGCTGCGCCGCCAGATCAGGCTGATGAAGCAATGCGGCGTCGGCGGCTTCTTCATGCACGCCCGGGCGGGACTCCGCACGCCGTATGGTTCGAAGGAATGGTTCGACATGGTCCGGGTCATCGTGGACGAGGCCGGGAAGCAGGAGCTCAGGGCCTGGCTGTATGATGAGGACCCGTTTCCCTCCGGGGCCGCGGGCGGCAAGGTCTTTTTTGAGCATCCGGAGTACGCGGCGCGATCGTTGAAATTTTACGAATTCCTGCCCGGCGGGGATAACCGGATTTCCGGGGATGCCGGTACCGGCAAGCTCCTGGAGGCCGTCATGCTGCGCTATGATGCGGATGGTACGGTGATCGAGTGCACGGATGTCTCCGGGCACGTCGGCATCATCCGCCCCGACTACTTCATGTCGCCGTGGCACAATGCCTATTACATACAGCTTTGCGACAAAATCACTTACGATCATTACCGGGCCGAAACGTTTAATCCCCGGCTGCATATCGACCTGCAGCTGCCCGGCCCCGGGTATCGCGTCTGCATCACTACCGCCGAGACCGTTCTGACCGATGAAAAGTACGGCCTGTTGCCGGACAATTTGAACCCCGATTGCGTGAAGCTTTTTCTGGAATCCACCCATGAGAAATACCGCGAATATTGCGGCGATGAATTCGGCAAGGTGATTCCCGGCATTTTCACCGACGAAACCAGCCCCGGCGGCGACATGCCGTGGACCGGCCGTTTCGAGGAAACTTTCGCGAAACTGCACGGTTATGCGTTGGGCGGTAACTACCATGGGCTGTTCCGTTCGAGCGCCACGCAGGCGCGAAAGGTGCGGCGGGATTACTGGTCGACGGTTCATCATCTTTTTGAACACAATTTCTTCCAAACCGTGGAATCCTGGTGCCGCAAACACTCGCTTGCTCTGTGCGGACACCTGATCAGCGAGGAGGACCCGTTGGCCATGGTCGATACCTGCGATCTGCAGAAGTATTTCGCCGTGCCCGGCTTCGATCATATCACCAGCCATATTCCCAACGGTGATTTTTTCTCGCTGAACCTCGGCGGCAAGCTGGTGTCGTCCGCGGCGCTGCGGCAGGGCCGGAAAAAGGTCCTCAGCGAATGCTTCGGCTGCAACCCGTTCAATTTCGATACCGGCGGCATGAAAAAGGTCACCAACTGGCTGTTTTCGCTCGGCGTGAATTTTCTGGTGCCGCACGGTTTTTTCTATTCGGTGGATGGCTACCGCAAATACGACGCAGGGAAATCGTTCTTCTTTCAGTCGCAGGATTTCGATCGCTTCCAGGGCTTCGCGCAATATGCGCGGCGGGTCGGAAGCAAGCTCGGTGAGGCGCGTTCGCTGAACCATGTCGGGGTGCTCCTGCCGCTGAGCGCCATGCGCAGCCTGTGCCCGGCGGAACGTGCCGCCGCCGAGGTCATCCGCGAGACACTGTTTAAAACCGTCCAGAAATTGTTGCGGAGTCAGGTACAGTTCGACATTGTCGATGAAACTTCGCTCAAACAGGGGGTGATCGACGGCGGCAAACTGGTCTGCGGCTGTCAGAAATACGACACCGTGATTCACTTGACCGAAACCGATGGATTCCTGGACCCGGCGGTATTGGCCCGTGTCGATGAATTGAAAGCGTGCGGAATCCTGAACCGCGAATCACTGCCGCAGTGCGCCGGGCTCACGGCCCTGGAGGCGGAAAATCTGCGCGAACAATACACGCTGGTCAAGGAAATGCCCGATGGTATCCTGATCTATATTTTCAACAACTCTCCCGAGCCGGTGACGCTGAAACTGCGCCGCAACGATCAGTATCCGCATGTTTATGTCTATGATGCGGAACGCGATACTTACGCGGCCATGACTTCGATGAGCTGTGTTTGCGGGGGCTTCGATGCGGCGGTCATCGAATTCCGGCGGGAGCCGGTTGCCGCGCCGCCGTATTGCCCGCCGGAAAATCTTGCTCTCCGTGAGTATCCATTTGAAACGGAGCCGCAGTGGGATTTCTCGCCGCCGGGCATCGATTGCGTGGCCGAATTCCACCGCTGGAATATCACTCTCGGCGACCGGAATTTCAGGGAGCATGCATTCACACTGCTGCGCGACCTGACCGGTACCGAATTGAAGCATATGGTCAGGCAGCCGCGCCCGATTTTCGACCAGACCGTACCGCGGCCGTCCGAGTATCCGCTGCGGGCGGAATTTGCCGCGGACTTCACGCTCGATGCCGTGAGCGGGGCGCTGATGCTGGTGCTGGAGGGCGATACGCTGAGCGGTCCGTGCCGGATGTTCATCAATGAACACGAAATTGAGCTGGAAAAGCTGAAACGCGAGTTCGTTTACGATGCGTTTAACCTGACCTGCGAAGTTGCTTCGTATTGCCGCCCCGGCGTCAACACGCTCCGGATCGTCTGGGAAAACGGCGGCGAGTTCGACGGGCTCCGCAGCGCGCTGTATCTGATTGACCGTCAGTAAAGCAACTTTTCCAGCTGGAACGGATAGTCTTCACCCTTCTCCACGCCGAGTCCGAATGTGATGCTGTCGCCCACGCAGACGACCCTGGCATGAAGCAGGTTTTCGGCCGCGATTTTGTCCGCGATCAATTGCGCCAGCGCCGCATAACCGGCGGCCGTCGGGTGGACGCCGTCGTCGACTTGGCTGTTGGCTGGATTACGCAGAAATGAGGAGGCTTCAACCAGCGAATCCGGGTCGAAAATGCGGTTGAAATCGACCATCGGCAAGCTTTTTTCGGCGGCGAGCCGGGCGATGATTTCATTGGCCCTTTTGACACGTTCGCCCGGCGAATTGTCGCCGAATGCTTCCCGGCGGTGACGCGTCAGAAGCAGCGCTTCCGAGCAGGGCGGCAGGTTGACCAGCATGACATTACTGCCGCCGGCCAGTATCGTATCGATTAGATTGCGCAGGTCCTTTTCGTATTTCTCGAACGACGAGAGCTTGGAAGAATTCAGCATATCGTTGGTCCCTGCCAGAATGATCGTCAGATGGGGCTTCATATCCACCGCTTTCTGTGCTTGCGACGCGAAAATCTCCGCCGCAGCCTGTCCCGGAATTCCCAGATTGGCGATGGGGTTATACTCCGGTATTTGTGCGAAATTTTCGGTTTCCGTAAAACTGCTCATAATTTGACTCCAAGTTTGCCGGACGGTCAGCGCATCCAGCCCTGTATTTTGTAATCTTCTTCGAATATTTTCCGGTCCGGCTTCCCTGAATCCGGTTTGAACCACAGCTCAAAATGTGCTCCGTAATACTGCCCCCAGTTTCCTTCGTAAATGGAAAAACTGATCTGTGCGTGGTAAAGCTCATCCGGCTTCTCCGAACCGAAAATCCGGGCAGTATTAAGGGAAAGCCGATGCTCGGACAACTTCGCTCCGGTGGTGACTTCATTGGCTCGGAGCGACAGCAGGCCGGGTTCGCCCGGATTGCACTTGATATCCATGATATACATTCCGCCCTGCATGCCGTCATAGAGGCGGATTTCAGGCTTTTCGCTTCGGGTGATTGTGTCCGGTGGCAACTTCAGTTCCGTGAATTCGTTTTCCGCCAACTCAAGCATTTTGGCGGTCATCTGGCGTCCGGGATGAGAGCTTTGGTCGAAGATCGTTACTTGGGCATCGCCGGCCTTGAACCAGGTCCATGCCCCGCCGTCCGAGGTCATCTCGCAGCCGGAATCGGTTTTGTTTCTACGGCGCCATGGTTTTCCGTCCAGCGAAATGTAAAAGAAGAACTGACCATGCTCGCCCGATGGGTTGGAGTGGAAATTGGACGAGTCGATCGAGCCGTCATCACGGCGGATATTGCGGGTGGCATAAGTTCCGCGTCCCTCGGTATATTGAACACTCCATTCCGGGTTGGCATCCAGATAATTCTTGAGCTTATCGCGTCCGTCCGGCGTGCTCATCAATTTTTCCAGTGCCGGAATCCTGCAGATGGCATCGGGGGCGAGCTCGGGACCGCTTCCCTGCGAAGCGAGAAGTTGCTTTTGAAACGAATCATTCGATGAGTTGGCGGAAGGCTGATATCCACCCCGGAGCGGTTCGACAAGGGGAATATCTTCCGGCAGTTTCAGGTTGTCGGCGAAGTGGTCCTCACCTTTGAATGCTGAGACAAATGTCAGAAGCCCCATCACGACAATCATGACAATGAACCCCAGCACGGTTTCCAGCCAAACCAGAATGCCCCGTCCCCATCGCCGCCGCCTGAATTGTACAATTCCGGCAATGAAACCGGACAGCATGAGTAAAAGAAAAAGCGGGAGAGAAATAACTGCTATTTTGTTGAAGATAGCGCCGTTGTTGAGAAACAGGGCCAACAGACTGCACCCGACGCTGAGCAAACTGAGCACGCACAGGGAAAGCAGCGGCTGCCACCACGAGGCAGTATACCACCGCCAGGGAACGATAAATAAATTGTGGAAAAAGTTCATGATATCTCCATCGGTAAATTCAAAGAAAATATAGCACGGCGTTACCGTCTTGCAATGGTACGACGGGAAAATATGCGGAAGCTGATATTGCAATTATGGATTTTGATGCTATATTTACGATATGAAAAAATGCGTTTACAATCTTTCATTTATTGAAACTGTCGCCGTTATTTGCCCGGTCGCAATGATATCTCAGTAATGCGGCCGGGACCCACAATGCGACGGATGATTCATGCCGTCCGCGCTCCTGAGAGAGTCTCTCTCGTTTTTCCGGAATCATTTTCTTTTTGCCGTTGAAGCACGGGAGAGGTTGTTGCCCCTCATTATGGTTTCAATGAAAAGAAAGATGCTGATTTATGAAAAACGATACTTGCTGTTCCAACTTGCTTAACGGTGCCGAAATCGCGGTCAAAACGCTTGAGGCTTTGAATATTGAACTGATTTTCGCTTACCCCGGCGCTTCTTCGATAGAGATGCACCAGGCGTTGATCGAATCGCCGATCCGGGTGGTCCTGCCGCGTCACGAACAGGGCGGTGCTTTTGCCGCCGGGGGCTATGCCCGCGCTGCCGGCAAGGTTGGCGTCTGCATGTCCACCAGCGGACCCGGTGCGACCAATTTATTGACGGCGGTGGCGGACGCCTATGCCGATTCCGTGCCGTTGATCGTCCTCACCGGGCAGGTGGATTCCGCCAAGATCGGGTCGAATGCCTTTCAGGAGGTCGATATCATCGGCATGAGCCGTCCGGTGGTCAAACACAGCTATCTGCTTACCGCCACCGAGGAGATCGCGCCGACGCTGGTCGAGGCGTTTCGCATTGCGTCGTCAGGCAGGCCCGGCCCGGTGTGGATCGATATGCCGCGCAATGTCCTGATGAGGCGGATCGAATACCGCCCGGCACCCGAAACCGCTCCTGCCAATACGCCGTCGAAAAAAGACCTGACGGAAAAAATCGACGCCATGCGTGCGGCGATCCTGGCGTCGGAGCGTCCCTGCATCATTGCCGGCGGCGGAATCATTCTCGCGGGCGCAGCGGAGGAACTGCTGAACTTTGCCGAATCCTGCAGCATTCCGGTGGCCACTTCGCTGATGGGCATCGGGTGCTTCCCGGAGCATCATGAGCTGGCGCTTCGCTTTATGGGGATGCACGGTGCTTGCAGCGCGAATTTTGCCGTCAACGAGAGCGATCTAATTCTGGCGTTGGGCGCCCGTTTTTCCGACCGTTCGACCGGGAGCGTGACACATTTCGCCCCCGGCGCCAAGATCATCCATGTCGACATCGACAACTCGGAAATCAATAAAAATATCCATGCCGACCTTGAAATCGTGGTGGATGTGAAAACCGTGCTGACCCAGCTGAATCAGCACCCGGTGAAACGGGACCGCACGGCATGGCTGCAGCAGATTGCGGCGTGGAAAAAACAGTATCCATTTTCATATCATCGCGAACATGACGAGCTGAAAGCACAGGAAGTCATCGAAGCCATTTCGCGGCAAACCGGCGGTAAAGCGACCGTGGTGACCGGAGTGGGACAGCATCAGATGTGGACGGCACAGTTTTACGGCTTTTCGCGGCCGCGACAGCTCCTCACGTCCGGAGGACTCGGTACCATGGGGTTCGGGCTGCCCGCCGCCATGGGGGCCAAGTTGGCGCTGCCGGAGGAAACCATTATCAACATCGACGGCGACGGCAGTTTCCAGATGAACATCCAGGAACTCGGCACGATTGCCGCCGAGGATATCGGCGTGAAGATGGTGATTCTCAACAACCAGCACCTCGGGATGGTGGCGCAAATGGAGGACCGTTTCTTCAACCGTTGCCGCGGCAATACCGATTTGCGGGTGAAAAATCACCGCAACGGCCCAAGTTTTACCGGCATCGCGGCGTCCTACGGGATTCCGGGGCGCGACGTGTATTCGCCCGGCGAACTCGAAGAAGCGATCCGGGAAATGCTGGACACCCCCGGCCCGTTCCTGCTCGACTGTCATATCGAATACAGCGATCACGTGCTGCCGATGATTCCCTCCGGCAAATCCTGCAAAGAAGCAATCCTGCCCCCCTCCGCATAACGCCCAGGGGTGGCAGTATTCGAGCTTAAAAATGGTGGAGATGGGGGGAGTTGAACCCCCGTGTTGAATAGCCAAACGGCAACGTCTACATGCTTGTTTCACCTTTGATTGCTTTTCGTCCGTCCGCGGGGCCGATGAACAGGGCTTGCTTTCGGACTAGCTTCTCTGTTGTCTTGCCGGAAAACCGAAAAGCGGAGTTTTCCTGCCAGGGCGCTAGTTGACGCCTTTATCCCTTAGCACCCGTCAGGGTAAAGACGTGGTCGGCAATTAAGCGGCCAGTGCGTACTCTTCGTTCGCAGTTATTTGTTTAATCGATGATTTACGAGGCCAACGATCATCCTCGGCATGCGGCTGACGCAAAACATATTCAGTCGAATCCGGTACATCCCCAAATTCAGATATGAACACTACTATAATATACCACAAAACCGGAAAGAAACAAGCGGCAGTGGAAAATTTACCTCAATAATAACTTTGTCCGGCGAACACGCACAACGGTATTTATGGAAAATCGATGAAAAATGTCCCTGGATTTTCTGCGGTTTTGTGCTATCTTATATTCATTGGAAATTGTGAAATATCAGGAGGCATCGGTATGTATATCAGCATTTATTTCTTTATTCTGGTCCTGCCGGCCATGCTGTTTGCCATGTGGACCCAGCACTACGTCAATTCGACCTTCAAAAAATTCAGCACCATGGGAAACGTCCGCAACCTGAACGGCGCCCTGGCCGCCAGGCAGATCCTCGACGCCAACGGCTTGCAGGATGTTCCGGTGGAGCATGTCAGCGGCCATCTGTCGGATCACTATGACCCATCGAGCCGGACGCTGCGGCTGTCCGACTCCGTTTACAACAGTACGTCTGTCGCGGCCATTGGAGTTGCGGCGCACGAGGCCGGGCATGCCGTCCAGCACAAGGCGGGTTATGGAGCCATGGGATTGCGCAGCGGCTTGGTGCCGGTGGCGAACATCGGGTCCATGATAGGGCCCTATCTGGCGGTTTTCGGGATCTTTTTTTCGATTCCGGTGCTGACCCTGGCCGGGATCGTATTGTTCAGTATGGCGGTTCTGTTTTATCTGGTCACGCTGCCGGTGGAATTCAACGCCAGCAGCCGGGCGCTGGAATCATTGGAGCGCTATGGCATGCTGGACCGTCAGGAACTGGCCGGCTCACGTGAAGTGTTGAGAGCGGCGGCATTGACCTATGTGGCCTCGGCAGCAGTGGCGGTGGCTACTTTGCTGAACCTGATTCTCAGCGCCAACCGGAACCGCTGAACCCTTTTCCCGTCAGGGCAGGGCGACCTTGAAGTCATAAAAACGGTTTACCCCTTCGCTGGCCACAATTCCGACCCGGTATTCCCGGGGAATCGCGTGGTCGTAAAATCCGAAGACCTGTCCGCCCGCCTGGAGGGTCATCTGCGGGCCGCGCGCCGTAAACTGCATCTGGACAATTAGCTCATAAGGAGTGTTGGCCTTGAGATCGGTGGTCAGAAATGCCTTTTTCATCCATTTCTGCTTGCCGTCCTCGAAATAATGGTGCCAGACATTGATTCCCTTGTTGAAAAGAATAATCTCGAAATGCTCCCGGTACTCGAGTCCCAGTTCCGTTTTCACCGGTTCCGCGGCGATGATCAGGCCCGGCGCCATCCGGAAATCGAAATCCATGGTACACGAAATCGTCGCATTTCCCTTGAACGTGCGGTCCAGGAGCATGCTGGTAAACGTTTCGCCGACCCGCTTGGATTCCAGTTCCTGCGGCGTGGCATCCCCGGGCACCGTATTGGCGATGAAATCCTTGCCCTGAATCCATTTGCCCTGATGCGGCCAGCGCCAACTCTTGACCATGCTCCAGTCGGACTGCTTCCAGCCGTCACCGGTAAATTTTGCCTCAATAACCTCACTCGCGCCCGCCGTTGCCGCCAGAAAACACAATACCGGCAACAAAATTCCTGATTTCATAACCTCGACTCCTTTATTTTTTTGCAAATGACATACACAAAACAATATAAATGTTTTTTGGACTCATTGCAAACAAATAATCTTTCCCCGAGCGGCTTTTGCCTGTTTTTCTGTGCTGAGCTTCGCTGGACTTTCGTTGAAAACCCGGATTAAAAATCTCCAGTTCATAAAAATCGATTTGCAATTTCAAGGAACCGGCATATATTATATCTTTTCAAAAGCCGGGATGTGGCGCAGCCTGGATAGCGCGTTTGACTGGGGGTCAAAAGGCCGAGAGTTCAAATCTCTCCATCCCGACCATTTTTTTTGCCTTAATTCAAGGGATTTGAGCTCAAACTCAGGTCCCTTTTTCTTTTTTCGGATTCTTGCCGATTCTTTCTGAAAGAACCCCATGCGAGTTCAATCCGCCACATTTCCGCCACATTTCTGTCGCATTTTTTTCTTTCAATGGATGACAGCTTCGGTGGCGAGAAAATTCACCAGTTGAGTATCGCCGAGTTTTTGTTCGCTATCACCGGCATAGACCACACTGCCGGGGCCAGTTTTGTCACTCAATTTCTGGAACTTTGCGATATTCTTCGTAAAGTCTTTGCTGTACGTTCTTGCCGCTTTGATTTCCATTGGATACAGGATGCGTCCTGCTGATTGCAGCAGATCGATCTCCATTCCGTTGGAGTCCCGGAAGAAATACAAATTGGCGTCCTTTCCGGCGTTGTAGCGGGCCTTTAAGGCTTCGAGGACAACCATATTCTCAAACAGCCCACCGAGGAGCGGATCACGAGCAACCATGCCGGGATTTTCCAGCTCCAACAGGTAAGCAGCCAATCCGACTTCAGTGAAGTAGAGCTTAGGGGATTTGGTCAACCGCTTGCCGAAGTTCTCGAAATAAGGCGGCAACCGGAAGATGATGTAGCTGGCCTCCAGGATCGACAGCCATTCGGATATCGTACCGGCAGCAACGCCGACATCGTTCGCCAAGCTGCTGAAATTAACCAGTTGGCCGACGCGACCGGCCAGAAGTTTGATGAAGGTCTCGAATGCCGAGAAGTTTCGGACGTTGACCAACTGTTTGGCATCGCGTTCCACATAGGTCATGTAGTAGTTGCGGTAAAACCGGGTTACGTCAAGTTCCTCTTCATAGAGTTGCGGCATGAATCCCTTGAAAATATAATCATCGCGATCCAATGTGATCCCAGCTTCGGAAAGCTCGGCCAGGGAAAGCGGCAGCAATTGCAATATCGCGGTACGCCCAGCCAGCGATTGGGAAATCTCCGCTTTCAGTGCTGGTTGATGGCTACCCGTAAGGATGAAAGCCCCCTTTCTGGTGGACTTATCGCACTCAACCTGGATATAGCTCAACAGCATAGGGAGACGCTGAATTTCATCAATGATCACAGGAGCGGGAAAGCGCTTCAGGAACTCCTTGGCGTCCCGCTCGGCCAACAGCCGCGATTCCGGTTCCTCCAGATTGACATAGTTGTAGGAGGGGAACTGCATCTTCGCCAGCGTAGTCTTGCCGGATTGCCGAGGGCCGGTGATCGTCACCACCTTGTATTGCTTAGCCAGAAGTGCCAACTCGGCCTGAATCTTACGCTGTATCACGATGAATCCTCCAATTTCAAGCTCAACATATCACAATTCATGCAAATTGCAAGTTAAATTGCTGATTTTCATAAAACAAACAATGAGAGGCTCAATCCATTCTCAATGCGGTTTTCTACTTTGAAGCTTGCATTTGGAGTTTTAGCTGCGCGAGCCTTTTTTCTGGTGGAAGCTTTTTCTGGTCCTCCGAGAGCTCAAAGGATGGTGGAGCTGCCGGAATTGACTTTGTCGGGTTCACTTGCTCATGTTTTTCGAAAGATAATTCACGGGCGCTTGTCAGTTGTCCCTGATTGTCGAATATTGCTTCTACCGACAGATAACCGTTCAGGTCGACTGCAACTGCTCTACCGGAGTTACCACCAATCAGTTTTGCGGAGATAGTTTTATCCGCCATCCGTGAAACTCTCTTACGGTTTTCTGAATCATCAGGCGGCAGTACAACCATGACTGTAATTTCCCTCCGCCGACAGTAGTTTATAATTTCATCGAACTGTTTGAAAGTCTTGGTCGTGAATATTACGATCCGGGAGCTGCCGATTAGGGTTTTAAAACGTGCGAGCAATTCATTATCTGGTCCATCGAGAAACCGGGTATCA
This sequence comes from Victivallis vadensis, assembly GCA_040394635.1. Taxonomy (GTDB): domain Bacteria; phylum Verrucomicrobiota; class Lentisphaeria; order Victivallales; family Victivallaceae; genus UBA5239. Next base: position 8,735 of record JBEBRW010000034.1, on the reverse strand, counting down.
CATATTTTGGCTGATGTTCCCCGGCAATGGTATGCAGCTGAGGCTGTCTTGTTATCAACAAAAAGCGCGGTTGGAAATTTCTGGGTAATCTCGACGAGGTTATCGAATAAATATGAACCGACGCTTAGGGCTTTTGCGAAATGAGAAGTTATCAACGGCATAATCGATTCGTCCGCGTCTATCGCAATCATATCTCCCGCATTCCAAAATCCATTGATAACGGGAATCGGCACGTAACTGGCAACTGCTTCAGTGATGTCCCCCAAGTAATCATTACGAATTTCTTCCGGTACAAAAATGCCATGTTGACTTACCAGCTGGCTGAATTTCGAAAGTTTAATTTCCTTGGGCTGTTCATTCTCCTGAATGATGTATGGACTAATGAACATTTCCCGAAGCCGAGCCAGCAATCTCGCTGCAAACTCGATGCTGTAATTATCGTCAGAGTCAAACGGAACTATACACTCTTTATTTTTCAGTATGGAAAAATCAGTTGCAACAATAGAGTCCGTACCACCCGGTAGGCAACCTACCGCGAGATAGTCGGGCAGGCTATTCGCTTGCAGATAAGGGGCGCACGTTAAAACTACTGCGGATGTTTCGGGCGCGGCGATCCTATTCGCACCCCAGATTGTGATATCCTCTTCAGGCGGAAAGAACACACGCCGGGGACCCCAGTTTTCCCGTTTCAAATAACGATATGGCAAAATCAATGTTCCTGTATCTGTTGTGAGTAGCGCAATGCCATATCTGGGACAACCGTTTTCATCAAAAACAAGAGCACAGTTGCTTCCGGAATCTCCAAAGGTTGTCAACCAGGAATCGTCTTGATGCCAATTCCCTGCGCTTAATCGATTCGGCTCTCCCCACTTCCCGGAAAGGCCCCATATACCTCCCAGAGATTTTGCCTGCTCATACTCACGTTGATAATTACCTAATATATCTTTCTCAGCACACAACAATTGAGAAAAGATCGAAGCGCGCAGATAAATAAATTGAGTATCCCAGGGCCGCTGCCCATTTAGCGCCAAACCAGGACTGACCATATCCCAAGTTTCGATGAGTGGCTCCCCGTCTGGGAAATAATCAAAGGGGCAACATGGAACGATTGATGGAACAAATTTGAATGATTGCTGTAAATTGATCCTGTGACCACCAAAACTGGGAGTCCAAAAACCATTTTCATAAACGCCCTCTCCATGTATACGCCCAGCTTCGGCTTCACGGCAAAGATTTTCGTTGACGCGGGAACACTGGATAATCTGTGCGGAAAGCTCTCGGTCGCATTTCACCGCTCTATGTTCGGATCTATGTTCGGACAGCATCCGCTTGCATTGGGCCATCTCGCCGGTTTCAATGTCCATGATCGGCATGTCCTTATTTTGCTTTTCTCGGGTTGACCCGTTTCCCGAGAATAAACCTCTCCAAGCTTTCTCGGTCGATCAATACCCGACCCGGCTTTCCCTCACCCATTTTTGAATGGACGATATCGCCATTAGCGCACCAATTGTCGATGGTGTCAGCGGAGCATTTCGCATACTTTGCCGCCTCCCGACGCGTCATCCACGGGCTAAGGGACTCAGCGGAGTCCGCATACTCATCGTTTTTGACGCATTCTTTTTCAAAGTCAATTTCGCCTAAACGGCATGCTGTTCTAATCATTTCCCTGATCTTGGAATCCAGGTTTTCCCAATTTGTTTTTTTAATCATCTTCTTTCCTTTTGGTTATAAGTCTTCTTCGCTTTATTAACTATTATAACCATGGAATCAATAAAAATCAATAGTAATTCGTTTAAAATTAATAACTTACAAAAAGCGAATGCAGCATTCACTTTTTTGCGTCATTGTGAATGCTGCATTTACTTTCTATGGCATTATGCAAGATTTATGGTGAAATGCCTATAGCTCAACTCTTCTTGCCATCTTTCCCTGTTTTATATTTCTTAGGAGGGCTCAAAATCCTTCCAATTGGGGTTTGGCCTCCATTTGTCCTAAAATGGGAAATATACTCTTCAAATCTTTCTTTAAATATCCCCTCAGTCATTTTACTAAAACGCTCTTTTGCTTTTTTCAAAATTTCATCTGCATTAAAATCAGGAGGAATAGGTTGATATGGCTTAGGATCAATTGCCATGATCTCATTTTTATGTTCTCCCCAAATTTTTTTCACGGCCTTTTCTTTGTTACATTTTCCATCCAACCAAAGTTTATCTACCATAAATAAGTATTGAAGTAAATTACAATTAATAATATCTTTTTCGAGCGAGGCTATAATTTTACAATCAGTTGCTTTTTTGAGCTCATCTTTATACGCCTTATCACTATATTCATGATCTTTCAATTCATATATTAATTCAAGCATAGGCAATGGATTGCATTCTTTTCCTGAAACATAATTCTCTAACTCTTGCACGAATGTTAAAAATATTGTCGTTCGAAAGGGGCTGGTTAAATATTCATTATGCTTTAATACGTAATCTAAGATGGAAATATCCACACCTTGGCTTTTGAGCTTATCACTTGCTTTTTTGACTCGCTCAAACAAGACATCGTTCATGAACCCGGAAGTAGAAAGTGCTACTATCTGTTTTGCATTTTCAGGGTTAGCAGCCCAACTCGCTCTTTGCCCAGCGGGGCCTAGCGATAGAGCGTTTTTTAACATTTCAGGGTCATCAATTGTTAATTTTGCAATTTGCTGTGACTCTTTTGGTGGGACCTTTTTTATTTTTGCCATAATATCAACTCCTGGTTGTGTTGAATCAACTTATATCTGTTTTTATGTAATTCAATCCCTTAAAGTTATTTTTAACATCTCGGAGTATGTTATGGGGTGAAAATCGTGATTGTCAAACTGGTAGAGCCACTCAGTCACGATTTTTGTCCCCGGTAATAATAGTATACATATAAAACTCCATCCACCACTTTCATCATCACAAGGATTTTTTTCTATGAAAGAATCAGATATCGCTACTATTGAGTCCTTCAAAGGACTTCCGGTTCTAACTCGCTCAGATTCGGCCTATACGTATCTCATCAGTTATTTGGAGAAGTTGTACAATGTGTTTGTTGAAGCTAGCATTAAGCATGATGGCAAACGCTCATTGTTCTGTAAATTCGACTTCACGTTTCCGAAGATGTTCAATTATGTGGAAGACTCTTTCTTCTCGGATTTTCTGGCCGTATTCATCAAATATCTAAACTCCAAATCATACCGTCCTCTTTACATTTGGGTACGGGAGCAGGATAAGTCAGTTAATCCACATTTCCATCTCGTTTTGTTTATTGACGGTGAAAAGAAGTGGTCTCCTCATGACATCCATATTTATGCCGCACAGTTATGGTGCAAGCATTTGAACATACCGACTGTTTCTGGATTAATACCAGAACCCCGGAGGCACATGATCAAATGGAAACAGGGATTCAATCCCGATAATCAGAGCCTGGCGAAGGCATTTCAGCACGGGGCCTATATCTGCAAGGCCAAATCGAAGTGGTTGACGCCGTCTTATGTAAATGCCATCGGGCATTCCATGCTTACCCATACGCCGGGAGAATGACTATGAAAATCACTCGAATACACTGTGGGGCATGTCGCCGGACAAGTTTCTTTGAGGAACTGATCCTACCAGCTCAATTACAATGTCCATACTGCCGAAGCAATAAGCTTAAAACTACCATTGAAACTGTATCCGACAATCCGTTAGTTCAAGGGCTATTATCGAGCCTGACCGATGAGCAGCGGCTACCGGTGCTGCATACTGAAGGTATCAATATTGTTCAGGCCGGGCCAGGGTCAGGTAAGACCCATGTATTGACTCGCCGACTCGGCTATATTTACTATCTTCGGAAAAACGCGCAAGACCGCATATTAGTGCTGACGTTTACCAACAAGGCGGCTGAAGAGCTCGAAAACCGTCTCTGCTCCATCCCTAAAACAGCTCGCCCTGTTATCACTACATTCCACAAGTATTGCTACCAGTTCCTGCAGAGCCACCGTAAGCTGCTGGGGACATTCAGGAATTTCCGGATCATGTCGGTGGATGAGCAGAAGAAGCTACTGACGGATATCATAAAGACAGACGAAAAAGCTACGGATAAAGCCGTTGCCGATATTGCCGCATTCAAGCGGAAAAATCCATCATTCCTGTTTAAGCCGGATGCAAATATCGTTACTGTTCCAATTGTCGAGGCCTATCTGAATTATCAACGTGATCATGCATTGCTTGACTTTGATGACCTGGTCAATTATACGGTATTCCTGCTGTCGTCTCCATCGTCTCTGGCCTGTCGTCAATTTCCTAGATATATCCTGGTTGATGAGGCGCAGGACATGAGTGAATGCGAATTCCAGCTGGTTCGCATACTGTCGCAAGTGCATGGGAACTTGTTTATGGTGGGCGATCCGAATCAGGCCATTTACGAATGGCGCGGTGCCAAGCATGATTTATTCACTGATATAGACAATCATTTCCCCGTGGTTCATCGATTTACGCTGGCCGAGAACAGACGTTCAAGCCCAGCCATTGTTGACCTGAGCAATCATCTGGTCGGAGGTCATAATACCGCTGTAGGCAAGAGCGGGCCGTTAGTCTATATGAAAGGATTTCCAGCGGCCTTTGAGGAAGCAAGGTCAATCGTAGCGAGCGTAAAGTTAAGTATTTCCAAAACCATGCGCTATTCCGATATCGCAATTTTGGGGCGGAATCGCTCAATTCTGAAACAGATCAAAACCCGGCTGAAAAGAAGTCGAATTCCGGTGGCAGATGGCAATCTTACTCCGTTCTTTGAACGTGCTGAAATATCCCGGATTATCAGTATTCTGAATTTCATTTCTACGTTTGACGACATCGCGTTTCTCTGTCTTAACGAGGGATTGGTTCCAGAAGAAAATTGGATTGAATTTACCGCATATAAAGAGGTGCATGAACTATCCTACTGGAGGGCCCTGAAGCATATGGTTTCTGGCGGAATGATTGCCTCGGACAGTGCACGAAATCTCGTAAATATAATCAATTCAATTGAACAGCCCAAATATACAAAGCCGAAGAATTACCTTTCCGGTCTATTGTCAAAAATCATCGATTATATTGGCCTGAAGCCCACCGCAGATATCGAGACACTGAAAAAGAAAGTTCGCTCCTGGGATAATCAACACGGCGGCGATTTGCCTGGATTACTGGCCGATTTTGCCCTGCAGGAAGCGGAAGAGGCCGCTCCGGACTATCATGCCGACGAAGTCCAGGTAATGACGATTCATGCCGCCAAAGGGCGCGAATTCAAAAAAGTATTCGTATGCGGCCTTGCCGACGGCATCCTGCCCTTTGATAAAGCGACATCGGCAACTCCACTGTCGGAAGAACGCCGCCTCCTGAACGTAGCGATCACCCGAGCCAAATCCGAACTGATCCTGACCTACGCCGAAAATTACTTCGGTAAGAAACGACAACCATCAAGGTTCCTGGATGACCTGAAGAAGTCCGATAAGCTCTTTTTCGCCGGACCACGATCTTGAAAAATCGCATTCGGCAATTATTTTAATGAGAGTCGATAACCAAAAGGAGACTGTGGAAGAAAATAACCGTATTCTGAATTACAATTGAAGATATAATCGTTATCTAAAAGCAAGATTTCCCGTCTAAAACGCCAAACTTTACTGTGAAGATCTGATTGCTTATAGATACGCTCATTTTGGGCGTATTCTGTTTGCATGGAACTTCACGGGTATTGGCGTACCTCGACGGGACTGCGACAGAGTACGCCTTTTTTCTTGCCGAAAAAGATGAGAAAAAGTACTAATCGTAAGAAAACGCGTCTAAGATTTTGCGTAATTCAGGGAATTTATTATGATAGAGTTACTGAAATAGAATTCCTAACAACCCAAAGGAGAACGAACAAATGTCAACAAAAACCAAACCATCGAAACGCTCATCCCTCGCATCCAATCTCAGCGGGCTGGGAGGCCTCCTGATGATCTTCGGGCCATTCCTGGGCTATCTATTGCTCGAAACGAGTGGCACGGTCTTGGCCATACTGATTGCATTGGCCTGTGGGATTTCCGGGCTGTGCCTGGGAATAAAGGCTAAACGGCAAATGACGGATGAGGAAAAGCAGACGTCCTGTTGGCGGGACGGCACCAAAACGCGTGCCTGGACAGCCATTGTCATCGGTATTGCTGTAATCATCGGCGGCAGCTTTCAGTTGATTAAATCAATCCAATCGAGCGACAATTCATATTCCTATGAAGTCGAACAAGAAAGGGAATTCTGATATGTTGGAACAACTCGCTGAACAGCAGAAGAAGGAACAGAAATTACAAAAAATTGTCGCGGTAATTGTTGTGATAATCGTGGCTTTAGGTGTCATCGGTTACTTTTACTATTTCACTTCCGGCTCGGAACTGAAAGACATATCCCGCGACCTGGTAACGAAAATCATGCGCGATAATGATGTTTCCGGTAAATGCGTCAAAATCATTGATGTTGAGGGAAAAGCCCATGCCGGTGGAGCCATCGCCACCGCAGTATTGGATGACGGTTCCACAATGAAAATCCGGATAACGCAACGACTCGCCAATAATCGGAGAGAAACGGAAGTAGCAATCATAGGGGAATAAACTTAAACTCTAAGACCTGTTCCTTCGGCCCGGAAACATTAATGTCGATATCAAGAGAATCGCCTCGAAAAACCTAAAAACAAATAGGTAAATGATATGCCTGAGAATATGAAGAAGTGTCCATTTTGTGCTGAAACAATTCAGAAAGATGCGATTAAATGCCGTTTTTGCGGAGAAATGTTGAATATAGAACCAGAGGAGGCTATAAAACCATCTAAGAAGACATGCCCATTTTGTAGAGAACTAATTGATTCTAATGCTTCACCGTGTCCGGAGTGCAATAGTAATTTAAGCAATACAACTCCAAACGGGAAAGACAAATTTTTATCCCTTATAAATGCCTTCACTGAGAAAATTGACGCAATAATCAGGAATCTTTCTGGCGGTAATCCTATCAGAGAGAAAAAGCTTAAAAAGGTTATTTGCGGAATTGGAATCTTAGTTGTCGGCTTGATAATTTGCTTTCTTTTAAGCGGCGAGCGGGTGGAAAAGGTAGACATTCCCAGTGGCAGACCAGATTACCAATTGCTCGACTATGCGACGATGGGGGATTTGCGTGCAGTAAAATATCTGATTGTTAAGCTGAAAGCCGATCCCAATGCCGCCTTGTATACTGAAAGCGGAAACACTGCTTTGCTTGCCGCAGTGAAAAGCAACTTCCCGGACATTGCGCTGTATTTGATTCGCAAGAATGCCAATGTACATGTTACGGATAAAGCTGGAATTCCCGTGATTTCATATGCTGTAGCGAATGCCCAGTACGATGTCATAACTGCTCTCTTGAAAAGGGGCGCGGAAAAACCATTGGGATCATGTTTACTCGCTGTTAATGAAGGTAATCTGAAACTGTTACAATATTTAATAAAGCATAAATTCCCGGTTGATGTTATGGAACGCGATACGCAGAGTACTTTACTGCACCTTGCCGTCAAACATAATCATCCAGAGATGGCTAAACTGTTGATAAATAGCGATATTAGCATAAATGCAAAGGATAAGAATGGCAATACAGCTTTACATCTTGCCGTACTGCATGGCCGGCTTGATCTGATTAAACTGCTGGTGAAAGCAAATATTGATCTGAATGCACAAAACGTCAATGGCGATACAGCATTACATATTGCAGTTCATATCCCAAAATGGGAACCTGATGAAAATATGACGCATTGCGTTAAACTCTTGGTAAAGTCTGGAGCCAATATCCATATAAAAAACAATTCAGACTTAACTCCATTACAGGCTGCAATAACTGCTGATGTAATAAAATACCTTCTTGCCAAAGGCGCAAAAGAGGTCCCTGTTCCAGGCGACAAAAGACTCTGTCAACTTAGATATGACCAATTGGATATTGTTAATGCTGAACTGATAGAATTACTTATACGCGCTGGCGCTGACGTAAAGGCAACGAATGATTCCGGCAAAGGACCAGTAAGTCTTGCCGTGGAAAATATGAATTCTGAAGCCCTACATGCTTTATTGAAACATGATGCAAATTGTAAGGGGGCAATAGGCATAGCTATTCGACGCAAAGATGAAAAGCTCATAAAGCAACTATTAAAGCATGGCGTGTATCTGGAGGATATGAGTAAGATAAACGAAATTCCCAATTACCGGGAGATTCTTAAAGAATACCTGGTCAATGGAGGAAAAATTAATGCTCTGGAGTATGATTATTGGATTCGTTTTGTGCTGGAAAAAGACAAAAGTGGTTATCCCCTACCGGTTTCTTCTGAATGGATTACATTGATAAGCAAGGGCGCAGAAAAGCTCTCCTGGGAGAACGTTGAAGAAACCCTGTTTTTTAATAATCCAGAATTAGCGTTGGAAATAGTAGATAAAGCTTCCTATTTTCGACGTCAGTACTATGCCGATATTGAGAATACCAAGAATAAAATAATGCGGTTAGCAGAACAATCGGGAAATCAACGGTTGATCGATAAGTTGAAGCAAAAGCAGTTTGAGAATAAGAAGTAAGCGTACAACGCAAAATTGGTTTATATAGACCGGACAATCCAGTCTGTGTCAAGCTTAACTACCAACTTGGAACAGAAACAAAGTTCTTGCAAAAATTAAGTTGCTATGGTAAAAAGAAATTGAGGTAGCGCGTATGAAATGAAAGAGG
>JBEBRW010000033.1:0-61644 GCA_040394635.1 Victivallis vadensis | reverse complement strand
TCTGCCGCGACAACAAACGCTACCGCATCCGTTTCGAACGTGGTATTACCACTTCGCCCTTGGAAGTGGTTGGCGAAAGCGAGCACACCGGCACCACGGTTCACTTCAAACCGGATCATGAAATCTTCCCGGATACCGTGTATCAGTGGGACATTCTGGTGAAGCGTCTGCGCGAACTGGCGTTCCTGAATCGCGGGATCACGATTTCGCTGAAGGATGAGCGCGACACCGACGACAGCGGCCCGCGTTTCGAGAAATTCCACTTCGAAGGCGGCATCATCGAATACGTCCAGTACCTGAATGCCAACGCCGTGGTGCTGCAGAAGGTGATTTACTTCCATCGCGAGAAGGACGGCATCGACGTCGAGCTCGCCATGCAGTACAACGACGGTTTCAGCGAAAATATTTACAGCTATGCGAACAACATCAACACCATCGAAGGCGGTTCGCACCTGACCGGCTTCCAGGCCGCGCTGACGCGTACCATCAACAACTACGCCAAGGCTGAGTTGAAGAACGACAAGAGCGTGACCGCCTCGGACACCCGCGAAGGGTTGACCGCGGTCATCAGCGTCAAGGTTCCGGAGCCGCAGTTCGAGGGCCAGACCAAGACCAAGCTCGGCAACAGCGACGTACGCGGGATCGTGGAGTCGGTGGTCAATGACGGCCTCGGCGAGTTCCTGCACGAAAATCCAGCCGTGGCCAAAGACGTGGTCATGAAGTCCATGACCGCGGCCCGCGCCCGCGAAGCCGCCAAAAAGGCCCGCGAACTCGTTCAGCGCAAAGGCGCGCTCGACAGTTTCACGCTGCCCGGCAAGCTGGCCGACTGTTCCTCGCGTGACCCGCAGCAGTGCGAAATCTATATCGTCGAAGGGGACTCCGCAGGCGGTTCCGCCAAACAGGGGCGCGACAGCTCGTTCCAGGCCATCCTGCCGATTCGCGGTAAGCTCCTGAACGTGGAAAAAGCGCGTTTGGATAAAGTTCTCGAGAACAAGGAAATCCAGTCGTTGATCGCGGCCATCGGCTGCGGCGTGGGCAACCAGAAGGTCGAGGGCGACGAAATGGGCACCGGCATCGACGTGAGCAAGGCGCGTTACCACCGCATCGTCATCATGACAGACGCGGACGTGGACGGCTCGCACATCCGCACGCTGCTCCTGACTTTCTTCTACCGTCAGATGAAACCGCTGATCGAAGCGGGTTATATTTATATCGCCAATCCGCCGCTTTTCAAGGTGCGCCGCCGCAAGACCGAGCGTTATATCGATACCGAGGACCAGCTCGACAATTACCTGATCGGGCTCGGCTGCGAGGATATCGAAGTGCGCGACCTCACGGGACGCGTGCTCAGCCGCGAAGAGCTGATGAAGCTGATCGACCTGTTCAAGCGGATCGTTCACCTGGGTACCAACCTGAGCCGCTGCGGCGTGGACCGCGAGGATTATTTCAACGCCTGCCGCGAAGGGAAATTTCCGATCGCCCAGGTCAATGTCCGCGAATTGGACGGCACGGTTTCAAACACCTACGTTTTCACCGAAGAAGAGCAGAAAGCGTGTGTGGACGAAGCGATCCTGCGCCTGACTCCGATTGTGGAGGACACGCTGCCGGACGGTTCGATTATCTCGGTACCGGTCGAGCAGGCGGCGCAGACGGAAGAACTGCATGTGGAAGCGCATATGCACTCGTCGATCGACCTGATCAATATTTTCGAGGCCCAGAACTGCGAAAATATCCTGAAGGAACTCAACGAGATGAACGCCGGAATCACCGTGGCGAATATTTTCCACAGCGACGATGCGGTATTCAAGGTAATCATGCAGGACGATGAAAACAATGTGAATTCGCTCGGCGACCTCTTCGAAGCCATCAAGAAGAACGGCCGCCAGGGCATGTATATCCAGCGTTACAAGGGTCTCGGTGAAATGAACGCCGAGCAGTTGTGGGAAACCACCATGGACCCGGCCAACCGCAAGATGATCCGGGTGACCATGGAAGACGCCGTACAGGCCGAGCGCATGTTCACCTTGCTGATGGGCGATATCGTGGAACCGCGCCGCGATTATATTGAGAAGTATGCGGCAACCGTAAAAGATTTGGACATTTAATACATTTTTGGAGACATTAGACATGGCGGAAAAGCAAGACAAGGCCCAGGACAAAGCTCAGGACAGCAAAAACAAGAATTTGGAAATCGCAATCAGCCAGATCGAGAAGGAATTCGGCAAAGGCTCGATCATGCGTTTGGGCGATAACAGCAAAGCCGCCGATGTATCGGTGATCAGCACCGGTTCGCTGGCGCTGGACCTGGCGCTCGGCTGCAACGGCGTGCCGCGTGGCCGTATCGTGGAAATTTTCGGACCGGAATCCTCCGGTAAAACGACCGTGTGTCTGCATATCATCGCCAACGCCCAGAAGGCCGGCGGTACCTGTGCGATTATCGACGCCGAGCACGCCATCGATCCCTCTTACGCCAAGAAAATCGGCGTGAATGTGGACAATCTGCTGCTCTCGCAGCCGGATTGCGGCGAAGACGCGCTGAACATCGTCGACACGCTGGTCCGCAGTAATGCGGTCGACGTGCTGGTGGTGGACTCGGTGGCGGCCCTGGTGCCGCGCGCTGAAATCGACGGCTCGATGGGCGATTCGCACATGGGTCTGCAGGCGCGCCTGATGTCGCAGGCGCTGCGCAAGCTGACCGGCGCGGCCAGCCGCAGCCGGACCTGCATCATTTTCACCAATCAGATCCGCGAGAAGATCGGGGTCATGTTCGGCAACCCGGAAACCACCACCGGCGGTAACGCGTTGAAGTTCTACGCGTCGATCCGTATGGATATCCGCAAGGTCGGTGCGATCAAGGACCCGGCCGGCGAGATCATCGGCAACCGTACGCGTGTGAAAGTGATCAAGAACAAAATGGCGCCGCCCTTCAAGGTGGCGGAGTTCGATATCAACTATGCGGAAGGCATTTCCCGCTCCGGTTCGATTCTGGACGTAGCCACGGATATGGGTATTCTGGAGAAGCGCGGTTCGTGGTTTGCCATGGACGGCGAGCAGCTGGCCCAGGGGCGCGAACAGACCAAGACCCTGATCGCCACCAACCCGGAAATCGAAGCCAAGCTTTTGGCCAAGATCAGGGAAAAACTCGGCACCGGCGAAGCGAAAATCCAGGAAAGCGTCGAGGAATAACATCTGCGCCGTATGAGGTTGGGCAAGTTGTTTAACTCTATCAGAATTCAAAGCTTTTTCCGGCAAATCCTCCTGCAAGGGATGTTTGCCGGTTTGGCTTTTTATTGTCTGCCCGCCTTGCAGGCGGATGAATTCAATGCGGTGACCCCTCCGGCTTTGAGCAATACCGAGCTGGGCAGCGAGGCTTACAAGGCCGGCAATTACGAGCAGTCCATCGCATTTTTTCTCCGGGCCAAGAGCGAGGCAGACGACCGGACCGAGCGCCAGAATGCCTACGAGCAGCTCATCGCGGCCTATTTGAAAGCCGGACGCGTGAACGACGCACGGCGCGAGCTCGACGAATACGAGCAGAAAATGCCGGACATCGGCATCGGCCGCCGGACCATTTACCGGGCCGACCTTCTGCTCCTCGAGCGCAAGTATGTCGAGGCGGAAAAGATGCTGGAGGAAATGATGCGGGGCGGGGCGATTTCCGGGCGGCTCTACTTCCATCTGCTTTCCAGCCTCGGCTACGCTCAGAAGATGCAGTCCAAGTGGGCGGCGGCGGAGGAGAGCTACCGCATGCTCCAGCAGACCGGCAGCGGCAGCGAATGGGAATACCCCGGCTACAGCAACCGGATTCTTTGCCTGATCAAGCAGGCCAAATTCACCGAAGCCGCTCAACTGTTGTCCGAGGGGGCGCGGTTCAAAAATGAAAAGGATTTTTACCAGCTCGATACGCTGCGTTTTTATTTGTTGACGGAAGAAAAGAAATTTACCGAGGCGCGGGAGTTCTACCAACAGCTCCGGTCGAGGTTGCCCGAGGGCGCGCGCCCGTTGCTGTATAATACCCAGATGGCCGCGGCTAAATATTTCATGGAGAGCAAGCAGCCCGCGCTGGCGGTGGATTTCCTGCAGGACGCATTGCGCTCCGCACCCTCCGCGCCGGACCGTCGGGTGGCCATGCGCAATTTGATCAATGCCTATTATGAGGCGGATAACGGCCGCGCCGCCGCCGAGACCGCCCGTGAATACCTGGAATTTTATCCGGACGCCCCGGACGTGATCGAAGTCAAAATGAAGATTTCCGGCCTTTATGCCGGGCTCAAGGAATACGAGGATGCCCACAAGATCCTCAATGACATGATCAAGGACAACACGCTGCCCATGGAGAAGCGCCTGGACGCGGCCAAGCAGGCGGCGGCGATCTGCGAATCGCAGCGCGACTTCATTTCCGCAGTGAAGCTGCTGGACTTCATCCGCAAAAACGGACTTACAGTGGATCAGCGCGAGGAGGGGAGCTACCTGCTCGGGATGTCGTATTTGAAGAGTTTGAATTATACCGAGGCGCTGGCGGTGTTTTCGCAGTCCGCCGCCATCGAAAGCATCTGGCAGGGCCGCTGTATGCTGGGGATCGCCCGCACTCAGATTGAGCTGAAAGATTACGCGGCGGCGCTCGAAACCGCCAACCGGGTCATCCGCCAGATCGCGCCCGGGCTCGACGTGGAGCAGGCGATGTATTACCGCGGGCATATTTTGAAGCTGATGGACCGTCGGACGGATGCGGCGAAGGCGTTCCGCGTCATGGCGGACGAGTTTCCGCAGAGCGTTTACGCGCCGGATGCGCTTTATGAATCGGGCAACCTGTTTTACGAACAGGGCAATTATGCCGATTCCATCGCGGTCCTGAGCAAGCTGGCAGAGGGGTATCCGGAATACAAGAACTTGCCGTCGGCGCTGTACCGGCTGGTCTACGCGAACTTCTTCGCCGGCAAAATCGACGACGCCATGAAGCATGTCGACCGCCTGAAAACCAAATTTGCCAATACCGATGCGGCCTCCGGGGCGCTGTTCTGGCAGGTCGACTACCTGCGCAATGCCGGCAAGTTGGACGAAACCGCCGCGCTGCTCGAGGAAATGTCCGCCATTTACAAGGACAACCGCGAGGTGCTGGGGCGGATCATTCTCGACCGCGCCGTGGTCATGGAGATTCAGGGCAAAAACGCCGAGGCGCTGGCGCTGCTCGATGATTTTTATACGCGGTTCGTCAACGACCCCCGGATGGGCGAGGCGCTCTTCCTGGGCGGCGATATCGCGTCGATGAACGGCGACTACGCCAAGGCGGCGCTGTATTATGCGCGCTGCGAACAGTGGCGGCCGGATTCCGAGCTGGCGCGCGCGGCGCGCGGCCGGGTGGGCGACTGCAATTTCTCGCTGTATGGCAAAACCGGCAACATGGACCAGCTCCGCGCCGCCGCCGAAGCATTTACCAACCTGCTGAAGGACGACAAACTGAATCACGATATGTACAACCAGACGCTCTACAAGCTGGCGGCGTGCAAGGAAAGCCTGCGCGAGGAAGACAAGGCGCTGGAGTATTTCAATGAACTGATTTTCCGCTATCAGCTGGCGCTGAAGCGCGGTCTGAAACCGGACAAAATCTGGGCGTACAAGGGCGGATATGCCGCCGTGAGGCTGCTGCAGCGGCGCAATACGCCCGAAGATACCGCGGCGGCTTTGAAAATTCTGGAACTGATGCAGGAGCTGAAGCTCGAAGTCATTCCCGAAGAATTCAATAGCACGATTGTAAATTTAAAAGCAAAATATAAGTTATAACGGAGAAAATTGCTATGCTGTTCATACAGGTCATGAAAGACGGCGGTCCGCTGATGTGGATTATTTTCGGTTGCAGCCTGCTGGCGATGTTTGTTTTTCTGGAAAAATGGTTTCAGTTCCACCGCGACCAGATCAACGTGAGCGAACTGGTGCGCGGGCTGATCAACGTGCTGAAGCGCGACGGCTATATCGAAGCAATCAGCCTCTGCGACAATACTCCGGGGCCCGCCGCCCGCCTCCTGACCGCCGCGATCCTGGCCCGCGAACAGGGCGAGGATCTCGATGAGGTCCAGCAGGCGATCATGGACGCGAACCTGGTGGAAGTGCCGAAACTGGAGCGGCACTTGAACCTGCTGTTGACCATCGGCTATATCGCGCCGCTCCTGGGGATGCTCGGCACGGTGCTGGGGATTCTGCGCGCGTTTGACACGATTCATGCGAAAAGCGTTTACCTCTCCGCGGCCGACCTCTCCGGCGACATCAGCATGGCGCTGCTGACCATGTGCGCCGGGCTGTGCCTCTCGATCCCCTGTTACGTGGCCTACAACTACCTGACTTCGCGGGTGGTCACGATGACGCAGGACATGGAAAAAGCCGCCTCGGATATCCTTCACTTTTTCAAACGCAACGGACGCCAGGACGCAAAGACCGAATCATGAACGAGAAGTACAACCAGAGTTTCAAAACCAGACTGAAAACCGTCGGGGACCGGCCGGATATGACGCCGATGATCGGGCTGTTTTTTCTGCTGCTGCTGTTTTTCATGCTCGGCAGCTCGTTCGTCCAGGTGTCGGGGCTGAAGGTGGAACTGCCGGACGTCGGCCCCTCGGCCGTCATCGGGGTGGAGCGCTATGTGATTACCGTGGCCTACACGGCGAACGGGGCGGAAATCAGTTTCAACGACCGGCTGGTCAATATGGAAACGCTGAGCCAGGAATTGTTCACGGTGTCGACGAATTCAAAGACGGGAACGGTGATTCTCTCCGCCGACAAGCGGGTGCCGTTTGACGTGATAACCAAGATCATTTCGCTGGCTGAGCGCGCAAAACTGGCGGTGATGGTGGCGACGCTGCCGCCGCGCGAGCAGCGCGAAACGGTGTTCGAACAAAATTGACAGTTGACAGTTGACAGTTGATAGTTGGAGATAAGAACCATGACGAAAGGCACATTTCTGATGCTGATAACCGCCATACTGGTGGTGGCGGTGGCCGGTGGTGCCGCCATGATGTATCAGTTCCGGTGCGAGCAGCTGGAAAATCGACTGGCGATCATGGAGTTGACCGAGGCGATCAACGATCTGGCGAAACCCAACAGAGTCAACAAAACCTTGAGCGGCCGCTCGCCCATGCATGAGATTGCGCTGGAAATGAAGCAGGGCGCGACCGGTACCGAGTTTATTCTCAGCCAATGGCCGGTGAATATGGAAAGTTTGCCGCAGGAATTTGCGAAGGTCAGCGGCAAAGTCATTCTGCTATCGGCCGGGGATGATGTGCCGTATGAGGCGATCGGCAAGGTTATCGCGCTGGCATACCGGGCCGGGCTGGTAGTGGCGACGACCCCGGGTTTGCGTGAGATCGAAGCGAGGCAGATTCCGGAAACCGACGACGGTTTTGAGATTAAAAACAGACTGGTGGTCTCAAACGGTGAGAAGGGGGTTGTGGCCTCCTTTATTGAAACGACTGAAACCAGTGTTTATGGGCGTCGATTCAGTTTGGATGATTTGCAGAAAGAGCTGGACCGGATTGCGGCCGGCCCGAATAAAAAAATGAGCGTTGTCGCAGGCGGCAAGGTGCCTTTTGACGTGGTGGTCCGGATTGTGAGGATGGCCACAGAGACCGGATTGACCGTTTCGATGCATCTGCCGGAGAGTGCAGAAAATAAAGAGCAGGTAAAATGAGTCCGCAGGAACAGAACAAGCACAGTTACCGGAAAATCGTCATTGCGGCTGCGGCTGTTACCGTGGCGGTCAATGGATTGTTTGTGGTGCTGTTTGATCATTTGCCGGCGACGCCGCAGGTGAGATCTTCGGAAAATCAGTTCCGGACGATGATGCTTGACTTGAGCGCGACACAGCGGCACTGGTATCCCGACGCGCTGAACTGGATGAAATATCAGAATCCTTCGCTGATGTCGCGCCCGGACTACCGGTTCGGCTACAGCAGTTATGCGAAAATGCCGCTGTACCGCGCCACTTTGCCGGCGCTGGTGCTGGAGCCGCCGGCGTTGGTTCCGGTGATTCCGGTGCTGCCGTTTGACCTGCTGCAACCGGCGCTGTTTCCGTCGCCGGTGGCGACCCGGGCGGAGCGGCAGGGGCTGCGGACGGTGGACCCGCGCTCGATCAGTATTGTTTATTCGCCGAATGAAACCTATATTTACCCGTTGGTGGTGGTGAACGGCGTGCCGATCCGCAAGATTCGTTTCGGGGCGGTGAATGTGCCGGCCAACAGCAAACCTACGCGGCTCCGGCTCAGCCAGGACGGCGGGCGGATGCTGCCGCGGGCGGTGATCACCGGTTCCAGCGGCAGCGCCGAGCTCGACCGCGAGGCGGTGAGGGTACTCTTGGAGTATACGAACCGTTCGCCGGTGGACGAGTGGAGCGGGCACGACGTGATCGTGTATTGGCAGAAAGAGGAGGTCGAGGGATGATTGCCTTGGACCAATATTGGGGTTTCGTGCTGTACCTGGGGGTATGGCTGGTGACCATCTTCATTTTGTGGATTCGCGAACTGCGGCGGCTGCGCCAGTACGACCTGAAGGTCGGCAAAAACGAACTGTGCAAATGCGACAAATGTCATTATAATTTCCTGATGGACAACAATTCGAATATCTCAAGGTGTCCGCGCTGCAATGCCATGTGTATTTTGCGCAAGCGGCGCTGAGGCGGGGAGGAGGAAACCGTGAACAAGAATTTTTATCTGAATATCATCGCGACATTGATTCTGGTGATCCTGATCTTTTTCGGCGTGCTTATGGTGGGGGTGTTTGATCGGATGCGGTTCGAGCAGGAAGCCGGACGACAGGCCATGACCGAGCTGACGGATGCGGTGAAGCGCTTGCAGTCGATGCAGTTCACGGTCCAGAGCGGCGGCGCGCCGGTACAGCGGACGGAGAAGATTGCCAATAGCGAGTTTTTTGATCCGGCGGCCACGCCCGGCGACCGGATGGTTCAGGTAGCCGCGGCCGATACCGGCAACATGAATTATCTGATCAACCCGGAGAACACGGTTGGTGTTTTTACGGCGAAGTGCAGTTCCGCATTGGCGGAGCGGAATTACGCCGACCCGACGAAATTCGAGCCGTTGATGGCCGAGAGCTGGACCATTTCCGAGGACAAACTCACCTATACCATCAAATTGCGCAAGGGCATCCTGTGGCACGATTTCACCGACCCGGTCACCGGCAAGGAATGGCGCGATGTGGAGGTTACGGCGCACGATTTCAAATTCTACTTCGACGTGGTGATGAACCCACAGACCAACTGTGCGGTGCACCGGGTGAGTATGCAGGAAGTCGAGAGCATTGATGTGATCAACGACTACGAATTTACGGTCAAGTGGAAGCGGCGTTATTTCCTTTCGGAATCGGCTACGATGATGTTATCGCCGCTGGCGCGACATCTGTATCATGCTTACGAGGGGCCGTTTGACCCGCTGAAGTTCAACGACGACCACCAGCGCAACCGCATGATCGTGGGTTGCGGCCCCTACCGGTTTGTGCGTTGGGACAAGGATGCGCGGGTGGTTTTCACCCGTTGGGATAAATATTTCGGCAACAAGCTCGGAATTGCCCCGCCGGTCAAGGATCTGGTGTATGAGATCATCAAAATGCCGAACACCCGGTTCCAGGCGCTGGTCGCCGGCAATGTCGACTGGATGAGCCTCAGCCCGGAGCAGTGGGTCACCCGTACCGACATTCCGCAATTCGGCGAAAAGGGAACTTTTGACAAATATCAGACGCCGGGGATGCCGTATTATTACATCGGCTACAATCTGCGCAAGCCGCTGTTTCAGGACAAACGGGTGCGGCAGGCGCTGACGATGCTGGTCGACCGCGAGCGCATCATGAAAGACGTTTACTACGGCCTCGGACGGGTCGTGACCGGACCGTTTTATTATGACAGTCCGTACAACGACAGAAGCATCAAGCCGTGGCCGTTTGACCTTGCACGGGCCAAACAACTGTTGGCTGAGGCCGGTTGGAGCGATTCTGACGGCGACGGCATCCTGGACAAAAACGGGCAGAAATTCGAATTTACGATCATGGAGATCGCCGGCAGCGCCATTCAGAGCCGGATGTTGCCGATCATCAAGGAAGATATGGCCAAGGCCGGTATCGAAATGAAGATTCAGTCTTTCGAGTGGTCGGTATATCTGCAGCGGCTCGACCAGCGCAGTTATGACGTTTGCACGCTCGGCTGGACCGCGCCTTACGAGTCGGACCCGTATCAGATCTGGCACTCGGACTCGGACAGCCCCAGCGGCAGCAACCATATCGGGTTCAAAAATCCGGAAGCAGACCGGTTGATCGACGCCATGCGCATTGAGTTCGATGTGGACAAGCGGATCGAGTTGGCGCATCAGTTCCATAAGCTGCTGCATGAGGAACAGCCCTATACGTTCCTGTTTTCGCCGGACAATCTGGAGGCGATTTCGAAGCGCTATAAAAATGTCCGGGTATTCCCGCTGGAAATCGCCAAGGATATCGTCTGGACACCCCTTGGACAACAGTTGAAAACACCATAAAAGAGGATAAGAATATGATCAGAGTAGTGATTATCGGGGCCGCCGGGCGTATGGGACGCAGGCTGGTGGCGAATGTGATGGAATCAAATGACATGACCCTGACCGGGGCCATTGAAGTGGCGGGCAATCCGCTGCTCGGGCAGGACGCCGGGATGGTGGCAGGCGTCGGCGCGGCCGGGGTCAAAATTACGGACAGTTTGCAGCAGGCGCTCGGCAATGCCGACGCCGTGATCAATTTCAGCCTCGGCGATGTGGTGGGCGACGCCGCCCTTGCGGCCAAGGCCAACTGCGCCAGCATCATCGGTACCACCGCGTTGAACGACGCCCAGAAGGCCGAGCTCAGGAAGCTGGCCGACAACGGCGCACGAATCGTCTTCGCCCCGAACATGAGCGTGGGCGTGAATTTCCTCTTTCACCTGATCCGCCAGGCCGCCACGGTGCTGGGCGATGATTACGATATCGAGATCGTGGAAATGCACCACAATCAGAAGAAAGACGCTCCCAGCGGCACCGCCGTGCGCCTGGCCGAAATCGCCGCCGAGGCGCGCGGCCTCTCCTACGCCAACGACGTCCGCCACGGCCGCGAGGGCCTGGTCGGCGCGCGTACCAACAAGGAAATCGGCATGCACGCGGTGCGCGGCGGCGACGTGGTGGGCGACCACACGGTGATGTTCGCCACCGGCGGCGAGCGGGTGGAGCTGACCCACAAGGCCTCCAGCCGCGACACTTTCGCCAAGGGTGCGCTGCGCGCGGTACGTTTCCTGGCCGGGGCCAAGCCCGGTCTTTATGACATGCAGGATGTGCTGGGACTGAAATAAAATGGCTAAGATGAAATTCGGTCGTTACGACCACGGTGCGTTCCTGACCTTTGTCTGTTACGCGGCCTGCTCGATGGTGGTGCCGGTATCGCTGGTGCAGATTGCCCAGACGTTGAATTTTCCGCTGGGCGAGGGCGGTATGAGTGCCGGCGGCGGCCTCCACATGGGACGCAGTATCGCACTGATGGCGTCTATGGCGCTGTGCGGTTTCACCTCGGGGCGCTGGGGCAACTGCAAGTCGATCGGCTTCGCGCTGCTGTTCATGGTGGCGGGGATGCTGATCGGGGCGTTTTCGCCGTTTTATGGCGTGTTGTTTCTGGCGCTGCTGATTGCCGGGTTCGGCGAGGGCTTCGTCGAAGGGTTGGCCACGCCGCTGGTGCAGGACCTGCACAAGGATGACCAGCCGGGGCGCTACATCAACTTCAGCCACGGCTTCTGGTCGGTGGGTGTGGTGGCGGTGGTGCTGCTGGCGGGATATCTGTTGCTGATCGGCGTTTCGTGGCGCTGGATCATGGCCGGGGTCGGGATTTTCACCATCATCCCCGCGCTGATTCTGCTGCTGCCGAGCCGCAAATACGACCTGCATCCGGACGCCAACAACCGGCAGGACTGGAGAAAAGTCTGCACCAACGCGAGAGACATCGTCCGGCTGCCGCATTTCTGGCTGTTTTTTGTGATTATGTTTGTGTCGGGGGGCGGCGAATTCAGCCTGACCTTCTGGCTGGCGGCATACATTCAGGAAGTTCGCCAACTGTCGCCGATGAGCGGCGGGCTCGTCACAGCCTGTTTCGCCGCCGGGATGATCATGGGGCGAACCGGCTGGGGGATGCTTTTGCATCAGCGTCATTTGGGGATGCTGGTCATCGTTTCGGCGGTTGTGGGCACGGTGGTGACCTGTATTTTCCCGCTGATCGACACGATGTGGATTCTGTACGTGGTGCTGTTCATTGCCGGGGTGGCTTCCGGGCCGTTCTGGCCGAGCGTGCAGAGCTATTGCTCCGAGCGGATTCCGCAGGTGGATACGACCATGCTGTTTATCCTGCTCTCGTGCGCCGGGATACCGGGCGCCGGGGTTTTTGCCTGGCTGATGGGGATCGTGGGGGACCGCTTCGGGCTGGAAAAATCGGTATATCTGGTGCCGTTGTGTTACACGATCCTTGGAATTCTGATGCTGGGCGATTATATTTGTGCACGTAGAACAAAGAAGGTGGTAATGTCATGACGCTTTGCAAAGAATCGGAAAAACCGCTGTTGACCGCGATCGGACGGTTGATTTTCACCAATCCGTTTACACCGGAGCGTCTGCAGCTGGAAGAACTGATTCTGGGGCGCAAACGCCCCGAAAGCGTCTGGAACATGCATTCGCTGGGCGCCGAGTACGACGAGGACATCAGCACCCTCGGCAAGCTGGCCGAGCACTGGTCCAACGAACTGCGCCGCCGCACCGGCACGGCAGGTAAACTGAGCGCCGGCGATTACGAAATCATGGAGTCGCTGGCGCTGTATCACCTCTTCGAAAAATACCGGGGGCAGATGACGCAGGTCATGCTGGAAAATCCGGCCCACGTGCGTTACGAGGTGTACCGGGAATTCGAGCGCGATTTCAATCATTACCTGCTGTTTCCGGCGCGGAAGCAGCCGTGCCCGTACAAGGCGGATTTGACCTTCGCGATTTATTTCCAGATTCACCGGGCGTTTTACCACATTTTTGACTTTATCGCGGGAGGGACGATTGCGGCGGGGGATTTCCGGGCATCGGTCTGGCAGTCGATTTTCAGCTGCGACATTTACCGTTACCACCGGGCGATGTACCACCGGATGAACCAGATCACCACACTGGTCACCGGGGAGTCCGGCACCGGCAAGGAACTGGTGGCCAGTGCGATCGCGCGTTCGCAGTATATACCGTTCAATGCGAAGACGTTGGATTTTGCGGTGTCGTATGCGGAGTGCTTCTGGCCGGTGCAGCTCTCGGCCATGCCGCAGACGATGCTGGAGTCGGAACTTTTCGGTCACCGCAAGGGAGCCTACACCGGGGCGCTCGGCGACCGCAAGGGCTACCTCGAATCCTGTCCCGAGTGGGGCAGCGTGTTCCTCGATGAAATCGGCGACATCAACGCCGAAATCCAGGTGAAACTGCTGCGGGTGCTGCAGACGCGGCACTTCCAGCGCCTGGGCGACACCACTCAATACACCTTCAACGGCAAGATCATTGCCGCGACCAACCGCGACCTCGGCAAAGAGTGTGCCGCCGGCAAGTTCCGCGAGGACCTGTATTACCGGCTGTGCGCGGATACCGTGTCCACGCCGTCGCTGCGCGAGCTGATCGGCGGCAGCCGCAAGGAATTGGAACAGTTCGTGCACATTCTCTCGGTGCGCTGTATCGGCAGCGAGGAAGCGGCCGCGTTCACCGGCGAAGCGGTTCGCTGGATCGAGAAAAAACTCGGCCTGGGCTACCCGTGGCCCGGTAACGTGCGCGAGCTCGAACAGTGCGTCCGCAATTTACTGATTCGCGGCAAATACACCCCGGCCGTGACCGCCTCCGGAACGGGCGGGGTACCGGACGATATCGACGCCAACGAGTTAATGAAACGCTATTGCCAGGCGCTGTACCGGCGCTTCGGCAACTACCAGGCCGCGGCGGAGTTCGCCGGCCTCGACCGCCGCACCGTCCGCAAATACATCGTCGAAGAATAGGACAGTAGGGTTTCCGGGAACTTTTTAATCACGGATACACGAAAATCACGGAAATCATGGAAAGGGAACTTGTCGGGGAAAATTATATTTGACTTTGCTTGAAAACTCATTATATTAAGTCATGTTTCCGGTCAAAAACACCAATTTGACCGGAAACATTTTTCTAGAATTTTTCCTGTATGAAATTTTGTGTCTTTTTTTGTGTTTTGCGGTTCTAAAAAATTTTCCGTGAATTCCGTGAATTCCGTGGTTAATTATAAATCAAAATTACCCCACAAAAAATGTGTTTCCGGGCTTGAATAGTTGGCTGTATGGTTTATCTTTTACCGAGATGAATTTTTAACCCCTGGAATTTTGAATTTTTATGCTTTATTATCTTTCTCTCCTGCAGGATTATTACGGTCCGCTCCGCCTCTTCGAATATGTCACTTTCCGCAGCGCCGGCGCGTTGATGACGGCGTTTTTTCTCGGCATCGTTTTCGGGCCGTTGACGGTGCGGCGGCTGAAAAGTTTCCGGGCCGTGGCGGAGGACCGCTACAAGGACCTTTTTCCGGACCAGCATATCGACCATTCGAAAAGCAAGACCCCGAGCATGGGGGGGCTGTTGATCATCGGCTCGATCGTGATCTCGGCGTTTCTGTGGAACGTCTGGACGTGTCCGATCACCGTTGCGCTCACGGTGTCGCTGCTGGCGATGTCGGCCATCGGTTTTACCGATGACTACTTCAAGGTGGCGTACAAGAAGCGCGACGGCATCCCGGGCAAGGCGAAGCTGGTGTTCCAGTTTGTCATCGCGTTCGGCGCGATTTTCTTTATCAATTCCATGCCGGATACGCACGGTATGATGTGGCAGTTTTATGTGCCGTTTATGAAAGATCCGCTGTGGGTGTCGCCGTTGGTGATGCTGTTCAGCACCATCGTGGTCATGGGTTCGTCGAACGCGGTGAACCTGACGGACGGCAAGGACGGGCTGGCGGTGGGCTGTATGATTTTCGCGGCGCTGGCGTTCGGGATTTTCGCTTACCTCTCCAGCCATAGCGTGTTCGCCATTTACCTCGGGATTCCGGTGGTGCCGGGGATCGAGGAAGCGGCGGTGTTTTCGCTGGCGATCGCGGGGGCCTGCATCGGGTTTCTGTGGTGGAACTGCCATCCGGCGTCGATGTTCATGGGCGATACCGGCAGCCTGGCGCTGGGCGGCATCCTCGGACTGATCGCGGTGTATGTGAAGCAGGAAATCACGCTGGCGATTGTCGGCGGCGTGTTTGTGATGGAGGCGGTATCGGTGATGATCCAGGTGGCGGTGTTCAAGCGCACCGGCAAGCGGATTTTCCTCTGCACGCCGATTCACCATCATTTTGAGCGCCTCGGCTGGACCGAAACCCAGATCGTGGTGCGGTTCTGGATTCTCGCGGGCATTTTTGCCATGCTGGGACTGGCGACCCTGAAACTGCGTTAAAAAAGGGGGCGGAAATGGTGCGGCTGCTGGCGACATTGTTGGTTACCCTCGGCACGCTGACTGCCGCCGCCCTCGATTGCGCCCAATGCGGCAAAACCATTTCCGGCAACTACCTCACGGCCAAGGGCAAAAATTACTGTTCCGAAGCATGCTACGAAAAGACCCTGCCGAAATGCGCCCTGTGCGGCCGCCATTTCCGCGAGGGCATGCAGATTACCGAGGACCCCTCCAAGGTTTATTGCAAGGAATGCGCCGCCAAACCGCATTGCTTCAACTGCCGCCTCCCCAATGATTGCCGCCAGCTCGACGACGGGCGCAACATCTGCGAGAACTGCTTCCTCGACGCCGTTTTCGACGCCGGCAAGGCCCAGACCATTTTCAACCAGGTCCGCGAGCGTATGCGCAATGACCTGAAACTGGGCACGGACCGCAATGTTCATTTCATGCTGACCAGCCTGCCGGACCTGGAAAAGCGGAGCCAGAGCGAGGCCACGCCGGGGCAGGAACTCGGGCTTTACAGTTACACCTTCACCGAGGTCACCACGACCACCAAGCGCTTCCCCTGGAGCAAGCCCGTGGACACCATTCACCGGACCAACGAACGCTTTGCCGTTTACGCGCTGTACGGCATGACCGGGGAGCGGCTGATCGAAATCTGCGCCCACGAGCTGGCGCACGACTGGATGCAGAAGAATTATCCGCAGATCCGCGACCTGAAAATCCGCGAGGGCTTCGCCGAATACGTCGCCCACTCCATCAACCACCTTTACGGTCACGACCACTTGAATTTGCGCATCGAAAAAAGTCCCGACCCGGTCTACGGCGACGGTTACCGCCTGGTCGCGGATTACGTGCAAAAAAACGGTTTTGATGCGTTATTGAACTATTTTGCTGAATTGAACGGCAAAAAGTAGTGGAATTTTCTAAAAACAGAGTATATTATTATTAATTGAAAATTGACAATTGAAAATGGAAAATTATGGGAAAGATTTCCCTTAACTGTCAACTGTCAATGATCAACTAGCCATTGATAACTTAAAGGAGTTTTATCACATATGTCTTCAACGCGCAAAGTCAAAGTCGGGGTGGTCGGAGTCGGGGTTCTCGGGCGGCATCATGCCCGGTTGTATCATGCCAGCGAAAACGCCGAAGTCGTAGGGATTTATGACGTTTCCGACGAATGCGCCAAGCGCGTCGCCGACGAATTCGGGCTGAAGGTCTTTCCGTCCCCTGAAGCGCTGGCCGAGCAGTGCGAAGCCCTGAGCATCGCCGTGCCCGCCACTCATCACCACGAAATCGGCATGCCGCTCCTGCGTATGAACAAGCATATCCTGATGGAAAAACCGCTGTGTGTAACGGTCGAGGAAGGCACCGACATCGTGAACGAGGCGAAAAAGCGCGGCCTGGTGCTCGCCGTCGGCCACGTGGAGCGCTTCAATCCCGCCATGGATTACCTGGAAAAACAGCACGCCAAAACCCGTTTTATCGAGGCGCACCGCCTTTGCCAATACCCGCCGGCGCGTCCCGGCCAGCACCGCCGCGGCACCGAAGTCAGCGTGGTGCTCGATATGATGATTCACGACCTCGACCTGATTCTGACCATGATCAACAGCGAAATCGAGCGCGTTGACGCCATTGGTATCCCGATCCTCAGCAAGACCGAGGACCTGGTCAGCGTCCGCATCAAATTCGTCAACGGCAGCGCCGCGAATATCACCGCCAGCCGCGTCAGCAACGAGCAGATGCGCCGCTTCCGCGTGTTCCAGGACGACGCCTACATTTCGATGGATTACGGCAAGCACTCCGGCATGGTGTTCAAGAAAAACCGCGTCGGCCTCGCCCAGAAAGAGATCAGTTTGAACGAGAAAAACGCACTGGCCGACGAGCTCGAGGACTTCCTGGGCGCCGTCCGCCAGACCATCGACACCGGCACGCTGGTTGAGGCGAAAGTCTCCGGCGAACAGGGCTTGCGCGCCCTGAAACTGGCGGTGGAAATAACCAATCAGATCCACGATTACAACGAAAAATATGGCTTCCAGTTTGCGTGAAATCGCCCCGGCGAAAATCAACCTCCAGTTGAAGGTCACCGCGCGCCGTCCCGACGGCTACCACGAGCTCGAAATCAGTTTCCTGCCGCTGTGGGACCTGTACGACGAGATCGAACTGGAGTTCAAGCCGGGCTGTTGGGATGTTCAATGTTCCGTGCCCGAATTGTCCGGGCTCGATAACCTCTGCGCCAAAGCGGCTTACGCATACCATCTCGCAACCGGTGTTCCGATCGGGTGGCGGTTCATGATCCACAAAAATATCCCGATTGCCGCCGGTCTCGGCGGGGGGAGCAGCGATGCCGCCGCCGTGCTGCGCATGTTGAACAATCACTACAAGGCTTTAACCGAAAAAGAGCTCTTTGAACTGGCCGCGAAACTGGGCGCGGACGTGCCGTTTTTCCTGCATCCGCAGCCATCCTCGGCCACCGGCATCGGCGAGAAATTGCTGCCGTTCGACTTCAAACTGCCGGAGTTGCCGCTGCTGCTTGTGAACCCCGATTTTCCGGTCAGCGCCAAATGGGCCTACCAGCACCTCGACCCGGCGTTGATCGGCCCCGGCGAACAGTTCCATGGCGGCACGCTCGAAGAAATCGCCGCGCAGATGAAAAACGACCTCGAACCCGCCGTGGTGAACAAGTTTCCGCTGCTGCGCATTCTTCGGAAATCCATGCTGGAAACCGGTGCGCTGGCAGCCCGTATGAGCGGCAGCGGCCCCACGATGTTCGCGCTTTATCGCGATTCGTCCCAACTCGATATTGCACGGCGGATGATGGTGGAAAAATTCCCATATTGTCGTATTTTTTCAGTGATATTTCCATACTAAAAACTTGACTTATTCTCAATGTGCTGTACTTTAACTTTTAAATCGATAACGGTTGCAGGAATTTTATGGGCAAAATGACCAAAATCAACGTCAGCGGCATACGCAAAAAAGCGACGACCAACGACAATCCTATGACGATTTCGCAGGCATATATGCGGAATATTATTGATTTTTCGCTGTTGTCTCAGGAGGAAGAAACCCAGCTGGCCGAGGAGATCCGTTCCGAGGACCCGCAGGTCCACGAAGAAGCCAAAGCCAAGCTGATCAAAGCCAATCTGCGGCTGGTGGTCAAGCTCGCCAGCGAGTTCATGAACCGCGGCGTGGCCAAGCACGATTTGATTGCCGAAGGCAACATCGGGCTGATGATCGCCGCCGAGAAATTCGACCCCTCGAAGGGCGCCAAATTTTCGACCTACAGCACCTGGTGGATCAAGCAGTACATGCGCCGGGCTATTGCCGCCCAGAGCCGCACGATCCGCATTCCCGCGCAGTCCATCGACAAAATCGCCCGCATTCAGCGCGCCCAGAAGGAATTCGTCCAGGCTCACGACCGGCAGCCCACCGATGAGGAAATCGCCATCATGGTCGAGCTGAACCCGAAGACCGTTTCCGAGCTGCGCCGGGTGAATCTGAATACTTCGTCGCTGAACGAGCTCATTAAGGAAGGCGAAAGCGATGAAATCGGCAGCCTGATCGCCGATACGCTGGCCAACGTGCCGGACAATATGCTCGGCCATGCCGAATCGATGGAAAGTCTCCACGAAATGATCGGCCGTCTCTCGCCGCGCGAACGCGAAATCCTTAACATGCGTTACGGGCTGGAAGGTGGCAAAATCCTGACGCTGGAAGAAGTCGGCGAGGCCGTGGGCTGTACCCGCGAGCGTGTCCGCCAGATTCAGAACAAGGCGATTCGCAAGCTGCAGCGGATGCACATGGAACTCAACGGCCAGTCGCCGGACGATGACAAAAGTTAATGGAAAATTGAAAGTGGAAAATTGAAAATGATGGAAAGGGAAGAATCCCTTTAACCTTCTTCACAAGTTTAGTTTATGAGTATATTTTCCAAGTCTTTTAATTTTCAATTTTCCACTTTCAATTTTCAATTTTAAGAAATGACTTTTTATCCTGATAACTCCGTAATTATGGCCCCTTTGTCGGGCTTCACCGATCTGCCGTACCGCCGTTCGCTGCGCCGCCATGGCTGCACCTATGCTTTCACCGAAATGATCGACGCCGGGTCGCTGGCCTACAACAACCCCAACGCTCCGCGAATGCTGCTGCGCGGCGACGATGAACCATGGCTGGGTGTGCAGTTGGTCGGGGCCGACTATGATATGCTGTTGAAATCGGTGCTCAAGCTCAATGAATACCATTTTGACCTGCTCGATTTCAACCTCGGCTGTCCGGTGCCGAAGGTGGCGAAAAAGGGTGCGGGCGCGATTCTCGGACGCGACATCGACGAAGCCGCCCGGCTCCTCGAAATGCTGGTGAAGCACTCCCGTTTTCCGGTCACTGCCAAAACCCGTATTTACTGCGAGGGCGATCCGGGCATGACCGTGAAGCTCGCCAAGGCGCTCGAAAACGCCGGAGCCCAGACGCTGACCATCCACGGACGGATCAAGGAGAGGATTTATTCCGGGCCGGTGTTTTACGAGATCATCGGCGAGGTGCGCGAGGCGGTTGGAATTCCGGTGGTGGTGAATGGCGGCATTACGAACCGCGCTATATGGGAAGAAGCCCTGAAACGGAGCGGCTGCACGGTGGGCATGGTGGCGCGCGGCGCGATGGGCAACCCATGGCTTTTTGATGAATTGCAGAACCCGGATTACCGGCCGCCGACCCCGAAAGAGCTGGCCGATGAAATTCGACAGCACATCAGCGACATGGCCGATTTTTACGGCGAGGAATCGGGGTTCAAGATTGCCCGCAAGGTGGTGCTGGATTATCTGGGGGGGCGCGGCTATCCCGGCGCATTACGTGCCCGCACATCCTTCATGAAAGGGTATGCGGATTTGGATGAGATTCTTGACGAAATCTGTGGGCGCTGATTATACGGAATATTTTTTTGACCACAAAAATACACAAAATATCACAAAAGGACTTTATCCCTTGTACGTGATATATCGATTGCTTTTTTGTGTATTTTTGTGAGTTTTGTGGTTAAAAAATTACGCCCGCTGGACGATTTTCAGCGTGGTGTCGAGGCGGAGGTCGGCGACATCCTCGCTGTATTTTTTCATGTGCGGAGCGACGAGGTGGGCCTTCAGGTGTTCGATGCTTTCCCAGCCTTCGACCACGGTGACGAGGTCGGAATCGGCCAGGGTCAGTTCGCTTTCGAAGTCGATGCAGGGTTCATAGCTCAGGCAGCCGTCTTCGGCCAGTACGTTCGGCACGTTGGCTTCGAAGATTTCCAGGAATTTGTCGCGGACGCCGGGTTTGAGTTTGATGGAGGCCAGTACGTAAATCATTTTGTAATCCTTTTTTATTAATTGAGAATTGAGAATTGAGAATTGAGAATTGTGGAAAGGGAAGAATTCCTTTGATCTTTTTCAATATTTGGGGTAAAGATAAACTTGCCTTTCAATTTTCCATTGTCCATTTTCCACTTTCCATTATTTCATGAAGTAGCGGAGGTAGAGGTAGACACTGGAAATCAGCAATCCGGTCACCGCGAACGGCATGCCGTAGGCCGTGAAGGCCACGATGCTGATGTGGTATTTGTTGCGCTCGGCCAGGCGTTTCATGGTATAATTGGTGGAAGAGCCGAAGAACGAAATACTGCCGCCCAGCGTGATGCCCAGTACCAGCGCCCACAGGAGCGGATGGCCCACATTCATTTCCGCCGGGAAGGATGTGGCTACTTTCTGGACCAGCGGCACCAGCGCGATCGACAGCGGGATATTGTCCACCACCGATGAGAAAAAGGCCGCGCCCCAAAGGATGAACATGGTCGTCATGAACATGTTGCCGTCGGTGTATTTGGGGAGCCATACGGCGATATCGTCGAAGCCGCCCTGCATTTCCAGCGAGCCGATGATGACGAAGAGGCCGCCGACGAAGATGATCGAGGGCCAGTCGACTTTCTGCAGTACATGGCGCATTTTCAACCGGCAAACCAGCCCCATGACGATGGAGCCGAAGAGCATGATCACGCCGGGTTCGCTCTTGGTATAGGAACTGACGACCAGCGCGATGATGATCAGTGCGCCGACGATCAGCACACGCCGGAGCATCGAGGCATCGGCAATGGCTTTTTCCGGCAGCGCCTTCATGATCTGCTGTCTGGTGCCGATGCCGGCGGTGAAGCAGCGTCCCCGGAAAATCGCCACCAGGCACAGCCAGAAAATCGTGATGATCACGACCACCGGCGCCAGATGGATGATGAACTGCATGAAATTGACTCCGGCCCGGGAGCCGACGATGATGTTGCTGGGGTCGCCGATCAGGGTGGCGGTGCCGCCGAGGTTGCCGAACAGCGCCAGCAGGACCAGCAGCGGCCGCACCGGCAGGTTCAGGATCTGGGCCAGCAGGATCGCCACCGGGATGAACAGGATCAGCGTGGTGATGTTGCCGAAAAATGCGGAGCACACGGCCACAGCCATCAGCAGCCCCAGCACGGTCAGCAGTCCGTTGCCCTTGGCCTTGCGCGCGATTTTGATCGAAATCCACTCAAAAAGCCCCGTCTGCGATACGATATCGCCGATGATCATGATCCCCATCAGCATGAAAATCACGTTCATGTCGATGGTGTGCGCCAGCGTTTGAAACGGCACCACATTCAGGAACACCACCAGGCATGCGCCGATCAGCACCGTCAGCGCCTTGCTGATCCGGTCGGTCATCGAAATCACCAGATAGGTCAGGATGAATATGACGATAATCGCGTAATACAACATGGAAGCGTTTTCTCCTAAAAGTTGATGATCTGTTCAAGCACCGTGCCCTGGTCGATCATGCCGACGAGCTGGTGACCGTCCACCACATAGATCATCGGGTAGTTCCGCGTGGTCAGCGCGTGGACGATTTCCAGCAGTGTGGCGACGGTGTTCATGGCACAGAAATCGCTGGTCATCACTTCCCCGGCCAGCGCATTGTTTTGCTCAAAAAAATATTTTTCAAAGGGTTCGAATTCGCAGATGAAAGAGACGCTTTTCAGCCGGGTCATGAACTCCGGCATGCCGAGCTGGAAGAGCCGGGCACCGGTGATGTGGCCGACGATGTTGCTGTGATCATCCACCACGGGGACGGCGGAAATGTGTTTTTCGGCCATCAGCTGGATCACCGCGGGCAGGGGGGTGTCGCGGCGGATGTCGTAGAGCGGAGGGCTCATGATGTCGCGGGCCATGATCGGGATGTCGGAGGAGGCGCCGCACTCCATCAGCAGATTGAGCACCATGCGGCTGTCGCGCACTTTCAGGATATTGTCCTTGATGCGGCGGTCGGAAAAGAGGCGGATGGTCTGCGACATGACCTTAAGCGCCATGGTCGGGTTCTTCTCGGGCGCCAGCACCATGCAGACGATATTTACCGGCATTTTGTCGGAGGAACCGTATTCGAGCGGCTTCTGCAGGAACGCCATGCTGACGGCGAGTCCGTGCAGCCCGGGCAGCCGGGCATGTGGAAACGCATAGCCGTTGCCGACGCCGGTATTGCTGTTCTTTTCCCGTTTAATGACCGAATCGAGGACGCTATTCAGGTCGAGGTTTGCGTGTTTCACGGCCGGAGAAGTCGACAGGGCGTTCACCATCATCTCAAACAGTTCCAGTTTGTCTTTGGGTTCCACCCCGACCAGGATGGAGTCCACTGAAATCAGATTTGCCAGGTTCATCGAATTTCTCCGTTTTTCTATAAACTACATAGCCTGAGGCACACCGATTGTCAGCGTTTTCAGGCCGTCCGTCAATACCGTCCGCACCGCCATGCAGAGCGCCAGGCGCACTTTTTTCAGCTCGTCGTTGTCGGCGTTCAGCACCGGGCACTCGCGGTAAAAACGGTTGAAAGCCTTGGCGGTGTCCAGCAGGAAATCGACCAGCCCGGAACAATCCTTTTTCTCGGCGGCGGCCTGCAGCACCTGCGGGTATTGCCACAGCAGTAGCGAAACCGCTTTTTCCTCCTTAGTGGAGGCGAGCGACCAGTTGACTTCGGCGGGGTTCACGGCCAGGCCGTCGGCTTTGCGCTCGATCGAATTGATGCGGGCGCAGGCATATTGCACATAAGGTCCGGTATCGCCTTCGAACTTAACCGAGGCTTGCGGATCGAACATCATGGTGGTTTTCGGATTGAACTTGAGCAGCATGAACTTGAGCGCACCCATGCCGATGATCTCGGCGCGTTCGGCCAGTTCTTCGGGGGATACGCCGTCGCCGGCGCGTTCCTCGGCCGCGGCTTTGGCCAGTTCGACCATTTCGGCGAAAAGATCGTCGGCATCGACCACCTTGCCCTCGCGGCTCTTCATCTTGCCGGTAGGCAGGTTGACCATGCCGTAGGAGAGGTGGAAGAGGTTGTCGGCCCATTCGTAACCCATCTTTTTGAGAATGGCGAAGAGCATCTGGAAATGCAGGATCTGCTCGTCGCCCACCACCCAGATCTGGCTCTGCGGATGGTAATCTTCGTATTTCTTGAGCGTGGTGCCGATGTCCTGAGTGATATATACGCTGGTGCCGTCGGAGCGCAGGACCACTTTCGGGCCCAGCTTGCCGAGGTCGATGAAAATCGCGCCGTCCGGACGCTTCTCGAAAACGCCGCGCTCGAGACCGTTGTAAATCAAATCCTTGCCGAGCATGTACGTTTCGCTTTCCAGATACGTGTGGTTGAACTTGATGCCCATGCGGCGGTAAGTTTCGTCAAAACCCTTGAAGACCCAGCTGTTCATCATTTCCCACAGTGCGCGGACCTCAAGGTCGCCCGCTTCCCAGTCCTGCAGCATTTTCTGAGTGGCGCGGCCGAGCTCGGTTTCGAGGAAGAGATCGTCTTCGCTCTTGTCGCTCAGCTCGGGGCGCTCCTGCTTGAGCTGGTCGATTTCCGCCTTCAGTGCCTTGCTGTATTTCACATAAAAATCGCCGACGAGGTGGTCACCCTTGGTGCCGGTTGACTCCGGCGTGACGCCGCCGCCGAAGCGCTGGTAGCCGATCATCGACTTGCAGATATGGATGCCGCGGTCGTTGACCAGATTGATTTCGACGACGTCGTGGCCGACGCGCTTGAGCAGCGACGCCAGCGACATGCCGAGCGTGTTATTGCGGACGTGGCCGAGGTGCTGCGGCTTGTTGGTGTTCGGCGCGGAGTATTCGATGACAATGCGCTGACGGGCCGATTCGCCGAGGGTGGCGTCCGCCAGCACGGCGTCGAGATCACCGGCGGTGCGGCGGTGGGCGGCGGCGGCCCTCAGCGTCACGTTGACGAACGCCTTGACCTGCTCCACGCTCTCGATATCCGGGTGGTTCCCCAGAAACGCGGCCACGGCCCCGGACACCTGGTCCGGCGCGGCCTTCAACGCCTTGCCGAAGCGGAAGCAGTTGATGGTCAAATCGCCGTTCATATTTTCGGGACAACGCTCGGGCACAATCGCCAGCGAGGCATCGGCATTGGGAAACACGCTCTTCAGATGAGCGACCAAGTCATTAACAAAATCAAACTGTATCATAAATTCT
The DNA here is from genome assembly GCA_040394635.1 of Victivallis vadensis. GTDB lineage: Bacteria > Verrucomicrobiota > Lentisphaeria > Victivallales > Victivallaceae > UBA5239. The sequence continues at coordinate 36,629 of JBEBRW010000033.1, read as the reverse complement.
TAATTCTTAATTCTTAATTCTTAATTCTTAATTTTCATTAGGTTGTGGTTTTCAGCACAGTTACTTCGCCCTTGACGAGGGGCTTGACGATGTAGGTACCGAAACACGCCGGAATCAGACAGGTTTCGCCGGCTTCCAGACGGGTCACACGGGTGTCGTGGCCGACTTCCACCGGGCCGTTGATGGCGCTGATCATGTGGAAACTGGTCCCCGGGTCGGTGGTGTCCTGCCATTCCGCCTCCAGTCGCAGGTCGTCCACCTTGAAGAACGGGCAGCGGTTGATGACCGGGAACTTGCGGTTGTGCTGCGCGTGGCCGGTAACCCCGGAAATGCGCGGCGACGTACGGTTCGTGAAATCGATCGACTCCAGCCCCTGTTCCAGGTGCAGCTGGCGCGGCTGGCCGTCCTTGCCTACCCGGCCCCAGTCGCTGACGCGATAGGTGGTGTCGCTGTTCTGCTGGATCTCCAGCAGAAGATTGCCCGCGCCGATCGCATGGATGGTGCCGGAAAAAATGAAATAGGCGTCGCCCGGTTCGGATTTGAACACCTGCAGGTGATTTTCCACATCCATCGAATTGATGGTGCTGAGGAGCTGCTGCTTGGTGGTGCGCGGGTTCAGCCCGCCCATGATTTTGGCGCCGGGCTTGGCGGCGATGATGTACCACATCTCGGTTTTGGGTTCGGCGCCGTGGCCGATGCGCTTGCAGGCGGCGGCGTCGGGATGAACCTGGAGCGACAGCCGTTCGCCGGCGTCGATCAGCTTCACCAGCAGCGGGAAGCGGCTCCCGGATTTGTAATTGCCGCCGAGCAGCGCGGTACCGCCGCGTTCGATCAGTTCGCGGAGCGTTTTGCCCTGAAGCGGGCCGTTGGCCACGACGCTCTGCGCGTCATCGCGGTCGACCACTTCCCAGGATTCCCCGATCGGCTCGGTCGTTTCCGGCAGTTTGCGTCCCAGAACGGACGCCAGTTGGTCGCCCCCCCAGATCACCGGCTTGTAAAGCGGCTCAAAACGCAATGGATAGAGTTCTGAAGTGTTGATCATGCTTACAATTCCTGTGTAAAATAAATATCATACAGGAATTTACAGCAAAAATCGCCAAATTCAATCTCAAGCAACTAAAAAACCACGGAATACACGGAAATCACGGAAGATTTTTTTGAATAAGCCGGCTTGGCGAAAACCCGGGTGGGGCGCTCTGCGGAGAGAGCGCCCCACCTTGGGAGAGGTTGGAAAATCCCTTATTTTTCGACCGGGACCACGATACCGCGCATGATCACGTTCTGGCAGAGCATGAACACCAGGAAGGTCGGGATCGACGCGATAATCAGCGAGGCGTAAACAATCCCTTCGCTGCTGGTCATCTGCAGCTGGTACAGCCACGGCATGATCGTCCACATGTTGCGGTCCTGGCAAATCAGCAGCGCCATCATGAAGTTGGAGTAGGCCGCGGTAAACGCCTGGAGCGCGATCACCGCCAGAATCGGCTTGGAGAGGTTCATGGTCAGCTGCAGGAAAATGCGGGGTTCGCTGGCGCCGTCGAGCATGGCGCTTTCGTACAATTCCTGGGGCAGCGAGTCAAAGAACCCTTTCAACAGGAAGATCTGGTAGCCGTTGGCCAGCCCCGGCAGGATCAGCGCGCCGAAGGTGTTCAGCAGGCCGAGCTCACGGAGCATCAGGAAGTTCGGAATCTGCGTCACCATTTGCGGGAACGCCATGGTCAGCATCAGGAAAAGCAGTACTTTGTAGGAGGACGGCGGGCGGAAGCGGCTCAGCGCGTACGCCGCCAGCGGGTTGACGATCAGCGCGCACAGCACGGCAAGGAAGCAGTAAATGGCGGTATTCATCAACCCGCGGCCGTGGAACAGAATATAGTCGGAGACGACGATGAAGTTACGCACTGTGTACTCGAAGCGCCACTTGGCCTTGTGCTCCATGATGTTGCGGTAATGGTACTCGCGCTGCGGCGGGTAGATGTCGGTGATTTCTTCGATATTGAGTCCGCAGGCTTTGTTGATGCCCTCGATATTCTGGTGCTTGGCCAGCAGGTAATCCTGAAATTCGAATTCCACGCTCAGGATCGACAGCGCTTCGGAGGGGACCTTGTGCAGGATATCGGTGGTTGGGTCGAGCCAGCCCTGGACGAAGGAACCCCAGTCCGCCATGATCACCCCGGAGTACGGGATACGCTCCACCAGCGGGATTTCGGTGAAATCCTTGTATTTGGTGCCGTATACATTGTTCAGGCTGGCAATGTCCAGATATTTGGCCTGCAGGTAGTCCTGAAAGGATGGCAGCGCGGAGGCGTCCACGCGGGTCCAGAACAGGTTCAACACGTTACGGACGAAGAAGTCCCAGTCGCGCTGTTCGGCTTCGGTTTTGTCCTTCGGGAAATGGCGCGTCAGGACGATATCGTCGTAGCTTGTGTATTCGGTGCCGTGGCTCGCGTTGTACTTTTTGATGTCGTCGCCGTACTGGGTCAGCAGGAAACTGTACTTGTAATAACCGATCGCGGTGGTGTAGGTGCGCTCGGCCTGGGGGCTGGCGTCCTTGAACTTGTACCAGGCGACCTGAAACGGAATATGCACGTTCGGCATGGTCCGGCGGTAGATGTACGGGGTTTCGCTGACCATGAAGCTGGGCCAGGCGACGAATTCGGTGCCCTCGGCGGCATTCATATTGTCGAGGTTGCCTCTGTACTTTTTGTATATCTGCGATTTGAAATTGCGCAGGTTGAGCGGGGCACTGCCGCGGGAACTGCTGATCAGACTGTGGCCGAGCTGGAAATAGATGAAGGGGTACTCTTTTTCGACCAGGAACTGCTCCCAGGCATCGACGAATTTGTTTTGGGGATCTTCCGGCGCCGGGAAGGTCCTGAATTCCGAGACGGGGGTATTGTAGACCATTTTAGCGGTCGGAGTGGATTCGTTGAAGAGCCCTTCCAGGGTTTTCCGGTAGAGCGCAATGTCGCTGCGCAGGTACTTCGGCACCGGGTCGGCGTCGGTGGCGTCCACGCCGCTCTTGGTGGTACCGGTGATCATGAGCCAGAACGGATAGATCATGGTGAGGGAGCCGATGATCAGGATGAGGTAAATCGCGCCGATCAGGGACCTGACCTTAATGCTTTTGCGTCCGATGGTGGAAATGATGCCCATTTTCGATCTACCTCACTTTTTGCCGGCGGTTCTGAATTCAACTTTGGACAGGATCTGCAGCTGGTACACCGTGAATCCGATCAACATAAACGCCAGCATCCACGCAGCCGCGGTGGCGGGCCCGAACGACAGATAGGTAAACGCTTTGTACCAGATAAACAGCCCGGCGGTCTCGGTACGGGTGGCGGCGTCGCCCCCGGTCATCACCAGGATGTTGCCGGTGGAGGCGTACCAGGAGTTGATGAAGGCGCCGACGAAGTTGATCACGACCAGCGCTTTCAGCGTGGGGAACACCACAAAGAGGATTTTGTCGATGAAGGTGGCGCCGTCAAGGTCCGCCGCTTCGTAATAATCTTCGGGAATCCCCTTCAGCGCGGCCAGGTAAATCAGGCAGCCGGGGCCCATGCCCGCCCAGACCATCGGCACCACGCACGCCACCATGGCGGTGTTTGGATTGGAGAGCCAGCGGTACGGTTCGGGGGTCACGCTGAGCAGCCGCGGGAAGAATTTCGCCAGCGTCGTGCCGAGGTCCTCGCCGCCCGGAAACAGCATCGGGGAGGCAAAAGCACTGCTGGTAAAGAACAGGATCAGCCCGGCGATGACGAAGAGCACCATCGGCAGCCACATCTGGTAGAACCACAGCCGCCGCGCAAACGACAGGCAGATCAGGAACAATACGAGCCCGAGGACGATGAAGCCGATCGCCGGAATGTGCAGCACGATCCGGTTCAGGATACCGAATTCCGAGGGTTCGTAGAACTGCTTCCACAGCAGCATCGTCACTAGCCCGGAAATCACCGCCGGCAGGTAGAAGATCATCCGGAACACCAGTTTGCCTTTAGGCACTTCCTGCAGCAGGATCGCCAGGATCATCGGCGGCAGGAAGGTCAGGGCGATTACCAGCATGCTGTAGCGGATCGCGTTCCAGACCGACTGCCACCACATGTTGTCCACCAGCAGGTTGCCGAAATTGTCGACGCCCAGGAAGATGGATTTGCCGAGGATTTTGTAGTCAAAGAACGCCATGAACGACCCGCGCGCCAGTGGCAGGTAGTTCCAGGTGAAGATGGTCAGTACCGCCGGTATCAGCAGGATATAGGCCCATTTATATTTGCCGAATCCCCATTTGACCTGCTTTTGCCCCTTGTTGGTCGGCGGGGTGAAGATCCTGAAAATTTTGCGGAACACGAAGAAGTAAGCGACTGTGACGGCGACCAGGAAGATCACCGCCAGGACCCGCCGCTTGGTCTTTTCCTGAGGGGTAATATCGCCGATCATCAGTTCATTGGCGCGGGCAACCCCCTCGTTGAGAAGTTTCTGCAGCACGGCGCGGCGCTCCTCCGGCTGGTCGATGCCGGGCAGGGTGCCCTCGATCTCCATCTGTTCGGCGTATTGCATGGGGATGGTCATCTGGTCGTAGGCGAAGTTACTGTTTTTGCCGTACGGCTCCGGTTTGCCGGTCTCAATGGCCACCTTGAAAATGTCGTTCCAGTCCTTGGGCGACAGGCGGACGATGTCGTTGTAGCCGAATTTGGTCAGGTACTTGGGCATGATGAACTGGCCGAGGCCGCCTTCCACGAGCATATCGGTTTTGATCCGCATGGAGTCGTCGCTGTCCCAGAAGAAAATGTATTCCCAGGCGGCGTCGCGGATGGCCGGTTCGGTGATTTCCGAGAAAATCCCGTACATGCGGCTGTTCAATTCAGCGCCGCGGATGCCGGTCGGCCCCATGGGCACGGGGGCCACGCCGTTGATTTCGGAGTTAAAGGTGGAGAGGGTTTTGTCGTCGATATAAACCAGCTGCATGCCGATTTCCCCGCGACCCCACTTGGCACCGGTTTCGGTAGCGTCTTTGTAAGCGTAGCCGCGCCGTACCACTCCTTTTTCGTCGACCCAGCGTTCGGCGGAAAGGCGGGTATAGAAGTCCAGCGCCGTGACCGCCTCGGGACTGTTAAAGGTACAGGCCCAGCGGTCGGTCTCCGGGTTGTAAGTCATGACTTCGCCGCCGGCCGACCACAAAAAGGTGATCCAGTACCACGATTCGTGCTTGCCGCGGCCGAGTGAAATACCGTAGATACCCTTGGCAGGGTCGGTAATTTTGATACAGGCATTCAGCAGGTCATCCCAGGTCCAGTTCGAATTCGGGTATTCGAGGCCATTGCGTTCAAACAGATCCTTGCGGTACATCAGCGTTTTGCCGACCGGCGAACCGCCGTAGGGGAGCGCCCAGGTATGGACGTTGCCATCCGGGCCCTTGCGCTTGATCACTTCCCAGACTTTGGGGTGGACGCGGTCGACTTCCAGCGATTTTTTCTCTTCGGGGGTCAGGCTGGCGATATATTCGTCGAGGGGGTAGAGGAAGCCGTTGCGGATATAGTTATCCGACTTGCGGAAGTTGATATAAAGCACGTCGGGGGCCATTTTGCCGGCGATCGCCAGCAGGTCGTTTTCCACCCCCTGGACCTGGATGCCGGAGAAAGCCTGCAACCGGATTTCCACTTTGTCCCAGTTGTAATTGCCGTATTTGGCGGGGTCCGCTTTGTATTTGTCGCGGTATTTGCGGGCGAAAATTTTGGGGAACTGCTTGACGAACTCTTTCACCGCGGCGACGTCGGCGCGGGTATAAAGGTCATTGGCCGTGGGGTTTGGCAGCTGGTCCACTTTTACATGAATAATGGTGGTACCATCTTCCCCTCTTTCGATCAATCCGGCATACCCGCTGAGGCCCGCAAATAGTCCGACCAATCCGCTAATCAGGCAGACTACGGCTTTCATTTTCAGCATTACATCCTCCGAAATGGTTCAGTACAGCAATCTTCTTCTCTATGTGCAAAATATAAGCATTAAACATAATGCGAAAATGCCGGATTACAAGCCCGCAAGATGATAAAAATATAATTTTTTGATGAGAAATTTGATTGAAAAAGATTATTGGTAGGACCAGTTTTGTGTGTTGATCGGATGGGTCGGACAAGCCGGATTGGGCCGCCATGTAAGTCCGTGTATGTCCGTGTAAGTCCAATCTATCCGGCCCGGCCAATCAAAATATGATTTTCCTTGGCGATTTTCCTTGACGAAATGAGGTCGGAAGTGTATTTTGATCAGATACTGCTACATTCAGGAGAATTTTCGAAATGATTCATGATGATATTATCCGCCTGGAAATCGCGGACGGGATTATTCACGGCGCCGCGGTGCTGGTCGGGGACGTGGAACAGAACTTGTATGAGCAGGGCTACGGCCTGGCCGCCGGCGGCTCCACGGTGCCGATGACCCCCGAAACCCTGATCGATATCGCCAGCGTGACCAAAGTGCTTGCCACCACTACCGCCCTTCTGATCTGTCACGACCGCGGACTGGTGGATTTCGACGCGCCGGTCACCCGCTACCTGCCGGAGATCACGGAGCAAGCCGGGCACGTCACGCTCCGGCACCTGGCCGCCCATACCTCGGGCTTTGGCGCCGCCCCCGGCGAAACGCAGCGCCCGTATTCCGATGACGACGGACGGGAGATCCTGCGCAAGATCCTCAAATACCCCCCGGTCCGCGAGCCCGGCGAGCAAGTCGAGTACGCCTGCTGGAATTTCCTGCTCCTCGGCGCGGTTGTCGAGAAGGTGACCGGTGAAGCGCTGGCAGGATTCTGCCGCCGCGAGATTTTCGAACCTCTGGAAATGCACGAGACCTCGATGGGTAAACCTGTCACGGACGACCCGGCGCGGCTGGCCCGGACGATGGGCACGCAGAAACCGGGCGAAATTTCCGACTGGGCCGCGTTCCGCATTTACCGCGACGGCGGCTGCGCCGGCAATGCCGGGGTGTTTTCCAGCGCCCGCGACCTGGCGAAGTTCTGCCGCTGCATCCTGAAGCATGGGCGCTACGGTCACGGCAAACGGTTGTTCTCGGAGGAGATGTTCGCCGAAATCACCAGTTGCTCCACCGGGGCGCATGTCAAGAAACGCAGTTTCGGCTGGATACTGGACGACGAGTCCACCCCGGCCTCTGCCTCCGGCAGCCGGCTCTGGCATTCCGGCTGGAGCGGCCAGACGGTGTTCATCGACCTGGATAAACAGCTCTTCGTCATTGTCCTGACCTCCCGCTGCGGGGATTATGACCGTGCCAAGAAGGACCGTTTCATGGTAGTGGACTCGCTGCTGGCGGAATTTGGGGCGGAGTTGTGACCATGTACTATTTACGCTCAATTCTGGCCGGAATCGTCCTCCTCTCCATCTGTGGCTGCGGCAAAGAGGAACAGGAAAAAGCGGAAGCGCCGCCTCGGGTGGTTTATGTGCTCCCCGCGCCGCGGCTGCCCAAATACCGCGTTCCGGTCACCGATCCCCTGTTCGGCAAGCCCTTTAATTACGACCGGGCGGTCTCCGGTAATATCGCCTCGGTGCCCGGCAGCCGCCTCGCCCGCAACGGTATCCTTGTGGATTTGAATACCCGTCAGGTGCTGTGGGAAAAAGACAGCCGGACCCCGACCCCCATCGCCTCGCTGACCAAACTGATGACCATTTATCAGGTCATGGAACTGCTGGAAAAAGCCGACAAGCCCGACCTCGATTCGCTGGTCACGGTATCACGCGAGAGTTGCAGTACCGCTCCCGTCAAGGCCGGTTTGCAGCCCGGCGAAAAAATCCCGCTGCGCGACCTGCTGGGCGCCCTGATGCTGCGCAGCGCCAACGACGCCGCCCATCAGATCGCGGAATATTTCGGCGACGGCAACGCGGATAATTTCATCCGTCAGATGAATACCACCGCTCATGACATCGGAGCCACCAGTGCTTACTTTGTCAATCCCAACGGACTGCCGATTTACCGCAAGGACGGCGGCACGCTGATGAATCTCTGCAGCGCACATGATCTGGTGATGATTTCCGAGCGGGCCATGGAGTTTCCGCAGGTGCTCGAGCTGACCTCGGCGAAGAGTTTTGCCTTCCGCCACGGTGTGACTTTCAACAACACCAATCACCTGTTGACCAGCAGCCAGGGTGCCGACGGCCTGAAAACCGGTTATACCAATGCTGCCGGGCACTGCCTGGCGTTCAGCTGCGAGCGCAACGGGCGGCGCATGATCGGCGTGGTCACCGGATTCCAGAAGCGTCCCGACTGTTTTGAATTCAGCCGTCAACTGCTGGATTGGGGGTACGCCCAGAAGCCCTGAACTTCGCCCGTGGATTAATCTGGATGGTGATATCCTGGTAATTGCCCGGTGGCAGTTCCAGGGTGGTGCGGTAATATTGCCCTTTTTCCGCCAGAAACGCCGGCAGCAGTCCATTGGCAAAAGTCATCAAACTGCGGTACTCCTCGCCGTCGACCTTTACCCAGATCACAACATCGGCATCGTGATCCATATGGTCGGTAAGTAAGAGATCGACGTTGCATACGATGCCGTTATCCGTCTGAGTCAGTTTTGCTTTTCCCCTCAAACGCAGATCGCCGGTATCGAAATAATACCCCGGCAACTGCTCGAATTCCGCCGCGGAGCCGCTGAACGGGCGGAGCCCGGGCATATTGCCGGTATTGGTAAAAAGCACCAGATGGACCGGATTGAGCGACTGACTGTAAATGACACGGTAACCGCGCCCGTGGAAAAAGTCGCGCAGGGAGTCGATGTCTTCCTGCGACATAAAATTAGAGTTCAGGTTCAGCAGCACATACGGATCCTCTTCAAAGCGCGGGTAGAGCGACGGATTGCGCCAGAAAAAATGGAATATCACATCCGTTGAGGTCCGGAATTCCGCTCCCGGCGGGACCTGTTCCTTGATTTTGACCAGCTCGCTTCCCCAGGAGGGACGGTTCATGATCGACTTCAGGTTGTTTCTGGTGAACGGCGATTGGGCATAAAAAAACCAACATCCCACGGATAGAATCAGCGAGGAAACCAGAAATGCCGACGGCTGCTTCCACCATTGTTTTGAGCCGCATTCCTCGTTGATCCGCTTCAAGGCGTATACGGCGTTGATGAAGACCAGGCAGACGATTTCCGCCTGGTACTGCATGCAGATATTCTGCACGTTGCCATTGCTCAGGCAGATAAATACAAAGGTCACCGCGCCCCCAAGCAGCAGCAACGGGTGCCGCAGTGTCAGGAAAAATACCGGCATCAGCAGCATCAGCAGGAAATACAGGCAATTGGGGCGGAGCAGAAGGCCGAAAAATACCTTGGGCTTGGTGAACGGTGACAGAGCGATTTCGAACGTGGAGCTGCCGAGAGCCGTATAGTGGCTGGAATACATATAACTGCCCTCGGGGGAAAACCAGGGAATGACCAGTTTCAGGACCAGCAGGAAATACAGCAAACTCACGCAGCTTATAATGATACCGTCGCGCCGTTTGCCGCTCAGGATGAACACGATACCGATGCCGAACCAGAACACCGGAATGGTTTCTTTGATCAGCAGCGAGAACCCGAAAATGAGCCAGGCAATGATCAGCCCGCGCCGGCCGCTCTCGCGGGCGATGAAATAACCGACCAGCAGCGGCATCATCAGGATGACTTCATGAAAACCGTAGATCAACGAAATATTGAGGCAAGCCAGCGATGGCGAAAGAATCATGCAGCCCGCCAGAATCAGTGACTGCCCTTTGCCCAGCTTCAGTTTGCGGCACAGAATATACAACACCACCGGACAACTGTACAGCAGCAACGTATTGAGCACAATCAAGGTATACGGCATGGGCAGCAGCCAGACCCACGGCAGCAGGAAAAGAATCAGTCCGGGCGTAAAATGACGGGAAAAAAAGCTGACATCCGGCTCTTTCAGCATGAACCAGTTGCCCTCCAGCGTGCTGCGGGTCGCTTCCAGAAAGCATTGCATGTCGCAGTTGATCATATACAAACTGTCCAGCGCCACATACTGCATCCAGATACCGCACAGTATCATGATCGACCACGCCATGGGCACTATCATGAAACTGTATTTCAGAACTTTGGGCAGCGGCCCCCGGTAGAGGCTGCCGCCGAGCACCAGCCCCCACAGTCCGCAGACCAGTAGAAACAGCAATAAATAGAGAAAATTGACTTTCAGCAGCAGCAATGGCAGAAACAGAAATCCGGGCCAGCCCAACCCCAGAAAGTACCTGAAACTGAATTCCTCCCCTTCGCGCTGCCGCAGCTTATAAGCGCCGAAAACCATCAGCAGCCCGGCAAGCGCCCCGATGGCGTAAACCGCCGGCCGGGAAACCGACGGTATATATGCCAGCTGGTATTTTTCCACCGCTACCAGGGGAATTTCAAACACGGTCACCACGGCCGCGGCAAAGGTAATTCCGATGACTGTTCCGGCCAGTAGGCTCAGTAGAGAATCCGACTTTTTCAACATGATCCGGCGAGCTTGATTTTTGAAATAATTGTGGTGGACGAGAAGCCCTCGACGAACGGGATGAAACGGAACTCGGCCCCGGCATTTTCCAGCACCGCGCGCTCTTCCTTGTTCAGCTTGTCGATGGTGTAATCGCCGCCCTTCACATAAACATCGGGCGCGAGCGCGGCGAGCTCGGCGGCGCAAACCGCCTGGTTGAAGACGATCACGCAATCCACCGACTCCAATGCCGCCAGCATGTACGCCCGGTTGAATTCGTCGATGATCGGCCGCTCCGGCCCCTTCAACTCCTGTACCGAAGCGTCGGAATTGATCAGCACGGCCAACGCGCTGCCGAAGTTGCGGCTTTCCCACAGATACTGGGCGTGGCCGCGGTGCAAAATATCAAAACAGCCGTTGGTCACCACCAGCCGTTTTCCAGTAATCCGGAGCTGCTCGCGCCACGGAATTGCCTGTTCAAGCGTCATAATTTTCTGTGCAGGATCGATCAGCATAATTTACTCCTTAAACTTATGAATTGAAAATTGAAAGTGGAAAATGGAAAATTAAGGAAAGGGAAGAATCCCTTTGACCCTCTTCGATATTGCAACAATCTTTCGTATTGCCATTTTTCTTCATTCATTACCATTATCGCGCGCTGCATCGGTAATACCCGCGCTGTTTTTCCCGGTCAAATACCAGAAGGTAGCCGCCGCCGTTTTTCTGACGGTACTCTGAATACAACCCGTTGTTCACATACATCATAGTACTATAATCTATTGTCCAAACGGTTATCGTTTTTGTTATTTCCTGAAGCGGCTGTGAAAACCGCGTCGCTGCCAGTTCCCTGAATTCCTCTTCCGATAGATCGAACTCCATTACCTGATTGGAGTACCCGAAGGAATAAGTGGCGTTTCTCACCGGAAAATCCCGAAGTTTGTGTGTAGGAACATTTTCACCTTTTTCCGGATAAGTATCATGATATATGATCATTCCCAGAACAGCCGGCAGCAGTGGAATAATGGCAATAGTTGCCGAGGCTACTGCCGTCATCGGTATCAATACTACTTTTTCCATCAGCGAACGTTTTACCCTTAGGAAAAGCCTCAATCCGAGAAATACCGCGGTCAACATGTAAATCGAATAAATCGCAAAACCGATTATTCCAGGAGTAAAAATTATACTCACCCATACGACCGGTATCAGCAGGAGAAGCAACCAATACTTTTTCTCTTTGAACAGCTTCATTCACCATTCCTCAATGGGCTTTGTCACGGTAGTAGCCGCGTTTGGTGGTGCGGTCGAAGACGAATTTATAGCCGCCGCCGCTCGGTTTCTGGTAAACGACGGCTATCCCGCTGTTGATCCAGAGATAGCGCTGGTCGAAACTGACGCCGGAGGATTTGACGTCCTCCATGTTCGATACCCGCACCGGCTTGGTTATTTCCTCCAGCGGATGCTGGAACTTCCGGGCCAGAATCCGGAATTCCTCCTCGGTAGTGTCGAAATCCACTAAATTGCGTTCATGGCTCAGGTGGTAAGTGGCGTTGTGAAGGAACATTCCCCGGAATTCATAGTGCGGGAGGTTTTCGCCGCCTTCCGACCACGAATTGTGAATCCGGGCCACGCCCAGCCAGGCGAGCAGCACCAGCCACGGAATCAGGCAAAACAGGATGATGCGGCCGTATCTCTTCTTATTCGGCGGGTTCATGCAGGATCTTATGGTTTCGGCCAGGTGCGGATATTCCAGCTCAATTTCGTCATCCTCGGCTCCGATGAAATCCTCGTATTTGAATGCCGGAAACACAGCCGCGCCAAACAGTCCCCATTTTTCTTTGCTGCCCGGCAATAGAATCGCGGTCTGCCAGACACCGCCGGGAATCACGTTTTGAGGGCGCTGTCCTTTGTCGGTGTCGGGGCCGATGATCACTTTTTCCAGGCGGCCATCGGGATGAATCATCAGCTGCAGGACCGGCGCGCCGGCGTGGTAATACCAGATTTCATCGGATTTGATCTTGTGCCACTTGGAGCACTCGCCGTTGTGAAGCAGGTAGTAGATGCTGGTGCCGTGCGGTCCCCGGTAGATTTCCGCGAAATTACCCCCCTCGACCGCCAGAGGTTTCAACTGTAAGTCATGGATGATTTGTTCAGGTTTCATTTTTCCGGCACCACTCATCATTGGGCATGCATCCGCTGTGGTCGAACTTCATGATGCCGCCCGTCGGTTGGGTTGTTTTATCCGAGCCCGAGTTCGTGTTTTTCTTTGATGGTGATCAGTGGGCGGACGCAGATGCCGGCTTCGCGGAGCAGCGCCAGCGCATTGTCGGCAATCGTGTATTCGCGGTGGTAAACCACTTCGCGGATTCCGGCGTTGATGATCATTTTCGAGCACTGCAGACAGGGGCTGAAGGTCGTATAGAGCGTCGAATCCTTGACCGCGATGCCGTGATAAGCCGCCTGGACGATGGCATTTTCCTCAGCGTGGCTGCAGTAGCACTCGGAGAGGCTGGTGCCGGAGGCCACCTCGGGGTTGGCACAGCGCGGGCAGCCGCCGTCGCAACAGTTTTTGATGCCGCGCGGGGTCCCGTTGTAACCGGTGGAAATGATCCGGTTGTCCTTGACGATTACCGCTGCCACCAGGCGCCGGCTGCAATTGCCGCGGCGCGCGGCCACATGTGCGATTTCCATAAAGTAGTTATCCCAATCGGGACGCTCGTTCCTGTCAGCCATGGTTATCCTCGGAGTTGTCGGTTAATACCGTAATTTAACCGCTCAATGACTGTTTTGCAAACCCCATAAAGGATTTATCAGGATTAGCGTTTGATCAGGGCTTGTTCATGCGGGATTTGCGGAATTCCGAGGGAGTCATGTTGTTCATTTTGCGGAAAAAAGTGGCAAAATAAAACTGATCGCGAAATCCCAGTTTCCGGGCAATGTCCCCGATGCTGAGTGTACTGTCCTGCAGATAAGCGATGGATTCGGCATTGCGCAGGATCATCAGGTATTGCAGCGGGGAATACGGGAACCGTTCGCGCCAGTGCCGTTTGAATGTTGAGTACGACATGCCGTGTGTCTCCGCCAGGCCGGCCAGGTCGATGTCTTCGGTGAAATGATTCTGGAGGTATTCGGTGATCTGCATGATTTTCTGTTCAAGCGGGTCCAGGCTTTCCGGCAGGGCAGGATATATTGCATCCAGCAGAATCTGGTAAACCAGCAAATCGATCCTGTCCGCCGCCCCCGCCAGAGATGGCTGGCGCATGATTTTCAACAGTTCCGGGATATGGCGTATGGCTTCCGCCTGCGGCGGCATGGGCCGGTAATTCAGGCGGTAAAACTCCGGGTCAAACGTATTCCGTATCGCCTGATCCGCTCCCTGGTTGAAAGTTATATAAAGCTCATCCCAATGCGGCTCCGGCCAATAGGACTTATATTCCCCGGTCCAGTTCCACAGGACAAACGGCGATTTAAGCTCGATACGCGCGCCGTCCTGCTCCAGGATTCCATTGCCGTTGAATACCAGCATAACGCATGGTTCCGTGAAATACCGCTCGATTGGTTCGCTTTTCTGATGGATGAACCCCAGCCGCTCTATATGCAGCGGCAGCGAAACCCGGCGCGGCAGGTGCGAGAGAAAATTGACCGATCTGTGAATATTTGTGAGCGATATTTCCATGCAATGCCCGGATTTTTTTATTCAGTTTGGAATTATAATATATAATATAATCAAAATGATTCGGCAATGCAAATCAAAAAAGGAAAAGTGAATGAGACCCGATAAATTACTGACGGCATATTGCCTGGGATTCGGAAGCTGGACGGTTATCCCCCATTACTGGCATGAGTGTTTTGCTGAAATGCGCGATTTGGGGTTTAACGCGGTGGCGTTGTCATTCAGCGAAAGCGAAATGCGGTATGCCCGCCGTACGTTTGAAATGCAGGTGGACACGGCTCACCGGCTGTCGCTGCAGGTACATGTCATCCCGAGCCGCCTGGGCGGGCGCCTGGCCGGGGCGCCGCTGATGGGCAGCCTGTGGCTGAACAGGCATCCGCGGGCCTGTCTGCCGGAGCTGGGCGGCGTAGCCTGTGTGGAATCCCCTGAATTCCGGCAGTGGAGCACTGAATTCATCGAAACCCTGGTCCGCGATTATGAGGTTGACGGGATTATCTGGGACGAACCCAAAGATGTCGATTTCATCACCGCCCATCCGGACGCCGTGGCAAAGCTCGGGCAGGGCTACGGCGCGGAGGCCTGCTGCCGGAGCTTTGTGGAGCTGATCGGAGAATGGACGACGGCGGCGCTGAACATCCGGCCCGGACTGGTGATGTCCATTTTCAATATGCCCGCTGCCAATCCGGTATTCACCCGGTTGTGCGCGGGAATAAAAGGAATCGATTACGCCGGTTACGACGGCAGTTTGTGCGATCAGAGCTATTTTCATGAGTTGCCGGTCAGGCTGAAAACCCCCTTGCTGGAGTCCTGGCCGCGCACCGTGAGCGAATGCGATCCGTTTGACTGCGGAACCTTTGCACTGGTCGAGAACATGCTGATGCCGGCTTCCGAACATGCCGTTTTCGTCAGAAATCTGGAAATTTATCTGGAAAGGGCGGTGCCGGACCATTTGGCGTGCTATTATTATGCGCATAATAATGAGTCGCCACAGGAGGCGCACCGTCTGACGATGGATTTAATCGCTAAACATTATCTTAAAGCAAACAGGAGGTCCGCATGAACAAGAACAGCAAATCAAGCAACCGGGTCCGCGTCGTTTATTTTTTCACATTGATTGAACTCCTCGTAGTGATCGCTATCATTGCCATCCTGGCCGCGATGCTGATGCCGGCCTTGGGCAAAGCCCGGGAAAAAGCCCGGGATACCGGATGCCGCAACAATTTGAAACAACTCAGCCTGGTCTGGTTCAATTATTCGCATGATAACGATGACTATATACTGGGTCTTGTAATTCATGACCAGAGCATTCGCACCGGCACCGTACCGGCGCAAATGGCGGAATACCTGATCAAGCACAATATCGTTCCCAATGTCCGTGAAAAGAACAACTATTACCGCGCCGGCATGCTGCTGTGCCCGTCCAACCTCAACCCGCCTTCTGTCTGGAACAATATGCCGCATTACCTCAGCTATGGTTATAACAGCCTCCTCGGACCATTGCATATTACCACTTTTCAGCCAGCCGCGGGCAATTGGGCGAAACTGACCCAGAAAAACCGGTTCGTCAGCAGAACCTCGGTATGGGCGGACAAATGGACCTGCTTCCCGGACGGAAGCGGATTTTACTCCAAATATGCCCCCACTACGTCCGATCAGTGGAACGGCGTGAAAAGTCTGCGGAGCCATCTGAATGCCTCAGTCGGTTTCGACCGCGCCCACAGCGGCGGCGCCAACAATCTTTATGCGGACGGCCATGTCGATTCAGCGAATTATACCCTGCTGTATGCCGCATATGTCGATATCTGGAATGCTGCAGACGAAAATGCGCTCAGAGAAATTTTTGTCAATCAATGAGTAAGGAATGCCAAAGATGAAAATGAAATTCTTGATTGCCCTGCTGCTGTTGAGCGGCATGGCCGGGGCGCAGGACTACAGCCGGGAAATCGGTGAGGTGAAAAGCGGGCAGCGAACCGAGGCCCGGGCGTCGTGGTGGGGTTTCAACCGCGAAAATGCCACGCAATGCCTGCAGGCCGCCATCGATTCCGGTGTGAAAAAGCTGATCATCGACCAGACCGGCAGCGAATGGCTGATCGACCCGATTGCTCTGAAAGACAACCAGGAGATCGTCGTTGCCGCCGGTGTCACGGTCCGGGCGCGGCCCGGCGGTTATCTCCCGGCCTGGGATTGCCTGCTGAAAGCGACCGGCCGCGAGAATATCGTGCTTCGCGGCGAGCCCGGTGCGGTCCTGGCCATGAACAAACAGGATTATCAGGATTCCACACGCTACCGGCATTCGGAGTGGCGCCATGCGTTGAGTCTGCTGAGCTGCCGCAACGTGACGGTACGCGACTTGAAGATCACCAGCAGCGGAGGCGACGGGATTTATATCGGTGCCGATGCGAAAAGTCCGATCCGGTATTGCAGTGACATTACGATTGAAAATGTCACCGTGCTGGACAATCACCGGCAGGGGATTTCGATCATCAGCGCTGAAAATCTGCTGATCCGCAAGTGCGTATTCAATAATACAAAAGGGACGGCTCCCCAGGCCGGTATCGACTTCGAGCCCAACAATCCGGCGGAGCGCCTGGTCAACTGTGTGGTGGAGGATAGCACGTTTAACGGCAATGCCGCCATCGGCGTGGAGAATTACCTCGTCAATTTGAACAGTGAAAGCCAGCCGGTCTCCATCACCTACCGCAATTGTGAAATCAAGGGCAACCCGAAAGGCGTAACGGTGTCGCGGCGGAAAGCCGGAACCGGACAGCCATTGACCGGCCGGATCGAGTTTATCAAATGCCGGATTGCGAATTCCAGTGTCGCCAGTGTGATTTTGAATGATGCCGGGCCGGGGTTTCAGATCGTCTTTAGCGATTGCGAAATCGACAATCGCGGCAACGTGAATTCGGAGGCGATTCAAATTGCGACCATCGCCCCCGGGCAGGAACCGCTGGGAAATATCCGCTTCGAGCAAGTCCGGATCATGGATTCGAAGCCCGGACGCAATCCGCTGAAATTGATGCTGTCTCCCGCGATCAGTTATGATTCCGAGATTGGCGGCACCATGACTTTTAACGGCAGGGCTATGGATCTGGAGGCTTTCCTGAAAAAACAACTCTCTACGGTCCAGCAACTGCAGAGCCTGAAGCCGGCCACCGTCGATTTGTCCGCCTTGAAAGCGCCGTCACCCGGAAAAACGCCGCCGGTAAAACAATCCGGCCGCATAAAATTCCGCAATTCCGCGGAAATGCTGCTCCTGGCCAAGGCCGGCGAGGAAATCGCCGTCACGTTAACCGCGCGGCAGGTGGGCCGGAACACTCAGAAAGTCCTGATCGTCCTGAAAGATCCGGCTGGAAAATCGTTGCGGCAGCATGAGCTGGCTGCCGACGGCCAACCGTTTGAATTGAAATTCACCGCGGAGGCATCCGGGCTATACCACCTGGAGGCGAATACCCGTCACCAGGCGTTAAGCTTCAACAGCACCCATGCCGGTCAGGGGATGCTGATGGGCAAGCAGTTTCAGCTGATTTCCCCGGAGGGCAAGTTGTATTTCCAGGTGCCGGGCGGCGTGGAAAAATTCAGCATCATCATCTGGGGGGACCCCAACGAGTATCTGACGGCGTCGCTGGTAAACCCGGCGGGAAAAATCGTTCAGACCGAAACACGGTTCGACAGTGTACGGGCCTTCACCGGCACCCGGCGCGCCGGGGCGCGATCCGAAATCTGGTCGCTCGACCTGAAAAATGCGGTTGAGGACGTATCGATCCGGCTGATGGAGCCGCTGCTTCCGGTGGTGGCGCTTGATCCATCATTCCTGCTTGTCAACTGAAAATTCACACAACTCTTTCAACGCTTTTCATAATGAGTGTCCGCTCAGGAGGACGCGGGCTCGACCAGTACAACCCGCTCGACAAATATGTAGCTTTCTCCCGCGAGGTCGCCGGGGTTGTATTTGTCGCCGACGACTTTGATGCGTACCCATATTTCCAGTTCCGGGTTGTCCTTGGGAATGATATTTCTCAATTTCGCCTGAAGTTCCCAGGTATTCGAGAGAAAAATGTAATAGCTGCCATGGTTCGCCGGAAGGGAACCCGCGCGATACCACTTGTAAGTGCTTCCGGATGGTCTCAGGGGTACTTGCCCGGATTTCTTGCCGTAAGCATGGTACCCGACCGTGAAGGGCAATTTGAAGTAGTCGGGACGGGAAGCGAACCGGAGACGCATGGCGGTGCCGTTGGCGCTTTCGGGGTCCCTGACCAGGATACAGGGGTCCGGTTCAAGCGTTTTGAGATGCGGAACCGGCACGATGGTTAATTTATCCGCGGTGAAATCGTAATAACGCCTGTTCTGGAAACGTTTGGGCGGGACATATGCTCCGGCTCCGGCCATCAATTGCATGCTTTGCAGCTGTTGACGGATGTAGGTGACGGCTTCCTCGGATTCGGAGGACACCAGCGGCCAGGATATTGCCTGATTGGCGGCCAGCAACTCTAAATTAACTGGAAAATCTCCCCGCTTCTTATCCCATTGAGCCTGATAAAACGGCGCGGTCACCAGCGTGAAACGGTCCATGGGCAACCGGGCGCGGCGTACCCGGTTTAAAATGGTGGCGTCATCCGCCACGGCGGTTTCTCCCTCGTTCAGCACCTTGTGGATGCGGATCAGATCGTCAAGTCCGATAAATTTGTAATCATCGAAATTGGGATACAGTCCGCGATGGATTTCCGGGTTCCGGGCGGCGGCTTCCGCCAGAATTTTGCGGTATTCGCTGACCATGGGGGCGGCTTTGCCATAATACCCCTGCATGAACTCATTGGTCAGTTTTTCGCTGTCTGCATATGGGGATTCCATGAGTTTGGCCTCCAACCATACTTTCAGCTCAAACATGTCCGAGCGGTATGCGAACTCGTGTTCCCAGAACATGCCGGAGACTCCGCAATCGGCATAAAGACGCTGCCAGGCGGGCAAGTGAACTTCATTCGGGAAGGGGCCGGAAACCGTATAATCGATCGCGTAATCCCAGATGGCGAGATGTTTGGTGAGCTGGCTCCAGCGGCGCAGTTGATCTACAAACGGTTTGTTCTCCGGGGCGTCGGGCGAATAAAGACGCTTGTTCGAACCATTGCAGAAACGGATCTGAACATTGTCGGCGGCACGGGTATCGTCAAGCGGCGGTTCGGCACTCGGCCCGTAGGCCAGAGTTGAAAAGAGGAGTTCGGGGTATTGGGCGCCAACTTCCGTGGCAACGGCATTGACAAACCGCAGCACCACTCCGCTCAAACCGGCGTTTTTTACCGCATCCGTACAGGGGGGGCACTCACAGAAATTTTTGTTGTCATTGGTCGAGATCTCGTACATTTCCGGAGGCGGGGTTCCCTTTTTTCGGGCTTCCTGGCGGGAAGTCTGGATGTGCTGGCGGAGACGCTCGGAAAAGAGCTTTGCCGTCTGGGGATTGGTCAGGCAGAGCTGGCCGATTGTTTGTCCGCCGCGGCGTTTTTCACCGCGCAGCGAAAAAATATCCGGGTTGGTGGCCAGCAGGGTTTTGGCCGGCAGATAATAATCGAACGTATGGACAAAAGCCGCTCCCGGCGGATATGCCAGCGCCGAGCCGCCGTACCGGGCGGGCAATGAATTCCAGAGACGCCGGTTGATACGGTTGCGGGGGGCGAAAGCCGGATCGCTGACCCGGTTGCAGGTGGTCCATACTTCGCGGGTTTTGAAAAACGGCTGCCCGGACAATTTCAGCGAATCCCATTCCGGATTGGCGGGTGCGGGCACATATTCTTCGCCGGGAGCCCACCAGCGCACGCCCAGGGCGTCTTCAAGGAAATGATATGCGGCATATAATATCCCCCGGGGGCCATTCCCCTCAAGGATGATGCGTGCTCCCTCGGCGGTAACGCTCCATTGCTCCGGGGCGTAGTCCGGGCGGCGCTTCAGCTCGATGGTTTTAATTTCCACACCGCCGACCCGGATGTGCCGGTCGATGCATTTGCCCAGGTAATTCTGCAATTCTTCAAGCGCTGTTTGCTCGGACGGAGTTGCATCAGCCGGCAGGATGTATTCAACACCGGCATGGAGCTGGAGGCATGCACACAGCATGCAAAGAGCGAGAAATAGATACTTTTTCATGGAATTTCCTTAGTTTGTCGAAATCAATATGGCGTCAGCGAATCGGGCCATTGACGAATGAGCCGGTAGCATAAAAGACATATCGGTATGTATTGAGGCCGCGTTCCGCTTCACGTATTTTGTAGGAGGTCACATGGCCGTCTGCACAGACGCCGTTTGAATATCTGTAGGAATGAACCAGCAATCCCAGACATTTGTTGGTAGCTTCATTCGTCCAGTTGAACATGGGACTGAAAACCTGGCTTCTATCGCCCAGGATGACCAATTCCGAGGGACGCTTCAGCTTACCCATTTTCCGAATCCTGAACCAGATGTTGGTAAGGCTGCCATTCAGGAGATATCCGCAATCGCCGTTCCAGCGGTAACTTACGACCGAAAGGGTCGGATCGTCGATGGTCCGTTTGGCGGTAAATTCTTTCCAGTTGGCACCGGTACCGGAATTGGAGGAGAAGGAAGTGGGGCAGAAAAAAACACTGGAAGCAGTGGATTTTTCGTTGTGCCCTACGTAGGGGGCAAGATAGTAAGCCCAGCCCCAACCCTTCGTGGGATCTCCTTCGGTCTGCGGCATGAGATCATTGTAGTCACCGGCATATTGGATGTTTGCTGTTCCGAATTGCTTCAGGTTGCCGACGCATTGGGCGCTTCTGGCTCTTTCACGTGCCTTGCTCAGTGCCGGCAGCAGCATCGCTGCGAGAATTGCTATAATGGCAACTACCACCAGCAACTCTATGAGTGTAAATGTGAGTTTCCGTTTCTGTGTCTTCATTTATGAACTCCTTTTTGAGAGATTTGCTTTGGCTATGGAATGATCCGGGATGAATTCCGGGCGGATCAGGTTTTCATAACAGTGGAGGGTTTGGCCGTCGATCAGGCTTTTCAACAGATCGAGCGAGGCGTCGATCAGTTTTTCGCGGCTGGTAAAAATATTCGAAATGCCGGGGATCGGATCGAACCACAGGTACGGCGCGGTGATCGACACATCCTCCGGCACCCGGATGCCCATTTCGCGCAGATACTTCATCAGCGTGGCCGTGTAACACACGTTCACCGAGGTGATGGCGGTAATTCTGCCGCTGCGGATTTCCGGAGCGAGTTTGTGAGCCATTTCCAGCATTTTCTGTTCATGGGTTTCCGTGGTGATATGTTCGAGTTCGCCGCCGGGCAGGATTTCCATGCCGGTGAGCATGGCGGCCTCGCGCAGCGAATGGCTGACGTAGCGGTCGTAAATATAAGCATCATTGATCACGGGCCCGGGTGAAACGGACACCACGCTCTTATGGCCGAGCTTTTTCAATTCTTCAAACGCCATCAGGAAGCCGTAACGGTAGTCGATATTGACCATCGGCACATCCACCAGCCGGGTGGAGAAGGGCACGTCCATCAGCACGACCGGAACTTTGGCCTTGACGGTGTCGACGACTTCCAGGTGCGGCGTGCCGATGATGGCGCCGTCCACCAGTCCGTTCAGCAGCGGCGGGCACTGGAAGCCATCCTGCTGGTAATAACAGTAGGGGATGACGAACTGCCCGCGCATCTGAGCCTGCCAGGCCAGGCGGTAAACGTCCGCTTCCTGGTCGCGGCTGTGGCGCGGCACCACGTCGAGCATATGGACGATGTGCATGATGACGCCGGTTTTGCGGCGTTCTTCGCTGCGGCTGGCGCGGAGCCCGCGGGCGGATTCGCTGGGCGTATAGTTCAAACGGTTGGCGATGTCCCAGACATGCTTGCGGGTTTTATCGGAAAAGCGCGTCTCGCCGTTGAGCACGCCGCTGACGGTGGCCAAGCTCATATTGGCATGATTTGCTATATCTTTTATGGTTACGCGTTTTGACATTTTTTAAAATTTAGAATGTTTATTTGAAACGTTACACTAACTAAATTATACTGCCGGAAATCATTTTGTCAATAGGGGCAGAGGGCATTTTTTTGAAAAATTTCATGAGTTTTGCGGAAAGGGGGGTGACTTTGGTTTTCGGCTCATGAGCCGCCTCCTATTCGTTCTCTATGTCCTATCCGTCCTATAGAAGATGCCGGTGTTTCCCGAAATATCCGGGAAATGCGGTTGCATTTAATCCCCCTGATATATAAATTATACCAATAATCGATTAACAGGACATGAAATTATGAAAAAATTACCGGCTATAGCAATTCTGTTCTCGCTGGCTGCTGCCGTGACGGCGGCGGAGTATCAGGTGGACGTCAACAACGGCGACGACAATGGGGAGATCCTGCGGACCTTCGAGGCCGCCCTGGCCAAGGCCGCCCCCGGGGATACCATCCGCATCCTGCCGGCGGACCGCCCCATCAACGCCAGTCTGGTCATCGAAAACAAGAGCGGCGCGCCCGATAAGCCGATCGTCATCGACGCCATGTTCAATACGTTCGTCGGCACGAAACCGGTCAATCTGGCGGAATGGCACCAGATCGAGCCGGGGCTGTATCATACGGCGCGCACGATGTCGGGCGGCCTGCTCGGGCGCTTCAATATGATTTTCAATGGCGAGATGCAGCGCATGGGGCGCACGGTCAAATGGCAGTCGCCGCCGCTGAAAAAAGTCTCCGAACTGCAGGATTACGAGTGGACCATCATCAACAAAAAAGATATTTATTTCCGCATTCCGAAGGACCTGAATCCGGCCGAAGCCGACATCCGGGAGCCGATCGGGACCGATTCCGGGGTGATGCTGACCGGCAACTCCAGTCATATCACGGTCCGCAATATGATCGTCAAAAACTTCTGGAACGACGGTTTCAACATCCATTTTGACTGCAAGGACATTTTGTTTGAGAATGTCGCCGCGATCGACAATTACGACGACGGCATCAGCGCCCACGAGGAATGCGAGGTCACGGTACGCAATATGTATGCGCGCGGCAACGGCACCGGCATCTGCCACATAGAGGAAGCCGTGGTGACGCACGAAAACGTCTATATCGCGCCGGGGATGTTCGGGGCGGATGTTTATCTTTTGAACAAAGAGAACATTTTGCGCAACGTGATCGTGGAGGGGACTTCGCCGCGCGGGGTGGAGTTTGCCAAAAAATCGCAGAATGTGCTGGAGTCCTGCGTGTTCGTCTGGCCGGATCAGCGCCGGTTCATCATCGGGGCGGAGGCTGTGGTCCGGATCACCGGCACGGTGATCGATTCTCCGGTGGCGGACAAGCGGGTGGAAGCGCTGAAAAGTCAGCTGCGGGAGATCTTCGGCGCGGCGATTGTAAAGTGAAGAACGTGCTGGAATCGGGATTTTTTTTCCAGTAATTTGGAAAATGAATTTGAAATCCTGGAAAATTGCGGCATAGTAATGTAAGAATTATTTTATTCGAAGTAAAACAATCGAAAAGACAAACAGATAACCTTAAAAGGAGGCTCAGATGTCTCAAATCGCAGAAAAAGTCAAAAAAATCGTAGTAGATCAGCTCGGCGTCAATGAAGATCAGGTTGTGCCGGAAGCCAAGTTCATCGAAGATCTCGGTGCGGACTCCCTGGACCAGGTCGAACTGGTTATGGCTCTGGAAGAAGAATTCGGTTCTGACATTCCGGACGAAGATGCTGAAAAGCTCACTACGGTCGGCGAAGCCATTAAGTATGTTGAGAGCAAGAGCAACGAATAATTTCTTGTCTGATATACCTTGTAAATGGGTCACGGCTGTAAAAGTGTGACCCATTTTTTGTATCGACAATGGAAATTAACCCCAGCAAATGAGGAATTGATGAATCGGCGAGTAGTTATAACAGGTACTGGGATTGTGTCCTGCGTGGGCAACAATGTGAAAGATTTCTGGCATGCGTTGACCAACGGAATCTGCGGTCTTGACCTTGTACAGCAATTGGATTTGACCGAATATCGTACCAGGATTGGCGGAGAAGTGAAGAACTTCGATTTCTCACAGTACATGTCGCCCAAGGATGCCAAGCGGCTCGATCCTTTCTGCCAGTTTGCGGTAGCTGCCGCGGACGAAGCCATGAAGGAAGCCGGTTTGATGAATCAACTTGATGGGGTGGACCCCACTCGCGTGGGATGTCTGGTTTCCAGCGGTATCGGCGGACTGCATACATTTTTTGAACAGACCAAGAGCATCATCGAGCGCGGCCCGAACCGCACTTCGCCGCTGTTTATCCCGATGATGATCGGCGATATGGCCAGCGGCACGCTGTCGATCCGCTATGGTGCCAAGGGCCCGAACATGGGTCTGGTCACCGCCTGCGCCACCGGCACGCACTCGATCGGTGAATCTTACTGGATGATCCGCCGCGGCGATGCCGATATCATGATTTCCGGCGGCAGCGAAGCCGCCATCAATCCGATCGGGTTCTCCGGTTTCTGCGCCATGAAGGCGATGAGCCAGCGCAACGACGATCCGAAGCACGCCAGCCGTCCGTTTGACATGGACCGCGACGGTTTCGTGATGTCCGAAGGCGCGGGCGTACTGGTTCTCGAGGACCTCGAGCACGCGCTGAAGCGCGGTGCCAATATCCTGGCGGAAATCGTGGGCTACGGCGCCACCGGCGACGCATACCACATCACCTCGCCGGACCCGGAAGGCATGGGCGCGGCGCGGGCGATGATGATCGCCATGAAGCACGCCGGCATCAACCCGGAAGAAGTGGACTATATCAACGCCCACGGCACCAGCACCGACCTGAACGACAAGTACGAAACCAAGGCGCTGAAAGCAGCCCTCGGCAACGCCGCTTACAAAGTTTCGGTCAGCAGCACCAAGGGTACCACCGGTCACGGCCTCGGCGCCGCCGGCGGTTTCGAGAGCATTGCCTGTATCAAGGCGATTCTCGACGGCGTCATCCCGCCGACCATCAATTACGTGACTCCGGACCCGGAATGCGACCTGGACATCACCCCGAACACCGCCAAGGAAAAACCGGTACGGTATGCCATCAATACCAATCTCGGTTTCGGCGGCCATAACGGAGCGATTGTTTTCAAGCGTTTCGAATAACTTTTTTTCGTAAAAATTCAAGACGATAATGCTTTTTTGCATTATCGTCTTTGCTTTTGCAGCGATTCAGTTTATATTATAGATATGGTATTTACGAGAATCGACATAAATTGCATATGGAGGATAATATGAAATTTGCGGTATTATTTGCGGCGGCGGGAGTAGCGGTATTTATGACGGCGTGCGGGCCGAAACTGGCGGAAACCCCCTACACGGCGGAAGAAACCCAGTGGGAATCTTACCTGAAAGAAAACTATCCGGGCTGGCGCGCTCCGCAGACCGAACCGCCCAAGGAAGGCGCTGTCGTCAATCAGGGCAGCACCGCGACTCGTGGACCGGAAGTGACTCCACAGATGGTTGGCGAGAACAACGATCTTGACAGGGAATTTGAAATCATCAGCGATACCACCTATGGCGACGGCACCACGATTCACCGTGACACCCGCATCAGTGAAACCTCGGTTTCGAAAAACAGCGGCAGCTCGGTTCAGTACACGGTGAAAAAGGGCGATACGCTCGGTTCCATCGCCAAGGCGCATTACAACAAAGCAAGCAGCTGGAAAAAAATCTACAATGCCAATACCAATGTCATATCCGATCCCAACAAGTTGAAAGTCGGTACGGTATTGCGCATTCCCCAGCAATAAATGGAGTAAAATCAGTTTCTGATGTCGGACGACGGGGATAAATACTATCTTGAGGACGGAGTGTCCCTCAATGACTTATTGGCGGGACACATCACCAGAAACCTGAAACTGATCGAAGAGCAGTTGTCGCTGAACCTGGTGGCACGTGATTTCTTCATCGCTTTGTCCGGCAGCAAGACACGGGTCGAGCGCTGCCGGAAATTTCTTCATGAACTGACGCAGGTTTACCATTTGCGCGGCAGCCATCTGGACCAGAACGATTTCGAGCAAACGCTGAAAGCTTTCCGCGACCGCCGCGACGATGAGCTGAAAATGCTCTTTGCCGAGCGTATTCAGGTGGGCAAACGCAAACGCGACATCGTGCCGCGCTCCCGCGCCCAGCTCGATTACGTCCGCAGCATCCGCGAAAAGGATATCGTTTTCGGCATCGGCGCCGCCGGTACCGGCAAAACTTATCTCGCCATGGCGCTGGCCGTGTCCGAGCTCCTGAAGGGTAATTACAACCGCATCATCCTGACCCGCCCCGCCAAGGAAGCCGGCGAAAACCTCGGTTTCCTGCCCGGCACCCTCGAGGACAAGATCATGCCGTACCTGCGGCCGCTGTACGACGCGCTGTACGATATGATCGATTTCGAGGAGGCGTCGCAGCTGATTTCCCGCAATATCATCGAGGTGGCGCCGCTCGCGTTCATGCGCGGCCGTACCTTGAACAATGCTTTTATCATTCTCGACGAGGCCCAGAACACCACCGAGGAGCAGATGCTGATGTTCCTGACCCGCCTCGGGTTCGACTCCCAGTGCGTGATCACCGGCGACCCCTCGCAGAACGACCTCGCCAAGGGCGAGCGCTCCGGGCTGGTTCACGCCGAGAAGACCTTGAAAAGCGTCCCCGAAATCGCCTTTTGCCGCTTCGGCACCGACGATGTGGTCCGCCATACCCTGGTCGAGAAAATCATCAAAGCCTACCAGAAAGACCGCAAGGCAACCAACCAGTGATATAAATAATTATGATTAGATGGTTGAACAGTTATATAAACCGTAAGCTCGCACAGCACCGCATGAAGCACAATCACAGCGGTATGCCGCAGCGCCAGTTCTGGCACGAGAGGCTGATGGAGCAGCTTAATTATTCGCGCGTGATCGGCGCGCTGATGATGATCATGCTGTGGTGCTTCTGCTCGTTCATCATGATCCTGCCCAAGCTGAAGCCGCACGAATACAACCTGACCGTGGGAGAGAAAGCGCCCGAGACGATCATTTCCGAGATCGATTTTCCCTATGAAGATACCCGGAAAACCGAGGCGCTGCGGCTGGCGGCCGAAGGGTCTGTCCAGCGGTATTACAAATTTTCCGCGGAGAAAAAGGCTCAGGCACTCCGCAGTTTCGGCGAATTCACCGGTGCACTGATCCGGCGGATCAACCTCGAAAAACAGAAACAGCCCTTCCGGCCCGCGGACGATGACGTCTACGGCAAGATGGTGGGGACGCTGACGCCGCAGGTGCTCGAAGATTTGAGCATGCTTTTCGAGGACGAGGCGAACAGCGGTTTCATGCGGCGGGAGTTTGAAAAAATCCTGAACCGCGGCATTTTGAACGAGCGCGACAAAAAGGCGCTGCCGCCGGAAGAAAAAATCCGCGTCATCGACGAACTCGGACGCGAAACCGAGCGGGCCGTCGGCGAGCTGCCGAACTACCGCGAGGCCGCCGCCCGTTTCATCGTGGAGCTGGCCCGCAATAATCCGAATATGTCCGTGCGCGAGATGACGGAGGCCGGGCGCCCCCTGATCGGCATCATCGAAAACATCCTCAGTACCGACGGCGACCTCGACCGCATGGAGGACCGCCGCCGCCAGATCCAGCGCGAAATCCGCAAGCAGGTGAAGCCGGTACTGGAAAATATCAACAAAAACCAGGTCATCGTCCGCCGCGACGAAGTCGTCACCCCACAGATCATGGAGATCATCGACGCCTACAGCAAAAATTACAGCAAGCAGGTTTTCGACTCCGGCACCTACAAACATATGATTTACATCATTTACTGGTGTCTGCTGCTGGTGCTGTTTGTGATCATTTACCTCTACCATATCCACCCGAAGGTGGTCAGGGACAACGGCAGCATGATGCTGTGCACGTGGATCATCATCCTCGGCATCGGCTTGAATTATGTCATGGCGGAGGCGTTTCACGCTTCGTGCCGGATCTGGAGTATTTCGCCGGAGTGGATCGGTGTGGCGTTGCCGGTCGGATTCAGCGCCGCGCTGCTGGCGGTTACGGTCGGGTTCCGGGTGTCGCTTTACATGGGATTTTTCGTCTCGACCATGACGGCGATGATGATCGGGGGGCATTTCGACACTGCCATCGCAGGTATGCTGTTGTGCGGCGTCACCGCGCTGGCGGTGCGCAATGCCGACAATTACCGTTCATTCTTTATGCGCACCATGTTTTCGGTGGTGATTTCGTTCATCCTGATGGGCGTGGCGTTCATTGTGGTGACCAGCGATCATATCAGCTGGCAGAAGCTCATGTGGGGGCTGGGGCTCTCGGCATTGAATGGATTCATGACGGCGACGCTGGCGCTGCTGGCGCTTTTCATGATGGAAGTATTTTTCCGGGTCAGCACCAATATGTCGCTGCTGATGTTTGACTACAATCATCCGCTGCTGGTCGAACTGCGCAAGAAAGCGCCGGGGACCTTCCACCACAGCCTCACGGTGTCGACACTGGTCGAGGCCGCGGCCAAGGAGATCGACTTCAACCCGATCCCGGCGCGGGTGGCGGCGCTCTTCCACGACATCGGCAAGATCGGCAAACCCGAATATTTCGCGGAAAACATTCCGGCCGAAAACAAGCACGACGAGCTGCATCCGCACATGAGCAGCATGGTGATCATGAACCACGTCAAGGCCGGGCTGAGCCTGGCCGCCAAATACCGGCTGCCGCGCATCATCCGCAAGACCATCGAGCAGCATCACGGTACCGATATGGTGTATTATTTCTACCGCAAGGCACTCGACGCCCAACCGGGGCGCGAAGGCGTGGAAGAGCACGAATTCCGTTACCCCGGTCCGCTGCCCAGTGACAAAACCGTGGTGCTGGTCAGCCTGGCCGACGCCTGCGAGGCCGCCTGCCGCTCGATCAAAAAGCCGACTCCGGCCAAAATCGACCAGATGGTCAGCGATATTTTCCAGCGCCGCATCCGCGACGGACAGCTTGACGATGCCGATATCACCGTGGGCGAGCTCTCCGCCATCCGCGATTGCTTTATCCGCGAGTTAACCAGTATACACCATGCGCGCATGGCTTATCCGAAGGAAGAAGAAGAACATGAAGACCGGCCTTTCGTGGCGGCTGAAAAACCGAAGGACCCCCCCAAACCGAAAACTGCTGTCGAAGTTGATTGAGCGGGCCTCCGCGCTGTGCAAACTGCCGGTCGGCGAAAACCAGGAGTTCAACGTGGTTTTTGCCGGTGACCGGAGCATGGCATCGATCAACCGCGACTTCGTCGGTCATGAAGGGACCACCGACGTCATCACGTTCAATTATCTGGAGGGCGACGAGCCCCCGGAGGAGCACGACGTGGCCGTGGAGCTGGTGATTTGCCCGGATGTGGCCTGGCGCGAGGGAGAGGCCCGGGCCGATTCTTCGTATGCGCGGGAGCTGGTCCTGTATATCGTTCACGGCATGCTGCATTGCTCCGGCTGTGACGACCTGACCCCCGAAGCCCGCCGGAAAATGCGCCGGGCCGAGCGGCGCGTCATGACCGCGCTGGAGCTGGAATTTGATTTCAATGAGATTTTCCCAATATCAACTGGAGGTTGTAAGTGAGATACGAACTGATCGTGGCCGCATACCTGGTCTATTTCTGGTGTATGATGGCCTGGAATTCGCTGTACCGGATCACCCGCGGCAAAATCCGCCTGATCGAGGACAAAAACGAGGAACTGGCCGAGAAAATGGAGGTCTGGCGCGACAATCAGACCGAGTACAACCAGGTTTTCCGGATCATTTTCATGCTGACGGTCTCGATCATGGGCATTTCGGTATTTCAGTATCTCGAAGTTCACCTGGCCGAGTATAAACTGTCCTGGAACATGCTGCTGCTGATCAGTGTCGGCGTGCTCTGTCTCCTGTTTCTCTTCACCGCGCTGCTGATCCGGTTCATCGTCAGGAAGTTCGACGTCAAAATCCTCTCGTTCACACTGCCGCTGGTCGGGTTCATCTTCAAGCCGGTCATGAAAATTTCCGACTGGCTCAGCGGGCTGCTCGAACAGGACGAAGCCGAGGCTCCCAGCATTGAAGACGAAATCATGTCGTTCGTGGAAAACGACGACGAAGCCAACGAAGACGGCGCCCTCGAAGAAGAGGAAAAGCGCATGATCAAAGGGATCTTTGACCTCGACGACACGCAGGTGCGCGAGATCATGACTCCGCGCGTCGACCTGGTGGCGCTCTCCGACGCCGCCACGTTTGACGAGGCCCGGAAGAAATTCGTCGAGTCCGGCCACAGCCGGATTCCGATTTACAGCGGCACCGTCGACGAGATCAAGGGGATTTTGTACGCCAAGGACTTCCTGGAGGAGTCGGCGAAGGGGAAGAGCCTGATCGATATGGCGCACCAGCCGCTGTTCGTGCCGGAATCGAAAAACGTCAGTTCGCTGCTCAAGGAGTTCCGTCACTCCTCCATCCATGTGGCGGTGATCATCGATGAATACGGCGGCACCTCCGGCGTAGCCACCCTCGAAGACATCCTTGAAAAAATCGTCGGCGAAATCCGCGACGAATACGACGATGTTACCGATGGCGGCATCCAGCCGGTCACCCTCGAGGACGGTTCGGTGATTTTCGAAGCCCGCAGCCTGATCAGTGAGGTCAACGATTTTCTGGACATCAGCATTCCCGAAGACGAAAACGTGGACACCATCGGCGGTTTCGTTTCCAGCGAATTCGGCCGTATCCCCGCCTCCGGCGAAGTGCTGAACCTGGAAGGAATCGCCCGCATCACAGTGGTCAAATCCGACCCGCGCAAAGTCATCAGCGTCAAGATCAACATCGTGGAAGAAGAATAAGACTTTTTGTCCACGAAAGACACGAAAAAACACGAAAAATCCCATAGGCCGCCGCCTATGGGATTGCTTTTTGTGGATAAAAATCCCCATGAGTGCCCGGAACCGGGTGCTCATTTTCGTGTTCTTTCGTGTCTTTCGTGGACAAGAAAAAGAGGTTTAGTGCTTGACGCGGTGGCGGAACGGTGTGGCCGGGAGCCCTTCGGTGTTGTACAGGTTTCCGGTCGGGAAATTGCTCCAGCCGTAATAGAGAATCTGCGGCGACTTGACCTTGGAACAGGAGAGTTCCACGGTGTCGTCGGAAATGATCGTGGCCTTGGCCCGGTAAAGGTTGCCCTTTTCGCCGATGGCAAAGCCGTCCGGCTCGCCGATGAACTGCAGTTTCGAACCGAATGTGTTGAACTTGACCTGCAGCTTGGCGCAGGTCCGCGTCACGGAGTGCATCCGGGGCGAATAAGGCGGTTTGCGGTTGTTGATCAGGGCATTGGCGATGGCGGCGGCACGCCCGGCGATAATGGATTTGTCGCCGGGGTGAAGATCATTTTCGGCGCCGGTGTCGCAGGTCACGACCAGCGGCTCGCCGCATTGCAGCTGGGCCTCGCGCAGGAGCGCCCACTGGCTGTGCGGGGAAACCAGGCGCTTGGCCTGATAACCGGGCAGCTGGATGACGATGAAGTCCATCCGGGTCTGCGCCCAGCGGTATTTCCAGTCTTCGATCAGGCTCTGCAGCATGCTGCGGTACTGGGCCGCCTGCGAAATAGCGTTGCACTCACCCTGATACCACAACACGCCGCGGATGGCATAGGGAATCAGCGGTGCAATCATATTGTCGAACAGGATATGCTGCGAATGCGGTTCGCCGGGACCGCTCATGACCAGCGCTTCGGCCAGGTTATTGCCGGCATTGTATTCCATATGGTAGCGCCACTCGACATTGAGCGGAATCTGCAACTCGCCGACTTTGGCGAACATCAACTCGGCGGGACCGGTCAGCCCCCCGGAAGTCGCCACCGGAAAGAGCGAACTGACCCGGACCGCAACGACATTGCGTCCCGATTTGACCAGGTCGGCCGGCACTGTGTAAACGCGAGGACGGTCCCAGAAGTTCATATCGATACCGTCGCCGGTACGGCCGATTTCCGTGCCGTTGAAATAAGTGAGGTCGCCCTTGTCGACGGTCCCGAGGGAGAGCGTGAGCTCCTTGCCGGCGCAATCCTTCGGCAGGTCGAGAGTGATGCGGAACCAGAAAATGCCGCCGTGGATATAACCGGCGAGGTTCCAGCTGTCGGGCAGCTCCAGCGTCCGCCAGTGGCGGTCGTCGAATTCGGGGGTGGCATAGCCCAGGCTCAGGCCGCGGTTCATCGGCAGTCTGGTCATCTGGTCGGCCAGGCGGTTCATGACCAGTTCATCGGGTTTCGGGAGGAGCTGGCCGGGCGGAAGCATGTTGTAAATGCCGGTGCCGAACAGGATATTGTCGTATTCCAGGACTTTTTCGGACCAGTTCGGGTTGCGGAGCAGGGCCTCGCGGCTCATCCAGCTCTCGGCGGCGGTACCGCCGCGGGCGGCTTCGATGATGCCGACCTTGATATTGTTCTCGGCGGCGATTTTTTCGGCGAAGAGAAAACCGATGCCGGAGAATTGACCCGAAACCTCTTCCGTGGCCGTGGTCCACTCGCCGTCAAGGTAGCTGGCCGGAGTGGGGAGGGCGTTCATCTGTACTTTGAAATAATGGATATTGGGATTATTGAGCCGCCCGGCATTTTTGATGGCTTCGAAGTCGTTGAGCCCATTGAGCGGAAACGCGATGTTCGACTGTCCGGAGGCCACGTAAACTTCGCCGATCCAGATATCCGAAAAGGCTACCTTTTCGCCGCTCTGCATATCTTCGAAAACGAGCTGGTGCGGTCCGCCCGCGGCCTGCGGCGGGAACCTAAGTTCGAAGTGCCCGCTGCTGTTGCTGACCGTCATGGCCACGCTGCGCCCAAAGGTACAGCGAACCTGGTGCATGGGCTCGGTATCACCCCAGATCGGGATGCTGATATCTCTCTGCAAAACTGCGTGATTTTGAAAGACCGGTGAAATTCTAAATGTCATACTTATCCTCGGGACGAAATTATTAAAATATAATTTAAATAAAGTTAACCCCTTTTTCCAAATTATCAACCGGAAAACGTGGTTCGCGCATTATTTTTTATCTATTCAATCGGGGATAATCCCATACTACAGGGCGGACAAGAGTTTTCCGGAATTGACAAGAGGCAATCGGGAGGTATATTTACATCATTTATGGTTGAACAGAATTTCAAATTGCAGCATAATGTTTTCCGCAATCAGGCGGGGGAGATTTTTATTGATGAGTCTTTCTATTTGAACCAGCAGTTCAGCACGGACAGCCAATTGCTGCATTGTTTCGGTTATGGAGACTGCTCCTGGCGGCGCGGAAAGCCGATCGAGCGTTCACCCATCAGCGCTTACCATTCATTTGCCTTTGTTTATGAGGGGGATTGGATCTTGTGGCACGAGAACCGGAAGATCATCGCCCGGCCGGGGGATATGGTGGTGGAAAGGTTCCGGGAAAGCACCAAATGGACCGCCGGCCCCAGCGGGTATTTGCGCAAACGTACGCTGTTGCTCAGTTATACACCGCTCCAGAACTTTCTTTGCAACTCGATATTTTCACACGGGTTGAATATTTTTCATCTGAATAATCCGCAGAAAATCGACGGCATCATGCTCGAGATCAGGAATCTCATCATCAACGGCAGCCCGAATCAACAGGACGATATCGCGTTGTTGCTTTTCCGTTTCCTGCAGGAACTCCATTGCCAGTTCAACCAGGCCGGATACCCGGATATGCTGGTCAGGTCGCTGAACTTCATCAATTCCAATAAATGCATCTCGTTGAATCTGCTGGCGGAGCACTGCAATACCAGCATCAGCACCCTGTCGCGGCTGTTCCGGAAACACCTTGGCTGCAGCCCCGGCCAATACCTGATCAAGCATCGCCTCGAACGTGCCTGCAATCTCCTGCAGGTGCACAATCTGAGCATCAAAGCAATCGCCGCCGAATGCGGTTACGGCAGCCCCATGTTTTTCGCCCGTGAGTTCAAACAGCATTACGGGACTTCCCCCTCCCGTTACCGCCGGGACAATTGACATTTGCACCCGATGCTAAAAATAAGTTGTAATATTGACAAGATAGTGCATTTCTTGCTTATTGCCAAAACCCGCTTTATCCTGTATAATTTTACTAATGTCAAACAAATACAGGGTTTCGGATTATGAAAAAATTATGCAGTATTCTTTTGTTGGCGATGTCGGTTTTTATTTTAAGGGCCGATGCCGTCAAAGTAAATCCCGGACAGGCGGCGGTCGTGCCGGCAAATCCCGAAGCCCGGAAAGCCGCGGAAACACTGCGTGATTACCTGAAGTTGGTCTCCGGCGTCGATATTCCTGTTCAGGAAAATGCCGGCGACCGGGCTTTTGTGTTCCGGCTCGGCATCGACGCCAAGCTGCCGCCGGAATCGTTTAAGTGGGAGGTATCCGATACGGAGGCGGTTCTCACCGGGGCCGGCGCCCGGGCGTTGAACTTCGCGGTTTACGATTTTCTGGAGGCCAATCTACAGCTCCGCTGGATCAGGCCGGGCGACACGGCCTACCGCCAACAGGAGACTTTTGAATTCGCGGGGGGCAGCCGCGAATGGCAGCCGAAATACCGGATTCGGACTCTTCGCGGCGGTGTTATCGGCGGCAAAACCACCAATCAGGAGCTGAAGGAATTCGAGATCGGCCCGGAAGTCGGGAAGCAACGTCTCGCCGAACTGGTGGGCTGGCAGGAGCAAATGCGCATGGGTACGCACGATGCCCCGGTTTATGGCCATGCCTTTATGAATTACTGGAACCGTTACGGGCAGGAGCACCCGGAGTATTTCGCCCTGAACTCCTACGGCAAGCGTGCCCCCGCGCCGCGCAACAAGGCCCAGGCGGAAAATCCCGCCGCCACCAGTTACGGCACCGCCGCCAGCATCAAAATGTGCACCAGCAGCGAAGCCCTGATCAAACAGCTTATCACGAACTGGGACCGCAAAAGACCCTATATCAATGTTTGCGAAAACGACAGTCCGCCGGTTGAATACTGCCGTTGCGAAAACTGTCGGAAGCTGGATGCCACGCTGCCCGGCGAGAATTTCGAATCGCACATGGCCGACCGTTATGTATACCTGACCAACAAAGTGGCGGAAACTGCCGCCGCGCTCGACCCTGCCGCCCGTGCCACCATGTACGCTTACAATGAAACCGAGCAGCCGCCGCGCCGCACCCGGGTTTCGCCGTGGACCACCGTCGGCATCGTTCCCACGGTGTTTGACCTGAAACAGACCGAAGCGTTGTTGAAAGGCTGGCGCGATATGGGAGCCAACGAGACGTTCTGGCGCCCGAATCAGCATGTCTACTTCGCCACCGGCGCCATGCCGTTCGGTTTCGAGAAACATTTTCATGAATTGATCCAGCTGGCCGGTCAATATGGAGTCATCGGATTCGACTATGATTCGCTGCATCACAACTGGGGAGCCACCGGGCTGTCCGATTATATCATGGCGAGAACCATGGCCGAGCCGGATAAATCCTTCGATTACTGGATGCGGCATTATCTGGTTGCCTTTGGCGGGGCCGCGCCGGAAATGGACCGTTATTTCCAATACTGGCGCGAAAACGTCTGGGAAAAACGGATTGCGCCGGATTTGATCGGCATCCTGGAAAAGGGCCGCTATTTCAACTTCGTCCGCGGCATGATGTGGAACCTTAAAAATTACTACAACGAGGGCGATTTTGACACCACCGACGCCATCTTGCAGGATGCCCTGAAAAAAGATTTGAACGGCAATGAACGCGCCCGCCTCGAGGAATTTGTCCTGACCAACCGTCACGCCCGGCTGCTATACCGCGCGGTCGCTCAGAAGAACAGCGAAAATTCCCTGGCGCTGCTCGACTTCCGCCGCCAGAACAAGGAACAGCCGTTTCTGAACTGGGTCGACCTTTTCAACAAGGAAAGCTACTGGGGGGATGTGGCCGGAACCAATGAAATCCTGGTGTTCAAGGATTTTGCGCCGCCCTATTTGCAGACTCCGCTGTTCTGGCACTTCCAGATCGATCCGGACGATGTCGGCGTCAAAGAAGAGTGGATGAAAAAGCCCGCCCGCGAACTGGTCAAATGGGACATGATGCCCACCAATAATTTCTGGGAAACCCCTTACAAGCATTACCCGCATCCATCCGCCGAAACCCGCAAACTCACCGCGAATTACGACGGTATCGCCTGGTACTTCATCCGCATCAAGGTGCCGAAGGACTGGCAGGACCGGAAAGTGTTCCTCTACTTCGGCGCGGTGGATGAATCCTGCTGGCTCTATGTCAACGGGCAGGAGGCGGGCTCCAGAATCCATACCAAACCCAACGACTGGACCACACCATTTACCCTGGAAATAACCGGCCGGATCAACTGGGCCCGCGAAGATCAGGATATCATGGTCCGGGTGGAAGACACCACCGGCACGGGCGGCATCTGGAAAAGAGTCAACCTTGTTTCAACCCGATAAAATGGAGAACGCGAAGATGAAGAAAAACCGTGATTTTACTCTTATTGAACTCCTCGTCGTGATCGCGATCATCGTTATTGATGGAATATGATCTTTCCGAAGTTATCTTGCTT
>JBEBRW010000032.1:0-61991 GCA_040394635.1 Victivallis vadensis | reverse complement strand
ATAATTTACAGCCTCCTCTGCGATTTTCATAGATGGATCTGGCTGGGCGCTTACCGACGCTTGACCTTGGCCACGCCAAGCAGGCTCAGGAAAAAGACCAGCGCGGAGAATACGCAGGGGTTGATGCCGTCGATCAGCCCCGCCAGCGTCACCGCGCCGATGGTAAAGCCGGTGGCGCGTCTTTCCAGCACATCACTGGAAGCTTCCGGTTCGGAAATGGACGGAGGTTCTGTTCGGGCATTGTGCTGGCGGTCGATTTCGTCGAAGAGCTTCTCCTCAATCTCGCCGCCGGCCAGCATGGTGGAGTTATTGATCAGCATATAGGCGCTTTCGTTGCTGTCGATCTTGAGACGTTCCAACACGGAAAGGAGACGGACGAAATGCTCTTTTTGGATGGTATCGTATTCAGTCAGGGAATATTGCCCCGGATAGCGGTCGGCAAGCTGCGGTAAGACGAGATTTTTGATCCGGGCGCAAGTCTTGCAACCCGGCTGCGAATAGAACTCCAGTACCACCATATCCGAGGCGAATATCGCATTGATACAAAGCAGAAGGAAGAGAAAGAAAAATCTTCGCATTTTTACCCACCATGATCTTGCATGAATTTTCAAGGATAATATATTATGATCAGAGCGATAATCAAGAAAAATGAGGAGAGATATGCGGATTTTTGAGAAAATCAGGTTATTTCGCCCTGCAGGCGACGAGCGTTCCGCCGCTCGACCGCGTGCGGGTACGCCCCGTGGCGATTGTTCTTTTCGTTTTTTATTGATATTTGCATTTTTCGGTATAAGCATAAGTTGTTTCGGTGGTCCAGTACTGAAGATCGAGGCGATGGATTTTCAGTTTGGAGAGTTTCCGGCTAATGAAGCAAAACAAGGGAAGTACATTCTTCACAATATCGGTGATAAGGTATTGAGCATCACGGCTGCGCGTTCTACCTGCAGTTGCGCCAAACCGGAGTATCCGAAGGAAATTGCTCCAGGCAAATCAGCGGAAATCAAATTGAGCATTGGAGCCAACAGTTACAATAGCAAATTTCAGGGAAAGGTGTATCTGATCACCAATCTTCCGGAGAAGATGGTGGAGTTGGCCTTTGCCGGTGAAGCCCAGCCGCTATTTATCATTGAGCCGGAGCCGGAAATCTATATCGGCAACTTGCAGGCGGGAAGCAGTTATGAGAAGGAGTTTACAGTTCATCTGAAGAAGAATGGAATCAAATTCGGAAAGCCGAAGATTGAAGCAGAATTTCCTGTAACAGTCGAAAAAAAATATATAGAAGATAAGGCGCTCAAAGTTACGATCAAGGGCAAAGAGCTCAAGAGTAAAGAGTCACAGTTGAAATTTACAGTGGAAATACCGGTTCTTGAACCGGCGGGCTGGCCGCCGGCCCGGTTTCAGTTTCAAGGTAAAATCAATAAGTGATATTCAATTTCACCATGACGGCGCCGGTTCCGATTTTCTCCCGGATGCCTGGATCAATCAATTGCTGTTTCTTTGTATTTTCCGCTTCGAAATATGCCGGCAGGTAGCGGTATTGGGTTTGCAGCATCAAGGCACAGAGGGCGGTACTGTAGATAGCAAGATTCTTTTCGCTTTTAAAAGTCTGTAGATTCTCGCCGGACTGGTTATACGCCGCCGACATTTCCGGCGAAATGAAACTGCCGTCAGGATTTTGTTGAGTGGATAGCATTTTGACCAGATTCTTGAACCATTTATCCCACGCTGAGCTTTTCCCTGCGGATTCATGGAACAGTGCATTTGAGCGGTAATACCAATTGTACAATGGCCAGGCTTGAGGTTCCTGCCAACGGCAGTCCAGCATAGCGCCACGGTTGAAATCGATGCTTTGAGACAAATACCGTTTTACAGTCTGATGATTGCCGTAACCGAATAGTTGTAAACTGTGAGTACGGTTGAACACTTCGCTAATATCGGCTGAACGGGGCTGTTTTCCCAAAGCATTGCTCTGGTCGCGATGATACTGGAGAAGATGCCGAGCGGATTGTTTGGTGAACTCATCGAATTCGTCCTGAGATAGGGCAAATGAGGCCGCTTTCATTGCCTGGTAGTTCCAAGTGGATAGGGTGCCGGCTTTCCATGAAGTTTCCTGGAGGGAAACTTTGCGTTGAATTTGACGAATACGCTGTTGGGTCAGATCGACCAGTTCGGGGATCTGAGTAATGCTGGCCCCCTCAGCCAGCACATAAGTCAGGAGGGCTTCGCCAAACCCGTCGAGGCGATCGCTGGACGCATTGAGTTTACCACGCTCCAAGAGCTTCTGCAGGCCGCTCCGCACGACGGTACCGTATTGCAAAGAAGCCGTATCTTCTCCGAAAGCCAGATACGATAGTAATGCAAGGCTGGATATGGCATCATCCATATCATTGTTTCCGGTATTGGCCCAAGATCCATCCGGATTTTGGACGGTTTTCAAGTAGTCGAGGGATTTTTTGACCATTTCATTGGCGAGTTTGTCGGCTTGCGAGCCGCTGCCCCGGGTGGCCTTCTGCCGGAAGAAAAACGCATTGCCGGAGCCAACTCCGCCGGACATGGCTGCGCTTCCCAAAGAAACAAATCCATCGCCAAACGCAGAACTGGAGTGGCTTGCCGCGCTGCTCATCAGCTGCTCTGGCGGTCTCTCCGAATGCAGATCATTTGAGGCTGAAGTCTGGGTATCATCGGTGATGGCTGAGTCGCTGGATGATTCATCCTGGCTGGTGGTTTGAGCTTGCGGGACTTCCTCTGGCAATTTGATATCCAGTTTGGGGATCTGCAATTCGGTCAAACCGATCTTTGAATAAAGGGATTCCGGTTGTTCCGTGTAAAAAACCAGATAGCTTAAAAACGCCAGAAGAACAAGGTGCAGGGCAATCGAAATCGCAAACCCGTTAAAGCGATCAAGAAAATCACTGTAACGCTGCGAAGCAGATTTTTTATCATTGCTTTTAACGTCGTTTTTTCCCTGAAAAATATTATTCTCCATAAAAATCTCTCTATCTATTGAAAAATAGCCTTTAATCATATATAATATAACATATTTAGAGGGATTATTCAACAGTTTTTCGGGGTATGAGAAATATTTTAAAACAAATTTTCAAATCACTGATGGTTGGAGCCGTTTTGCTTCCGACCATGGTGAATTCTTCATCGGTAGAATCGAAGCTCGTCGACTACGAATCCCTCGTAAATAATATTGCGGCCAATAAAGATAAAAAAGAACTGCAGGATGCGATCAATTTTCTTCGCAGTTATTACGTCAAACATAATCAATTGGAAAAGCTGGACTGGCTGAATAAGCAGCTATTGAGTTCATTGGGCGAGAATAACAATAAAAGAAATCTGTTGGAACTGTTGCTGGAATTGGAAACCGTTTCCCATCAGATTACCGCCGGCAACTCTGTAAATGAATATAGAACGAAAATCACCGGATTGATCAAGCGACTACAGGAATTTCGCTGGTTTGAACGCGATTTGAACCGGGCTCTTTCCTATGTGGCCATCGGACGTTGCTATTTTCTGTTGAATGATTATTACGCGGCAGTAATTTCCAGCAATGTCGATATTGAGCTCTTTTATGAGATAGATCGGGAATATCGCAAGCAAAATCAGGAAACGGCGTCTCCCCGCGCCGCTCTGCTTTTTCTGCACGGAAACTGTTATCAGAAAATCGCTGAAGAATCAAAGAATAAGCAAGATCAAATCAAATATTTCGGGCTGGCCCTGGAGAATTATTTTGCGTTCATTATGGATTATCCACGCTCGAATTTAGCCCGTGATGCATGGTCGCGTTATGAAAATTGCCGAAGCGAATTCGAGAAAATCAGCGGAGAAAAAGTTTTATCTCTTGCAGACTACAAACTACCATCATCAGACGGAAACGAGGATATTCCACCCAGTATCCATATCATGATTCAATCCGGAAATTACGCTCTGGCAAATGAAACTTTGAGCAGAGAAATCAAAGATATGGAACCGACAAAAATATCACCGCATTATCTCAAAGTTCTGGCAGAATGCAATGCGCAATTATTGAAAGCCGACAAATGCCGTGAATACCTGAATTTGCTTTTGGCCGGCAATAACGCACAAATTGCGGCCGCGGCGTTATTCAACAGCATCAATATCTTGCGCAACAAAGAATTCAGCGATTTGAAACCCATGTACGAATTATTCCTGAATCGGTTCGGTGATGACGATCGGGCTGGCCTGATTTACTGGGCTATGGCCGATAGTAACTTGAATAATCTCAGACTTGTTATCAAAAAGCATGGCAATCCAGATGAATCAAAGCTGTTGGCAACTCAAGTGATCGCCCAATATGCCAAAGCTTTGGACGGTGTTTCGGAATCGTTGAAGCAATATTATATTTTATCGGGTCGGGCGGAAGCTTATTTTCTGGTCAAAAATTATGATCTGGCAATTAAAGACTATCAGGCGGCGGCGTCTGTCATTCCTTCTGGAAACAACCGGGCGCTGGAAAATCTCGCCAATGCATTGTTCGTCAAAGCGATCCAGCAGGAAGAGGTGGATAAAACCGCCTTGAAACAGGCTGAGGAGATCATTGACAAATATAATCTGGCTGTACTGGAAAATCCCGGCATGATTCGGCTGTTATCCCGGATCAAAGAAAAATCCGGCCACAAAAAAGAAGCCGGTGAATTATTGATGAAAATCATCGATAATGCTGTCGACAAGGATAAAACGCTACCCGATTTGGCCAAGGCTTCGGCATTATTTTATGAGGCGCAGGACCATGTCATGGCGACCAGGCTCCTGGACCGGATGTCGCAGTATCGGACACGGGATATCGTTAAAACGCAATTTGCCATCGGTGTCGATCTGTTGAGCAAAGATCAACTGTCCGATGCCTGCCGTTTTTTCGAAATCGTGCTGAAGAATGAAGAGAGTCTTTCCATCAAGGAAATGCAGTATCTGATCGAAAATCTCTATAATGCCAGTGGCCCAGGTGCCGCCAAGGGCTGGTACATCGCATTTCGCGCCGGCCGGTTGCTGGAGAGCCAGAAAGATAAAGTCCGCAATAAGCCGCTGCTTGAAAATTTACGTTTGAAAACAGCTTCAGCCGCCTTGCGGCTCAAAAATTATGCCACCGTACACACGATCTGCGACATGATATTGGCCGAAAATGCCAATGAACTTTATTTTCACGCCAAAATCCTCAAAGCCGATGCTTATCTGGCTCAACAGAAGTATGATCAAGCAAGGCTGGAGCTTACTGAAGCAGCCCTTGCGGCGAGCCGTTCGCAGCAGATGGGGATTTTCCTGCTGGCGAAATTGAAAACTGCTCAGGTCCATGCGGCGGCCGAAAAATACAGCAGCGCGTTATTCGTTCTCGATAATGTCTTGTCGCCGCTGAAAACAGATCCTTCTATTAAGCCGAATACTTTGCCCTCAATCTACAATGATTATCTGAATGCGGCCATCCAATATGCCGGTCAGATGAAAAATTTACCAATGCAGGCGGAATACAGGGCATTACAGAGGAAATTATTTCCCGCTAAATCATAATTATGCAATAACTGGAAGGGATATTATATGAAAGCAAAAGTATTGTATGTGCTCGGCGTACTTTCAATTTTTACAGCCGCCGGGGCGGCGGACGATGCCAAGCAGGAAGTTTCCGGATCATTCATCGATGTGATTATAGACAGCGGATTCATCGGAATTCTGATCTGGCTGATGCTCCTGGCCTGTTCCATCGTCACGGTATGGGTGATGATCGATGCGATATTCAAAATCAAGCGGAACAAAATCTGCCCAGATTTTGCCGTACAGAATTGTGAAGAATATCTGCGGTTTGGCGATACGGATTCGCTGTTGAAATTCTGCGGTCAAAATAAATTCGCGTTTACCAATATCATGGCGCGCACATTCGGCAAACTGACCAAAGGCTATAACATCATGGAGGAAACTGCCGCTACAGCCGTCCGCGATGAAGAAGAAAAGCTGATGCAGAAAATCAATTACCTCAGTTTATGCGGCACCATCGCCCCCATGTTGGGGTTGCTGGGCACGGTGACAGGGATGGTTTCTGCATTCTTTACTTTGGGAAATACCACCGGGGTGGAAAAGGCGCAATTACTGGCGATGTCGATTTCCCAGGCTTTGTATACGACCGCGGCCGGGCTTTTTATCTCAGTTCCTGCTATCGTGGCTTATACCATTTTCAAAAATAAAATCGCCAATGAAATAACTTATACGGAACAACAAACCGGCGATATTCTCGAAGGGATCAAGGATCGGCTGCAATGAAAAGCAACTCCCGTAAAAAATACGAAACCAGTACCGGAGTCCCGGTATCGTCAATGATCGATATCGTGTTCCTGCTGATTATTTTCTTTGTCGTGACCATCGACCTTGACCGGGATGTTCAGGATCTGGAGATTGTTCTGCCCAAAGTGAAATCCGGCGAAGTCCTGAAAATCAAGAAAGCGGAAAACCTCACGATCAATTTGCGCAAGAACGGCGAAATCACCATCGACGGGTTTCAGATCACAGAAGACCAATTAAAACAGATTGCAGATTCGGTTCTGGATAAATGGGGCACCTCTCATTCGATTATCGTCCGTGGAGATCAGGATGTAACTTTCAAAGAATCCAACAAAGTCATCAAATTGTTAGGAGAAAGAGGTTTTGCCAATGTCTCCTTTAACGCGGAATTAAGCTCGGAATAGAATCATGAAAAAAACGAAAAGAAAAACTCCG
Organism: Victivallis vadensis; assembly: GCA_040394635.1. Classification (GTDB taxonomy): domain Bacteria; phylum Verrucomicrobiota; class Lentisphaeria; order Victivallales; family Victivallaceae; genus UBA5239. Next base: position 55,265 of record JBEBRW010000032.1, on the reverse strand, counting down.
GCAGCTCTGGATGACTCAACTCAGGTATCGGCCATGATCGATATCGTGTTTCTGCTGCTCATCTACTTCATTCTGACCCAGAAGCCGATTATCGAGGACACCCTGCTGGGCTTTACCCCGTCTGCCAGAAGCAACACCGCCTCTGCCACAGTCACCGGCGAATTCATCACCATCGAACTGACTGCCAACAGCGATTCCTGCCGCTTCAACGGCAGCGAAATATCACTCCGTCAATTGTCACAATGTCTGGAAGGAATCGGCAAACACGAAACAAAAACGAAGGTCATCGTTTTCTGCGACGACGAAGTCAAACACCTGAAACTGGTCGAAGTACTGGACGCCTGCCGTCAACACCAGTTGACCGACATCAACGTCATGGCCCGCTAAATGAAATCTCATAAGCGACTCACATCCTGATTTACATTTTCCCGCACCTTCCACCATCATCCACCAACGTCATGAAAAGCCCTCAAAAAACAAAATTGGCAACCATTGACAACCAAACCAGATCAAATTTTCAATTTTTATTGAATTTAAAATATTGAAAATTAATATGTTATAAATTAACGCATTCGAAAATCGTTATAGCTGTCATTGTGATTGTAACTTCCATCAGAATAAAGCAATTCGGGAGGACTTTCTGGCATTGCGATAATTTGGGGGCGATCTGTGACGTTTATTCGGTCAGGGGAGGAAGCCGAAGCGGCGGGGCATGCTGTGCGGCAGTCCGAACAGAACTTGCGACCAGCTGGAGAATACGCCGATTCCACCGGGTACGGTATAATCGAAGCGACAGAAATTCGCCCGCATCGTCATCGGTTCCAGCTGTTTTTTGTCGAGGCGACGCATCAAAACTTCCGCAGGGATGGCGACTTCCAGGCTAGCTGAAGGAAATGATAATCAGCCCGATGATCACCAGCCCAATTCCGGCCAGCCGGGGCTTGCCCGGTTTCTCATGAAGCAGAAAAATGCCGGCCAACACGCCCAATGGAAGGCTCATCTGACGAAATGCCTGAACATAGCTGACGTTGGTCACATGGCCCATCGCCAGCAGAATCAGCACATAGGCGGAGGCGGAAAATATACCGGAAATAACCGGCGTCTTGGATTTCAGGAAAAGTTTGCGGAGTTCAGCCCGTTCCCGTTTAGAAAAATAAACAAGGGCGAAGAGAACGGTTGCAATGCCGGTTTCAATCAGGAAAAGATAACTTATCGAATTGAAGAAGTTGCTTTCGGGATGGATGTCACGGACGATTCGGATGGCGATGCTGTCCAGAACCGTATAACCCGTTGTACCGATAGCCGCCAGCAGAATAAACCGAAGCGCTTTGCCGCGGTAGCTCGACATCTTGAAATCACGCCATCGCGTCAACGGCATCAGCAGGCAGCCGAAGCTCAGGATAATCATACCGGTAAGCGCCGGCGGCCCGGGCGGACTGCCGAGCCCGAACAATATGGTCAGGACTGCCGTCATCAGCACCGGCAGGGCTCGCGCCATCGGATAGACCAATGAAATATCTCCCCGCCGGTACGCATAGGCCAGCCCTATCGCATACAGAACCTCACACCCGACACTGCACAGCCAGATCCTCCAGAAATGGAGCGGCAGTGTATCCAGTTCAAATCCACTCCAGATAAAACCCGGCAACAATAACAGTGCGGCCGTGGTACAGGATAAAGCATAAAAGGAGAGCGACGGCATTTTCTTTTTGCTCAGGAAGTTCCATCCGGCGTGAAGAAATACCGAGATGAATAAGAAAAGAAATGCGATCGGGGTCATTTTGTAAATCCTTTAAAGGTCCGTTTCCTGAATTCTACCGGACGCCTCGCAAACAGCGATAAGGTCCGGGCTAAGTTTTTTTCCCCCCCGAGGATATCGATCATGATTTTCCCCTCAGTACGGCAGATACTCTGATGGCGCGGAAAATATTCCTGCAGCAGGAACTGTCCGTAACGCACCAGCCGGTAACTGCCATAACAATATGTTCTTTCTCCTTCCAGTGTTTCTACGGCCACAGAATTGCCGAGGCGAACCGCGCCCACCAAATCGACAAGTTTGTCGGATTTGGCGAAAACCAATGTATAATACCATCCGAACGACCACTCGCGGTCCATGGCATGTGAATCGCTTAGAGCAACTACCGGAAAAGCACCGTACTTGCTCCATTCTTCGTAGGTACGAACAATCTGGTATAAATTGGAATCGGTCTGATATTTCCAGAAACCTCCGAGCATTTCCAGGGCATCGAATTTGCGGCGCTTGAACACTTCATCGACCAGTGCACCTGAAATGACGTTTTGTCCGCGGATTTTCCAGTACGGATGGCAATATACCGCCAGTCCGCCACCCTCCCTGATTTTATCGAATACCCATTCGGTGGCGGCCACGGCAAAAGGATTCACACCGGATGAGACTTTCCCCAGGCTGGAAATCCGTTTTTCCACTTCACGCCGAAACTGTTTTTCCTTTTTCCGGAAGATCTCGTTGACACTGAAACTGCCGCCGAAGTTCACCATATGTACCGGGCAATCGGGTGGATGGACTTCCTCTCCCGGGTAAAGTTTCAGCCCGGTCCGGTACTGTTCCCAATAAGCAATAGCCTGCAGAGAAGGTTCATATTTATAGTGATCTGTAATCGCGATAAAGTCAAACCCTTCCTCTCGGTTTCGCGCGGCGACATACTCCGGAGTTTCCCGTCCGTCCGAACCGGTGGTATGAATATGGAAATCACCCTTGAAAGGACGCAGTTTATAGAGGTCTGGCTTGAGCGAGTAAACGCTGAAATCCCAAACCGGCGTACCATCTATTTTCTCTACATAAATAAAGTGCTGTTGTTCATCGTAGAAATACGCCTTGACCTCCAGAATTCCATCTTCCAACTTCCAGGAAATCAATTCCATACTGTCATCGGTATTCCATTGATAATCTGCATGCCATTCATCCGCCATCGCCCCCATGGCCGGTGCTACCCTCACGCGGATTTCGTCGGCAAGTGGAAACTGTGCATGGGGAAAACGTGGACAAATTCGAATGACAGCTTCCCGGCCAGCAGCCACAACCAGCGGTGCCACATCAAAATATTTGACGGTATGTTTCATTTTTTTATTCCTTGATAATTACGGTTGAAAGGCAAAAATAGATATCATGTGGGTAAAACACAAAATAGCAGCATTAGATTTTTAAATAAAAGCTATTTATAAGGAAGCACCAGTTTAGAAATCTGAAAGAACACTGCCTATGGTGATATCCTGCCTGCCGCCGTGCAGATAACAGCGTTGTCCATTATAGCGGAAAGTACCTTTGATACCTGGAGGCAGGATTACCCGTCCTTCCAAACGGTCCGCCATCTGATGGATTTCCACCGTGATTTCGCCTTTCGGATGAACCAGAATACCGCTGATATTCTGTAATTTTCCGGGCATGGGAGCGATTTCCACCGCATTAAATCCGTATTCGCCCGGGCGTATTCCAAGCATCGTGGCAAAAAAGTGATAGTATGGATGGGTTCCCCAGGCGTGACAGTCCGAGCGGCTTGGCTCGGGCCGTTCCGGTACGGTTTGGAATCCCTGTGCCGGCAGGTCGAACCAGTATTTCAGGCGCGGGTAAAAGAGTTCCGGCCGTTTCAGGCGGTATGCCGCTTCGAAAAGATAATGCGAGAAATAAACCGTGGTTCTTGCCAGTTCCGGTTCGCGAACCAGGGCATCGCCGACCAACTCCATTTGCCGCTGCGACAATTGACTGGTCAGGAGCGCCAGGCATTGGTTGTGCTCGGAAAAATGGCGATGCGCGGTATCATCGGCAAACATGCCGCGTCCGGTATCCCATAAATTCCGAATGACCGCCTTGGCGCATGCAGCGGCCTGACCTCGGTAATACCCTGCAAATTCACTGTGACCGAAATGATCTTCCAGGCGGGCAGCGTCTTCCAGCGCGCAAATATATTGCCAGTTCAATACTCCGCAGACGCCATCGCCGCCGATGATGGGTTCGCCCCTGACCCAGTTTTCCGACCAGTCAATGAAATTCCAGCCCGGCGGACGGTGGAGCAAGCCGTCACTGATATATGGTTCAAACGCCGCCAAGATTTCACGGATCCGCGGCACAAGTTTCTGGACAAATCCGGGATCGTCGCGCCATAAGGCATAATCATGCAGCATATTGGTGAAAATCAGCGAATAAGGAGCAATCAGCTGTTTATGCAGCGAAGGATACCGGGAGAGAGTAAATCCCTGCCGGCTGCGTGACGCCGAAAACAGGGTAATGGCCCGGCGGACAGGGCGAGCGTCGCGAGTGGCGGCCATCAAGGCCAATGCCTCGGTCCGGCCATCCCCGATATACATGAGTCTTTCATAATACGGACAATCCATAAAAACATCATGAGTGCACATCCGCAATGTCCGCAGCAGAATCGGAACGATAGCGGAATATCTCGGATCCGTACATTGGAACGCACTCTCTTCGACCAGAGGGTAGTGCGTTTCGGTGAATTCCAAAGTTTGCAGAACCAATGGTTCGCCAGCATTGCGTATGGTCAATTCGGCAATCCGCCCGGCCTGCCAGAACAAAGGCGCAAAATGCTGGTTCATTTTTCCATTGGAACGGCAATAGTCCCCGAAACCGATAAAGTATTTATTGTCGCAGATATCGCGCCGTCCCTTGTTTTCCGGAGCATCAAATGCCGATTCCGCCCATGCCAGTTTTATCACTGCATCTTTGCCGCCGGAAAAGATCAACTTCGGCCATACGCAACAGTAATCAGGAAAAAGCAGAATGACCCGCAGTTCCTGTTCCGGCTCAATAACAATTTTGCCTCTTCTCCGTAAAAAACTTTTCCAGTTCCCCGGTACAGGTGTCAGGCTGATCAGGTGGTCGTCCGGAATCCGGCCGCTTACGGAAATAGCCCGGGGATATACAGGGGCAAGGGCCATTTCCGGTAATTCCGACAAACATAGAAGCGGTTGGACCGGATATATATTGCGTTCCCGGATATCGCGTCCCAGATACAGAACCGGAGTGGCGGACCAGGATTCATCATCATATGGCTGCATATCCGGCAGACAGCAGCAAGGTACGGCAAAACACATCTGCAGATCAGTCAATTCGATCCGGCAGCACTCCCAGGCCGCAAAACCGGTATTGAAATTATCGGGAGCGCTTCCTTCGGCTGCGACAATGAAACCCGGCCGATAGGAGGATATCCTGCCTGCCGGGCTACTCGGGCTGCTCATCCCCCAGAACGGAACTTTGCTCCACAATATATGCTCACCCGCCGGGATGACCAGGCTCCAGGAATCAAAGAAATGATTGTCCAGATCGCCCGATTCATTGCCGCGGCCGATGAACATCCCGTCCAGATACAACTCATACCGTTCAGCGGCAGCGACATGCAGGATCAATGCCTCCGTGTTTGGCATCGTGAATTTCAGGCGGAACATAAGCACATGCGGGGAGTCGCCGTCCGGCCCCGTGATCCAATCGGCCGGCCAATCGCCCGTACTGAAGCATTCCATGACGGAACTATAATCCTGAAAGGGTAGTTGAGCAGGGGTGATTTTCATTTTGCCGGAACAAGTTTGAAGTTGCGGAAAGAATATTCTCCCTTGCGTTCAATATGGATCCCGATCATGAAATTCCGGCACTCACCGGTAAGCTGTACCGGAATTTCAATCGTTTTCCAATCGGCTCCGGGCCAGATGTTATGTTGTCCGGTGGTTTGCCAGCGCCAATGCCCGTCCGGTGTCTTTTCCAGCCACTGAAGGTAAGGATAAGTCGTCGGCCCGTAAGGGACGGAAGTCTTGTACATGGCATCATAGCTGAAAATAGCCTTGCCGCTCAACGGCTGTTCTGTTTCCCGCGTCAGAACGATACTTTTGCCGACCCGGTCCACGCCTTTGCTCAAAACCTTCCAGCCGGAAATATTCCCGATATGCATTTTTGACACGCTTTCTGAAGATACCCGGTAATCGAACGTCACGCTGGACTCCGGGCGCGGAACCGGTTGTTTCCGGCTCAAACTCATTGCCCCCTCGCGAACCGGAGAGATGAACGGGACCGCCCCTTCGCCCAGCATAAGCTGCAGGACGCCGCCATCAAAGGATATGCTCCATAATTTTCCGTCCATGCCCTTGGGCACTTCAACCCTGTACCAGTTTCCGGTCAGCATGGATTGCCTTGTCACTGTCGCCCCGGCTTTTTCCCCGTCGGGCCGGATAAAGGTAAACAGGGGAATTGCGACCGGCCAGTAGGGGGTTTTGCCTATGGACATTTCAAAATACTTTGCTCCTTTTTCGACCAGGAAATAGTATGGTTTCATTCCCTTCAGGGCATCCGGGCCGGGGCTGAACGGCAAGTCAATACCGGCATGGTACCCATAGGCTGTTGAATTCCTGACCGTGGTCCGGGTGTTGCCCCCTCCATATCTGACGGTATAAACTCCAGGGGCGGGCACTTCATAAACAATATTTTCGCCGGCTGCATGATTAAATTCGAGCCGGTTTCCGTTTTCATCGAGGATTTCAATATGATTTGTGCCGCTGATGCCGAAATTCAATTTCCGGTCTTCTCCAACCAATACTGAAAATGCTCCGAAAATCCCCTCCTGCGGACCGACTGTGATATCGGAAATAACCTGGTCGTTTTTGGTGTAAGGCACGGCAAGTGCTTTTTCGACAGCCACCACATAGTCGCGATTTTTCACTTTATTGCGTTCGCCGTAACTCACATGGACCGGAATTTCCTGATAGCGCGCGGGTTTGCCGCTGTCATTGCGGATGGATACCGGCAGGTAAATCTCCGTATATCCGGGTACAATGAATTCCGGCGGTGTTTCCGATTGGACAATGCTCCACTTTTCCGGCAGCTCCGCTTCGAAGCCCAGTTTAAGGTCATATGGCGCAAAATTCTGAATCCGCAGGGATGTCCTGAAAACTCCGTCATTTTCGCGGAACGCATAACGGGCATCCCGTTCCACCTCGACCAGCAGCGGCTCGGCCACTTCCAGGTCAAAAAGCGCGGTGAGCGTAAACTCCGAACCATTGGCCTCGAGCCGTTCCATGGCAATGAACGGCAAGGTATAGCCGTATGCCTGGTGCGGGACGGTCAGGACCGAATGATCATCCCGTTTTTCGGTTTCCACCGCGAAATTATTCAGCAGCGACGCCACATTTCCTTTCAGCGCCAACGGAACCTCCGGAATCAGCCAATTGTACTCAACCGGAGCCGCCAGCTGTTTGCCGGTGGCCAGAAATGCCATGCCATTCCCCAGGGCGAACAACTCTTCGGCCTTTTCACGTTCCGCATACGGGGGAATTCCGGATTCAAACAGCGCCATCGCGTTTTTCAAGGCTTGTTCCGATAATGCAGCCAGCTCCCGGATTGTTTGCGGAACCGATGCTTCCACCTCCGGAGAATAGGCTAATATTCGCCATTTTCCCGGATGAAGCGGTTGCTCGCCTTGAATGATTTTCCCTGCCGGCGAAACGGCCAGTATATTTCCCGGGCCGGCGCTAAGGATGCCGCCTTTAACGACCTCCAATTCACCGAAACTCACCTTGCCGGCCGATGTGATTGCGGCTTTCCCTTCCCCGGCAAAGGTAACTCCGACGGGATAAATCCGGTCGAAATTCAGGTTTTCCAATTTGCGTTCTATGCCGTTGCGGAAATAATGGTTATTCTTTTCAATTTGCCGGGCGCGGCTGGTTTGCGGTGAAAGCAGCGTCAAGGTATTGGCATTGTTCTTCAAGGAGTTTTCCACGATCGAATAATCGGCGCCATAGAGCTCATTACCCTTTTTGACCGGGGTCGGAAAAGTTTTATCGGCATGCAGGATTTCATCCCGCCGGTCAAGAAGTGGTCGCGGCTCCGACGGGCCATTCTCCAGTACCTCTACAATGGCGCAGTCATCCGCGGGCACGGTTACAAAAAACGGGGTCGTACCGTCCTTCAATGTGCCTATTTTCCGGGCCGGCAGCGGCCATGTTTGCCAAACCTGCCGGTTCCCGGTTTTCAGGTATTCCGGGAAAAAACGAATTTCCGCCTGCTGCTCTTTTCCTGAAACATTGACCATGGTCAACGCAAAATCATGGCTCGAAACATCATACCAGCCGCTGGCCGGAACGGCCGTGCCTTTCCAGGGCATTCCCCAGAAATTCTTCAGTTCATAGGCGGGTGCGATTACCGCCGCCGGAACTTTTCCGATCAGGCTGCGGTCGGCAACCACGGCGACTTCAGCCATTTTTCCGCCGGTCAGGTAACGCGACCCCACCCGGTAAGCCGATTGAACCAGGTTCCGGATAAATGCGGCATGCGGCGAGGCATCGAGTTTTTGATTGCGCCCTGGCGCCACCGCCTGAATTGCCATCCCCCAGGTATAGGCCAGCCCGTAATTCAACCGCAACCGTTCAATCGGCTCGGCCATCGACGGCCGGTCCAGCAGCGTGGCAGTCGTGTAATCATGGTAAACATGGGAAACCAGCGGAAACCCGTCATAGTTACGGGCCCACATGGATGGCTGGAATGGATTTTCGATCATGTAACTATCGATCAGGTCGATATAGTCCTCGGTAAAGGTTTCGGTCGTGAGAAATGCTTCCGGGTACAGCTTTTTGGCTGTCCGGCCCATATTTTTCAGCATGTCGCGGTAACCGGTGGTCCAATAGCTGCCGCCGTGTGCCGGGTGTTTGTCCGCGGCATAACACGCCTGGTTGGACTGGCCTCCTTCATCCAGGTAGAGAGCCCCGGCGTTGCTGGTGCCGATCAGGCGCTCCAGCAGTTTGTTGTATTCAAGCGGCCATTTGACGTGGGCGGGATCCATGGTACTCCAATAGTGGGTACTGTGTTTTCTGGATGTCGGTATGCCGTCAGGGGCGATGGTGGCCGACTCATCCATGCCCAGCCGGGCATAGGAAGGAGTGTTCGTATCCCAGGAGATGGAGTTGGTATACGGCATTGAAATCATGCCCATCCGCTTCAATATGGTCTGTTCTTCGCGAAAGAAAGGGACCACCGGGAAAAAATCGGCAAAATTATAGTCAAACCAGTTCTGGGTGTAACCATAACGGTGGAATACCATCGGCATCCGGTAATAATCGATCACCCGCTGCAGGGATTCGGCCGGATTATCCCATGTCAGTCGCCAGAGCGGACTGGCCAGCAGTTTCGGAGATATGCCGTCGCCGGTTGCCGGTTTACGCATAGGGCCGCGGGCCATAAAATCACGGTCTTTGATCTCGTCACGGTAAATTTCCACCGCCTTGCCGGCCCCCCCGGCAAAGGTGCCCAGTTTGATGTCGTACGGTACGCGGTAGGTGAATTTCCCTGCGTCACGCGCCGGGTCGCGGGGCCAGTAAGGAAAGGAAGGAGAATGTTTGAGCTCCAGTGTGAAAGCGTCTGTGGAGTTTTGCCCGTGAGCATTGATTTCCTTGCGCCAATGGTCGGGATCGTCACAGGAGATATACAAGCCGGTTTCATCGTCGGCCGGGCCGCGGTGGGTGCCGTCCATCCAGCGCCCGGACGGCTCCTGGTATTGCAGGTTCTTATGCTGTTCGCTCCCGTAAAAAGCCATGAACTGCATGCCGCACCATCCCGGATGTGTGGATGTACCCCAGAATTGACGCAACGCTGGATTGCGGATGATCCGCCCGTAAATATTCGGGAACAACAGCGCATCGTCCCCCAATGACTGGATATTCGCCAGAGTCGGGAAATCCAGGGACCAGATCCAGTCGGCCGGTTTGCCCGAAACCTCCGCTTCAATATTCCAGCGCGCCAGGCCGGAATCCTCAGGCAGGGAAACCGTTACCCGGATATTCAGCTGCTGTCCGTTCAGTTGACGGTTCTTCCACAGAAATTCGGCGTGCCCGTTTTTGATGGTGGACTCGACCGGCCCGGACGGATAGACAAGGCTGGTTTGCCCCTTGTCATTCAGGAGCCTCACGCGCCATAATCCGCCTTCTCCCCGCCTGGGCATTTTCATGGCAACCGTTCTTCCGGTAGCTTTGTTGACGATTGCGGAAAGCGCATAATTGTTTTCCGCTGAAAAATGGAAAGCCGCGTGCTTGTTTTCCAGAACCAGCTCTTTGCCGGGAAGTGAACAATGGCAAAAAAGAATCAGTCCGGCTAATATACAAAATTTTCTCATTAAAAAATCCTCAAATGAAATATGAATTATCACCACCAGCGATACATGTCAAAACCGTTTTCGTTCCACCAGGTGCTTGTGTAGATCTCTTCCCGGTTATAGTTTTTCACATGTCCGTCCGAAAAAAGGACATTGCTGGTGCCGCTGTGGCGGTTGCCGATCAGATTATCCAGCGTCCCCGTCGGTCTCAAGTCATATTTGAAAGCCAACATGGTCCGTCCCCACCCGGAAGTAGTCACTTCGCTCGAATCCGCCTCTAAGGCACAGGCACGGTGGAATTTGGTGATCTTGGCCAGCCCGGCCCCCGGAAACCGGAAATCGTACCCATAACTGGCCGTGCCGGTCCAGTTAATATTTGCCGGATAACGCATAGCGGTACTCCAGGAGGTGGGGTCGCTCGGACAATAATAGCTGGACGGTTCCACATAATGACTGCCGGGGTTGTCCTGCCCGGGAATCGTATTCGTCAGCTGATGCAGCCAGTCAATATAAATGCCCCCCGTCTGCTGTTTGATCGGGTAATAATCGTCGTTGTTTTCAGCATACATGATAAACGCCAGTCCATGTTGTTTCATGTTATTGATGCATGCGGCCATCCGGGACTTTTCCCGGGCCTTGTTCAGTGCCGGCAACAGCATGGCCGCCAGTATGGCGATGATCGCAATCACTACCAGGAGTTCAATAAGAGTAAATTCTTTTTTTCTCATTTCTGTTATCTCCGTTTAAGGTTTGGTTATGATTAACAATATACTTGTTGATGGAACTCTTTTCCTTAACGAAGTTGACAAAAACTAGCACTATATTGACATTATTGGCTCTGCTTACGAAAACCGGCTGGTGTGAATCCGGTAACACGGCGGAATTGCCTGGAAAAATAATTGGCGTCATTGAAGCCTGAAGCATAAGCGATTTCGGCAATGGACATCTTGGTACTGCCAAGCAGCCCGGCGGCATGGACAATACGGCGTTTCAGCACATAATTGACGGGGGTGTCACCGGTGGAAATTTCAAACTGCCGCAGCATGGTGCGCACTGACATCCGGGTACTTTCCGCCATGGCCTCAAGAGAAATTTTTTCGCGGTAATGGGTATTCAGGTAATTGATCAATTCGGCAATCTGCTTTTGCATGTGCCATTCACGGTTGTTTTCCTGCGCGGAAATCCTGACCAGCAATCCGGCCAGTTGCATGAATTCAGCCAGCGCGTTGAAATTGGAACCGATCTTGTTTTCTTGCTTATGGGTCCTGATGTTCAGGATGTACCGCCAGAGCTCCTCCAACTCTTCCCGAGCCAGCGTCATAATCGGCAAATGGTAGTTCCGGTGCCCTTTGCTGTTGTGGGCAAAAAGACGGTTGAACAATACGGAATTACACATATCCAGTACCGGCAGCGGCAGCCTGGCGGGATCGAAAATCACATTGCCGATCACCAACTTGTCTGTGTTTTCATAACCGTGCTGCTGATCCATGTATGTCACCAGCAGATCACCGGTTTTGATACGGCTGCGCCCACTGGTTGTCACGTAATCCGCTTCGCCGGAATATACCATCACCAATTCGGTAAAGTCATGGCCGTGTACATCCACATCGGGCTGCGGCTCCATCACCACTACATTCAGCGGCATATCCATGCCGTTCATATAAATCAAGCCTTTGAAAAACATTTTGCCTCCTGTTTATTTTTACAATACCGGCATTTTCATGAATTGCAATATTTCAGGAAGGTCAAACGTAAAATGAAAATTATCGTGGTGATATTTCCGCTTTTCCTGTGCGGAAAGGGTCAGAAAACCGCCGAGAAATTCTTCATGCAGGAAAAATACCCGGAGCAGTTCAGTTACGGCCGTCGCAAAATTGCCGGTAACCGACCAACGGGATTTTCAAACCCTGCCGTACCCAGGGGTAATCGGTTCCGGCCAGCATCTGCGCCTTCCGAAAATGTTCGAGGAACCATTCATCCAGGCCAGGCAGGATGTAGCGGTAGTTATCGCCATCCATTGGCACTTTGCTGGTATATTCAGAAGGGATCGCCATTACAGGGGACGACTCATGCGCCCCGTTCATCAGCAATACCTGTTTGCCCGCAATGCCGAGATCGCAGATGAACGCACCGGGGTCCCCAATTCGTTTGATCAGGGCGTCCAGCAGATGATTGCGGACAGTGATGGAAGTATCGCACAATAAGACTTCACTGCGCTCAGGGAACTGGAAAAGAATGCGCTCCGGATTATAAATAATGGAACCATCATCTCCGCAGACATGGATTTCCGGACGGTAATAATTCTCCGGGCAGTGGCTGCAATAAAACCATAGATCGATTCCGTTCTTGCCTTCCGCATGGATCACCGCGGTATCCGGCGCTTCGATTTCAGGATTGCAGCGATAAAGCTGGGCCTCCACAAAAGCCGGTTCAATAGCCTGCTTGAACCCGTCTCCGCCGAAGAAACAGATCAGGTTCAGATAATGGGCCAGGGCATTGTTGAACGGCGAATCAAGTATCCATCCGCCGGCGGCGGACATTTTACCGGCCCAGTTGTTCCTGGAATAATAGCGGTGGTCGCGCGGACATAACCCGATCCCTTTTATCCGGCGGACCCTGCCGATTGCGCCATTGACAATATCCTGTTTGATCCGATGAATTTCCGGCTGAAAAATACTCTGGTAACCCACTGCGACGAACCGTCCCGTTTCCTTTTCGGCCTGTCTCATGCGTTCCACTTCCTGAATCGTCGGAGCCGCGGGTTTTTCAATCAGAACCGATGCGCCGTGCCGCATCGCACAGAGTGCCATTTCGCAGTGCAATCCGATACCGGTCGGAATGAAACATAAATCGATCTGACTGTTCATCACCTCGAACATTTCACGGTAGTCCGGAAAAATACGACATCCCAGCAACTGCAAAATCCGGCATTTCTCCTGTTCTTCACCAGGATTGATGATTGTAGCGCCAATTATCCTGAGGCGTCCGGCTTCATGATACCGGAGCAGATCCTGGTAATGAACCTCGCCAAAGCCGGATACACCGATGATCGCTGCGTTAATCATTTTCGCCCTGCTTGATAATATTCTCTTTTTCCTCGCCGGAAAATTTCTGTGGATCCAGTCCAATCGGTTTGCCATCCCCGGCCCGGCGGCAGGCGGTATTTCGCGGAAAGAAATCGCTGAAATCCAATTCCTGAAATTCACCGCCCCGCTTTTTCCGCTCCATTTTCGCATGATCATCAGCCGTATCCGCAAACCGCTTCCGCCAATCGGCTTCATCTGCGAAGCGGATCAGACCGGAAACCACCGGCATTTGCGGATCGGCAAAAAACGAAGTCGCCGTCCTTCCCGAATACCGCAGAAAATCACCGTATGTCACGTCCTTGTGAAACGATTCCCCTTCCGCCCGGGCAATATAAACCAGTTTCCGTTGTTCTTCCGGCAGCCTGAGGTAATAGCAATTCCAGGATTCTTCAAAGGATTCCAAAGCCAGGACGGAAAACAAGCTGTTCATCACTTTGGTCGGGACCAGGTCAACAATGATGTTATGGGTAAACCGGATTTTTTCATTGACGGCGTTGTGGGTATTGAATACTCGTACCTGATTGATATAAAAAACATTGTTTTCAATCAAGAGCTCAGGGCATTTCATAAAATTGGCTCCCCGGAAACCGTCCACGACCACACAATTGCGCATGGTCAGCTTCTTTGTTCCCTGCGCATTGATGAATGCCGGAGTATATCCGTTTGACCGGCCATCGTAAAAACATCTTTCCACGGATATATTTTCACCGCCGTTGATGACAATTCCACCGCCGGTGGCGGTATCGCTGAAATTACGGAGATAGAAACCCTCGATCCGGATATCCTGTTTATTGTCGATTTTAAATCCGAACGCCGATTTGCCTTTTCCACCATCGATACAAACCTTTTCTCCCGGTACATTGCGAATCGACAAACCTCCGACCGGCACTATGACGGACTCGCGGTAAATGCCGCCGCGCACCAGGATCCGGTCACCAGGCAAGGCGCTGCGGACCGCATGCTGAATCGTTTTCCAGGGATTATTTCCGGAACCGTCGGCCCCGTTGTCGCCGTCAGTCGCCACGTACCACTCTTTTGCCTCCCGGTCGGAGGCGGGGGTTTTGAATTCAAAAACTTCCGAGGTATGGCGTTCCCGTTTCCGTACCCGGTCGGCAGCGGCCAGCGATATATCGGAATGGTGCTCATAAGGCGGATGAAACGATGATAACCTGTAATAATACCGGGTATCGGGTTTCAAACCCGAAAGACTCACGGTGTGGTAGGATGAAACGGAGAAAGGCGAACCAGCGGATATCCTGCAGTCCGGCGTCGTACCGTACCGCAGTTCCGTAGTGGCGTCCGCGACATTTGTCCACCACTCAATATGCGCAGTGCGGGAGGTGATTTTCAGCGGATTGGGTTCGTAAAACTTCAATTCCGTTGTTTTTCGGATATAATCGTAAGGCCCCAGCGGCAAGCCGTCCGGACTTTTTCCATTGAACAAATGTTGGTTTACCAGCCGGAAATCTCCGTTCGCGGCATCCGTAAACTCCGGCATTATCCTGTCTTCGTTTCCTGACAGTTTCAATGCCGCCGCGGCAGCCGGCGGGACGGCAAAAATGTTCGCCGTCAATATTCCGGCGCCGCTCCCGGGATTTACCGGATTTTTCACCGTCTCGGCAAATACGTTATGAGAAACGGTCAAAAAGCCGGACCCGCCGGCAATACCGAGGGGAATATTACCGAAACTGCAGCGTGAGACTACCGCGCCGCCATTCGCCTGTATTCCCGCGACGGTTTGATTGATGAAACAGATATTGTCAACCACCGTGCCGGAGGCTTCCGACACGATGCCGGATTCTCCTCCGTCGATGACCGCCTGCCGCGCATCCCGGCTCCGGACGGTGACATTCGGCGAAGATATCCGGAACCCGCCCGGATATTTCCCGGGCGACAGATAGACCATCGAATCCGCCGGAACCCGCTGTAAGGTCCGCCATGAAGACCGGGGCGATTTTCCATCGTTCAGGTCATTGCCGTCCGGGCTGAGGAAATACGTATTGTCCGCAATTTCAAGACCGCCCCCGCAGGTTGTACCCGGCAGTCGCCGGTAATCGAGATTCGCCGGAGAAACGATCTCGCTCCGCAGGTCCAGCCCCGGCCCCAATTTCATGGAAGAAGGATCCGTTTTCAGGTAGGCATTGCTTTCATATACGTTGTTGCGGCTGGTCAAGGTATTCAAACTCCCGATTACCGCCGACCCGCTGATGCTGCTGCTCTTGTCGGGAGGCTTTATGGCGATGCCGTCTCCCCGGCAGTCCCAGGCAATGCAATCTTCGATGTGGCAATTTTTCAATGTGCCGCCGTAAAACCGGATACCTCCGTAATTGGTGCTCCAGGCAATACACCGGCGCACCGTACTGTCTTTCGCCGGCCCCCACATGATGATATTGCCGCCGGAAGAATTGAAGTGCGAACCGTTTCCGTATGCCCGGCAGTTTTCGATCGACGATCCAACCGGCCTGCCCAGGGCCAACCCGCTGCCGTTTAAAAATGCGGTACAATTGCTGATCACGCATTTTTCGGCCCGGGTTATATAAACACCCCATTTCAGCTTGCCTCCCGCTCCGGCGGCTGCCTCCCTGCAGTTGAATCCGGTAAAGGTCAAACCGTCGATGACGAAATTCCGGGAATACCCTTCTTTCGGGATCGGAAAAAGCATTCCATGTCCGCGCAACACAGAGACGGTCAGGAAATGAACGGAGGGCGGTTCGCCGTCCGACGTGGCGATATACAGCTTACCGGCGTTCCGGTCATGAAACCAACTGCCGCGCGTATAGTCAAGCTCCTCCCGGGATCCGGCTTCCCTGTATATCGTCAAGGTGTCGCGCTCGTTCACTGTTTCCACATTGTCGTTCCATTCGCACACCCAGATAAAGCGCCCTTCCTTGAATTTAGTGAATACGGGCGCCGTCCGGTCCCCTCGGATGACAACGGTGCCCGGAATTTCCGCCCGCACAGTGGTTATTGCGCTGTCCGATCCCGGTAATTTTATCTCTAGCGATTCAAAATACTCGCCGGGACCGATGGTCAGGGTATCGCCATTCCGCATAGCCTCAATCCCCCGTTTGACGGTGCGAAACGCCCGGCTCCGCTCTTTGCCGTCATTGCGGTCATCCCCATCCGGGTTGACAAAATACTCACCAGCGAGGGAAAAAACTGCCGCACATCCCAAAATCATCAATAGAAATATTTTCATTGTACCTGATTATATCCTGTAATGCTTTTTCCCGGGTTCCAATAAGGGTGCCGGTATTCATAAAGTTTGGCGGATTCCTTGAGCGATTCGGCATGACCGTCCACAAAAACAGTATTGACGCTGCGCCCATGACGCAAAACCGTCCTGGGCGTATTATGGGATATCATCAGTGAAGTATCATGAATTTCCGAAACCAGGCAAGTCAGGGATGGTGTCGTGAAGTTCCTCAGCTTCGCGTTCGGATGGTATGTCCATCCGCAAATGCGGTCGTTGTAGCCGTAACCGAAGGTTTTGGCGGCCTCCGCCGGATTGTAGGTCATGGTCGGGCAGGACAGCCTGGAACGGGCGGACGCCTTCACGGAGCCGATTTCCGGCGCTTCATTCAAGGCGAGATATCCCGCAATATAGCCGGTCGCCGGTTTACCGTAATACCAGGCATAGGTACTGGTGCTGGCATATTGTCCGTCGCGGTACGGGGGGAAATAATCCTGATTGTCATCCATATAGAACTGCATCCCTTTGCCGATCTGAACCAGATTGTTCAGACACGTGATCCTCTGCGCACTTTCCCTGGCTTTATTCAGTGCTGGCAGCAACATCGCCGCCAAGATTGCAATAATCGCAATCACAACCAGCAATTCTATAAGTGTAAAAACAGTCACAGTCCGGCACTTCTTCAATTTCACTTTATCCGGTTTGGGGTCGAAAAAATCCGGAGGCAATTTATCCAGTACCCGGCCGGGTTCGGCGATTTTCTCCGCCGGAGAAACAGCGCAGGCAATCATCCCGGGTTTGATTACCGGATCATAGGATTTGCCGGTGGCCAGGCCATCATACGGCGCAAATCCTTCCTCAAGAATCTCCAGCGTCTCAATGCTTCTTATCTCAAAAAGTTTATCGCCTTTCTTCACATAATCATAATAATCAAAAAAATAACAGATGTGCCCCTTGCTGTGCGACATGACGGATTGCGGCCCCTCGAACGGTTCAACCCATACCGGGTTTTCCAGGATGACTTCGCCGGCAATCATGTTTGCGCCGATCATGATGTTACGCAATCCGCGTCGCCCGAACTCGTATTCCGATTCATCCAGCCCGTGCTGTTTGGTGAACTCAACACAGAACCCGTAATGTCCCGGAATGCTGGACGCTTGCCAGGTGATACAACCGCGGGCATATTTGTCCGGATTCGGGTTGCACATGTAAATCAGCCCTGCGCCAAAATATCTGGCGATCCGGTTATTTTCAGGAAATGTATTGTAAATCAGGGGCTTTCCGCCTTCCTTGCAATGCAGGTCAACCAGAATCTGCGCATGGGAAAAATAATCGTTCCAGAGCCATTTCACAATCTCGCCGGCTACCCCCTTTGCTTCCGGATTGTTCCATATCCGGTTCATATTATACGCCGTGGCCGCTTCGTCCCGCCCCAACCCCCACGGACAATAATTATGACGGAAACGGGAATAATAGTACTCGTTGATTCGGCTTAAATCTTCGCGCTCCGGATAAAACTCATAATCGATCTCCAATGCCAACGGATTGGCACACGGACAGATATACAACGTGCCGCCGAAATCGCAGGAAGCCATCTCATCGATGAATTGCGGCAGCAAATTGGGGCCGCTGTGCTCCATTCCATGCTGCCCGGAAATAATACCCATTACCGGTCCCGGCCGGGTACCATGGACAACAAAACAACTCACCTGAAAAGTCCTGCCGTTGCAATCCGTGAAACTCCTGCGTACTTTTTCCAGCCTGTTCATACCATTGCCCTCATTCTTTTTCAGCCGCTTTTTCGTGAACGGCACTTATGGATTCCACTGTTATATCGCTTCCCTTTCCGCCGCCGATGAAAATCCGGAACGATGACGCGATCCGGTCTCCCTTGTCCCGAATGGTTCTTTTCGTCTTTATCGTTATGAATTCAGTGGAATCGATCGTGATCTTTTCTCTTGAATCATCCGCCGCAACAGGGCCTTTCGCCGAGTACCCGCCTATTCCCAGATAAATATTCCCTTTGCCCTTCACCCGCGCCGAAACTTCCACCGTATCATCCCGGACACCGGCAAAAAACGAAGTCGTGTACATTCGGGAATTGTTCTTGATCTCGACCAGGTTGTCTCTCAGCGTGATGCTGTTTTCTCCCGCCGGTTCCGCCGGCTCCAGCGTCCAGCCCGCCACCGGCCCCTTGATTCCTTTTTTGAAAGTTCCGATAATCCCCAGTTCCTCTGCGGCAAAACCGCCTGAACACATTACCACTACTGCTGCCAATAACCATCCATACCTCATAAAACATCTCCTTTTATTAATACAGATACTGATGTAAGGTCCCGGCTTTAAGGCGGTCCTGTATCCGGTGATATTTCTCCACATAATCCCGGTGGATTTTCAGGTTATTCAGCAAATGCGCCTGTACTTCCCCGGACTCCATCTCGGCGCGGCAAAGTTTATGGGTGTCAAGAAATAACTCCAGTTGGCTGCGGTGATCCAGATAATGATGATGATACAGGCAGTTGCGAATCTCATTGAAAAAAATATCATCGCGGTACTTGCCGCTGTTCATGCTGCGCAAAGCAATTCTGCAGTCAACCGGTATGCCGTGTTTTTTCTCCGCAATGATCTGTTGCGCTTCCGGAGAAAGAAGCTTCCTGCAGACTTTAAACAGAATATCTGGATTTTTCGCCTGGTTATTCACAAATACGGTTTCAGAAGCAATCACCGACGCGAATCCACCGCCCGGTACCGGATATGGAGCAATATCAAATACCACATCGCTGTTGCTGAACGCCTTCAGGGTTTGCCGGCCGGCAATGGCAAAAAGACAGTTGTTGTTTTCAAATGAATATCCTTTTTCTCCCGCATAACAGGCAATCCGCTCGAATTCCCTGAAACTTTGCCGGACAACCCCTGCCGACATTTCCTTCGCTTCCATGCTGTACCGGTAAAGCACCGGGCACAAGGCCGAAACCTCAAAACGGGAGGTATCGAGCCCCTGGATGCCGGGCAATTCATTTGCCGCTTTCACCAGCTCCAGAAATTCTTCATAACTCTGTTCATACGGTTGAAAATCCGGCCTTAACTTCCGCATGATCTTTTTGTTGTATGCCAGAACAATCGGGGAAATCAGGTAAGGAACCCCGAAACAGACTCCGTTGCGTGTATGAACCTCAAATGCTTCCGGATAGAAATCAGGACAGTTCCTCAATTCCTGCAGCAATACTTCCGGCAGCGGCAATATTTTTTCTCCATACTCAAACGGTAATGTCGTGGTCCATACGAACAGATCGGCATCTGTACCATAATCTCCGAATATAAACTCCAGGTCATGAAACTCCGCTTCCAGTATCTGTACGATTTCCCGGGAAAAAAGAGCACTGTTGCTGATCGTAACGCGCTGCTTTTCCTGGTGCCGGACAAATGAACCCGCACCAGTGTGCCGGGTGATCGCTCCCCGGCTCCGCAATATATTCAAAGCCTTGCCGGCTGTATTCGGCGTGGTTCGGAACATCGCGGCCAATTCAACTTCCGAAGGCAATTTATCCGTATACCTGCCCTCATGGATCATCCGCTGAATTTCATTTGCAATCTGCTCGAATTTATTCTTTATCATAATTTCACTCACCAAAAAACACATTAATGCACATTAAGGTATTACTATTATACACATCAGTTAGTCTTTTGTCAATAGGCAAAACTTAGAAATAAAAATTTTCCCTTTTTCCTGATTTTCAGTTGATTTCGTAAAAATTGAACGCTGCCGGCAGAAAAAATAACAGCGCCTGGACAGAGAGTACTGTCCCAAGCGCTGATTTTAATAACTTCTTTGTCTACTTCGTTCTATTTTAGGAAAATTTCGATCACCGGAATCTCGGTATCTGGCTTCACCGGCGGCAGGTCCAGCGAAATCGCGTCTTGCGGCGCATTTTCATTCATGTGGACCGCTTTCGACGAGTCACGGAAAAAGACTTCACTGCCGTCCGTGAGCAGTTGGACGTATTCCACCTTGCCAGCTAAATTCGACAGATGGATGAACTTAAACGGCCAAACCAATAAATGCAAATAAAGGCGATTGGTTTCCGGATTATAAGTGTAACGGCAGTTTTCTGGCTCGGTAATCCCATTCGGTGCCAACGTACAGCCATAAATCGAGCGGGAATGATATCTCATCCAATCCGCGTAACCCTGCAATGCATTTACCGCACGCTTGTCGAGGTAGCCACGGGAAGTCGGCCCCACGTTCATCAGCAGATTGCCGCCGCGGCTGACGTGTTGGATCAGCATTTCGATCAACATTTTGTTGGACTTCCAACTGGTTTCATCACGATGATATCCCCATGAACCGGAAAATGTCTGGCAGCCTTCCCACGGCACCAGTTCGCCTTTTTCGTCACGGATACCGTTAGTCGGCACAAATTGTTCGGGCGAACGAAAATCACCGGCTTCCGGCAGGTCAAGCCGGTCATCAACCAAAATCTTCGGTTGCAGCTTACGTACCAGCTTAATCATCTTTTCGGATTCCCAATCCTTGCTGCCCTTGCCGCGCTCGCACTGCGGATACGAGAAATCAAACCAAATGACGTCGATCTGACCGTATTCGGTCAACAGTTCGGAGACCTGATCGCGCATGTACTTGGCGTATTTTTTCATGTCCCGCTTTTTGTTTTTCTCGTTTTCCTCTTCCACATCACGCAACGGATGGTTATCGTCAACGGTAAACTCCGGATGATGCCAGTCGATCAGTGAATAATACAGTCCGGTACGGATACCCTCGGCCCTGAACGCATCCAACAGCTCGCGCAACAAATCCCTGCCACATGGCGTGTTAGTGACTTTGTAGTCGGTATATTTGCTATCCCACATGCAGAAGCCTTCGTGGTGTTTGGCGGTAAAAACGACATATTTCATGCCGGCTGCTTTGGCCGCCTTGGCCCACTCGGCCGGATTGTATAGATCGGGATCGAAATGATCGAAATATTTCTGATAACCCTCATTGGTGGTCTTTTCATAAGTTTTGATCCATTCGTGCCGGGCCGGCATCGAATACAATCCCCAATGAATAAACATACCGAAACGGGCTTCCCGCCACCACGAATAATCGCCATGACCATATTTTGACATTATGCAACCTCCATGTAAATGCGCATTGTGCATAATATAATGATTTTTCATTTTTGGGAAATGGATGATCAGGAAATTTCTGTGTGTAAAACATACAATTCAAAAACAAAGAAAACTGTTGCTTTGTCAGGCTTCTGTTGTCGATCACAAATTGTTCTTATTTGATTATTACAAACGTCAGGGGTTTACGAGCAATTTTTATCTTTATCCGGTTCTACGCCTATACCAGGCTGCTCCGGCAAGGTGAAAAACCAATATACTTAAAAAAACTGGCAAAAAAAAAGATTCTAAGCTGACCGAGTTCATGTTCCTCATAATCACGCAAAATAAGCAAAACATTTAATATACCAGATCTTCAGGGGGTAACTTTTTCATACAATGAGGATTACAAGGGACGTTATCACGGCAAGCTCAAAACCCTCATTTTATTTCGCTTGATTTTGCGTATTCGCAGACAAGTCCATATTTGTTCACATGGGCTCCAATATGAGAAAAAGCGGGAAACCTGACCAGCCCCGTCTTTAGGCTGAAAAAGGGTGACTCGGCATAATCAGGCTTCCCAAAGTGTAATATAAAACGAGCAGCAAATACTTAAAGCCAATAGTCTCTCACAGTTTATAGTGGATGCGCCAGGCACTCGTTTATCAGTTCACTCAAAGAACCTTCGGCCAAGCCAACGCAGGTGTCCGCCGCCCCATAATAAACCCGGATGCGGTCGTGTTCATAATCCGCGATGGCGCCGCAACTGAAAATGCAGTTCTGGCAATTCCCCATGAATTCATAAGGCGCATCGGGCGTTAAAATCCAGCCATTGCTATGACCGATGATTTTTTCGGGATTTTCCAAGTCCATCAGCAGTGCGCCCAGTGAGTAACGTCCGCCTCCGGCATAGGTCAGAACGCCATGGAAGATCATCAGCCAGCCGGCATCGGTGCGGATTGGCGGAGTCGGACCGATTTTTTCCACTGCCCAGACATTGCTGAAAGGGACTCCGATCAGTTTCCGGTGATGTCCCCAGTAAATCAGGTCCGGGCTACGGGAAATCCACATATCCCCGGTTTTCAGATTAAACGGACGGTCGACACGATAATAGAAACCATCGATTTTCTCAGGAAACAGGCACGGAACCCGGTTATAAGGCAATGCGATACAATCGATGATCTCATGATTGACCCAGTCGGTGGTTTTTTCCAGCAGACATGCGGGGCCTGCAATCGGGCGGACGACGTAATAGACATCGTCGATTTTGGTGATCCTGGGATCGATCGGCCAGTTGTCCATGTCGTGCCACGGTTCTTCGTCGGTCTGGGTGATGAATGGCTGCGGGGCCAGTTCAAAATGTACGCCGTCGGCACTGGTGGCCACTTGCATGTACGGTGTGCCGTGCCGCGGCGAAACCGACAGCAGTAGCAACACCTTGCCTTCGAACATGGTTTGGCCGCAATTGAAAACCGCATCGACGTCGGGAAAATCCAGCGGTGAAAAGATGGGATTGGCCGGATGGCGATGCAGGATGAATTCTTTCCGATACATAGGATTTATTCCTTGTTTATTGTTGAGTAGCACGCCTGATTAAAAGGCGATTTGACAATTACACGATAAACCAATCGGCAATGATCTTGCCGATATGTTGATAATTCGGAATTTCCAGGATTTGTGACCCGGCCTGAAAATAACTGGTTTCAATGGAAACTGCGGTTTTTCCCAGCGTCCGCATTGCATATTCGTCCAGACCCCAAAAGTTTCCCCATGCCGAGTAAGGTTTATACCTGGCATGATGGATAAATTTTTCGCCGGCCAAATTGCCAAGGGCACCTTGCAATTCCCGCAACTGGAAATGGATGGGGTGGGTCTCCGGAATTTCTTCAGAAATATGGCAGTAAACCTGTTTTTCGTCGGCGCCGGGGCTATGGAAATCCATGATGAGCGAATTTTCATTGACACGTTCCTGCCATTGCAGGAGATCATGCATAATCGTTTTTACTTCATGCCGCATCGGGACATCCGGGCCCCAGGAACGGTTCATATCCTGTGGAAAAGCGTCTTTGCCATAATCCCCTTTCAAGATGGCATCCGGCTCCGCAAAAGGAATTGCCCAAACCGGTATATCGCACTTCAGTTCGCCCAAGCGCCTGAGAAGCCCATCCAGGACCCAGGCGCCCGAGGTTTCCATGGCATGTTGACGGGCGATCAGGTAAAGCCCGTAAGGACGCTTGTTCTTATCTCCGCAATTATTGCTGAGCCGGAAAAAGGGGCATCCGTTGCCGGATACGCCGATTTCATCGGCTTGCCAAAATCCGCCGGTATCCGCCAACAGGGCATCCAGCTGCTGCTGCCCGTATGGATAGCAGAAAGCGACTTCCACCTCCTTCGCCGGGGTCTCGATCGTCCAGCAAAGGGAAAGATAGCCATCCCCCCTGTATTGCTTCTCCGCCACGGGCAGGCGTTGCCAACTTTCGCCGCTGTAGCGAATAACCGGGCGAAAGTCTCCTGTCTCCACGTACAGCATGGTATTGACATTTTTCATGACCAGACGGGTTATCGGCGGGATATTCCCACCCTCCTGGCGCTGCAAGGCAAAATGAAACCATAAACGCTCCAAGCCGCCGTGGGGAGACGGGGTAAACTCAAACCGGATATGCTCCTCCTCCATGCTGAAAAACGGGGCTGCGACATTCATACCGGGCCGGGTATCGATCAGTTTCAGCATTTACCTTAATCCTCCATCAACTCCAGCACTAGGACATCTCCATACTCAAGACGGCATGTCACTTGCGCGCCGTCCTGCTGAATATCCTGCTTTGTGAGCGATTTTACCCTGGAAATATGTTCCGGCAGATAAATGACTTTTTCCCCGGTGGAAGCGGCGGAGACAACCAGAAGATTTCCTGCCGAAGCAGCAGGATCATTGCTGTAGATCCAGCAATGCGCCCCGGCTTCCCTGGCGATATTGCGGGCAAGGCGCGGGGTCAGGTTTCCTCCCTGGCCGATAAATATTTCGGTGTGATCTTTATAACGCTTGGCGGCCATTGCGGGGATTTGAGTCCCAAAATAATTTCCCAGGATAACCGCCTTGGGGTCCTTCACTTTCCATGCCGGGCCCATACCCCATGGGTAGTATTTTGCCAGCAGCAGGTTATCGACGCCTTCCATCAACGGGTCTGTCGAGTTTTTCAGCGCGATAATGGGCTTGCCATCAGCCTCCGGTGCGCGCTCCAGTTGGAATCCCGCTATTTTGCTGATATCACTCGTAGTTCCAATACCGGGAGCCCACATCCAGACCAATACCCGGCCCGAATTCGCGAATTTCTTGCGAATCTCGTCCGCCTTGGCAGGAGTCAGCTCAAGCGCATCGACAAACCACAGAACTTTCGGGGCTTTGAAATCGGGATGGAATACATCGTCCAGCAGGTATGCATCGCAATCGACGCCGCTGCGGATCGTGGCTTCCCGCGGTGAGTTTTTCACAATATGGGCAAAGGCACGAGTGCTGTTCAAAGCCATGTATTCCCAATAATGCTCCGAGTAGAACAAGGCAATGCGCTTGTCGGAAAGCGGACGCGGTTCGCGGAGATCATAAATCCGGTTATTGTTGGTCCACGCATTTATAGACATCGGATTATCATACCAATTCCCATCCATATCATAGGCGTGAAAGGCCCCGCCAAAGGCGCTGGCGAAAAGTTGGGCGCGCATGGTCCGCTGTTGAAATTCCTTTTCATCATGCGTCTTATAATAAATCGAGTCGCCCCACCGGCCCCAGTTCCATACCCAGGGATTGCGGAAATCCATTTCGGTGACGCCGAGCTTGCCGTGAAGACGCAGGGAGCCGTTCAGCAAAGACGGCATGACTGGGTTTTCCGGCGTGCGCCCTCCGGGGCATGAAGCGAAAAAGTCGACTTCAGGGGCCGCGTACATCTGCTTTGAACATTGCTGCACCAGAAAAGGCCAGGAGGTGATAGCGCCTTCCGCCCGGTATCCTCCCACAATCACCCGGTTGTTGGTCGCTTTTTTGATGGCCCGGGCGAAACTGATGAATTGCTTCGACAGCCCTTCGCCGCGTGATTCAATGAAATCGGCAATGCGGTCACGCCCGCCCGATTTACGGATCATCACCTGGCCTTTCGGAAACAGTTCCTCGTGAGTCGGAATCTGAATTTCATCAAATGATTTTACCGCCGGATCGTTCCAGGCTGTACGAAGTTTATTAATGTCGTTGCCATATTTCTGGCGCAGGAAATTCTGGAAAAAGTTCCGGGACGCGGGCGAATAATCCGCCAGCGGATAGATGCCTTTTTCATCTTTGGTTGCAGGAATTTCCGCAAACAGGTCAAACCACTGCATATCCACGCCGCGAACCATGAAAACCCCCGCCAGCGCTTTCGACTCCGGCGTTTTTTCCAGTTCCGTGAAAATATCAAAAATCGCTTTCGAGGCGTCTTCGTTGAACTTCTCGGAAAAATACGAGGGGATCCAGATCGGCATGGACCACGGTTCATGCGGAATAGGCTTCAATACTTTCGGCGGCTCATTGGTCAACTCGCGGATTCTTCCGCCGCCGCTGAAAACGGCCTTGCGACCATCGGTCCACTGCACAACTTCGTCTTGATTGGCTTCGCTCCAGCCCTCACGAGGGGTAATATAAAAATCCAGGAGAATCATGGCATCCGGCGAATATTTCAATATCTGGCGCATAACCTTCTGAATAATTTCCACCTGGTAGGTCCCATCCTTCTGCCAGACGCTGTTTGCCGTCCGGGGATGGCAGGGCAGCCCGAGATAAACCCCTACGGTAAACAGATTGAATCCGGCCTTTTGCATTGCCGGGGTCTTTTTCAAAAACTCGGGGTAATTGGCAATTGTCGCCGCGAGGTTGTTCTTATAAATTTTCAACGGAACGGGCTTTCCATCAACCAGAAATTGGACCTGGTCCCCGTTGGTTGCAACTTTCGCATGGACCTTCTTACGGTTCATCAGAGCTTCCCGGAGCTCGTCATCGTTGAGATGTTTGTTGCTGTAAGGAATTTTCAGCGGAAAAATCGGCATTGGATCTCGTTTATCCACCGTTTTCAGCTCAAAGGTAACAATTTTGACGGTAGTAGGATTTCCGGAAAATTTTATGGTGGGCCGCGCACTTACCGCATCCGGCGGGATTTGCATATAGTTCTCCTGCAGTATCAGGTTTTCAGGAGAAGAACTGCGTCCCTCGGCAACATCGCTCGCAGCAAGGACTTTGCCATTTTTATCGAGGAGCTGAAGCCGCATGGTGAACAAACTTCCGGATTGAACTTCGGTCAGGTAAAAACGTGTGGTTATCTTGAGTAATTTTCCGGGCTTGACCGGAGTCGAATCGAGCGCGATAAATTCATGGCTCCATTGCAGCGGAACTCTTGAACTTGCCGTCAATCCGTCGCAATCCGAGGTTATGCTGAATCCCGCGGTTGCTTTCCAATGCTTTGCATCCAGCAAAACCCGGTCATTAATCTCTCGAAAATCCCCGGGAATTCCCGGATAATATTCCGGGTTTATCGCCTGCAGCGAACAGAAGATTCCGGTAAGAAGGAGGCACAGCGTTATTTTCATATTATTTCCTGATTGATTTTTTCGATTTTGATTTTGTGATGAATCGACGGCACGACAATTTCCTGTTCCAATATCGTCTGGTGCCTGGTAAGTTTCTTTTTCAGTGCTTCCAGTGCTTTGACGTCCTGGATTTCCTTGCCAATGCTTTGCAGTTGCGGAAACAGCTCAAAAACCAGAAGGACTTCGTATTTTTGCTTGCACTCGATCTGCTTGTAAAGAACCTCAAACGTCGGACTGAAAGGATTGATCCGAAATTCATCCGCGAGATTGATCCCCCTGGCGAGAGCCTCCGAAGAAAAAGTCTTCTCATAAGCACCCCAGGAAATTTTATATTGACCGTCGGGAAGGTTGTTGAGTTTCAATTCAAAACGATTGAACTTCTCCTGAAATGGAATGAACGGCAGAATTTCTTCTGTTTTTGGCGAATGGCAAAAGGGATAACGGGTGCTTTCCAGCTCAAGTTCACCGTTCTTCCAGGAAACGATTTTATGTCCTTCGGTGACGGATACTTCCCCTGCCATATCTACGACGATTCCGGCAATCTCTTTATCCAGTTCCATTGATTCCAAAAACGCGTAAGCCATGACCAGATGGCCGTTTGGACTGGGATGAATGCCGTCCGTCCCGGCAAAAACGTATTTCTCGCCGTAGTTTTGTTTGCACTGTTTCATGACCGTTGACATCAGCGCGAAAAGTTCCACTTTCGGGACTTTTTCAGCCGCTGAAACCTGCTCTGTAAATCCGGCGAGTGCTTTCAGGGTCAGATTATACGTTTCTGCATCGCACTTTTTGGCATAGATACTGTTCGGTTTTCCATAAACGGGGTCCATCACGGTCGGAGTGGCAATATAAACGGTGCAATTGATCTTGCGCAACGCGCTGATTGCCTTGATCAGGCCCTGCTTGTAATTGCTGCCCATCCAATCCGTGTAGCCGCCGTAAAATCCGTCATTCATGCCGAACTGGATGGTTGCAACCGTGGGTTTCCAGACGATCACCTCATCGATCCGTTTGATAAATCCCAGTGCGGTATCACCGGGAAAGCCAAAAGAACGTACTTTTATGTCGCGTTTACCTGCGCAAGCCCTCAGGTAAACCTCCATTTGAACGGCATAACTGCTGCCGGCGGTAATGGAGTCGCCGATGAAAGCCAGGCGCTCTTCCGCCGCATATACGGCGGAAACCAAGGAGCAGAGAAGAAGAATTGAAAAAAACTTTTGCATCAGGATTTCCTTTAAAAATCAACCCAACTGGTCCGGTCCGCCTTGCGCCAGAAAATGGTGGTCCCGCAAAAAGCCTGGTCATACATTTGTACGGTTGGGGCTTCATTGACTTTCCTGGTTTCTCCGTGCCCGTCGAGAAATAAATAATTGCAAAAACTATTATTTCCATGCCGGAAAATACGGTCGTTTTCCCCCATGGTCGTTTCTCCGCCGTTTTTGGTGTCTCCGAAATAGGCGGTTTTGCCGGGGTCCCTTAAAAAAGTCTTCGGGTTCCATACATCCCCGCCGGTAGAGGCCGGATTATAAGCGTTGTAAGCCAGATATTTATTGAGTCCATAATGGCTTTTTTGAAACCCGTACATGACGGCTGAAGGCATCGTGACATTTCCCACCGATGGACACTTGAAGGTCCCGGAAAGAGGACTTCTCAGGTTATCATTGGTGAAGGTGATGACCGGAAGGTAACCGCAGACAGACGTTGTGAGCTCAACCCAGGAAAGATTGCCTGTTCCACGCCAAACAATTCTTTCGAGCGAGAAATCATTGGCATAGAGACTTGCCGCGGTGAAAACCTGCCGCAAATTGCCGAGACAGGAACTGGTCTTGGCTTTCTCACGCGCTGAATTCAACGCCGGCAGCAACATTGCCGCAAGAATTGCTATAATCGCAATAACAACCAGGAGCTCTATCAATGTAAAAATTTTCTTTCCACTTTTCATTCTGGTCTTCCTCTTTGTTTCGCTGAAATATAATTAATTTTCAGCAGGGTTTTGTTTTTACATGAACACTTATTATTAACAATAGCTCTTTAACTAAAAAACAACTTATCACGCCATCCGGCAACTGCCGCGTTCCATCACCATAACATCGCATTCATGGAGATTCTTTTTCAGATGCTTTCCCGGTGTATCCATGGAGAACAATAAATTCAGTGCTTCTTCGGTAATCTGTTCGAGCGGCTGTGCCAGCGCCGACAAGTGCGGATTCGAGCTGATATCGGCGTCCACGCCCAGTAGCGAAATATCGTCTGGTACTTTCATACAGGCATCCATCACGCCCTGCCAGGCGCCGAGAATACAACTTATGTTGGCGCCAATGACCGCCGTCGGACGCTCATCCGGTTCCATACGGCACATTTCACACATGGCCGCCCGGCAGTCGTCATACCATTCATCCGTATGGATATTGAAACGCTTACGCTTTGACACCCGGACCAGATCCGTGGACAGATTCAACTTCTCCATGGTCCGGTAAAATTCCTCATTACGTTCGAACGCAAAGCCATAAAGTCCGGAATCAATGGTCAGATAACCGATTCGCCGATGCCCCAACCCATGTAGGTACTCCAATCCCCGGGTGATTGTGTTGGCCGACTCGACGAAATGCCGCTTGAACTCCCCGGACCGTCCCATCCCGGTATTGCAGAACACCATATTGATGTGATCAAATTCCGGTTCATCCAGCATCCGGGTCAGCCTCAAATCCGCCGCGATGATGAAGATACCGTCGCATTTGCCATGATTCAGCATATTCAGGAGTTGTTTTTTATTCAATTTATCGATATTTTCGATGGATAACAGAACAAGCTCGCAGTCCTCCCGGCTGCTGACCACTTTCGACAACATTAAGAGCAATCGCATAAAATATGCGTCCTGATACATTTCGGAGTACGAAATGATACCGATCCGGCGGTGGATTTTCTGCCGGAAAGAGACAAAAGTTCCCTTGCCCTGAGTCTGCGAAATCAAATTCTGACCTGCCAGAATCGCCAATCCCTTGCGCAACGTCAGGTGATTCACCCCCAACTCCTCGGCCAGTTCCGGTTCGGTCGGCAGCTTGGTTCCCTCCACCAGTTCTCCGCTCAAAATGCGCTCGCGCAGGGTCTTGGCAATCTGCCGGTATTTCGGCAAATGGGTTTCTTCGGTTAATATCTGACTGTATTCCATAAATAAAACTCGTTAATTATATATCTTTCTATATTATATATCAATGTATAGAATTTGTCAATATGAGACAGCCAAAAAAGAACGAAAAATAATTTCCGCAGCCTGATCTTTATACAGAAGAACTGCGGATACGCCATCTTGCCGAAAAGCGTCTCATAGAGCCGCGCCGTCGATGCTCATGTCATCAGCACATGGCAATTCGACGGCGCGGTATAGTCACGATTGATGTGTTTTCAGAAATTCCAGACAGGGGCGGGGACGCCTGAAGAATAGACTTCTTCGATGTAGCAGCCGGTATGATCGGTCATCGGGGCATCGCTGTCGCATTCATTGTGCTCCAACGCCCGGAAAAACAGGAAATGATGCCATTTGCCGTCTTTCTGACGAAGGGGAAATCCGACCGGATGATCGATCCGCCAGAAGGAACCGTGGGGCGGCGGTCCGAAATCCTTTGCCGTATCGAGAACCGATATGGGGTTTTCCAAACCGGAAAGATCCTTGTTCAGGGGCCAGATGTTGATGCTCTCGCGGAGAACCATGGAATTCAGTTGTTCTCCCTTTGAGTTGTGATTGCAATAGCCGTTTGCCAGGATAAACGGGGAGCCGTCGGCTGCACGGCTGATTGAAAGCGGGGTCAGTGGATGGAAATGGGGGATTTCCATGATGCGTTTCCATGATGCCCCATCGTCAGCCGAACTCCATACCTGCAGGCGTTCAGCTTCCAATGGCCCTTTACCGAAAGGGATATCCCCTACTTCCCGGGCGGTGAAAAGTAATCGCCCGTCCGGCAGGCGAATCACGCTGGGTTCGACGAAATTCGCGGTTACTCCGGAAATCGTGTTGAATTTACCGGGATCGCTGACTACGCTTTGGAACGCGACCGGCTTCCAGGTACCGTTGGCGCTTTGCCAGCGCAAAATACCGCATCCCCGGATCTGGTCGCCGGTATCTCCGGAAAGCCCCATGATCAATCCTGCGCCATCCGGATAAACCGGTCCCATGCAGCAGCCGCCGAGGCGATAACCGGGCAGGATTTCCGAAACGTCGAAGAAGCGCGAAGAAACAATTTTAAACTCTTCGCCGTCATAAACACACTGGGAAATTTCGATGGCATAGAACATATCCTCCGGCGCCATCCCGGAAAAAGGGTCGGACATGTTCAAGCGGTCGGCCGGAAAACCCTGCACCTGCCCAATTCCGAAACCGGTTCCGGCGTGAGGGTGCGGTGAACCGTCATCCAGGCGGGCGCCCAGCGGCACAAAGCCGACATTGATGGGATAGCGCGAATAAACGATGGCCTCTCCGGTTTTGGGATTGATCCCTTTCCCGGCCCGTCCGAACGGAACAATCCGCTTGAAACGGCGTCCGCCCAGGTCATCGGATATCAGCAGGTCGTTGCCCACTTCCAGGTCAATGGCTTTGACGCCGCTGCAGCGGATGTTGAGCGACACCCCGGCTTCCGTCGGGCTGAGCTGAAGAGGGAATCCGAGCTGATACACGCCCGTCATGCCCTCCGGCATGTCGGCCACCTGCCAGATGGCCCGACTGCTGCGGGAAACCCCTGTGATACCGCCCGCGTGCTCCGCTACTTCGGGGATTGGGCGGATGGCCCGGCTATTGAGAGGAGCTCTGGTAACGCTGCTGACTGAATTAATCATAAAAAATGAAACTCCTTGACAAAAAAATCAGTTTTGATGATAATAAGAATTGATAACCATATTATAACCATATTTATGATTTTTGCAAGCGATAATCGGCGGCGGCATCGTAGAATTTCGTGATTTTTCCGGAATAGCAGGTGATGGATACTTGAATTTCCGGGCGGACATTTTATATTGATGCTTTAACCATTATAAAATTTATTGCGATGCTGAACAAAAACATACCTTTTTACATGCAGATAGCCAGAATACTCCGGAGCGGTATCCTGGACGGCAAATACCCGCCCGGCTCGAAGTTTCCCAACGAGGATATACTGGCCGCGGAATTCGGCGTCAGCAAGGACGTGATCCGCAAGAGCATGAGGATTATTGCGGAAGAAGGGCTGGTCAAGCGGATTCGCCGCAACGGAACTTTTGTCGCCGATATTCCGCAATCCCGGGGAGCTCATATCCTGCTGCTCTCGTGTCACGGGCCGTTGCCGCTGAGCAAAATCTGCCGGGGCATTACCGCCGGACTCGGCAACAGGCAATACGACCTGGTATTGAAAATGATCCATCCCATTTACACGGAAGTGGAACGGAACTACCTGGCGCAGATCAATCCCGCAAACTACGCCGCGATCGTGACCGTGCCGGCGGTCGAACTGGATAATTCGGACAACCGGGAAATCTATGCCCAGTACATCCGCTCGGGCATTCCGGTAATCGCCGTGGACCATGAATATACGGACATCCCCGCGGACTGCGTCTGCTTTGACGAATACGCTTCCGTGCGAAAAATGATTGAAGACACCATTTCCCGTTGCGAACCGGACAGCCGGATTGCCTTTATGGGCGTAGATGTTCCGCACCGGATTCCCAATGCCAGAACCAGGGCGTTGCGCGACTTTTTTATGGAAATGGGCGGGGAAAGTAAAAACAGACGGCTCTTTACTGTCCGCCAGACAACCTTGGACAATAATTACCTGACGGATACTTTTCTGGCGCAGCTGAACGAGTCCGGTTTTAACCCGGATACGATTATCATTACTCACAACCTGTTGGGATATGAACTTTTCGACAAGCTGCGCCGGCAGGGCCGCCACCTGGGAATCCGGCGTTTCGGAGTGATCGGCGACCCCGGCATCGGCGATGAGGAATTCGGCCAACTTGCGATCTGCCACTATCGTCTTTTCGATGGTTTCGTTGAACCGATCAAGGATATACTGGAACAGCGGCTCTACCATCCGGAATCGCTTGGGACCACCATTGTCCGGCGGATCATGTTCAAGCCGATGCTGCCGGCGGAGGTCAAAGATTACCTCGCCTCCGCCTATCGCCCCGATACCGGTATTTATACCGGCTGAAGCGTCAGGGCTTCAATTCCAGTTCCAGCAGTACGAAGTCATGTCCCTTTACGGCCACCGCGACAGTGCGCCCGTTTACCGCAAGGCTTTCGCCCGTTTCCAGGTTACGCGCGGCAAGCAATTCGGAGCCGGCCGTGAAGTTGGCGGAAATATCTTCCAAGGCATAGCTGCCGCAGAATACCAACAGTTTATTCCCCCGGCGGTAGGTGCTCCCCAGCAGCCCGGCATGGCCGGTTTTGACCGGATTCTGCTTGTCCCAGTATGCCGTGTAGGTACAGTCATCCTGGTAAATCCCAAAATCGAACATCAGATCATGAACTTTCCGGTAAATTTTCGCATCCGACTGGCGCGGACACGTGGGGCGGACTTCATGCGGCAGCAGTGCCGCCAGCATGGCTCGGGTCGCCCGGCTGCGGGTCTCCGGGGTTCCGCCGCTGATGCCGTCCAGCACCGTCGGGAAGAAACCGCCCTGCCGCCCCTGGCAAACCGCACGGATATAGTCCGGCGTGAAGCGCGTTTGAAAATCGCTGATACCGTATTTCCACTCCATGCCCATGCTGTTGGTAGCCATCGATAACACGGGAAGAATATTGGCGTTGGTCTGGTGTACGGTCAACCACGGGTCGATACCTTGTTCATGCATCAGGAAAAACTGGCGTTTGATATATTCGCGGTTCTTCCAGAGACCGAGCGAGGGTCGGACAGCTCCCTTGTCGTCGATATACGCATCGCCGGCGGCCCAGTTGAAATTGGCGACAAAGAATGTATTGTCATCATAGATGCCGTTGAATCCCGCCTCCAGCATTTTCTTGAAATAATAGATGGCGTAGTCGGCATAAGAGGAGATCGACACCCGGGCGCCGTTTTTCCATTCGCTCCGCATCACCTCGTATTCGGCAAGTTGTTCCGCCGTTTCGGCACTGCAGGTATAGGGATACAACACCGCTTTGTCCTTGAAAGGGTGAAGCGCCATCGCCATCGAAAAGGCGGCTTGGGTATGGACACTGATACGTTCGGGCCTGTCCTGCGGCCGGCTTTTCTGTACCCGTTCGATCCATTCCTGCTGATATTGCCCGTCCGCGGTACCGGTTTGCAGCGTTTCGATCAGTTTCCGGATGTAGCCGAAATCCTCAAAAGAGGGATAGCGGGACGTCCAGTTGGTGAAAGACCCCCAGTAAGGCGGCGAATAAAGGCAGCGGGCGACTTTGGTTCCCTTGAAAAAGAAGCCATCCGACCAGCCGCGCCAGCCCGCGGGTTGCGGTTTCACCGGTGAAGCCATCAAGGCAAAGCTGATCCGGCGCTCGCGCTCCATCGCATAGGGAGCGTTCAAGAGGTTAAGGCGGATGCTGACGTCTCCGTTGGCGTGGCGGAAAAGTTCCACCGCATCGTGTTGTTTTCCTGTGGTGCCATGCTGCCAGTCCCGGTCCCAGTCGGCGGCATAGCAGATACCCCGGTCGTCATCGCCCAACCAGATATAGGGGATGAAGTTATCGTAATTGATCTGGGGAATGGAACGGCTTTTCCAGACAGTGCCCTGCCCGCCAGGCACAAAGCCGGCCGGATTCGAGCGGATTCCTTCGCCGACGGCATGGAATAGGGTCGCAAATTCCTTTTTGACGGGAATATCGAGAAAAAGACGGTCCGGTACCCCGGCGCCACTTTTGCGCAGTACCAGATCGTAACGGATAAAACCGTCGAATTCCATGCGCCCGGAGAGGGCAACATCGATAGCCCCCTCAGCTTTGCCGGTGAAGCTGACCGCCGTATCGGTAGTATTGGCAATCTGGAATTTGCCCGATGTCAGCGCCTGAACAATACCGTCGATTTCCGTATACAGTTGAACCGGGCCCGCCAGAATATCCTGTCCGAGCGCGTTGATTTGTACCGGCCAGCCGCTACCGCCAAACGTATAATCGCGGAGAACGCACGAAACCTTATTGCCGCTGGCCTGAAGCGGCGTAAATGGCGCGACAATTTTGTCGGTTTTGCCCAGAGTATTGTTCAGCCACGGATAATGTTTCACCGTAATTTGCTTTTCCATCAGGACCTCGCCGTCGGCGGGATTATTCAAGGCCAGGGTAAAGGTCCCTTCTGAAAGTTGCTGCCCAGCCGGGATTGCCTGGTGGACGATGAGGACATTGCCGCCTGCGGTCTGGAGCATTTTGCTTTCCTTCAGGGAAATCTCTTTTTTCAGGATTACGGTGTTGCTCATGCTGCTCAGGGTCAATTCGAGTTTTTCGGCCCGTAATTTATCGGCGTTGCAGTTTAACTCGACCGCAAATGAATTATTGGAGGGAAACCAGGAAATATCACCAGCGATTTTCCGGTCCCCCTGGGAGAGTACCTTGACTTCATCGGCCTCCAGACAACGCGAGTAAACCGTAAAGTCGCTGACCTGAAATCCGCCTTGTCCACCGCCGACAACCAGGTCGCCGAGTTTTTCGGGGTCGATTTTAAAGGGCAACTTGGCATCAATCAGCCGGATTCCGTTCTGGTAGTATTCAACACGATCTTCCGAAAGGTTCAGCGCAACATGAGTCCACTGGCCGAGCACAGGCTTTTTGGCGAAAACAATATTCTTCGGCTCTTTCTCAAAATTATGCAGGAAAAGCAGCATATACTGCCCCTGGTCCTGAAGCCCGAAATAACCTCCCGCCGAAAAACGAGTCGAAATATAGCGTCGGAAAGGTTTCTCCACCGCTGTTTCAGGCTTGATCCAGGCGGAAATACACCCCGGAACCGGCGGCTTGAAACCTTTGTAGCATATCGATTTCTTTTCCACATCCAACACTGCGGCCGTCACTTGTTCGCTCCGCCCGGGGACGGTCTGGATATCCCCCACGATTTCCACCGCCGCGGTGCCGCTGCGCAGTTTTTTCAGCCCTGTGCCGAAATCATGGTCCAGCGCGATATAGGATTCCGGCGTGAACCAAATACGCTCCGCTTTGGGACCATAGGAAAAGGAACGTTTAAAACAAATTCCGCCCTGCTGGTCCTTGAGAATCAGTTCCACCTTTCCACCTTCCGGCGGCAACTGCCCGGTCAGGTCGAAGGAGTCTCCACTTTGAGTGATTTTCCGTTCCCCGATCCGGGCTTCCAGTGTGCATTTTTCAACAACCTTCAATAGTCCGGGGAGATATGATTTTTCCGCATAAATATTTTTCACTGCCGGCCCCTGGCGCAATTTGAAAACCGCATACTGCGAAGCATCGGCAAAACTCACTACCGGGGTAAATGGTTTCTGAACGGACGGTTGGGTCCGAAAATTCCGTACCGCCAGCATCTTCCAGTCCGAAGACGTTATTTTCTCAAGGCCGAACGCCTTGGCCGGGATCGCGATTTCGATATCCCATAGATCGTTCTCAACCCTGCTTTCTATTCGGATATCGGCTTTCCAGTCACGGGTTGACAAACCATAGCCGGGGTTGTGGTGCTTGGCATAAATTTCGCCTTTGGAGTTCGCGATCAACTGGAATTCACCGAATTTATACTGTTCCGATGTCCGCAATTCCGCTGGCGGCGCAAACCATAACTCGATGCCGTCGTCATGAATTACCGCATTACCGCTGACCACAAGTTTGCCGTATGGCGGCGTTTCAGATTTCATGCCGACATACAGCCAGTCCGGATCCCAAGAGAAATACACCTGGGATTTACGCTGGTCGATTTCCCCGCCCGCCCCGCTGATGACCAACGCATTGCTCCATTCCCCGGTGGCATCGATCCTACCGTCGATCACAGGCTTTTGTGCTGTTTGCGGAACCACATATTCTCCCGGTTCCGCCATGCAGAAAAACACCCAGGCGGACAACAAAACGCTCAAGCCAAATTTCAGGCAGTTCATAAAAAAATTCCTTTTCCCGTTATTTAATAGTTGGCCTGATCCGCACGGCCGCACCAGAAAGCGTTCCGGACAGGTGTATCGGCCCCCGAGGGATAGGCCCCCATCTGAGTAACCTCCACCCTGCTCAGGGTGTCAGCATGCCCATCCACCCGGAGAAGATTGGCCATGCCCAGGTGACGTAGTCCCACCGCCTTGGTGTTGCCATCGAGAGTAGTGGCCGGATCACTGAACATGCGCGTAAGCAAATTCACGCTGCTGATCAGATAAAATCCGCCGTCAATTGACCACATGGCCGAAGAAGGCATTTTGATTTTGGAACGGGTACTCATTGCTGGAGCGGGGGAAAGCGTGGCCGCACTCCGGGAGATAAACGGATTCAACGGATAATGCGTATAAGCGGAATCCGTTCTGGTAAAAGCCTTTCCAGTGTCTGGATTGCTGCCGGTCTGTCCCGGACAACTGATGATCTTGATGGATTTGGTATAACCGGGATCCATGACCGACATTCCGTCGAAATACCCTTTCCCCTGCATCAGGGAATAAGCATAAATCGTGGTATACACGTATGGCACGAACATATCATTGTTGTCATCCGAATATTGTGATAACGGCAAATAGAGCTGTTTCAAATTATTGATACATGACACCTTTCTGCTCGCTTCCCTGGCCCTGTTCAAAGCCGGCAGCAGCATCGCTGCCAGAATGGCGATGATTGCGATCACCACCAGCAATTCAATGAGTGTGAATTTTGTCCGCCTGCAACCCTTCATTCTTGCGTCCTCCGTCTTTCCGCCTTATCGGCTTGTGGTTTCTGTTTGAATATACCCTTAACATTAATAATATGCCTATAATATGCTAATCAACGTCTATTAACATAATATAATGACGGCCCCGGAAATATCAATAGGGGAAACAAAAAATTTATCATTTTTGTTCACCGGGCCGGAGTAGGATGACCCCGTCAAAAGCCAAATTAATGGGACACATGGGACTTTATGGTACCTATGGGAGAGCACGGTTTGAGCTTATTGCTGGTTTCCCATTTGTCGCATTTGTCCCATCTGTCCCATGAAAAATGACTTGACGGTCGCGTCGAGCAGGATGATTATATGTCCAGGCAATGTAGCGCGGGAAACGGAATTTTTCAATCCTGATTTTTGCGGAGAATATCCCAGGTGGTGTTTTTGCCGAAGAAACGGTAACGCCCAGGGGAGACTTCTACCGTCCGTCCGTTTTCCGAGAGATAGCCGGTTTCGCCGTTGCCAATGGTGATTTCGGCCTCGCCTTCGCCGGAGGAGACCTGGCAGACAATGACCCGTTTTGGGCCATCCGCCGCCTGGAAGGCGCGGGCGTAAACCTTGCCTTTGGCCGCCGTGCAGTTTACGGCTGGAGCAGCGGCATCCGAAAGCAGATACGGCTCCAACGATTTCAGGCGTTCCGCTACTCGGCATACAATCGGCCACCGGCGTTCAAACTGCAGTTTATCCGGTCCCCAGCCGAGGTCGAAATACGAATACATGACAAAGCCGCGGGCGAGGCGCATCGCCTCCAGCAGGCAAATCGTATTCATTTCCTCTTCATTGGGAGCCCGCAAGGTCTGGAAATACGGCACTGGGTTCTTGCGCCAGTCACTGTTATAAAATCCTGTATGATGAATCTGCGGCACGCTCCACAGCGGCATGCCCAGGGATTCCGCGGCCAGCGTGGAGTGATTGGTACCCTCGATATGACTGTCGTCCCGGTAGTTGATCGGATAAGGATCGTTGCCGAAGACATCCTGACAGGTGGTATACTGGTGGAAATCGGGATATTGATAGAATACGGAATATGTCGGATGCCCCGGATCGAGACGGTTGATCAGCCGTCGCCGCGCCGCGATCTTCGGCACTTTGTCCACGGCGGCTTCGTCGCAGATGTACCAGGCCAGAATGGCCGGATGGCTCTTGAAGCGGTTAACCAGGCGCTCAACAACGGGGTCATCATTGGCGCCGTACAGATCTTTCAGGGAAAATATCACTTTGATATTTCTTTTTTCGCATTCATCGAGCGCTTCTTCGACGGCGTCATCGCCGGCAAGTTTTGACCCCGGCATTTTCAGCTTTGTACTTTGATAAGGCAAGATCGTATTGAACGG
Source organism: Victivallis vadensis (assembly GCA_040394635.1). Taxonomy (GTDB): domain Bacteria; phylum Verrucomicrobiota; class Lentisphaeria; order Victivallales; family Victivallaceae; genus UBA5239. Next base: position 16,007 of record JBEBRW010000032.1, on the reverse strand, counting down.
GCTGGCCGCGATCCGGTCAAGATCGTTCGCGGTAACGTTCTGCAGATAGAGTCCCAACGGCATGAACAATTTGCCGTTCATTCGAAGCAGGCCGTTTTTGTCAATGGCGGTCGTATTGACCGGTTGTGCCGCATCGGTAAACGTCATCGGGATAACCGATTCCGCCAGTATTTTACGGGCGGCAGGGTCAATTCTGCGGATGACGACCTCGAATGCTCCGGGAGCAAGCCTGAATTCCGGCATAATGATATTCCTGGAATTGGTCGAGAAATCCTTGCGGAATACAACTTTGCCGTTCTGAACATAATCGACCAGATTCCGTTGGTCTGGCAATGCCTCACCGTCGAAATGGGCAAACAACCGGAGCGGCTGGTCCGGGCGCAGCGTATGATGCGTGGGATATGCCACACCGGTAATCAGGCGCGGGGCATTTTCATACAGGAAAACATCATCAAACCAGGCCTCCCCGACCGCGCCTTTGCGCAAGTAAAGCGACAGACGGTAACTCGCTTCCGGAAACTCCACCGGCGGAGTGAAATCGCCCTCCAGTAACCGCCAGTCGCTATCACCCTTCCGCCCATGGATATAGGCGCCGCCGACATATTTGTCCTTGGCATATCCCTCAATATAGAGCCCCGCCCCCTCTCCGGTAACACCGGCAGTCCGGATCATGGCCCCGAAACGGTAGCGTTTTCCTGCCTTCAATTTCACCACTTGAGAAACCCGGCGGTACGAATCCGTATTCCGGCGGACATAATGCAGCCCCCCGGTCTGGTTGATGCCGAATGCGCCGGTTTGACACTCCTGCCCGTCAAGCGAACTCCAGTGCTCCTTGCCGGACTCGAATCCGCCATTTTGGACCAGGGAACCGGAAAGCGCTCCCGAATCCGGCTTCGCATAACCGGTAATATCGATGCCCGGCGAAATCGCGGCAGTCATAAAAATCAAAGTTTGCAGTATTGCAGATAATTTCATCTAATTTCCACCACTTTACGGGCAATTTCCTCGTAATTATTATCGCTAACCGTCATGGCCTCGCCGCCGTTTCAGGAGTCCATGCCTCCTTGATAAAATGTCACGCGACATTAATTATGACATATAACGCGACATTTGTCAATAAGACGATTGGGAAAAATCAAAAGATTTAATCAGGACATTTCAAAGGGACAAGGCCGCCTGGATAGTGTGTCAAAAGTCAAGAGCCGATTGAAGAACATTGTGCAGGACAAGTTTCGGAGTGCTGGATACGGGATTTGCCGGCGGGGATTTCGTGGAGTTGTTCGTTTATCCATAGCCGGTAGGGAGCGGTTGCATCGGCGGTGATTGTTCCGGCTTCATACTCCAGGCTGGTGGTGATTTCGCCGAATTTCAGGTTGCGGATGCCGAGTTTGCCGGCGGTATCTTCCGGGAGGGCCCATTTCACTTCTTTCTGGAAGGCGTTGACGGAGTGAATGCCGATCACGTTTTCGATGAACAGGGAAATCGGGGCCAATGCCGACCAGCCGCAGAAATCCGGGCGCACGACCGTGACCGGATTTTCGCAGGACAACGCCGGTTCCGGCAGAATCGGATTGTAGCATTCCCAGATGGTGTGGGGCTCGTAATCCCGGTAGGTTCGGCTCATATGGTCGAGAATCCGGCGGGACATTTCGCGAGCCAGGTCGAATTTTCCATATTTTTCGATACCTTTGATCGCGGCGTATGCCGTTGGTATCCACAGGGAGCCGCGCCAGTAATGGCCGTTTTCCGCGAAGTCAGCGTCATTCCGGGCCAGCGACAGGCATGGAACCTTGCCGCCTAGGCGGTTTGAATCCGTCAAGGCGCGGCACATTTTTTCGACCTGTTGCGGGCTGGACATCTCGGCGAGTACCGGCCAGAACGACGCCGGAGTCATCACTTTCATAAATTCATGGGTTTTCGCGTGGATGTCGTAATAAAATCCGTCTTCCTCATCCCAGTAATAAGTATTGACGATCTCTTTGAAATGATCATAGCGGGCTTTCCACTCATCCCGCAGGGAGTCATGGCCGATCATCCCGGCGAGGCGTGAAATGGAGAGGGCGGTCAACCCCTGCTGGGCGATGGCGTCGACCCAGAGCATATCCGGGTTATTGGGGCGCTCTCGGAGGGCATTCGGGCCGGTTCGTCCGCGCGGGGTATTGTCCATGCCGGAACGGCCGCCTTCCCAGAAATAGCCCAGAGGGTGTTTCCGCCACCAGGTTTCCGCCCGCAGTTTCGGATCGGAGTAATGGTCTTTCAGCGATTCGAGGAAGTGGAAATGGTCTTGCAGATACCGGTGTTTCTCCAACAACTCGCGAAGGTGCTCCTGATTGCCGCTGAACAGGCTGTTTTCGTATTCGGCCCAGGAAAAGAGCGGCGGATTATCGAGCAGGTGGATGCGTATCCGGGCCGGTTGGCCGATGATTTCGCCGGTCCATTCGGGTGCGTTCCGGGTAATGATCACCGGCAGTGATTTGCTGCCGTACAGAACCTCGTAAAAGTTATTCAGACTCTCTACGCCCGGAAACTGTTTCTGGGCATATTTGCAGAACAACGACATGAAGCAGGTGTCCCAGATCCAGATATCGGAATCGCAGAACGCCTCGTCCATGTACGGAGTCCGGGGCATTCCCGGAATATCCACGATGTGGTCATGGGCCAGTTCCCAGGCTTTCCAGTACAGTTCGAGGTATTCCGGGTGCTTGTCGCAGACCGGCGCCGGTATTTCGTCCCGCCAACTTTCCGGCGAATAGTTTGAATTATTCATGATCATATCGTCCGCAAGGTTTTGCCCGTAATATTTATTGCACTTTGCTTTTGTATTCATCGACCGCTTTCTGGGCAACGGTTTTCAGGAACTCTACTTCATCCTTGTCGATGCCGCGCGGCTGGAGCTTGATATCGCCGACCGGGCGGTCGAAGAGAACGGCAAACCAGACGCAAGCCTGCAGGAATTCCCCTTTGCGGTTCAGGTGGAAAGTGTCGCCTTCAAGTCTTTTCTGATCCTTGGACCACTTGATGTCACCGACATAGCTGCCGGTCATATCCGGAAGATCCGGGTATTTGAAATCCGCACGGTTATACGGCACATATTTGACGGAAGTAGTTTCGCGGGCCAACTGAACGGCGGCGCCGACCGGAATAACCTTGATCTTCAGTTCCGCCGCGGCCTTGTCATAAGCCTGGACAATGGCATCGTACATCTGTTTCTGGTCGATCTTCCATTTGCCGAGGCGCTGGTCATCAGGACGGTAGGCCCAAGTCTGCTGGATCATGATTTCCGCCTGCGGAGCAAACTCTTTGACATAATCAACAATATTTTTGGCATACGGCACATAGGTCTGGTACTGCCAGCTCTCATGGCTGCCCTGCTGGATGGTAACCACATCCCATTTTTTCTTCTGAAGCAGGTCCTTGTAAGTATATTTCTTGAAATATTTGAAATCCGGGTTCAAGTCTTCTTTTTCGATGTTGTCCCAGTGCGTTTTCAAGGTGGCGGCGCCGATATAAACGTTTTCCAGTTCAATGCTGCATCCGGCCGACTGGGCGGCGGCCGGCAGGTATGTCGCCAGGCTTCGGGAAAAACTGTTGCCGATGGTCAGGACCTTCAGGCTGTTTTTCTCCTGGGCCAGTGCTGTCATAGACAGCAGGATGCAGATGAATACGGTTATGAATTTGCTTTTCATTTTTGACCTCCAATTTGATTGAGCAACTCACCGATGATCGAACGGTATTGGAGCAGCGGTATTCCGTCCTGCGTATAGGTATCCAAAGCGGCACAGATCTCATCGCCCACGGTCAGGGCCGCTTCGGCTTTTTTCAGCCAGGCGGCACGGTCCGGCACGGTCCGGCGTCCTTCCCGGACTTCGGCAACAGCCTGCTTGAGCATAAAGAGATATTCGTAGTCTTCGCGGCCGTCGCGCAGGTTCTTGGCGCGGACAGTCGGCAGGATACCAGACAGCCCCGGGTAAAAGAAACTGCCGTCGCCGTTGCTGCCGAATACATTGAAATTGATATAAGGAATCAGGGGGCCGCCGCTGACCGCCTGCTTGAGATTGTTGCGGCGGACACGGCTGACGCCTTCCTGCTTCAGGTCGGCCTCCTTGAAATAAACCCGGGCGTTTCTGTTGGCGATGCGGAAGCCGTAGTAAGCGCTTTTGACCGGCTTTTCCGGAGTGATTTTCTCCTCGAACCGGACCTTCTGATTGGAGCCTGGAGTTACCGGAAAGATGAAATTCCGGTTGGTTTTGTCCTGATAATTCAGGCGGATTTCAAACTCGATTTTCCCCTTCGGGTCTGCGTCGAAATAATCGATATCAAGCGACGCCGAAGCGATAATTGGAATGGGTTTCTCCTGATTGAGCGTGGTCCATTGGTTGAGCGAGGCCGTATTTTTCAGCAGGTATTCGTTGGCATGCTCTTCCACGCCGTAGCGCAGCAGCTCGATATCGCCGCCGATGGTCCAGCGCCCGAGGAACGAATCGTCTTCCTCGCTGTTGATCCAGAATGTCGAGGAGTAATACAAAAATCCTTCCACGCCGAATTTCCAGGGCATGAAGCCGATGATCAGCCGGGTGGCGGTGGCGGTATTTTCCACCAGCAGATTGGCATCGGGCGGAAAGGGCCAGTTGCAGGGATACCACCAGACCTGTTTACCGCGTTTGCGGGCGCGTTCGGCGGCCTCGCGCGACTCCAGGTATTCGGTCGGCGGCACGATCCAGATGTCGAGCGTGTCGGTGGTTCCGGTCAGCTCGCCGTAGGTGTAATCCAGCGCCACGGCGGTGGTGATGATTTCCGGGAAATATTTCTTGACTTCGGCATAGCTCTTTTTCATGCCGTCGAAGGCCCGCTGGTTCGTGATTTCGTCATAACCGTAGATATAGGCCTTGCCGGCGGTTCCGTCCTTGCGCATGGATTCAGCTTGCGGGCGGAGGAGTTCGATCACATTTTTGGACTTGTCATAGCCCAGGCAGAACAGATTCGAGTCTTCGAGAATCAGCCGCCGCCGCCAATCCGGCACCACCCAGCCTGTACTCCGGTAAATATCGGCAAACGGGATATTGTGGTCGCGGTATATCGCGCGGCTCTTTTCGGTGATTTCCAGCAGGTGCCGGGCTTCCGGCGAAAGCGCGCTCTTATCGCCGGTCGGAGAAAAAGCATATTTGTCCCATTCGTCGATGACTTTGGCGTCGCGGGTGAAGTTCTTGACGAAGTTACTTTTGCCACTCATCAGGTCGCTGCTGATGATGACCGGGAAATTCAGGATTTCCGGGAGTTCGAAATTCCAGACCTTGACTTCCAGCGGCACCTTGACCAGGCTCTTGCCGCCGGCGAGGAACTCGGCTTCGCCGCGGTAGGTTCCGGGCTGCTGCCCCGCTTCCGCTTTCACGTCCAACCAATACGGCTGATAATGATCTTTTTCAATATCGATCGAATTGGTTTCAGTCAGGACGGGGTCGGGAATCCACTCGTTTTCGCAATCGGCAGGATAGGCCTTGCGGGGTGCTTTGATATAGCCGACCGGGAAAAGCGAAAGCTGTTCGACTCCGATCGTGTGCCCCGCGCTGTCGGACAACGACGATAGTTTCACCGTAACGTCCTTCAAATCCTTGCGTGAAAACAGCACAATCTGCGCGCTTTCGGTTTCGCGCCGGGCCAGTTCGACCTTCACGGGCACGGTGAAACTGCCCGGCAATTGCCTGGTGCGGAAAACCTTGTCCGCACCGCCAGTCCAGCCGGTGACCAGATCTTTGCCGGAGTTCTGCAAGGCGGCCAGTTCGATCTGCCAGCCGGCGCTCTGGCGCATCCGGTGCAATTCTTTCAGCGCCGCAATCTTCTGCGGTTCGGCGGTTTTGGAACCAGTTACTTCGGCAAACAGTTTATCGCTCTGCTTTTTCAATTCGTCGCGGACTTTTTCGGCGGCTCCGCGGCCAGGCTCCGCGTAACGGCCAGTATCGTAAATCCGCTCAAATTCTGTCTTCAGTTTGTCAATCCCTTTTGCCGTGACATTGAATTTGATGAAGGTGAAATCGACCGGCTTTTCCATGACGGACTGCGGCAGGTGGAAATTATCCTGTTTATTGAGCATACGGAAATTAATCAGACCCGGCTTAACGTCGATCCCCGTGTGCGGATACCAGAAGGTATAGCTGTGGGCGCCGGGCTTCATGAAGATATTTTTTTTCAGCGCCAGGGCATTTTCCGGTTTGGCACTGTTCAGTTCCATGACCATTGCCGCTTTCGGGTTTTCCGTATCGACGCCGATTTCAAGTTCGTCGTAAATCGATAAATTGTCGAGCTTGACCGGAAAACGGAGCCAGCAATCCCGTCCTTCCGGTTTCATGATGAAGCGGTATTTGCCGTTTTCCAGCCGTGCGACCGAGCCTTTTTCCTGGCATTGCACTTCCGGCTTCAATGATAAAATATCATGGGAAATAATGGCTTCCGATGCGGTCAGCGCCAGGCAAAAAAGTACACAAAGGGCTGATATTGACTTTTTCATAATTCTCCTTGTCAATAGGTTATTGAACTTGATCGAGCAGATTGGCCACCTTGGAACGATAGTCCAGGAGGATGTTGCCGGTTTTGGCATATTTGTTCATGCTTCGGCAGACGTTGTCGTCGACTTCCAGCAGTTTCCGGGCCTGTTCGAGCCACTGAGTTTGGTTCGGAACCCGGCGCGTACCGGCTTCGACCTCATCGATGGACTTTTTCAACAGCACCAGATATTCGTAGTCTTCCAGCCCGTCCCGCAGGAATTTCAGCCGGATGCTCGGCAGCGCGCCCTCCGGGCCGGGGTAAATCAGCGTGCCGTCGCCATTGCTGCGGAACATGCTGTAAGCATAATTGTTTTCATCCAGCACCGGGCCGCCTTCAAGGAGTTTGGTGGCGGTAATGCGGCGGTCGTAAGTGACGCCCTCCTGGTACAGATTGATATTGCGGATCCGGATCTGCGCGTCTTTGCCCTTCAGCCGTACCGCGAAGAGCATGTTGCGGATCGGCGAGGTGACCGGTATTTCCTGCCGGACCGTCTGCCAGTCGCCGGCGTTCATATCGATATTGAAATAATGATTGTCGGTTTTGACGCCGTCGAAATGATTCTGCCGCAGTTCGACCGTCAGCCTGGCATCGCTGCCGCCCTTTACGACCATGATTTCGAACTCGGCGGTCAACGGTTTGACCATGTCCTTCGGCAAATTGGTCCAGCATTCCAGCTTGGCGTCTTTATTGCTGACCGAGGAGAGCTGATAATCGCCGTCATAGCTGAGCATGCCCTCAAAGATATCCCGGACATCGCCGGTTCTGTCCCATTTTTTCAGCAGCGATTTCAACTGTACCTGCTGCCCGAGCATGGTGGTCGAATAATAAAGGAATCCGTCCGGCTTGAATTTCCACGGCATGAGGCCGATCACCATCCGGGTGGCGGCCGCCCGGTTTTCCAGCAGCAGATTGGCGTCCGGCGGATACGGCCAGTTGCAAGGATAAAACCACACCTGTTTGCCCCTGGCGCGGGCCCGCTCGGCCGCCTTTTTCCCGCCCATGAAGTTGCCGGGCGGGACAATCCAGATATCGAGTTCTTCGGTCGTGCCGGTCTTCTCGCCGTAGCTGTAATCCAACGCGGTGGCGGCGGTGGTGATTTCGGGAAAACGCTTCTTCAGCTCACCGTAACTCTTTTTCATACCGGCGAATGCCCGTGCGTCATTGGCCCGGATTTCGTCGTAACCGTAAATATAAGCGCGTCCGGCGGTGCCTTCCTGCCGCATGTCAGCAAACTGTTTATCGAAATGTCCGAGTCCGGCATTGTCATAACCCAGACAGAACATTTTATTGTATTCGTTGATCATCCGCCGGCGCCAGCCGGGAACCACTCGCCGGACGCTCCGGTAAATATCATGGAATTCCAGATTGTGTTCACGCATCATGTTGAAGAAATCGAAATTGATTTGAACCATGCGCTGCGCTTCCGGCGACAATTTGGACGGGTCCCCGTCCCCCTCCGAGAACATGAATTTATCGAATTCCGCACGGACGCTTCCGCTCTGTTCGTACAATCCATGATAAAACTCCCCGCTGCTGACCACCGCCTGAAAAGTCATACGGTCCGGCAATTCAAATTTGCGGACAGTTAACTCAACCGGCACCGACACCACCGGGCCGCCGTCAACCAGAAAATCGACCTTGCCTTGGTAAATTCCCGGCTTCTGACCTTTCGGTACCGAAAAATCGACCCAGAGCGGCTGGAACTTCTCTTTTTCCACGTCGAACGCCTGCAGATAGCTGAGCAACGGATCGGGCATTTTGTGCGTGATATATTCGCTCCAATAGGCCGGGGCCGTCGGAGTCACATACCCGATCGGGGCGGCGGTGATATTTTCCGCCGGGAAAACGGTGCCGTCTTCCGTTTGGAATGCTCCGACCTGAACCGATACATTCTGCAAATCCATACCGGCAAACAGCGCCAGCTGCAACCCTTCTTTCTCATTGCGGGCGGCCTCCACCCTGGCCGTGCCGCCGATAAAGCCGGGGAATTCGCCGTCGCGGAGAATCTTGTCCGCGCCGCCGGTCCAGCCGTAAACAGTGCTCTTTTCCGCTTGAACCTTTAACCCGGCTTCCTGAATCATCCAGCCGCCGTGCATTTGGAGATCATAAAGACGCCCCAGCGCTTTTTCGTTAGCGGCGGGCGAACTGTTCCGGTTTTTCAGAACCTTGAAACAATCCTCGGATTCCGCCTGCAGTTTTGACCGGACCGCTTCCCCGGCCTTGACCGCTTCAGGGGACAATCCAGGCGGCAACGCGACCGCCAGCCGTTCCGGCACTCCTTTGGACAAATTCTGGAGTGCATAATCGACGGCGTTGAGTTTGATGCCGGTAATTTCCACCGGCGCTTTCAGCACGGAAATATTTTTCTCATCTTTCGCTTCCGGTTCATGATGAAAGACAATGACCAGCTCCCGCAGTTCCGTTTTGAATCCCGCGTGGTGCACATACACCTTATGGGTTTGGGTCCCTTTTTTCAAGGTGAGCCGCTTTTTGCTGATATCCGCGTGTTTTGGCCAGCGGGCCTCCAGCTTCACCGTAATGGCGCATTTGTCATTTTCCGTGGAGGTTTTAAATTCCAGTTCACCGTACAGCCGGAAATCGCGGTCATCCGGCAGCGGCAGCCTTACTTCCGTCGTCTTGGACGGTTCCGCCGGCGGCGTGAATTTTATGCCGCCGCCCGATTTTTCAATGGTCCCGCTTGAGCGGGCGAAATAAGAGGGCATTTCGACCGCCAGATCCGTCGAACAGAGCACCCGGTCGGCCACAGCGGAACTCGCCAGCAGAATCAAACTTCCAAGAATCAATATTGTCTTATTGAGATACATAATCGTCCTTGTGATAGTATTGGAATCAGGGCCATGCCGGGTAGTCGCCAGGCGGATTATTAAGTTTCATGTTTGGACCTCCCAGGCTCCAGCTTTTGAATCCGTAAATGGTTCTCGGTTCCATGCCGGTTATGGATTGCACATGGAAATCCGCGCAAAGAGTATTGCAGCGTTTCATATGGGTCATATCCAGCCAGCCCCAGCCAGCTCCACTGTCGCCTCGTGTCACTCGGAAATACCCTTCACTGGCATTAACTCCAGCCCGCTGTGAATCCACCATGAAAATACGCTGTGAAACAGGCAGTGCAACCTTGGGATCATAAAATACCGGATGAATTTTATTGTCATTATCATCGGTCACTCCTGCTTTTCTGGTGAACGTTTTCCAGGAAAGAAAACTTCCCGACATAGGTATCACAATACCGTAAGATAAATAAGCATCTCCGTCATTCCTCAATTTTGCCGGACAGAATCGAACTTTCCTCACGGATTCTTTGCCATACGGCTCCAGATAATGCGACCAGAGCGTATAACCGTCGCTCGAACGGTACATTTCCTGATCATAATCATTCAGGTAAAGCCCGGAATAAATTCCAATCTGTTTCAGATTACTGGTACATTTGATGGTTTTTGCCCGGTCCCGCGCCTTATTTAGAGCCGGCAGTAGCATTGATGCCAGGATCGCGATAATCGCAATCACTACCAAAAGCTCAATAAGCGTGAAATAGTTTTTCCTGTTGTTCATGATGTCAACTCCTTTTGTTGTTTTGCTTTGTATCATGATCTTTTTGATGACTCCCTTATAATCAAACGGCTTTGCACCGTCATTGAACGGCTGACTTTTCCGGCCCTCCGGTCGGAAAGAATCTCCATCAGCATCCGTATCAGACATGCCGCCTGCAGCTCCTGTTCGTCATCGACACTGCTCAGCTCCGGCGAGGTATAAGTGCAGAATTCATCATTGTCCGAACCGACGATCCCCACATCGCCCGGTATCGAAACCCCCTTCCGCTGGAGGTATTTACTGGTCTTGGCCGCCCCGACGTCGTCGCAGAAAATAACCGCATCATAATTTCCGGGCAGAATCCATCGATCACACAATGCCCGAATATTTTCTTCGGTGTTATGCGCTATACGGTAAATCATTTTTTCCGCTTCTTCGGAACTCATGCCATGCAGCATCAGAGCTTCCCTGAATGCATTCATCCGGTTCACCACGCTGTTATAATCGCCACGGCTGCAGACAAGACTGATTTTCCGGTATCCCTGGCTTATCAGGTGATCCACTGTCTCCCGGGTGGCCTGACTGCGGCTGATTTCCACAAACGATACGTTATCCAGCTTCGGCCGCCCCAGAAAAACCATATTGGCGGTACCGTTGAAAAACCTCCGGAGCTCCTTTTCCTGGCCCGGATAATCATGTGCCAGACAAATCATGCCGTCCGTATTGTACTGGCGGAACGTGTTGTAAATCTGATGAAGGTGCTCCACGCTATCATGGGCTTCTCCGACAATAATCCGGTATCCGTGAATTGCCGCCTCTTTTTCGATATAAGCCAGCATCCGGAAAAGAATCCGGGGAGCGCGGCTGTCGATCAATACCCCGATAAGCTGATTGCTCCCGCCGGCCAGACTGCGCGCCACCAGATTGGGCTGATAATTCATCTGATCGGCCAGCGACAGAATCCGCTTCCGGGTATTCTTGGCGACAATCGTCGAGCCATTCAATGCCAGACTGACCGTAGCCATCGAAACTCCGGCCTCTTCTGCGATTTGTTTTAAGGTCACACTCATAATAATTGAATCATTTTAAAATATTTTAAAGCGCTTTAAATATAATTATAACCGTAATCCTCAAAAAGTCAACTCCGGGAAGCCTGGAAGCTATCATTTTTCTTAAAAAATGTAAATTTTTTGCCCATTATCAATTAAAGCGCTTTAATTTTCTATGCCTATTAGTTTACAATATCATCATTGAAGATAAGGTCATTATAGTCCGGAAAATCAGCCAATCGCAAATTTTGTTGGATTTCCTTGAAAAACACTTCGGCGCCCCAGCAGACCTGATAAAAATTCCGCAAAATGTACCAATTCACCGCAATTTACCCAAATATGGCCCCATTTACTCATACTTTCACGCCTATGGACATTCTTTTACATTGATCACTACCCAAATACGTACCTATTTTCACCTATAGAGACAAAAAAACGGCCGATTACAACATAAGCAAAATTAGGCAAAACTTTTTGACGATTTTGAGCTCAATGTAATTACGATCATCGTTATTAAAACGATAACCGTCAGAAAATAACAGAATTATTCAATATTTTTGCAGACCTGAATTGAGTTTCTCTTATCGTTGCATATATTTATCCTTGGTTCATTAAAAATTTATTTTTCCCGATAAGCCAAAATAGGCAAACAAAATCAACGGTTTTGAGCTTAGTAGCCAGGGCTGTCTGTCCTCAGACAACCGTTCTCTCCGGCATGTTCTATCCGGTAGCATATGCGAAATGAACGGCGGTCTGAGGACAGACCGCCCTACCAAAATATTGAAGCCGATAACTTACTTCTTGCCCTTCGGGGTTTCGTAGGCGACGATGAGGTTGTCGTATTCCGAAAGCCGCCGGTGCAGAATGTTTTTCAGCTGGTCGCCGTTGTCGCGCCAGTCGACCTGCAGTTCGGAGGAAAGTCCGAACCAGGTGAGCAGATGCGCGCCGGCCTTGCTCATGCGGTCAAGAGCCGCATTGCGGGTGGTTTCGTTGAACGTACCGGAAGCATCCACGATGACAAATACCTCATAGCCTTCCTCCAGCGCCGAAAGCACCGGAAACGCCACGCATATTTCCGTGACGATACCGCACATGATCAACTGCTTTTTGCCCGTCGCCTTGATCGCATTGACGAAATCTTCGTTGTCCCAGGCGCTGATCTGGCCGGGGCGCGGAATGAACGGCGCATCCGGGAACATTGCCTTCACCTCCGGCATCAGGACGCCGTTCGGGCCGTCTTCGAAGCTGGTGGTCAGGATCGTGGGCATGTTATAGGTTTTGGCGATGTCGCAAACCGCGAGCACATTGTTCTTGAATTCCGCCGGGGAAAAGTCACGTACCAGCGACAGCAACCCCACCTGATGGTCGATCAGGCACACCGCGGCATCTTCCTTACGAACTCTCCATTTCCATTGCTTAACCATAGTATCTCCTCCTCTTTTTTATGATAATTTCAACGGCATGTTGAAACTTTCCACAAAAATAATCCGCAAATTCTCCAATGGATATAATATAACCAGTCTAGAATAAAATACAAGTCGCGCAAGTTATCCGGATAAAAGAGCACAAACAGGATTGAATTTTCGGGTTTTGCCCGGTAATATATCATTTATGGAAAATGAACCGGCAATAAAAATTCAGGACACATCTCCAATAGCGGATGCGCCTCCGATCAGCGACGCCACCCGCCTGGCCGTCACCGTCTGCCTCGGCATCGTCGGGGGAATCCTGGCGATACCCGGTGTGTTGATGGCGCTCTTCACCACCGGCCACGGCTCTTTGTTCCTGGTGTACATCATCCTGATCGGCCCGACCGTCGAAGAAATCCTGAAGCAGTCCGGCCTGTTGTTTCTGCTGCTGCGCAAGCCGTATCTGGTGGGCAGACGCTGGCAGTTTCCGCTGGCGTCATTGCTCGGTGCGCTGACTTTCGCCGTGCTGGAAAACCTGATCTACCAGCATATTTACCTGAGTTCGCTGCCGCATGACCAGCTGATGAAAACGATGGCGTTCCGCTGGGTCGTCTGCACGGCGCTGCATCTTGTCTGCTCGGCCGTGTCCGGCGCGGGGCTGCTGTATGCCTGGGAACGCTCACGAAAGCAAGGGGAGCTGTTCAACTTCCGCTATTCACTTCACGGCTACGGCCTGGCCATCGCCATCCACTGCGCCTACAATCTGGTCGTGACGCTGATCTACCGCTAAACGGTTGATAATCCGGCCGTCGAAGGTGCTGAACACGCGTTCCGCCCGGTTCGTCCGCAAGACCTCTTTTCCCTTCAGCCGGAGAATGCTTTCGCCATTCGCGTGCCTGATCTCCGCACTGCCGCCGGCCATAAGTTCCAGCTCGAAACGGCTCGCCGCGGACGGTTCGACACATCCCCACCAGATCCCCTCCGGGTTTTCCAATATGCCGTGCCGCCGCGAAATGAAATCCACCGTCACGCACATGGCGGGGCTGTACCCCGGCGAAGTCGAAAACACGCCGGTAAACGGCTCCATCTGCTGCATGAATTCACTGGCCCGTCCGAGCGCTTCCAGCCAACGGCTCATCATCTCGTCGAGTTCCTGAAAATACCCGTAACGCTCGAACCAGCGCGGAGCCCGCAGCGCGGCCAGCGCCTGGGTTGCCCCGCCCCAGCAATTCTCCGGCGCGGAGGCAATGAACGCCGGGTCGGACGCCGCAATGCTCGGCAGCGGGTACGGCGTCCAGAAGTAATCGGGATTCAAAATATAACGCGCGAAAATGCGCTCCGCTTCCGCCTGCGTCGGCACCCCCTCCCCCATGACCCGCAGCCCGGCGTCGCCGATGATCTTGACCCACTGTCCGTCGCAGTCACGGTCAAAGAAAAACTCCAGCACGGGATCGAAACAATATTTGCGGATCGCCGCGCGGGTGGTTTCCGCTTGCTCGCGCCATTGCTCCGCCTCGTGCGTTTTGCCCAACGCGGCGGCCATTTCAGCCAGTGCGAGGCGTCCGCCATATAGCGTGGCCGATAAATCCGGCGCAATCCGCGGCAGCCCCGGCAAGTCCGGCCGGTTGCGCGCCTCTGCTCCCGGACAATCCTTCGGCACGCCGTGCCAGCGCGACGAATTATCATGCCCGGTGTCGTATTCGCAGAACGCCTCGACGATGCCGAGATTCCGCGAATCGCGGTACTTCGCCAGCCAGCCGTCCCACCCTGCCGCCGCGCGGTAACTCCGCTCGAGGAACGCCTCATCGCCGGACAACTGGGCAAACGTCCAGGCCGTCCGCGCAATCGGCATCACCTGCTGGATCTGCCCATACCCGGCCCGGTCGGCCAGAATATAAGCCGGAAACTGCCCGTCCGGGCGCTGATGACGATAAAAAATTTCATGGCTCAGGCGCGTCACCTCCGGGTTGACCGGCGCGTAAGTCAGCGCCTCCTGCGGGCCGCACTCCAGCCAGATGCCGGTATAAATACCGCCCTCGTTAAGCACCCCCTCCGAGCCGGAACCAAACACCGGGCGGCAGTTGTCCGCCAGCCCAGCCAGCGCCCGGTCCCACAGCCTCTGCAGCGACTTATCTTCTGAAGAAAAACGCATCATTTATTTCCTTGTGTCCATTGCGATACTTTTACCTCAAGGGCCTTTAGCTCAACCTTCTTGCCATTCACTCCGGCAGTCACCGGCTGATGTGTGGAATTGCAGATAATCTGAAGTACTTTCGTGCCAAGTGTCCATTGACCCGCGATAACCCCTTCGTTGCCAGTCTCAAGCATCTTCAACTCGCCGTTCAGCAGAAATTCCGTGATTGCATTGATTTCCTTCGGCAGCTCCTGCATCAACTGATACAGTTCCGGATTATTTTTCAAAATAAAGATCGTGTCATTGTACGCATAGAAAAGTATGCCGCAGGTATCGGCCAGAACAGCCTGATAAGTCATATTCCGCACTTCCGCCGGAGTCGGCACTCCATATCCATTCTTATAACCGAAACATTGCAATACCGCGAATGGAGCGCGCCCGTCGCCGGTTTCTTTTCGCAAGCGCGCATGGTTCGCATAAACCTGCGATATATCGCGCTTGTTCTGCCCGTTGAGAATCGGATAATAATCATGTCCGACCAGGTTGGCAATCCGCCCATACGCCTGGAAACGCTGCGGAAACAGCAACACCGTGAATATCAGGTGATTCGGATCAACTTCCAACCACTGTTCATAAGTCTTTTCAAGAGAGCCGATATCGACATTGCCCAGATCCGGCTCGTCTTTGATGTTCCACGCCAAAATCCTTTTCTCATCTTTAAATGCGGCAATTTTTTCGAGGTTGACTCCCTCCATGAACAGCCATATTCCCTTGTCGCCCGCGTATTTCAGCAGCGGCGCAATATCTTCACCGGTGCGCCACGAGACATGCGCCGCATTGTATCCGTTCGCCGCCGCAAAATCGATGCACTCGTTCCGGCTCTCGGGCGGAAGCGTCCAGGAAACATGATACAATCCGAATGGAAATATCCTCTGATCGCCGGCCACTACCCGCTTTTTGTCATCTATTTTGAAGTACGGCGTACGTGCATCAATGATGACTTTTTCCGGCGCGGTCTCCGCATATATGGAACCATCCGCATTTAATAATTGTCCCCGCACCGTGTATTCCCCCGGCTGGCTATGCTCCCAGTTGAGCACAAATGTTCCATTGCCCGCGTCGGCAATCTTTACCGGACTTTCCGGTTCAACAATGATGATGGTCTTCAGTTTATCTGCCTGACTTGCCTTCTGCGCCCTGATGTGAAAAGCTGATTTCTGATGCGGAAAAATCCTCCCGCCCGGCAACACAAGCTGCAACATGGGCTGCCTCGACACCATGGTTTCAACATCCCATTGCACCGGTTTTTCCATGTGAATTTCCAAT
>JBEBRW010000031.1:0-62096 GCA_040394635.1 Victivallis vadensis | reverse complement strand
AAAAATAAGCAAAATTTTTTGCCCGTTTTGAGCTCAATGTAATTACGATCATCGCCATTCTGGCCGCGATGCTGCTGCCCGCCTTGAACAAAGCCCGCGCCGCGGCGGAAAAGGCTTCATGCATCAACGGTCTGAAAACCCTGATGAATTACTCGCAGCTTTATGCCAATGATTACGAGGACTATATCCCGATTTCCTATGCCAACACCGAGCTGGTCAATTATGCCTCGATCGCCACTGCCACCTTAGGGGCGGGCGGCATCACCCACTATGTGAAGTACGCCTATAACAGCTACAGCTATGCCGAGTCCATGCGGATACGGTCGCTGTACATGTGCCCCGGCTCGGGCAAGAGCGCGAGAACCGCGAATGAACAGTATTTCTCCCGGATCAATTACGGCATGAACCGCAATTTCAATTACGGTTTCACCGGCAAACTGAACAAAATTTCCTCCATCAAACAACCCTCGCAGGTTTTCATGTTGATCGAGACCAAATATTACGACGGCTCCGGCACGATTTACCCGTGGGAAGCCATCGAAACCGCCAGGACCGACGGTTGGGCCGTTTTCGGGCGTTGCCATAATGGACAGGGAAACCTCGGGCTGTTCGATGGCCATGTATCCTCATGGACGGGACTAAATCCGAAGTACCAGGGTCTCCTGTGGGAGTAATACCGTTAGCTTAGCCTTGTGCTGCCGCGCCGGATCAGGAGCGGCTCGGCCAGGCGTAAATTGATGCCGTTGAACGTGCCGGAGACTTTTTCCTCGAGCAGCCGCACGGCGTTGACGACCTGCGCGGGCAGGGCGATGCTGATCGAGGTCAGTTGCGGGCGGGCCAGCTCGGCCATTCCTGAATCGTTCACTGCCACCAGGGCGAGGCGTTTCGGGATGTCGATTTTGTGGTCATAGCAGAAATTGTTCATGATCAAGGCTTTTTCGTCATCGGTGCTGATGATGCCGTCGATTTTGTCGAACATGCCGTTTTTGAATTTCTCCTCGAGCAGCTGGTAGAGCGACTCGCGCGGTGAACTGAACGGCACCAGCTTCAGGTCCCAGAGATATTCAGGGCCATTGGCATCGGCGGAGAGATTCTGCCAGACCGCAACGTATTCCGCTTCATCCATGTGGTTCAGATTGGAACAGAGCAGCGCGATTTTCTTGCGTCCCGCCGCCTGCATCTCCGCTATGGCGAGCCGGATCACCTGCGAATTGTCCACCGCCGAACTGCTGATGCCGAAGCGTTCGTAGCGCTCGCCGACCATGATCAGGCGCTCGCGCCCGGCATTGCAGAGATCACGGATATCTTCGTATTTGCTCAGTTCGAAGCCGTAGACCATGGAGTAACAGGATGTATCGCGCACCAGGTTGATCAATTCCTTGACCGATTGCATGGTCAGGACTTCATATTTCCAGTTATAAGCTTCCAATTGCTGTTTGACCGTATTTTTAAAGATATCCAGATACGGATGCGAGCTCTCCGGGATAAAAATCCTGATATTGCGGCTGGTCGGAAACTTGCCCTCGTGCCGCCAGCGGACGAAAACCCCGCGGCCGTGGTTCAGGTCCACGAAATTTTCCGCCGCCAGCTCGTTGACCGCTTTGCTCACGGTCATGTAGCTGACCTTCCATTTGGCGGCCAGTTCGCGGCAGCTCGGCAGCTGCTCGCCCACGGCATATTCGCCGTTGATGATGCTTTCGGCCAGTTCGTCCCGGATCTGGAGGTATTGGGGCTTCATGTATCAAAATTCCCTGCTGTATATATCAGTGCAGTTATGATAATACCGAAACCGGGATTGTCAATGCGGGCATTGAGCTTTTTCATTTAATTTTGCATTCATCCCAAAATAAAAAAATATCGAATTGCGCTTTGCAAAGTTCCATTTTCGGGTGTATTGTAACGTCTTATTCCGAATTGATACAAAAATAACTATTTAACAACCTTTCAACCAAAAAAGTAGAGGCGAAACAATGAGAGTTTACAATTTCAGTGCCGGTCCGGCCATGATCCCGGATGAAGTCATGCAAATTGCCCAGGCGGAATTTTGCGATTACAAATCCTGCGGCAGCGGCGTCATGGAAATCTCTCACCGCGGTTCGCTTTTCATGGAAGTGATCAAACGCGCGGAGACCAATGTCCGTGAACTGATGAATATCGGCGACGAATACGGCATCTGCTTCGTAGCGGGCGGCGCCTGGATGCAGTTCGGCATGGTTCCGATGAACCTGTTGAACGGCGGCACCGCGGATTACATCGACACCGGCGTGTGGGCCTCTTCGGCCATCAAAGAAGCCGGCCGCTACGGCACGGTGAACGTGATCGGTTCCAGCAAGGACACCAACTACGACCGTATCCCTGAGATCCGTCACCTGAAGCCCACTCCGGGCGCTAAATACCTCCATATCACCAGCAACAACACCATTTACGGTACCCAGTACCATGAATTCCCGCCGGTGGTCGAAGGCGTGCCGATGATTTCCGACATGTCCAGCGACATCATGTCGCGCGTGATCAATGTCAAGGATTTCGGCCTGATCTACGCCGGTCTGCAGAAGAACCTCGGCCCGAGCGGCATGGCGCTGGTCATCATCCGCAAGGACTTGATCAAGGACGAAGAACTGCCGAAGTGGGTTCCCTCGATGCTGCGTTACAAGACCTACATCGAAAAAGAAAACATGTTCAACACCCCGCCGACCTTCAGCATCTACATGCTGGCGCTGGTCACCGACTGGCTGAAGAAGCAGGGCGGCCTGAAGGTGATTGAAAACATCAACAACACCAAGTCCGAAGCGATTTACGAGCTCCTGAACCAGAGCAACTTCTACAGCTCTCCGGTCCAGCCCGATGCGCGTTCGAAAATGAACGTCGTCTTCCGTTTGCCCACCGAAGAACTCGAAGCCAAGTTCGTCAAGGAAGCCAACGCCGCCGGCATGACCGGCCTGAAGGGGCACCGCTCGGTCGGCGGTATCCGCGCCAGCATCTACAACGCCGTCCCGCTGAAGGGCGTCGAAAAGCTGGTCGACTTCATGATCGACTTCGAAAAGAAAAACAGCTAAGACTTAATTACGAATTACGAATTACGAATTAAGAGAATTCTCAGCCGCCGGATTTAATCGTCCGGCGGTTTTCTTTTTTGGGACCTGATGATATTATGGACAATCGGATAAAGTCCGTCCATGAGGTCCATAATGTCCATCAGGTCCATTCGAATTTCTGCATATAAACATTTTTTATATGGATTTTTTCGGATGGGGGGATTGACAAATCGGCACTTTGCGTATATACTATATTTATATAAACAATATTTATATGGAGATTTTGAATTTATGCCCCGTCGTTTGTCGATGCGCAAAGTTGCGGAGTTGAGCGGAGTGTCGGTTTCTGCGGTTTCGCAGATTCTGAATAACCGCGAGATCAACTTCTGTTCGGAGGAAACCAAGGAGCGGGTACGCCGGGTGGCCAGCGAAGTCGGCTACCGGACCAATTTCGGGTATCAGCTTCTTCATGGGAAATCCACGCAGACCGTAGCGGTGCTCATCGCCATCCCCATGATGGTGCAGGAAGATCATATCAAGACGCTGACCATTCGTTTGCTGCAGCGGTTCGAGGGGCAGGGGTACTCGGCTTATTGCGCGTGCCTGCCTGCCGATGAATCGGGGGCGCTGGAAATGGTGCGGAATCTGCTGTTTCGCGGGGTGGAGCATATTGCCTTCATCGGAGCGCCGTTCGGCATACGGCAGATCCTGGAGCTGCTGGAGTCCAACAATGTTTCGGCGGTCGGGATCAGTCCGGCCTTTCCGCGTTATGTGTCACCGGCGGCGCACCTCGGCGGAGTTGAGATTTTCCAACACTTTCTCCGTGAAATCGGGGAGAATTTCAGGCTGATCTGCCGCGAGTGCGATCTCTCGCCGGTGAACGCCCGGATTCAGTCGCTGAAATGCCTCTACCCGGAAATGAGTTACGAGGAAATTTACCGCAAATTCACGTTTGCCGGCAACGATGCCGATCCGGAACTCGAGTTTTTCGAGGCGTTTTACCGCAACGGGCGTCATGACCTTGCGGAGCTTCTGAAACAGGAGCCGGGGGTGAAAGGTGTGGTTTTCATGAACGATGCTGCGGCGCTCGGCGGCGCTTCGCTGATTCTCGAAAACCCGAAAATGGCGCGGCTGCTGATCGCCGGTTACAACAATGACCAGAGCATTCAGCATTACCCGTACCCGATTTCATCGTCCATGATGGATTATGAACGCATGGTCGACCTGATCGCCGAATATGCCGTTTCCGAGGAGCCGTGCCAGATCGAAGTACCGCCGCTGGTGTTTATTCGAAATTGAGAATTGAGAATTGAGAATTGAGAATTGAGAATTGAGAATTGAAAAACAACTACAGTGAGGAAAAAACGATGAAAAAAGACATTGATGCTACCAGATTCTTAAGAACCGGATATAAGTTTACGCTTATTGAGCTGCTTGTTGTTATTGCTATTATTGCGATATTGGCGGCAATGCTGCTGCCCGCACTGAACAGTGCCCGCGAAAAGGGACGGTCGGCCAGTTGCATTGCGAATTTGAAGCAGCTTGGGTTGGCTTTTATCAGTTATTCGGATGACAGCGACAGCTGGTGCCCCCCCGCGATCGTCGGCAGCGGCTGGGGCGATAAGGGCTGGTATCAGATGTTCAAAGATGAGAAATATCTGGCGCAGGAGAATTCCTATCGCTGTCCGAGCGAGACTGCGTTTGAATTCACCAAGGCCAATTTGAATTACGGCATCAATGCCCGTACTTTCGGTTTCTTCCGGGGGCATACTTCCACGCGGGCGGTCAAGCAGTCCGAGGTGGCGAAGTTCCGCAGTGCGCCGAATTTGCTGGTATTTGTGGATACGCCGCCGGCCAAGGTCGCGGGAAGTGCCAAAAACGCTTATATCGCGGTCAAACTGGACGGTATTTACCCGGAAACCGGCTATGGCGAAAATTCGATTTACCCGCGGCACTCCAAAAATGCCAACGTGTTGCATTTCGGGATGCACGTAACCCCGGTCCCCCGGGTCAGCATCTGCAACAGCAACAAATGGTGGAATCCCTGGCTGAACAGCACCAAAAACCTGATCGACGATTATGTGGGGGATTGATTGATGAAGCTCGGAAAAATTCTGTTGATATGTGCCCTGGCCGTCGTATTTTCTGTAAAGGGGGCGGTCATTGCTCCGGATGCCGGGAAGATCGAGGCCGTAAAGAGCGGCAAGGTGACCGAGGCCCGTGCCTCCTGGTGGGGCTTTGACCCCGCCGATAGTACTGCCATGCTGCAGCAGGCCATTGATTCCGGGGTCCGCAAGCTGGTCATCGACAATACCGGCGGGGAATGGCGGACGCTGCCCCTGAAGTTGCGTTCCGACCTGGAGTTGGTTCTGGCCGACGGGGTGGTCCTGCGCGCCAAGCCGGACGCGTTCCAAGGCCTGAACGATTCGCTGCTGGAAGCCGTCAAGGTCAAGAATCTGATCATTCGCGGCGAGGGCAAGGCGGAAATCCGGATGAACCGGCAGGATTACCGCGATACTGCGCGGTACAAGCACAGCGAATGGCGGCACACGCTGTCGCTTCGCAGCTCGGAAAATATTCAGATTCGCGATATCACCATCGCGGAGTCCGGCGGTGACGGCATTTATATCGGCCGGACGAACGGTGGCAATGCCTTGGCCGGATGCCGCGATATCACCATCGAAAATGTCATTTGTGCGGGGCACCTGCGGCAGGGCATCAGCGTTATCAGCGCCGAAAATCTGCTGATCCGCAATTCAAAGTTCATCCGTACCGGCGGTACGCCTCCGGCGGCCGGGATCGATTACGAACCGAATTATCCGGACGAATTTCTGGTCAATTGCGTGGCGGAGAATTGCGATTTTTCGGAAAACCAGGGGAGCGGCATCGAGTTTTTCCTGGCCAATCTGACGGGGGATTCGCGGCCGGTATCGATTGAGTTCCGCAATTGCCGGAGCGTCGGCAACCGGAAAAACGTGGCCGTATTGCTCACTACCTATGGGCTGTCGCTGTCGCGCACGCCGTTTACCGGCAAAATTGTTTTTGACGGGCTGGATATCGGCAGTGCAACGGAGCAGGAAATTTACCTGAGCGGATTGCGCGGCGACGCACTGGACCTGACGTTCAACAAAGCTGCCGTGAATAACGACCGGACCCGGAAACCGGCCATTCTTCTCCGTGGCGAGACCACCGACGCAGTCGCCGGGCTGAAGCTCAATGAAATCACGGTAACGGACCATGTCGCCAAGCTCGCGCCGGTCCGTTTCGACCCCGGCATGGGGTCGTATCTGGGCGAGGTTTCCGGCAAAGTCCGGACGCGGTTCCAGGGGCGCGAAACATCTTTTGACTTGCAGGGTTGGGTCAAGGCCCATCCGCAGAGCGAGGAGGCGAAAAATTTCCGTGCCGCGGCATTGCCCGACCTGAGCAAGCTTGGCCGGACGACCGACAAGGCCGTTGAAGTTACCGGCCAGGAAGGGCTGCGCCAGAAATTCACCTTTCTGCAATACGCGAAAGCGGGCGAAGCGGTGGTGTTGTCGTTCAAAACCGCTCAGGTGAACCGCAATCCGCAGCGGCTTTCCGTGTCGGTCATTGCGCCCGATGGCCAGACCGTCGACTCATTCAAGCTGAAGGAGAATGAGTGGGAACGCCGTTACGAGCTCAATCCCGCGCTGACCGGGGTGTATCGCTTCAACATCGATACCGGGCTGAACACGGTACGGATCGATGGCAACCGGGCGGGGCGCGGATATTCCGTCGCCAAGGAGCTGGCACTGCTCAATACCGGTGGACGGCTTTACTTTGCGGTTCCGGCGGGTACCGGGCGCATCACTGTCCGTGCCGCCGGTTCGCCGAATGAAGAAGCCGCGGTGGAACTGCTCGACCCGTCCGGGAAGGTGGTGGCGTCGAAGAAAGGGATTATCGGCAAAAGCTTTGTCAGCTTCCCCCGGCCGCCCGGCGGCAAGGCGGAAATCTGGAGTATCCGGTTTGATTGCAAAAAGCTGTTTGTCGACGTCGATGAACCGCTTGTCCCGATTTTTTACGAATCTCCCGAGCTGCTGCTAAAATAAGTTTCTTGACAAAATCGCAAAGCGGTGATACTGTTAGTCAGTCTAATTACGAGGAGAGTGATTATGCAGATGCGTTCGTCAAAAAATCCGTGGCTCACCGTGGAAACCAGACAATTTCTCGATGAGCTTGCCAAACTGAACCCGCCACCGCTTTATACGCTGACCCCGCAGCAGGCCCGCAAGGTGTTGTCCGACACCCAGGCCATGAAGGTGGAGAAATTACCCGCCGACCTGGAGGATATGAAACTCTCTGTCGGGCCGACCGGCGAGGTCGATATCCGGGTGATCCGCCCGGCCGGGAACAGCGACCGTTTACCGGTGGTGTTTTATTTCCACGGCGGCGGCTGGGTCATGGGCGACAAGGAGACCCATGACCGGCTGGTGCGCGAACTGGCCGTTGGGGCCGGAGTCGCGGTGGTGTTCGTCAACTACACGCCCTCGCCGGAGGCACAGTTTCCGGTGCCGATCGAACAGGATTACGCGGCCATGGAGTATGTGGTCAAAAACGCGGACCGGTTCAATGTCGATATTTCGCGCCTGGCCGTGGCCGGGGACAGCGTCGGCGGCAATATGGCCGCGGTGATGGCGCTGCTCGCCAAGCAGCACGGTGCCATCAAAATTAAATTCCAGTTGTTGATTTACCCGGTGACCGACGCCGATTTCGACAACCCGACCTATCAGGCTTACGGCGACGGCCCGTGGTTGACGAAAAAAGCCATGGAGTGGTTCTGGGACCAGTACCTGCCGGACAAATCCCGGCGCAAGGACATCATCGCCTGTCCGCTGCAGGCCACGGTGGAGCAGTTGAAGGGTTTGCCGGAGGCGTTCATCATCACCGACCAGAACGACGTGCTTTGCTTCGAGGGCGAAGCCTACGCGCACAAGCTCGAAGAGGCCGGAGTCAAAGTCACGGCGGTGCGTTACAACGGTACGTTCCATGACTTCATGATGCTCAATCCGCTGGCGGACTCGAGTCCGACCCGCGCGGCGGTGGCGCAGGCGGTTTGCGCGCTGAAAAAGGCGCTGATATAAACTCACACCGTAGATTACTGAACGGGCTTTTTGCGTAGCTCGGTTGGGGTTTTGCCGGAGTAGGTCTTGATTTTCTTGGTGAAATGACACGAGTCGGCGAAGCCGGTCCGGATGGCGATTTCCTTGTTGGATAAGCTGGTGTACTGGAGGAGAGCAATCCCTTCCTGACAACGCAGTTCATTCAGTTTTTCAAAAGGCGTGGAACCGGTGTCGCGTTTGTAACTGCGCAGAAAATGAAACTTACTCATTTGTGCTGCTCTGGCGATATCTTCAAGCTTGAGCGGCTCGGGCAGATGTTTGTGCATGAAGTGGTCGGCAATGTGTACATACATCGGAATTGTCGAATGCGTATCCACGTGCCGGTGAAATACCGCCAGCAGCAACACGGTGAATGAATTCATGACTTCGGCCGGGGCGTTGTCGAGGTGTTGTCCGTACAGCAGAGTGGCCAGCGGCCGGAGCACGTCGGGGGAGTGGCGGTTTATGGATATGGCGTCGTATGGCATATGGCCGGAAAACGCGATATAATAGCTGAGAACCGGGTGGGCCGGGTCGCTCTTTTCGCGGTGATAAACGTGCGCCGGGTAAATCGCGGCATCACCGGCTTCCAGGGTATGGATTTCCCGGTCGCGGCCGGTTACGGCCATCCTGCCATCGATTACGATGATCAGTTCGTGATATTCATGGGTGGTTTTGGTATTGCTCCAATCCGGTTCCTGTTGAACTTTTCCAACGTGTAGAAAAATAGGGATATCCGCAATTTCAGACATATTTAAGCAATCCTGTTCTTTTGTAAAACACCATATGGAAACATATAGTAAAATCAGCAATTTTCAACCTCTGAATGAAGGATTGACTGATGAAAAATTTACAGACTGTGGAAAATTACCTGGGAACCTTGAGTGCGGCGGAGACTCTGGGTATATGGAAAAAGCTGCAGCAATGCCGCGAAAAAAAACTGGATGTCTGTATGATGTCATTTGGCGAGCCGGATTTTGATACGCCCGAAACCGTCAAAAATGCCGCTATCGAGGCAATCCGCCAAAACCACACCAAATACAGCCCCCCGGAGGGGTTATTGAAATTGCGCGAAGCAATTTCAGACAAGTTCAGGGTGGAAAATAATATTCAAGCCGGTGCGGAACAGATTGTCGTAAGCTGCGGGGCCAAATTCTCCATTGCCGCTGCCATCGGCGCGCTTTGTGGCCCCGGTGATGAAGTCATCATTCCGGTTCCGGCCTGGGTCAGTTATTCTGAAATCGTCAAGGCGTCCGGTGCGGAGTGTGTATTTCTCCCTACGCTCGCCGCCGATAATTACGAATTGAACTGCCGGGATCTGGAGATGGCCATTACCGAACGAACCCGGCTGCTGATTCTCTGTTCGCCTTCGAACCCGACGGGAGCGGTGTATTCACGGGAAACACTGGAGAAGATTGCGGAAATCGCGGTTCGCAGAAACATCATGGTTCTTTCCGATGAATGTTATGAAAAGTTCGCTTTCGATATAAAGAGGCCACATGTCAGTATTGCATCTTTTGATCATGAAATTGCCGGGCGGACTATCACGGTCAATGCGTTCAGCAAGACGTATGCCATGACGGGCTGGCGCATGGGGTATTCCGCTACGCCGTTGTGGCTGACCAGGCGAATCATCCCCCTGCAATGTCATTTCACCAATAATATTCCCGATTTTATCCAATATGCGGGCATTGCCGCATTGCAGTCCTGCCGGGAAAATTATGAGCAGATGTGCGGGCGGTTCGCCCGCCGCCGCGATATGATTTGTGAATTGTTGAGGGAGGTGCCGGGGATTAAATACAACATTCCGCAAGGGGCGTTTTATATCCTGATTGATATTTCCGCGTTCGGGCTCGGCAGCCAGGCATTTTGCGAGAGACTGATTGACGAGGCGCTGATTTCCGCGTCGCCCGGCTCCGGTTTCAAGGCGGAAGGTTTTATCCGTCTGTCGTATGCATGTTCCGAGGACACCATCGAGAAAGCCTGTACCCGTCTGCGGGATTTCTGCCGAAAATTATTGGGGTGAACGATGAATAAGAATGAACTCAAGCAATTGGTTATTGACAGAATTGATGCACGGCGTGAAAGGTTGATCGCATTGGCCGAGCAGGTTCTCCACAACCCGGAATTGGCATATTGCGAGAAGAAGACGTCGAATCTGGTTCGGGAAGTGTTTGAAGAGCTTCAACTGCCGGTTCGGGATGGCTTGGCAATAACCGGTCTGCGGGCGGATTTGGACAGCGGCAGGAGGGGGATCTGGGGCGCGGTACTCGGAGAACTCGACGGTTTGCTGGTGCCGTCGCATCTGTACGCCGACCCGGAAACCGGAGCGGCTCATGCTTGCGGGCACCATGCCGGATTGTGTGCCATGCTTGGGGCCGCCATGGCTCTCGCCGCGCCGGAAGTGATGGCGGAATTATCCGGAGGCGTGGCCTTCATTGCGACTCCTTCGGAAGAATGCCAGAACCTGGATTATCTGTCGGAATTGAAACAGCAGGGAAAAATTCATTTCTATGGAGGAAAATCCCAGTTGATTTATGAGGGCGTATTTGACGATGTCGATATTTCAATGATGGTACATTCCGATTTAACGCCGGCCGCAACGCCGGGTTACAATGGATTTGTAATGAAGAAAATTACGTTTCGCGGTTTGGCGGCTCATGCCGGACTGCAGGCGTTCCGGGGAGTGAATGCCCTGAGCATGCTGCGCAGCACTCTGAACTTGATCGACGCCCAGCGTGATACGTTCCGGGACGAGGACAGCGTCCGGATTCACGGTTTTATTCCGAATGGAGGGATTGCGGTAAATGTAGTGCCGGAAACTGCGGGGTTGACCTTGCAGGTTCGAGGAAAAACCCCGGATGCGGTTGAAGACGCCGCCTCCAAGGTGGATCGTTGCGCAAAAGCTGCTGCTATGGCGTTTGGCGGCGATGTTGAAATCGATAATCTTTTCGGATTTATGCCGCTGCAGGTATATCCTGAACTCGACGCGGTCCATCGTGCGAATTTGAGGCTGACCGGCAATCAGACGAAGCTGCCGGACGGCAATCACAGGGGGTCGTCTACGGATATGGGGGATGTCAGCATGCTGATGCCGGTGCTGCACGCCAGTACCGGTGGTTTCACCGGCAGCGCGCATGGACCGGATTATGTCGTGTGCGACACGGAAGCCGCCTACATTTTGCCGGCGAAATTACTGGCGATGAATGTAATCGACTTGCTGTACGATCAAGGAGAAAAAGGCCGGGAAATCATCTCCCGGAAAGCTCCAATGACCAAGGCGGAATATATCCGGACCATGGAAAAATTCTCCAGCCGCTGCCATTACGGAACAGCAAACACCTCCGTACTTTAAAAAGGGGGGAGCCGCGAGTCTCCGGCTCGCGCCAGGCGGCTGCCGCCCCTGCCCCCCGTCCCGATCTACCCGATCTGTCAGACAAAAAGTCTTCGTGATTTCCGGGTGTTCCGGGGTTTATTCTGAAAATATCTGCTTGTAATTATCTTTTCCGGGGAATATATTAATTCGATTTATTGAACAGGGGTAAATATTTTATATGGATTAATTAAGCTCCCGCTGGAACAAAAATTTCTCCCGGCGGTCTTATTTACATATTGAGACAAGAACCAAAACAAAAAACATAACGAACAAAAGAAGGTTCCGAAATGAAACAAAACATGGTAATGAAATCACTGATCGCCGGGATGATCGTATCCGGTACGGCCCTGACGATGTCGCTGAGCGCTCAGGATGCCAATGCTCCCGTCCCCGCCCCGGCCGCTCCCTCCGCCGTCAAAGAAGAACTCAAGGTTGATCCGGCCGCTACTCTGCCGGATGTCCTGGCCAAAGTCGGCAGCAAAGATATTACCAAAAAAGAAGTCCTCGCCCAGCTCGAAGAAGGGTTGAAGTTCCAGAACCGTCCTATTTCCGCGATGCAGCCGGAAGAATTCAAGGAAATGGTTTACGTGGTTGCCAGCAATATGGCGAAGCGGGATTTCTTCGTGGATGAAGCCGCCAAGGATGGTTTCAAGGCGGACAAGGCTGCGGTGATAAAGCTTTTTATGGATGAAATCGAAAAAGCCAAAAAAGAAAACCCCCAGATGTACGAAGGATTTGCCGCCCAGCTCAAGATGACCCAGAACATGACCCCCGAGCAGTACATCGAAAAAGAAGCCTCTGACCCCGATATGCAGAAAAATGTGGCGGTCGGACAATGGCTGGAAAAGAAAGTCCAGGTCACCGACCAGGAAGTGGAAAAGTATTACGCGGACAACAAAGACACCCAGTTCACGGTTCCGGCCGACCCGAAGGATTCCGCCCGCGTGTCCCATATCCTGATCATTGTGGACAAGGAAAAGGAAGGCTCGGAAGCCGATGCGCAGAAGCGTGCCAATGATATCATCGCCAAGCTGCAGAAGGGAGCCGTTTTTGAAGAACTGGTTGCCACCGAAAGCGCCTGCCCGAGCAAAGAACGCCAGGGCAAACTCGGCGTCATCACCAAAGAACGCAGTTTCTTCGGCCCGGAATTCGTGGCTGCCGCGCTCACTCTCGAGACCGGCAAAGTTTACACGAAACCGGTCAAATCCGAAGTGGGATATCACATCATCCGTCGCGACGCCTCCGTGGACAAGCCGGAAGTTCGCCCGCTGGATGACAACCTGAAGGCCGAACTGAAGCGTTATCTCTCTGAGCCCAAAGTCCGCGAGTTCGTGGAAAAATCGTTTGACGACGCAGTGGCCGCCGGCAAGGTGAAAATGTTCATCGAAAAGCCGAAAGAAGCCCCGCAGGCTGTTCCGCAGGCCGCCAAGTAAGGCTCAAGTAACAGGAGATTCCGACAATGTCCGAAGAAAATAAAGCCGGGGAAAAGCCCGTCGAGCAGGCCAAAGCGGCTCCGCCCGAAAAAGGAATGGAAAAGAAGATCAATATCATCGCGATTGTCGCGATTCTGGCGATCATCGGCATCGTTTTTTATGTGATCAGCAAGGACGCCGGCAAGAAAAATGCCGAAAAGGCCGGCACCCCCGGTACTTACAGCATGGAATCCAAGGACCCCACCGGGCTGGTGGTTCCGCCCGAGCCCCCGGTCGTACAGGCCGCTCCGGGCCAGCCGCAGAAGCCCGCGGCTCCGAAGCCGCCGCCGGCCGACCTCTGGGCGTTCCTCCCCGATCCGGTGGCGGAAATGGACGGCAAACCGGTCGCGAAGCAGGTCATTGTCGATATTTTCATGGCTCAGTTCCAGGGCCGGATTCCCCCGAACATCAATCAGGAAGATCTGAAGTCGATCGGGTATGAACTGGTCAATAACTATGTCAACCTCGAAATCGTCCTGAAGATTATCCGCGACAAAGGCATGAACATCACCCCGGATGAAGTCAAGAGCATGCTCAACGAGAACGTCCGGAAAATGGAAAAGGAAGATCCCTTCCGCTTCAATATGCTGAAGTCGGCGCTGGGAGCCGAAAAGCTGACCCTGGATGCGCATATCGACCAGATGTCCAAGGAAAAAGGGGTTCAGGACAACGCACTGATCAAGAAGTATTATGACCAGCTTCAGGCCGGAGTCAAAGTGACCGATGCCGAAGCCAAGGAATTCTACGAAACGAACAAACAGGCGTTTTTCACCACTCCGGCCGACCCTCCGGGCACGATCCGGGCCTCGCATATCCTCTTCATGGTCAAGGACCAGAAGGACAAGGCAGCCATGGATAAGGCACAGGAACAGGCGAAGAAAACCCTGGAAGAAATTCGCAAGAATCCGGCGGATTTCGGCAAAATCGCCGCCGCAGTCAGCGATTGCGACAGCAAATACGAACAGGGTTCGCTCGGTGTTTTCGGGCGCGGCCGGATGATCAAGCCGTTTGAAGATGCCGCCTTTGCCCTGAAGGAAGGCGAAATCAGCGAACCGGTACTGACCGAATTCGGTTATCATATCATTCGCCGCGACGCGTCGGTGAAGGAAAAGGTGCAGACCTTTGAAGAAGCCAAGGCCCAGGTCGAAGAAATGCTGAAAGCGAAAAAGACGCAGGACGCTATGGCCGCGGAAATCGAAAAAGCCCGCGCCGATCGCAAGGTCAAGATCTTCGTCGAGCTCCCCCGGCGTCCCGAGGCCCCGACGATCCCGGTAGAAGCCCCGGGCACTCCGACCCCGGAGGAAAAGGCGGCAATGGTTAAGGTCAGTAGTGGTAATTCGATAGAGGGAGCGCCCCCGGCAGCCAAATAAAACTCATACGAGTATCACGCCTCCCGAGCCCTTTGTGGTTCGGGAGGTTTTTCTTTTTCAGGAGCCCACGGCTCCGTCCAATTCCTTCGGGGGGATGACCAGTTCGGGTTCGCTGCTGCGGCGCGGACAGAGCCAGGTCATGATCAGCAGCGCCAGCAGCGCCGCGATGAAGCCGTACATCGAGCCGCGATAGAGAATATCGTCGATATCTCCTTCGAAAATGATTTCCATTGAGAAGCCCGCTTCCCACAACGTGTAAAACATCCATACCGCCGGTCCCACGATCATGCTGGTCCAGGCAGCGATTTTGCCGACCCGCTTCCAGTAGAGCGCGGTCGTCACCGGGATGAAGATGACCAGCAACTGCGAGGCCCAGGAGTTGACCAGCAGCGAGAACATTTTTTCGACGTTCTGCGCCAGGAAAAAGGCCAGCACGGTCAGGATCAGCGTGAAAAGCCGGGTTAGCCAGAGCAGCCGTTTGTCGGTCATATTCGGTGAATGCGGCTTGATGATGTTGTTGGTAATCAGCGACGAACCGGCCAGCAGCGAACTGTCCGCCGAGCTCATGATCGCGGCCAGCAGTGCGCTGAGGAAGAGTGCCAGGATGGCGGAGGGCAGTACCTGTACGGCCATCAGCGGGATCAGCTGGTCGGGGTCTTTCAGGGTGCCAGCCACCAGCAGATTGGAAGGGATGGTCCAGTTGATATAGCGTCCGCAGAAGCCGATGGTGATCGGGACGATGCCGAGCATCATATAACCGACGCCGCTCAGGATGGCGCTTTTGCCGGCGATGGCGGGGGTTTTGCTGGCCAGTGAGCGCTGGACCAGGTCCTGACCCACAATACAACCGAGCCCCATCACAATCCATTGGCCAAAATAACTGACCATGGTGTTGTAGTCGCGCTCGGGCGGCAGCAGGCTGATGTCGGTGGAAGGAATTCGTTCCATCAGCGTGGTAATGCCGCCGCAGGAGTTCACCGCCAGCGGCAGGATGATTGCGAGCCCCAGGATGATCAACGCCACCTGGATGACGTCGGTCAGCGTCACGGCCCACATGCCGCCCGCGAAGGTGTAAATCAGGATGATGACCGCGGCAATAACCGAGGCCAGGGTTTCATTGAAGCCGAAAAGGATGTTGACGATTTTGCCTGCGCCCATGATTTGCACGCCGAGCCAGCCGATGTACACCGGCAGCATCCAGAACGAAGCATATACCCCGGCGCCGCGTCCGTAGCACCGCTCGATGATGTCGGTAACGGTGAGTAACCGCATCCGGCGCAGTACTTTGACATAGAAGAGACCTGCCAGGATCAGGCTGATCGACGCTCCGAAAGGGTCCGCCACCACTCCGTAAGCTCCGCTGCGGTACACCGTGGCCGCCACCCCCATGCTGGAGCCCGCCCCGAACCAGGTGGCCAGCAGCGTGGCGGTAGCCATCCACAGCGGCAGTTTGCGCCCGGCCACCAGGAAGTCGTCCATATTTGAAACTTTGCGCGAAGCCCACCAGCCGACAAACATGATCGCCAGCACGTAAGCAATGATGATTCCGACGACATAGCCATCGACTGTGGCCAATCCCTCCACTTGCGTTGTTACTTCTTCGGGCATGATACCCCCCCGGTTATTTTATAGTTCATACAGAATTAAATGCAATATTACTGTTTCAATCGGATTTTTCAAACGGGGAATCAATAAATATGGAATTTTTCCAGACTTTATTTTTGTCCGGAAAGTTAATATTTGGAACAAAAATTTTTCTTGTCCGCTTGAAAAAATGATACTTTGGCGTTAATTTAAACAGATCAATGTATTGTAATAATCAGTGTGTAGGTTAATTGATGGGGATATCGATAATTGGCACCGGCTCGTATACGCCGGAAAAGATAATGACGAATTTCGATCTTGAGAAGATCGTCAAAACCAACGATGAGTGGATCCGGACCCGGACCGGAATTGTCGAGCGGCGCATTGCCGCGCCGGAGCAGCAGGTTTCCGACCTCGGTGTCGAAGCGTGCCGCCGGGCGCTGGCCATGGGCCACACGGCTGCGGAAGACGTGGATATGATCGTGCTTTCTTCCACATCGCCCGAATTTACTTTTCCGAGTACGGCCTGCGCTTTGCAGCGCAAGCTCGGCAATACCAAAGCATTTTGTTTCGACGTTCAGGCCGCCTGTACCGGATTTGTTTACAGTCTGGAAACCGCGCGGTCGTTTATGGTCGCGAACCCGAAGCTGAAGCGGGTACTGGTGGTCGGGGCGGAAAAAATGTCCGCCGTGGTCGACTGGTCCGATCGCGACACCTGCGTGCTGTTCGGCGACGCTGCTTCGGCGGTGCTGCTGGCCGGCGGCGAGGATGTCGAAGACTGCTTCATCGGCTGTAAGCTTGGTTCCGACGGTACCCATCTGGACCGTTTGCTGATTCCGGCGGGCGGCTCCGGTACGCCGGCCACCCACGACACGGTTGACCAGCATATGCATTTCCTGAAGATGGATGGGCAGGCGATTTTCCGTCTGGCCGTCAGCTGGATGACGGAATGCAGCCGCGATGTGATGACCGAGTGCGGCGTAACCGCCGATCAAATCGATTGGCTGGTGCCTCATCAGGCCAATCTCCGGATTATGAATGCTACCGCGGACCGCCTCAAAATTCCTAAGGAAAAGATCTTCGTCAACGTCAATCTGTACGGCAACACCTGTGCGGCGACCATTGCACTGGCGCTCGACGAAATGGTGCAGCAGAAGTTGTTGAAGAAGGGCCAGACGGTGCTTCTGACCGCGGTCGGCGGCGGCCTCACCTGGGGCTCAACACTGCTCAAGTGGCCGTTCTAAAGCTTTTCCGGCCTTCCGTTCAATGTTGAAAAAACGGTTTCACGTTTTTCAACCTCACTTCCGTCCGGGTGGTGATTTCTCCCATAGCGCCTGCGGCTTACAATTTGTTCCGCCTGAGTGGCGGGCAACGTTCCGTCGTTGCATCACGTCCGGGTAGCACCCGGCGGCGAATTTCTTTTTAACTGTCAACTGTCAACTGTCAACTATCCACTAATTCACTGCCGGTGGAGCTCATGCTCAGCACCGCGTGGAGAATTCCTTTCGGCTTTCGCAGTTCGGTGAAGAGCTTTTTCACATCGTCGGGGGAACCGGTCAGCATGATCATTTCGGCGCAGATTTCGTGGCTCAGGTGCACGTGGGTGCCGGCCAGGATGTGCGCATGGGAATCGTGCTGGATCTGCGTCAGGGCGGCGTTCAACCCGCGCTGATGGTGGTCGTATACCAGCGTGATCGTGCCCAGAACTTCGCGGGATTGCGCCCATTGCTCCTCGACCAGCTTGTCGCGAAGCAGGTCGCGGATGAATTCCGAACGGTTGCGGTAATTGTGCTGCTGGACCATATCGTCCAGCTTCCGGCACAGCGAATCTTCAAGAGACAGGCTCAGGCGGGTCAGGTCAGACATAATTTATCCTTAATTTTTTATTGCGGTAAAATTACATCGCGAATGCGGAAAATTCAACCCGGTCCGATGGATTGATTGGTAAATCAATTTGACCTCTTCAAAAGTAACGTGTATATTGTGACAAATAGTCAGGAGACGAAATATCATGCAATATCGAGATTTTGGCAAGACCGGATTCAAAATTTCCGCGCTCGGTTTCGGTGCGATGCGGCTGCCGATCCCGGACCCGGCCGAGGTGAAAGGCGAAGTCGATCTGGAACCGGCGGTGGACCTGCTCTGCTACGGATTCGAAAAGGGAATCAACTACGTGGATACTGCTTACATGTATTCTCATGCCCTCAGCGAAGTGGCGGTGGGCCGGGCGCTCAAGCGCAACAACTGGCGCGAAAAAGTGAAGCTTGCCACCAAAATCCCGCTCGGACAGGTGAAGGAAGTCGGCGATTTCCGGCGGATTCTTGATCACCAGCTGGAAAAACTCGGGGTGGAATATATCGATTTTTATCACTTGCACGGCATCGGTGGGGAGACGCTGAACAAGGAGATCAAGGAATTCAAGATTTTCGAATCGGCGGCCAAAGCCAGGGACGAAGGGTTGATCAAGAATCTGTCGTTTTCGTTTCACGACAAGCCGGAGGCCATGAAAACGCTGGTCGACACCGGCGAATTCGCCTCGGTGTTGTGCCAATACAACATTCTGGACGTGTCCAACGCGGCGATGATTTCGTACGCGGCGCAGAAGGGACTGGGTACGGTGGCCATGGGGCCGGTCGGCGGCGGCAGGCTGGCCTTTGCCGAAGGGGTGTTCGAGGACGCACTCGGTGAGACCATGACCACGCCGGAGCTGGCGCTGCGGTTCGTGCTGACGCACCCGGATTTGCATTGCGCGCTTTCCGGCATGAGCGACAAGGCCATGGTCGACGAAAATACCCGGGTGGCCGGTTCCGCCGCACCGCTCTCGCGTTGCGAGCTCGACGCTCTGGCGCAGATCAGCGAAGACTGCAAGAAATTGAGTAAACTTTATTGTACCGGCTGTGGCTATTGCCGTCCGGCCTGTCCGGAAGACATCAATATTCCGGTGGCGCTGGAGGCGTTGATCTACTACAAGATTTACAAATTCAAGCACCACGCTTTTGACCGTTACCGTCAGATCGGCACCAACCCGTGGGTCAGCGGCAAGACCGCCGGCCACTGCATGCAATGCGGCAGCTGCGAATCGGCCTGTCCGCAGAAGCTCGCCATCGTCAAGCACATGCAGGAAGTCATCGACATCTTCGAGCCTTAAGGCAAAAAATCGGGCATATCAGACCGGCTCGGCGGCGGTTAAACTAAACTCGGAGCGCATTGGGTTAAATTCAATGCCGCTCTGCCTGCCTGATATGCCCCTTGGGAAAAGGAGATCTTTATAATCCTGCTTCGGACTTGAGCTGAGTGCACCATTGGGCGATGCGTTCAGCGGTTTTATTGCTTTCGTTGTCATCATCGAGGGCGAGGCCGGCGAGCTTGCCGTCGACCACCGCGGTGGAACTGCCGAAACTGTAGCCGTCTCTGCTCCAGAATCCGATCACTTCCGCGCCGCGGGCTTTGACCTTGTTGAAAAGAGTGCCGACTCCGTCGATAAAGGAATCGCCGAATCCCTGCTGATCGCCGAGCCCGAACAAAGCTACTTTTTTGCCGGTAAGATCGATTTTGTCGAGCTGGTCGATTTGACCGTACCAATCATCCTGCAGGTCGCCGATGCCCCAGGTGGAGGTCCCGAGGATCAGCAAGTCGGCATTGAAGGTTTCCGCGTTGGCGGATGATACGTTGATGGCTTCGCCGCCGAGGTTGGCGGCGATGGCTTTGGCGGCATTTTCCGTGTTGCCGGTGCTGCTGCCGTATAGAACTTTGACTACAGACATAATTTACTCCTTATATCCTTACTTGTTGAAATTGATTGATGCATAAATTGATGTTCGGGCATTTGCCGATGGCGCGGCGCATGGACTCCTCGGCGCGGCGGTAGCTCGCCATGACCCGGGTCGATTCCCCGGGGTCGCCGAACACCCGCCACATGCCGCGGGGCACCGGCACATAATCGCGGCCATGGGCCATATAGCCGCGCACGTCCTTCAGCGGATAACCCAGGAACAGCCCGATTTCGTGAGGAAATTGACCATTGGCGAAGCGGTTCCGGAGTTCGCTGAGGTATGCTTCGAGGTTATCGCACCTGGCGTAGCCGTTTTCGTGGAGCAATTGCCGGTGCTGTGGCTGATTCAGGTGGTTCCACAGGACATTGGCGTCGTAGAACAGTATCTGGAGGTTGATATCGTCGTGCTTCATGATCATGCACTGCAGTTTCAGTTGACGGATCAGGATATCGTGATGACGGCAGAAAATGCGGTAATGATCGGAACTTTTCAAATGCGGGCAGTTATTGAGACGCAGCAAGACTGCCGGTTTGATACCGCCGAGTACCGGAGCGGTTTTTACCAGCAGATATTTCAGCAGGCTCTCATAATGACTGTGACATTTGAAATTCATAATTAGCTATGTCTAATTAGCGGGTTAAAAAATTTTAGCTTCGAATAACTATATTATAATATGGATTTGTGAGAAATGCAAATAGAAAAATTAGAAATGTCTAAGTTTTTTTAAGAGATAGGACGCATAGGACAAAATAGGACCTATAGGAGGAAAGAATAGGCATTTCGAGCTTAGCAGCAGTTTCCTATACGTCTTATGCGTCCTATACGTCCTATTTTCTCTGGAAAAAAGTGGGTTCCGGTGGTATATTTCCCGGAAGAGGAAAATTTTATGAGTTCGAGCTTACAGCGTAAAATCATTTTGCGGGGCATTGTCGAGGGGATCGGCATGCGCCCGGCGTTGTTCCGGCTGGCCGGGCGATTCGGGCTGCACGGACACGTGATCAACCGCGCGGGTTGGGTGGAATTACTGCTGCAGGGACCTCGCAAGGACGTCGAGCGTTGTCTGGCATGCATGCCGGAGGCGCTGCCGCCGGGGGCGCGGCTGGAAATGCCGCTTGAGTTCGAGGACTCCGCGATCGAGCGGACCGCCGGGGAATTCCGGATTCTGGTCGATGATACCGGCTCCGGAGTGAATCTGTTGACGCCGCCCGACCTGACGATGTGTCCGCGGTGCCGGGCGGAAATGAACGACCCTGCCGATCGTCGCTACCGCTACCCTTTTAACAGTTGCGGCGAATGTGGGCCGCGCGCCTCGGTGATTCGTTCGCTGCCGTATGAGCGGGCGAACACGGCGTGGCAGGCCTTTCCCTTGTGCGAAAAATGCCGTAGTGAGTACGATGACCCGGCGGACCGCCGTTTCCATATCGAGGGAATCAGCTGTCCGGAATGCGGGCCGCGCCTGAGGCCGTCGCTGGATGAATTACTGGGTGTGCTCGAGGCGGGCGGGATCGCGGCGTTGAAGGGCGTCGGGGGCTTTCAACTGCTGGCGGACCCGCGCAATGCCGACGCGGTGGCGAGGCTGCGCGGCTTCAAAAAGCGCCCGGAAAAACCGTTGGCGCTGATGGCGCGTTCGCTGGAAACGGTCAAAAAATATTGCGAGCTCACGCCGTTGCAGGAAGAGTTGATTTCGTCGCCGGCGGCGCCGATTGTACTTTGCACGTGGACGGCGGCACCGCTTGAGCTGATAAACCCCGACAATCCGCAGGAGATCGGGATCATGCTGCCGTCCTCGCCGCTGCACGAATTGCTGATGAACGGTTTCAGCGGCGATCTGCTGGTGGTGACCAGCGGCAACCGTTTCTCGGAGCCGCCGGCGCTGAGCGGCAAGGAGGCGGCGCTGCAGTTGCAGGGGGTGGACTGCATCCTCGATCATAACCGGAATATTTACTGGCGGCACGACGATTCGGTGGCGGTGGAGAATGGCCGCAAAGTGCAATACTGGCGCTGCGGGCGCGGCTGCCGCTGGTCGGCGCTGGACCTCAAACCGGGGGTTGAACGCAATGTTCTGGCGTTGGGCGGGGCATTGAAAAACACGTTTGCCATGGCCGGGAAGGACTATCTCCTGATGTCGCTGCATCATGGCGACCTGGAAGACGCGGACGTGGCCGTGGGCTGGGAAAAAGCGTTGAATCAGACATTGTCGCAGCTGAATAAAACCCCCGACGCGGTGGCGGTGGATCTGCACCCGGATTATTACAGTACGCGCTACGGAGAACGGCTGGCGGCGAAGCTCGGCGTGCCATGCGTCCGGGTGCCGCATCATTACGCTCACGCATTAGCCGGGCTGCTGGAGAGCGGCCGGGAAAAAGCGCTGGCGCTGGTGTTCGACGGCAATGGGCTGGGCCCGGATGGCAAGCTCTGGGGCGCGGAGCTGCTGTATGTCAGCCGCGAGGGTGGCCGGCGGCTCGCCACCTGGGAAGCGGTGCCGCTGCCCGGCGGGGAGCTGGCGATCCGCGAGCCGTGGCGGCAGCTGGCGGGGCGGCTCTACGCGGCGGGACTTGATACCGACCCGGAAATCACTTTGCAGTGCCGGAAGAACCTCAATGCGCCGTTCAGCCACGCGGCAGGCCGATTGTTCGACGCGTTTGCGGCGTTGGCCGGGGCCGCGCCGAGGCGGATCAGTTACGAGGGGCAGGGGGCGATCCGGCTGGAAACGCAGGCGCGGCGCGAGAAGGATTGGGACGGTGTCCGCTATCCGTGGGCGAGCAGCGAGCGTGACGGCGTCCTGTATGTGGATTGGTCGCCGCTTTTCCGTGAACATGTGAAGTCGGCCAGCCCGGCGCTGAGCTTCCACCGCAGTGTGGCGGCGGCGGCGCTGGAAATGGTGGAGTTCGGCCTGGGGAGACAGAATTGCGACACGGTGATTTTGACCGGCGGGGTGTTCCAGAACCGGTTGTTGACCGGGCTCACCGCCGGATTGCTGGAGGAGCGGGGGCTCAAGGCATTCATCCCGGGGCGGGTGCCGCCGAATGATGCGGGGGTTTCCGTCGGCCAATGTTTGTGGGCGGGTTTGAATTTTCGCATTTCGGGTGTACATTATTTGATTTAGTTTTTTTAAACGGATTTTAGCTATGTGTATCGCATTTCCAATGAAAATCAAAGAATTGCTGCCGGAGCAACACGGCATCGTGGAATGCGCGGGTGTCGAGCGCCGCGTGAGTCTGCGGCTGCTGGAAAAGTATAGCTTGGGCGACTACGTGCTGGTGCACGCGGGTTATGCAATCGAGAAGCTTTCGGAGGAATCGGCGTTGGAAAATATCCGGATCATGAATGAATTACAGGCGGCGCTGGAGCAACCATGAAAACAGCGACGACATTCTGGCGCGACACATTCCAAGAGTTGTCCGCCAAGCTTCGGCATTCAGTCAATTTGATGGAAGTGTGCGGCAGCCACAGCATGGCGATCGCCCGTTCCGGGCTGCGCGCGCTGCTGCCGGAGAACATCAAACTCCTCTCCGGGCCCGGCTGCCCGGTCTGTGTTTCCTCGTCGTCGTTCATCGACCACGCGATCGAGCTGAACCGCCGGGGCGTGAAAACTGCGATTTTCGGCGATTTGCTGAAGATTCCCGGCAGTCACGGCAGGCTCATTGACGAAAGCGGGCTGCTGGTGATTTACTCGCCCGAGGAAGCGCTGGAGTTCGCCGTGAACAACCCGCAGACGGAAACCGTGCTGGCGGCGGTGGGTTTCGAGCCGACGGCGGCCGTGGGCGCGGCAGTGCTGGAAAGCGCGGTCGAGCGGAAGCTGAGCAATTTTTCCATTCTTTCCGACTTCAAGCATTTATATCCCGTGCTCAATGAGCTGGCGTCCGACTCGGAAACCGGGCTGAATGGATTCCTGCTGCCGGGGCATGTCGGCTCGATTGTCGGCGAGGCGGGCTACCGGGGGCTGTCGCTGCCGGGCGTGGTGTCCGGGTTCGAACCGGAAAACATTTTGCAGTCACTGAAAATGCTGCTCGAAATGATTATCAATGGCGAGTGCGCCGTGAAAAATAATTATCCGCAACTGGTCGCACCGCAGGGCAATCGAACCGCGCTGAAGCTGATCGACCGTTATTTTGAGGCGGCGGACGGCGAATGGCGCGGCCTGGGCATCGTGCCCGGCGGCTGCTGGAAAATCCGTGCGGAATACGCGGCATTTGACGCCGCATGCAAATATGATTTGAAATTCGGGGCCGTGGAAACGGCGAAAAACGGCTGTCGCTGCGGCGAAGTGCTGCGCGGCCATCTGATGCCGGACGCGTGTCCGCTTTTTGCGGGCAAATGCACCCCGGAGCATCCGGTGGGCTCGTGCATGGTCAGCAGCGAGGGCGCCTGCGCGGCGGCGTACCGTTACGGGCAGGTGGCGATATGATTACCATGGCGCACGGCGGCGGCGGCAAAGCCGGCAACGAGCTGATCAAAGCGGAAATCCTGAGCCGTTTCGGCAAGGGGCCGCTGGCGGAACTCCCCGATGCTGCGGTGCTGGAGGATTTGGTGTTTTCGACCGACAGTTTCGTGGTTACGCCGCGATTTTTCCCCGGCGGCGACATCGGCAAGCTGGCGGTGTGCGGTACCGCGAACGACATTTGTATGGCGGGCGGACACCCTGAATATTTGAGTTTATCGATGATTATCGAGGAGGGATTTTCCCGCGAGGAACTGGGCCGGATCTTGGATTCGGTCAAAAAGACGGCGGAAGAATGCCTGATTCAGATCGTTACCGGCGATACCAAAGTGGTGCCGCGCGGAGCCGCCGACGGTATTTTTCTGAATACCAGCGGAATCGGCATAAATATGAACCTCAACCTTGGTCGCCACCGGATTAAAGACGGCGACGCGGTATTGGTCAGCGGCACGATCGGCGATCACGGCATGGCGATTCTGGCGGCGCGGCACGGCATCGGCGGTGACGGCGTGGTCAGCGATTGCATGTGCGTCAAACCCCAATTCGCATTGGCTTCTGGCCTTGGCGGCGATGGTATTAAGTTTATGCGCGACCCCACGCGCGGCGGCGTGGGCGGAGTGCTTCAGGAGATCATCGAGGGAACCGGATTCGGCATCGAGATCGACGAAAGTGTGCTGCCGGTTTCCGCCGGTTCGAAGACCGTGGCGGAAATGCTCGGGGTCGATCTATTGTTTTCCGCCTGCGAAGGGCGGATCGTAATGATCGTCGACCCGCAATACGCCGATGGCATCGTCAAGGCCTGGCGGGACATGCTGCCCGGCAGCGAACATGCGGCGCGCATCGGTACGGTTAATCTCGAAGCGGGCAAAGTGACGATTCGCGGTGAATACGGCGGGCGCAGGCTGATGATCCAGCCGGAAAACGATCAACTGCCGAGGATCTGCTGATGCATGAGTTGTCGGTGGCCGAAGCCCTGCTGGGCACCATTGACCGCTACCAGCGGGAACATGGCGGCAGAGTGAAAAAGCTGGCGCTGGCGATCGGCCGCCTCGGCGGAGTCGACCCGGAAGCGCTCCGGGACGTCTGGCCGATGGCGCTGGCGGTGAACGGAAATGAGCAGCTTGCAGGCTGCATGTTGGATATCGAGGTTCTGCCTCTGTCATTTCGCTGCAGCGAATGCGGCGAAAAGGTGAAGGCGGAAAAGTTGACGTTGGAGTGTCCCGCGTGCAAACGGGAGATACTGGTGCGCGACGGAGGTCGCGAATTAATCATGAAACATATTGAGATTGAAGAAAATGTGTAAGAATTGCGGATGTTCAGGCGGTGCGCCGCACCATCATCATCATGAACATGAGCATGATCACGATCATGAGCATGTCCATTATGATGAGCACGGCCACCCTTATACCCACAGCCACACCAAAACCGTGGCTCTGGAAACGGCGATTCTGGCCGCGAACGATGAAACGGCGGCGGCCAACCGGGCGTATTTCAAGAAGCACGGCATGGCGGTGCTGAATTTGATTTCGTCACCGGGCTCCGGCAAGACCATGTTGCTCGAGCGGACGCTGGAGCTGCTGAAGCAGCAGGGCACCAGGGCCGCGGTCATCGTGGGCGACCAGTACGGCGAGCTGGACGCGGAGCGCATGCGCAAGTACTGCGCGGCAGTCACCCAGATCCAGACCCTTGACAGCTGTCACCTGAGCGCGGAGCAAGTCGCCCGCGTTCTCTCCGATGCGATACCGGCAGGTACCGAACTCCTGATCATCGAAAACGTCGGCAACCTGGTTTGCCCGACGGCGTTCGACCTGGGGGAGGACCACAAAGTCGCGCTGCTTTCCACCCCGGAAGGCGAAGAAAAACCGGTCAAGTACCCCGCCTTGTTCGCTGCGGCGGATGTGGTGCTGCTGACCAAAATGGACCTGGCGGAAGTTCTCGGCTGGAACCGCGAACTCTGCCTGAAAAATATTTCCCTGGCTAACCGGACAGTCCGGACCATCGAGGTCTCCGCGAAGAGCGGCCTCGGGTTGGACTGCTGGATTGAATATTTGCAGAATTTGATCAAACATAAAAGAGAAGAAAGCAAAAAATGACAGAGTACGTATTATTTTGCCTGTTGGGCCTGCCTCTGATCTGCGGCACTCTCGCCTGGCTGGTTAAATCCAGCGGGGCGCGAAGTGTGCTGATCGTTTTCAGTGCGTTGGCGGTAGCGGTATGCGGAGTGGCGCTGGTGGTGTTGACCCGCCAGGCCCCGGACGGGGTCTGGACCTATGCGGTGGCGCCGAACCTGGACTGGGTCGGGAGCGCGCTGGAGTTTATCATGGTGGCGATCATCCTGGGGGTGGCGATCAAAATCCGCAACGTCTGGATCATCCTGATGGGGGTGCTTCAGCTGTTGATGGTGACCGCGTGTTATTTCATCCCTCCGGCCGAACACCATGAGCTGATTCTGTTCCAGATCGACAATCTGGCCCGAATCCTGCTGATCGTGACCTGCGTGGTGGGTTCGACGATCCTGATTTTCGCCATCGGCTACATGAAGCAGCACGAGCACCACGCCCCGCCCGGGGCCGGTTCGCTGGGCCGTTTCTTTTTCTTCTTTATCGGCTTTCTCGGGTTCATGAGCGGGCTGGTGGTGTCGAACAACCTGTCGTTTTTCTCGTTCTTCTGGGAAGCGACCACGCTGTGCTCGTACGCGCTGATCGGCCAGGACGGCGGTATCGCACGCAAGGTGAACGCCACCCGCGCGCTGCTGATCAACAGTTTCGGCGGCACACTCCTGATTTTCGCCGTTTTCCTGATCAAAACACGGATCGGGGGCGAGAGCTTCGAAGAGATTTTTCAGAAAAACACCCTGACGCTGGTACCGGCGATCCTGCTCTGCGTGGCCGCCTTCACCAAGTCGGCGCTGTTTCCGTTTCAGAGCTGGCTGCTGGGCGCCATGGTGGCCCCCACGCCGGTGTCGGCCATGCTGCACTCGGCAACCATGGTCAAGGCCGGGGTTTACCTGGTGATGCGTATTACGCCGGGATTCTATGACCACCCGAAAGCGCTGATGATGGTGGCCTTTTCCGGGGCGCTGACGTTTGTCGGCGGCGCGCTGCTGGCCTGTACCCAGAGCAATGCCAAAAAGGTGCTCGCTTATTCGACGATCTCGAACCTCGGGCTGGTGGTCGCCTGCGCCGGGTTGAATACCCCGCTCGCTTACGCGGCCGGGCTGGCCATCATCACGTTCCACGCGATTTCCAAGGGTTTGCTCTTCCTCTGCGTGGGCAATATCGAACAGAAAATCGGCAGCCGCGACATCGAAGCCATGGACGGCATGCTGTTCAAAATGCCCTTTACCACTCAGATGGCGCTGCTCGGCATGATGTCGATGCTGCTGCCGCCCTTCGGCATGCTGCTGAGCAAATGGCTGGCGATCGAGGCCACCATCCGCTCGCCGCTGCTTTTCATCTTCATGGTCATCGGCAGTGCGCTGACGGTGTTCTTCTGGGCGAAGTGGATCGGCCGGATGCAGAATACCGGTTATCACCAGCACATGCCCAAGGAGAAGATCTCGGCGTCGGTCCGGCTGTCGCTGTCGATCATGGGGCTGCTGGTGGTCGGCACCGGCTTGTGCACGATGTGGATTTTCGTGAATGTGTTCTCGCCGATGGCGCGGGGCGTTTTCGGCAACTTTTTAAACGTGAACTGGGAGACGTTCAATGAAGTCGAGCAGTTCTATTATCCGTCGCTGATCATCTTCGCCTTTATGGCGCTGGCGCTGGTGGTTTATTACTTCGCGTTCTGGCGTCGGTTCCGCCCGGAAAACGTCCGGCTGCCGTTCCTGTGCGGCGAAAACGTGGATATCGACAAACTGAATCCGGAAGACGACGTCCGGTCCTATGACTTCCACTCCATTTACGACCGGGTGGAGCATACGGTCATATCGAGTATGTACTTCCGCGGTATTGTCAACGAAAAGTGGACGACCCGGTGTTTGAACTGGGCCGCCTGGCTGATCATCATCGCGCTGATCGGACTGAGCATAGCAAATCGATGATGGAGAGAATAGAACATGGAAAAAATCATTGAAATACTGAGCAATAAACATCTCCTGACCGTTTCGGCGGTCGTTTTGGCCCCCGTCCTCGGCGGGCTGATCATGGGGATCGACCGTAAAGTCACCGCCCGCATGCAGGGCCGCATGGGACCGCCGCTCCTGCAGCCGTTCTACGACCTCTTCAAGCTTTTCGGCAAAGAACCGATCGCACTGCACCGGCCGCAGATCATGTATGCGTTTCTGCACCTCGCCTTTATGGTTCTGGTGCTGGTCATGCTGATGCAGGGGCAGGATTTGCTGATGATCCTGCTGATTCACGCGTTTGCGTCGATCAGCCTGATTCTCGGGGCCATGAGCGTGCGCTCGCCCTACAGCTGGATCGGC
Source organism: Victivallis vadensis (assembly GCA_040394635.1). GTDB lineage: Bacteria > Verrucomicrobiota > Lentisphaeria > Victivallales > Victivallaceae > UBA5239. Next base: position 33,499 of record JBEBRW010000031.1, on the reverse strand, counting down.
AGCCAGCGCAAAATCATGCAGATCCTGGCCTACGAACCGGTGCTGCTGGTGCTGATCCTGGCGATCAATTTGCGCGACAACAGCTTCCTGGCGTCGAAAGTGATGGCGAATCCGCAGCCGCTGCTGATCTCCATGCCGCTGTTGTTCCTGGCGTTCGTCTGCGTGGTCATCATCGAACTTGGCAAATCGCCGTTCGACGTGGCTTCCTCGCACCATGCGCACCAGGAAATCGTCAAGGGGCTGACGCTGGAATACTCCGGCCCGTTCCTCGGCATCCTCGAGATTGCGCACTTCTTCGAAGTCGCGATTTTCTTCGGGCTGATCATGTGTTTCTGGCACACCAACCTGTGGATCGGGCTGCTGCTGGAAACGGTCGTGTTTATCTTCATCCTGGTCGTCGACAATGCGTTTTCGCGTTTGCCGGCCGGCTGGATGGTGCGTTATATGTGGACCGTGCCGCTGACGCTGGCACTGGCAAACCTGATCTGGTTATGGAGCTGATATTATGACCAAAGCTACTGCAAAATCCCCCTGGGTGGTGCATTTCAACTGCAACAGCTGCAACGGCTGCGATATTGAATTTCTCGCCTGCCTGACCCCGATGTACGACGTGGAACGCTTCGGCGTGCTCCATGTCGGCAATCCCAAACACGCCGACGTGCTGGTGGTCACCGGATCGGTCAACCACCGCAACAAACGCGTGCTGAAAAACGTCTACGACCAGATGCCTTCGCCGAAGGTCGTCGTGGCCATGGGCGTCTGCGGCGCCACCGGCGGCGTGTTCGCCGACTGCTACAACGTGCTCGGCGGCATCGACAAAGTGATCCCGGTGGACGTGTTCGTCCCCGGCTGCCCGCCCCGCCCGGAAGCCATGATCGACGGCATCGTTGAAGCCGTCGGCATCCTGGCGAAAAAACGGATCGAGACCGAAACCGTTCCGGCTCAGCAGCCCGTAAAGATCGTCCGTCCGGCCCCCCAGCCGGAAACCATCCCCACCACCGAAGAAACAACCAAGGCGGTGTCATAATGATGACTGTAACTGAAGTAATCACCCTCGAAAACATGATCGAAAAGATCGCCTCGCTGCTGCCGCGCAATTACCGGTTCGTGACGATGACGGCGGTCGACTCCGACACCCATTTCGACATTTATTATCATTTCGACCTGGATTATCAGCTGACCAACTTTCAGCTGAAGCTGGAAAAAGGCAAGGCGCTGCCCAGCATTTCCGCCATTTGCCCTCCCGCGTTCATCGTGGAAAATGAAATCCAGGACCTGTTCGGCATTATCATCAGCGGCCTGAACCTCGACTACCAGGATCGCTTCATCCTCTCGGCCGACGCGCCGTTGAAGCCGTTCTGCCGGGTTCCCGGCGTCGGCGTCAGTATCGTGGAAACAGAAAAAATCGGAGGTCAAGCATGAGTATGGTCGTACCTTTCGGGCCGCAGCATCCGGTGCTGCCGGAGCCGATTCAATTGCGTCTGGTGTTGCAGGAAGAACGCGTCATGTCCGCCCTGCCGGTGCTCGGCTACGTGCACCGCGGGCTGGAAAAACTGGCGGAGAAAAAGGATTTCCAGCAGGATACTTATCTGATCGAGCGTGTCTGCGGCATCTGCAGCTTCATCCATTCGCTTTGCTATTGCGAGGGCATCGAGGAGCTGATGGACCTGAAGGTTCCGCCCCGCGCCAATTATCTCCGCGTGGTCTGGAGCGAACTCCACCGCATGCACAGCCATCTGCTCGCCACCGGGCTGCTGGCCGACGCGTTCGGTTTTGAAAACCTCTTTATGCAGCTGTGGCGCACCCGCGAGCATATCCTGGATGCCATGGAGTATACCACCGGCGCCCGCATCATGCTCGGCAGCTGCTGCATCGGCGGCGTCCGCAAGGACATCAACGAAGAACAGAAGAAATTCGTCCTCGACAAGCTGGCGATTGTGGAAAAGGACCTGAAGGTACTGCTGCCGGTGCTGCTTGACGATTACAGCGTCAAGAAGCGCCTGGTCGGCGTGGGCGTGCTGGAGCCGAGAACGGCCCAGGAATGCGGCGCCGTGGGGCCCACCGCCCGCGGCAGCGGCCTCGCCATGGACCACCGCATGACCGGGTATTGCGCTTATGGCGAACTCGGCTTCCAGCCGGTGGTCGAGAACGACTGCGACTCCTATGCCCGTACCAAAGTCCGGGCTCGCGAGCTCACGCAGTCCCTCGAACTGGTTCGCCAGGCCCTCGACCGCCTGCCGGATTCGGAGCTGAAAACCCCGTTCAAGGGCAATCCGCCCGCGGGCGAAGCGGTGATCCGCGCCGAGCAGCCTCGCGGCGAAGTGCTGTATTACTTCAAGTCCAGCGGCAAAGACAAGCTGGACCGCCTGCGTGTCCGCACTCCCACATTCGCCAATCTGTCGCCGCTGCTCGGCATGCTGATCGGTTGTACCCTGCCGGATGTCGGGGTGATTATTTTGTCGGTCGACCCCTGTGTCAGTTGTACGGAGCGTTAATCATGAGCATAAGATTGTTTACCATTTTAAAAGATATTGTGGCGAATACGTTCAGCAAGCCCTATACCAGAAATTACCCGTTTGAAGTCCGCCCGAGTTTCGAGGGTGAGCGCGGCAAACTGGTGATTGAAGAGGACAAGTGCATTTACTGCGGCATCTGCGAGCGCAAATGCCCCGCGAATGCGATCAAAGTGACCAAGAAGCCGGACCAGTCGTGGCAGTTCGAGCGCTTCCGCTGCATTCTGTGCGCGGCCTGCGTCGAAGCCTGCCCGAAGAAGTGCCTTCACATGGTGTCGCGCCTCGAAAAAGAAGGGAAGTAATCCATTACAGAAAGGTAATGTAGGATATACTTGCAAATATAGTTTGAAATGCTATAATAAAGCATTGCGTTTTTAGGAACAGACGGCATTTTGCCGCCCAAAAAAGAAAGGTAAAGAAAAATGGACAAGAAGACTGAGATTTTCGCGGACGGAATCGGACAAATTCACTTTGCTGGCGGCATGGTTCGCTACGACTTTGTCACTCTCCAGCCCGATTCGGAAGGCAAAGCCAACCCGACTCCGGTGGTCAATGAGCGCATCATCATGCCTCCGCAGGGCTTCCTCAACATGTTCAACTCCATGCAGAACCTGATTGACAAGCTTCTCGAAGCCGGCGTGCTGAAGAAGAACGAAAACGCCAAATAATAAGCTGGTTTCAGTTTATTAAGAAAAAACCGTTGCGGCCAACACCGCAACGGTTTTTTTGTGCCCGCATTTTCTCCGGGTAGGGCTGCCTTTCCGTAGGCAGCCGTTCTCCTCGGGCCGAATATCCTGTCGACACAGGCGACCCGGCAGACGGGCCGGAATGAACGGCGCTCTACGGAGAGAGTGCCCTACCAGGAATTATTTACCAGCCGCCGAAGAAGTCCTGCCAGGCGTGGTTGAACTGCTTCATCTGAGAGGGCGGGATCATGCGGCGGATCGGGAACTTGTCGGCCCGCGAAATCTTGACGATGAAGTTGGCCGCGGCTTCCACGTAGGACGCGAGGACTTCCGGCGAGATCACCTCAAGGTCGTTCTCGGCGCGGTGGTGGTACCATTGCCCCGAGGCGCAGTTCGGGCGGTAGAGCCACAGCCCCGGCACGCCGCACATCACAAACGGAAACTGGTCGGTGAACGGGATGGCGTCGGTGGTGTAATTGGCGTACAGGTCGAGCTTTTGCAGCTCCGGCGCGAGCAGGGCTTCGATGTTTTTCGGACCGTTGTAGTTAATCACGGTCCAGCCGAGGCGCGAGCCGCAGCTGTCGGCATTGAACATGAATCTGCCGTATTTCTCGATTTCCGCGCGGTGCTTGCGCACGTAAGACACGCTGCCGACCGAGAGCTGCTCCTCGGCCCCGAACGCGATGTGGCGCACCGTATGCTTGAGTTTCAGCGGGGCCAGCACGCGGGCGAGCTCGAGCTGGAACGCCATGCCGGAGGCGTTGTCGTCCGCCCCGGGCGTGGACGCCTGCGAATCGAGGTGGCTGCCGGTGAAAATGATGCCTGCTTCGGGGTCGCTCCCCGGCACGTTGCCGATGGCGTTCAGCGAGACTCCCGGCTGCACTTTGCCTTTGATGATCAGCTTTGCAGTGGCGGCGCTCTCCTTGAGCCAGTTCCAGGCGTCGTAATACGCCACGCACACGCTCGGCACCGCCCCGATATCCTGCACGTAGGACGGGAACAGGCCGTCGGCGGTGGGGGTGATCCCCGGATAACGGATGTCAGTGAAGATCAGAAATGCCGGTTTGGCGGCAATCAGGCGGCGGTAATTCTCGCGCGATTTGATATGGCAGCCCACATGCACGACCGCTTTGCCCTTCAGGAATGACAGGTCTTCGCGCTGATAATCCACCTCGCCGTAAAAGAACACCAGCGGCGCTTCCACCGTCTTTCCCGGCACCGGCGAAGAGCCCAGCAGTGAACACGGAAACACGGACTTCTGCTTGCCGGTTTTGATCTCGAGCTCCTCCGAGTCGATCATGCGCTGACGCACCGGAAAGGTCTCCATGTCGGGTTCGGCGCCGTATTTGTGAAATTCCTGGGCAGCGTATTGGGCGGCGGCTTTTTCGGCGTCGGAACCGGCCAGGCGGATGCCGATTTTGTCGACCAGGGTTTCGAGGTGTCTGGCTATCATGTCGGGACTGGGTTTCAGCATGGTTCGCTCCTTGGTTTTCATATAATGTAGTTCGCGTCGGCAAAAAATAAAGCACCCGGTTTGCAATATCCGCCGGAAAATGTATATTGGAGCTGAGAATTTTTAACCACGGAAGTTTTTTGGAGAAGAACCACAAAACACACAAGAAAACACAAAAAAGAAAATCGCGTAAAGAAATTTTGTGTCATTTTGTGTATTTTGTGGTTAAAAAATAATTTTCCGTGATCTTCCGTGTATTCCGTGGTTTATCAGGAGACTTTATGGAAATTTTGTTGATCATTGTTATAATCCTGCTGGTGGTCGTGATCGCCCTGCAGGTTGCTTTCCGTCAGCGCGGCAGTGAAATCGAGCGGACGCTACGCGACGAAACCGCCCGCAACCGCGAGGAGTTGAACAACTCATTGCGCGAGAACCGCGTCGAACTGATGAATTCATTTAAACTGCTGGGCGACAGCCAGCAGCAGCAGCTCGGGGCATTTCAGAAAACCACCACCGCCGGGCTCGAACAGATCCGCGAAACCATCGACAAAAACCTGAAATCCATGCAGGAGGACAACCGCAAGAAACTCGACGAAATGCGTCAGGTAGTCGACGAAAAACTGCGCGAATCGGTCGAGAAGCGTTTCAACGAATCCTTCAAACTGATCAGCGAACGGCTCGACCAGGTGCATAAAGGGCTCGGCGAAATGCAATCGCTGGCGACCGGCGTCGGCGATTTGAAAAAGGTCCTGACCAACGTCAAGACCCGCGGCAACCTCGGCGAAATCCAGCTTGCCAACATCCTTGAACAGTGTCTCTCGCCGGATCAGTACGATACGAACGTGGCGGTGCGGCCGGAGAGCTCCGAGCGTGTCGAGTTCTGTGTGAAAATGCCCGGCCGGACGAACGACGACAAGCCGCTTTACCTGCCCATCGACTCCAAGTTCCCGATGGAGGATTACCAGCGCATGATCGAGGCTTATGAGAACCAGACCGGTGATCTGGAAAGCGCCCAGCGGGCATTTGAAACCGCCGTGAAAAAGAGCGCGCGAGAGATCCACGACAAATACATCGCTCCGCCCCATACCACCGATTTCGCCATCATGTTCGTGCCGACCGAGAGCCTGTACGCGGAGATTCTGCGCCGCGGCAATCTCTTCGAAACCTTGAACCGCGACTTCAAAATCGCCGTGGTCGGCCCAGCCAATTTAATGGCGTTTCTGAACAGCTTGCAGATGGGATTCCGGACCTTGGCCATCGAAAAGCGCTCAAGCGAAGTCTGGAGCGTGCTCGGCGCCATCAAAACCGAATTCGGTAAATTCGGCGACGTCTTGGAAAAGACCCAGAAGAAGCTCGAGCAAGCCGCCAACGAAATCAGCAACGCCGGAATACGCACCCGCGCCATTCAGCGCAAACTGCGCAACGTGCAGGAACTCCCCGCCGACGAATCCGCCCGTCTATTGGGCGACGCCCTCGAAGCGGAACTGCTCCCCGAAAGCGACGATGTTTAATTGCTGCCCGGGATGATCAGCGCAGGTTTCAGCATGTGGGTGAGTTGAACCGTGTCAGGGTGCCGGAGCCGCCAGATCATCGAGTCCACGGCGACCCGGCCGATGCTCTGGGTACCGATATCGATCCGGACCGGTTCCGGGTTGCAATAACTGCCGAATACTTCCTTGTCCCCGGCCACCATTTCGATATTCTGCGAAGGAATGAAGCCATTGGCCATCAGTTCCGAATAAAGCGGCCAGCCCAGCGCGTTGGCCACGAAAATGCCGTCCGGGCGGGTTTTCAGGCTCTTTATCTGCCTGACGGCATCCTGAGCGACCCTTTTCTGGATATCCATCGGCAAATTGAGGTGGTCCATGCAATCCATGTAAATGACTTCGCAATTTACGCGGCTGACTTCCGCGGCATTGCGGAAAGCCTGTTCGCGGGTTTTCCAGTAACGGTGAAACTCGTCATAATTCCGGCAGCTGATGCAGCAAAGGTTTCTGCAGCCTCTGGCGATGAGGTACTGGCATGACATCAAAGCCGCCTGGGAATGGTCCGGCTGGACACGGTCCCCCCACTCATGGGAGCCGGATTGAAGCAGCCAGATGACCGGAATATGCTTTATGCGGTCCAGGAACGCATCGGGAAAGTTACCGTTGAGGAAGAAACCGTCGATCTTTTTCGGGTCCCAGAAGTTAGCGATTTCGCCGGTTTTCGGCACGAATTCGATATTGATCGAAGCGCCGATGCCGCTCGCGGCTTCCGAAAGACCGTGCATGATCTCCTGCGCCGTGTTGCCCATCGAGGCGGTAAGCCCCCCCGACCAGACCATGGCGAAACGGTAGGATTCCTGTGCGCCCGGTTTCTTCCGGTTCAGGATTCGTTTCCGTCGCGATTCCAGGGGGACATAGCTCTGTTCCAGCATGACCCGGTTGATCATTGTGCGGGTGTCTTCCTGGACGAAACCGCTGTTGTTCATCACGCGCGACACGGTCGCGGTCGAAACTCCGGCGATTCTGGCGATATCTTTGATTGTGACACCCATTTATACATCAACTCCGATTAACATCATGTAACATATTATGAAATCATGTAAATTCAATCTGTAATCCGGTAGTCTTGTCTTTAATTTTTCCAGCCCAGACTGTTGCTGCTGTTGTAGAGATGCACGAACCGGTTATAGTCGACCTGGCGGGCAAATGATAAGTGGCCATCCATGAACACCGTGTTGCTGCCGACTCCATGCGGCAGGGCAATATATTTGTCGTCCGCCAGCCATTTGCCTGTGGTCCCGAAAGTACCTACGCCTGCCACGACAGCCACTTCGGCAAGGTCGCCCATCATCGGCACTTCGGAAGCTTTAGCTATTGTTCTATAGGTATTGCCGTAGAGCAGGGTTCTTTGACCGAGCCAGTTGCTGTTCGGCACGGGGCATACCCAGCCCGTTCCGGTTTTCTTGAAAACATTTGTGCTCATGCCAAAATAATCACTATCATTGGAGCATGTAGTATTTTTGAACATATAAATAAGGTTGTAGCTGGAGATAATCCTGTCATTATTATAGCAGCCGGCGCTCTTATCGGCGGCGACGTTGATTCCCTTCCAATCCGGGCACATCACGGCTTTGAGGTCGGAACCGGATTCTCCGGAACTTCCGATTCCAAACGCTTCACCCAGCGCATAGCGTTTCCACTCCACCGCATAGCGGGAATATGTCGCATTCGGCCCCCAGCCGTTTGCGTCGTTACCATACATGACCATGGTGTAGGATAAATTTTTGAGCTGGCCGCCGCACTGAGTGGCTCTTGCCCGTACTCTTGCCTGTTGCAAGGCAGGCAGCAGCATGGCCGCCAGGATGGCGATGATCGCGATCACGACCAGGAGTTCAATGAGCGTAAAAAGACGTACCTTTCCCATGCGGATGTTTTCAGCCTGGTCTTCCCTTCTCTGATTGAAAAATAATTTCTTCATTTTTCCCTCGTACGTTGTTTTTTTGTTTACATGTAAACATGTGAATGATTTCTTTGTTTACATATAATTATACAAGGATTTCATGATTTGTCAATCCCCTGTTTTGTAAAAACATGGAAAAAATCATTTTCCCTGTGATTGAGCGTATTTCGTCTTATTTCCGGGGACATTTTATTTCTGCAAAGGGCTTCTTGTTTACATGAAAACAAAATTGAAGCAGTAAGCCTGATTTCTGTAATAGACCACGGAATACATGAAAACAGAAATGAAATTTCCGTATTCCGTGGTTCAGATTTTCACAGTGTGGCGGGTTATTTGTTGAAGCGTTTGGCGACTTCGGCCACACGGCGGCCGTAGTTCCGGGCGGTTTCGAGATCGCCCGCACCCGGTGCTTCCGGTGCCTTGACTTCGAAACTGCACGCGATCGGGCCGATCGAGGCGGAGACACGGTTGATGGCGTTCGCACCCGGGCCCTCGTTGCTCTTCATCGACGCGTGATCGTTGGAGGCGCAGAGGTCGCCGACGCCGACCCAGATCATCCCTTGCTGCATGGCAAAGGTCATCAGCCCCATCAGCGCATTGAATTTGTCGCCGAAGAAATTACTGGAATTGGTGAAGCCGCCGGCGATTTTATTCTGCCAGACCTGTTTGCCCCATTTGACCACGCTCGCTTCGATGAATTTCTTCATTTCGGCGGACATGTTGCCCATGTAGGTGGGAGTGCCGAAGATCATGGCGTGGCAGCTGTCGAGGCTGTCGATATTGGCCATAGCTTCTTCGGTGGTCAGGAACAGGACCTCGACGCCCTCGGCCGAGGCCACGCCGTCGCGGACGGCTTCCGCCTGCACTTTGGTATGGCCGTACTTCGAGTAATAGACGACGGCAATTTTGATGTTGGACATAATTCTCCTCCTTCTTGGTTGATGGAGGAGAATATAATCCACATTCCGCGAAAATGCAAAAAAGTTTAGATTTGCCGCGTTGTGCCGCTGTTATTCCGCCGGGTCGACGAGGGCGAAGGTCAGCGTGATTTTGAACACGTCTTTGTTGCCCACGCGCATGATGGTGGAGGACTTGCCGAAGCGTGATTTCTCGGTATCCGGCAGGATGGCGTCGCAGATGACCTGGTCGCCGGGGATGACCGGGGCGAGGCTTTCCGCTTCATCGATCGCCATGAAGAAACCGAGCTTGTTCTGGTTCTCCGGGCGGGCCAGCATGCAGGCGCAACCGGCCTGGGCGGCAATTTCGCAGAGGTAGGACTCCGGCAGCGTCATGCGGTCGTCGTTCACATAGCCCTGGAAGACCGGTTCGTTGGCGGTGATATTTTTGATCGACACCACGCGGGAGCCTTCGCTGCACGCGATGTGGTCGATGAACAGGAACGGGTAGCGGTGCGGCATATATTTCATGATGCCGTGAACGTCCTGCGCGGTGTTGGCGTCCTTGTCGTATTCGGTCCAGAGCTCCGGCATTTCGGTGGGCAGCGCCGCGGGGCGCACGGCCAGCGTCAGGATGGCCTGGCAGGTCACGCCGGATTTGTTGCTGACTTTGCCGGTGACTTTGGCTTCGCCGTTGGCGATTTCGTTGACTTCGATTTCAATTTTGATGCGGTCGCCGGGGTTGTTCGGCTTGCGGAATTTGACTTTTTCCACGCGCTTCATATAGATCTCGCTGCTGCGCTGCGGATCGAGTTTGTCGGTCACGGCGAGCTGGGCGAGCTGCTTCATGGCTTCGACCTGCAGTACGCCGGGCATGATCTGGTGATTGGGGAAGTGCCCCTGGAAAAATCCTTCGTTGGTGGAGAGATTTTTCATTCCGGTGAGTTTGGTTTCGCTTTCCACCTGCACGCGATCCAGCATCAGCAACGGATTGCGGAACGGCAGAATTTTCTTGATGTCGGCAATGCCCAGGATTTTACCAGTTTCCATATTATTTTACCCCTGTTTTTTGTTTGCTTGTTCGATCATGGCTTTGGCCATTTCCACGTTGCTCGGGTGGCCGGGTTTGATGGCGATGACGTTGGCCTTGACCCGCTTCCCGCACAGGAAAAGGTCCCCGACGATATCCAGCATCTTGTGGCGGACGATTTCGTCGATGAACCGCAAATCTTCCTTGCAGATGATCGCTCCGTTATGGATAATAGCCGAATTGTCGAGGCTTCCCCCCTTGCACAATCCCATTTCAAAAAGTACTTTCAAGTCCGAATAATTGACAAACGTCCGTGCCGGAGCCAGCTCCTTCAGGAAACTCTCCTGAGTGACCACCAGCGAGAGATACTGCGGATCGTTCGGCACGCCTTTGAACGATGTGAGGCAGTTGAGCCGGAATTCATCGCACGGCGTGATGACCATCTTGGTCTCGCCGCGCTCCACATACAGCATTTCCGAAGCGGTCCAGTACTGGGCCTCGGCGTCCTGTTCCTCGAAACCGGCCTCCAGGAGCGCTTCCATGTAGGGCAGGGCGCCGCCGTCGGCGATCGGCGGCTCGGGGCCGTCCATGTCCACCACGGCGTTGTCCACGCAGCACGCGTGCAGCGAAGCCATGATATGCTCGACGGTACTGACTGCGCCTTTGCCGACAGCGATGGTGGTGCCGCGGCGGACGTCGACCACATTGGTGGCGAGCGCCGGAATCATCGGCTTATCCGCCAGGTCGACGCGGCGGAAGATGATGCCGTGGTTCGCCGGTGCCGGATTGATTTTCAGGGTTGCCCGGACTCCGGTATGCAGGGCGATGCCCGAAAGTACCGCAGTTTTCTTTAACGTACGTTGCTTTTCCATTTTTCCGCTGTAACTTAATTATTATACAAAACTTAATTGCATAATATAACACGTTGTATTCAAAAGTAAAACTTTTTCGAAAGCTTTTTTGGCATTATGGACAAATTTGACAAAGGAATCATCATCACCGGCCCCACCGCGAGCGGCAAAACCGCGCTGGTCGTGAAACTGGCGCGGCAGTTCAACGGCGAGATCATCAGCGTCGATTCGCGGCAGGTTTTCCGCGGCATGGACATCGGTACCGGCAAGGACCTGGAGGAGTACGGCGATATCCCGTATCACCTGATCGACGTCGCGGACCCCTCCGAAATCTACCACCTGAAACGCTTTCTGGAAGAGGCTTCCGCTGCCTTCCTTGATATTCTGCAGCGCGGCAAACTGCCGATTTTCTGCGGCGGCACCGCGCTGTATCTGGACGCGATCCTGCGGCGCTATGAACTGCAGGGCGTTAAGCCCGATTTCGAGGAACGCGACGAGCTGCGCAAGCTGCCGGTCGAAGAACTGGCGAAGCGCCTCGACCCCGCCGTGTTTGCGTCGCTCTCCGGCGCGGAGCGCAGCAACAGCGAGCGACTGCTGCGGCGGCTGGAAAAATCGTCCGTGGAGGAAGCGCAGATTCCGTCGTTTCCAACCTTTGAACCGCTGGTGCTCGGCGTGTATTATCCGCGCAGCGAAATCCATCAGCGCATCGAGAAACGCCTCGACCAGCGTCTCGATTCCGGCATGATCGACGAAATCCGCCGCCTTCACGAACAAGGCGCCAGCTGGGAACGGCTGGAGTTTTTCGGCCTCGAATACCGTATGGTGGCGCAGTTCCTGCAGGAAAAACTCGACCGCAAAACCATGCGCGACACATTGCTGGCCAAAATCCGCCAGTTCGCCAAGCGCCAGGACATCTGGTTCCGCAAAATGGAGCGCGAGGGCCTCGACATCTACTGGGTCGAACGCGGCGGCATAAATGAAGCCGGCGCTCTGGTCCGCGCATTCCTTGCGAGCGAAGCGTTGCCGCCGCCCGCCCTGCGCCTGAGCGACATCTACTACGGCCCCCGCACCGACTGACTCTTTGTCCACGAAAAACAGTTTCCGCCGATACGGCTCCACCTGACCCCGCAATATTGGAAGCGGCAAAGTGAAAACGTTATTTGGCGGTGAAGGAGTCCGGGGTCAATTGCTTGGTCTCGAGGATGCTGAGGGTCTTGATTTCGTTGTTGACCGTGTAAATGACGAACAGTTCTTTCCGCTTTTTCGGGGCCGGGTCCGGGCCGAGGACGGTGTTGTTCACGGTCAGGTTGGTTTTGTTGGCGACGGCTTCGGTCGCTTTGTCCGTGACATCTTTCCACTCTTTCCCGGTGCCGTAAAATGCTTTGAGGAGCTTGAGTTCCTGCGCGGCTTCGAGGCCGCCGGGCAGGATGATGCCTTTGGCTCTTTCCTTGATGACGGCGGTCTTTTCCGCGCCGTCTTCCTTATAGGTGACCGTCAGGTTTTTCGGCTGTTTCGGGGCCGGGTCCTCGCCGAAGAGCTGATTGCTGGGCGTGATGGCGAAAAACACGCCGGCCATGCCCTGCGCCTTTTCCTTGACGACCTCCGTCACATCCTTTACCTTGTCGCCCGCGCCGTAAACCGCTTTGACGATTTCCAGTTCCCCCGCGAAGAGCCCCGCGCAGAAAAGTCCGCCGAGAATAAGTACCATTAAGCTTTTCATCTGAATACCTCCCTTGATTATTTTTTTAAAGACTTTGACCGATGGCGGTCAATGTTTTGATTGCTGCCTGATCTTTGGCCAGGTCGCCCGCGTCGGAGGCCATGAATTTCTCGTCGATCACGACTTCCCAGCCCAGGAAATCCGCAATATTGTGGAATTGCTCGGAAATCAGCCGGTACTCCGGATCGTCCAGTTCGGCGCCGCCCACTGAGATGATGCCGATTTTCTTCTTGACACGGTGAAATTCATCGTTTTTCGAATAAAATTTGTCCAGCGCCAGTTTGAGCTGGGCGGAAATGCCCCACCAGTAGACCGGGGAGCCGAAAACGATCAGGTCGGCCGCGGCGATTTTGTTCATGAATTCGGCGCCGCCATCCGGCAGCACGCAGTTGCCGCCGTTTTTGGAACAGGCTTCGCAGGCGATACAGCCCCTGAGCTTCAAATCGATCGCGTTGATGGTTTCGACCGTATGGCGGCCTTCGAGCCCGGCTTTGACCGCGTTCAGGGCGTGGACGGTATTGCCGTTCCGGCGCGGGCTGCCGTTGAGAATTATCACGTTCATCTTCACCTCCGAGTTTTATGCGCTCATTCAATATGCAATCAAATCGGCGTAAAGCAAGGAGATTAGCATATTTTTTGTCCACGAAATCAGTTATCCAGCAGGGCTGAATATTTGGAGAGGAGTTCGCCGGCTTTTTGGCGGGCGGCTGCCAATTTGTCGCCGGTGAAGTCATAGTGTTCCAGGTCGGCCATGACTTCGGACGGAATGTTGATCAGGGACTTCAGTTCGGCGGCGTCGGCGGTGGATAACTGCGGAGCCTTGGCGTCCAGAATCTTGAGCAGCCGCCAGTATTCGAAATCCTCAATGCCGTCGCGCAAGGCTTTCAGCCGAATGCACGGCAGAGGGCCGTTGGCTCCGGGATAAATCAGCAGTCCGCAGCCATTGAAATCGAGGTAGGAACGACCGTTGTGTTCGGTCAAGGGGCCGGTGGAAATTCTGTTCTGTTTACTTTGTCCGTGAAAGACGTTGTAATACAGGAAGCCGTCGCTGCCGTATTTGTGCTGGGCGAGACCGAGCAACAACCGCGGGGCGGTGGCCGGTTTTTCCAGCAGGAAGTCCATGCCGGGGTCCCACATGCAACTGTAATACCAGACTTTTTTGCCGGCTTTCTGTTCGGCCCGGATACGATCCAGATACTTGACAAAAGACTCGACCTGCGGGCACCAGACATCAATGACTTCGGATAATCCGTTGGCACGCCCGAAATCGGGATCGAAAGCGGTGGTGACAGTCGGCAGATCCGGGTAATGTTTTTTGATTTCAGCGAGCATGGTTTGGGCGGCGAAGAATTGGTTTTCGCTGATTTCATCGAAACAATAGAGATAGGCGCGGTCGTAAATGCCGGCGGCTTTCAGCTCCGGGACGGTTTTGTCGAGTGTCGCGAGTGCCCGTTTCAGGAGCCAGGAGGGATAGAGTTCGCCCTTTTTGACCGGGCGCGGAGTGAGGTAAGTGGTGCAATAGGTGTTGCCGCCGTGTTCGAGCCAGCGTTTGGCATCGTCGTTGCGCAGCGGGCGTGAAGCGGCGTAAATCTGGGTGGGTGTGATGTGGTGTGCGAGCAGAATGTTTTCCGTATCGAGCTCCAATTGACGCAGGCGGCGGGCTTCTTTGCCGAGCTTATCCTCGTTGATTTTGCCCTCTTTGTAATCGCAGAACTGTTTGAAAGCATCCTGGTCCGTTGTATAGACGGCATGGTTGAAGTCCGTACTGTAATTGAACAACTGCGGCTGGGTCGGCGACGCAGGCAGCGCGAAGTTCCAAACCCTGACCGCCACGGGAACTTGAATATCCGCGACATTTTTGCCGCTTACAGTGACCGTGCCCCGGTAGGTACCCGGCAGGGTTTCGACTGTGGCGGCGACATCGATCCAGACCGGTTGCCAGACGTTTGCATCCAGCGTGAACGTCTTCAGAAACGGCAGCAGCGGATCTGGCCACCATGTGACTTTTTCCACCGGATAAGGGGTGGGCAGCGATTTAACGTAACCCACCGGCATGACCATGAGCTGTTCCGCCGGGATGACGGCGTTATTTTCCGGATTCCGTAGTTCGCCGATGGTTACGTTTACCTCTTCAATGCTCTTTTTCGAGCGCAAAACCACCTGAAATGATTCGACTTCGCGGCGGGCCAGCGACAACTCCACGCCGCCGCCGATCAAACTGTCGAAAGGCAGGGTTTCGCGGAATACTTTTTTGGCGCCATGGGTCCAACCGTAGCCCCAGTCTTTGCCGGCGAAAGCCCGGTCGAATCTGGCGACAGCATGGTTTTGGAGTACGGCGTATAATTCCGGTTTGAGGTTTTCATAATCTTTTTTCAGTGCGGCAAATGCAGCGGAATTGTCGAGGGCGGATTTGCGATTGGTGCGCAACTCGGCCAGGTTGCGTTTCAGTTGGTCGAACTGTGGTTTTTTGCCACCGTTTTTCCACGCGGAGTCCGTGACTTCGGTCTCCATGCGGCGCAGCAATTCATCGATGCGCCCCGCCAGCAATTCCGGATTCACCCGCAGTTGCATATTGTCCAGATAAAAAGTGTATGACTCGGGCGGATCGCTCTGGAACAGCATGATGCTGACGACCGGTTTGCCGCGGACTGCTTCCTGCAGGGGCCAGACGATTGTGGTGCGTCCGGGGGCTATTTTGTAATTGTGCTTTTTATATACGGTTTTGTCGGCGGCGGTGATACTGAAATGGAGTTGGATTTCGCCGGAGCCGGGGTTGATGATGTCGGCGGTCAACTCATCATAATTTGCCCAGTCGGTACCGCAAGGGCGAGGCTTGGTCGGCATGGTGAAGCGCGGCCAGCGGGATTCGCCCTCGCCCCGTGCCGGGAAAGTAACCTTGGCGGAGGCTTTGCCGGAGGTGATGAACGCCGGGTCGGCATTCAGCTCCATAAAGGTGCTTTTCCCGTCCAGCGCTTTCCAGGCGGCGAGGTCTTGGGCGTTTTCGAAATCGTTGATGACCATGGAATCGGCGGCAAAGGCGGTGCCGAGCATGGTTGAGGCGATCAGGAACAGGTTTTTCAGAGATGACATTTATCGTACCTTTTTGTTATTTGACTGCCATGGAGAAATCGCGGATGCCGGAGGTGGACCAGGGGCCGAAGATGACCTCAAGACTCTCCGCATGTCCGTCTGCGAACAGGATATTCGATCTGACGTTGTGGCGCAGCGAATTATAGCCTTTGAGGCCGGAGGAGGTATTATAAGGGATCCACCAATATAATTTTGGGCCTTTGGTGTCGGCAATTACCAGGTTGATTGAGGGCTTTTTGAGCAACGTGACTTTGATGAAATTCATATAATAATTGGCTCCGTAGGTCAGTTGGGAGTTGATCTCGTCTACTTTCAAGGCGCTGGGGCACATGGGCAGACCTTTGCCGTTGTCCGACCACGCGACATCGGATTTCAGCTTGTCTTGTACCTCGATATACCAGTTATGAGTGGTTACAGAGGCTTCGCTCATGCGGGGATACATGTCATTGCTGTCGGCGGTATAAAATTGCAGGCCCAGGCCGATCTGCTTCAGACTGTTGAGGCACTGGGAGTTGTGTGCGCGGTCACGGGCGGCATTCAAGGCCGGCAGGAGCATCGCGGACAGTATGGCAATAATCGCAATTACAACCAAGAGTTCAATAAGTGTGAAAAATCGATTCATTTCAGGCTCCTTGAATTTTCTGTGTTTTTGAATATTGGTGTACCGGTTCCCGGCGGAGGAATTTCCGACAGAAAGCGGGGATATTTGAATATTTTCCGGTGAAGCGGGGTATGGTTATCGATCCTGACCAGGTGCAATACTTCGGACACGGCTTCCCATTGTTCTTTTTGGGTGACCTGCTCAAAAGGCAGGAAGCGGCCGTAGGTTTGATAGTTGCTGCAACAGGATATGGCGAGGATATTTTCTTTGCCGCTCAGTTTCGCCAGATTCGCCAGCGAAAATTCGGCGAAAATGTGCTGGAATATAACTGCTTCCGGGGGTGTCTGCCGGACCAGATATGCATTGTGCGCCTGGATATGGGCCAGATAGTTCGGATATTCTTTCAGGACCGGGAGGCTGTATTCGGGGTAATCGATACCGTATTTCGCTTGAACGGCATTCCAGTGGCTGCGGGCATGGCGCATTCCGGTGATGGGCCTCAGAAACTGCAGGGCGATCCTGCGGTATCCCGCCGCCACCAACTGGGCTACCACCGCGTCGATTGTTCGGAAAGTGTCGAACTCCACCGTATGCAACCCGTACTCCGGCTCGACATGATGCAGCGTTACCGCAGGGATGCCCGCGCGGCGGACCGCTTTAGCACGTTTCGGGGTTACCGAGAAAAAGGAGAATACCAGACCGTCGATCGGCAAGGTATCCCAGAATGTTTCGTCGTTTTCCAGCCGGGGATTATTCAGGTTGACAATCATGGTGTTGTAGCCGTCATTGGCGCCGAGGCACTCCTGGATCAGCCGGAATTGATTGCTGGCCGGCTCATCATTCATGAGGCCGTCGCTGAGCAGGCCCCAGGCATAGTATTGCGGACGCGCTCCGGAGCGGAAATTGATGACACTGCCCTGGTTGCTCGGGGTGATCAGCCCGCGCCGGGAGAGCGGCTTGACCGCTTTGCTGATCGTCTGCATGGAGACGTTGTATTCGGCCATCAGCGAGCGTAACGACGGCAGTTTGCCGCTGTAACGGCCAGCCCGGATTCCGGATTCCAGTTCTTCGGTTATGGATACGTGTTTGGTATCGTACATTGTTTCGCGCTCTATATCATGCTCTTTACTCTTGTAAGATTATACGGTTTATTTTTTCAAAGTCAATATGGAGCGGCCAAAAACCATTGAAATATGTCGAGCGCGGTATAGAGCACGAAAATCGGGGCAAAAAGAAACCGGAGAAGTTTGCACTTCTCCGGTAATGTGTCTAAACCTGAAATTCAGGAATTAGAGAGCAATCACGCTGCTGCTGGCTTTGCCGAAATCGGCAGCCTTTTCCACGCCCTTTTCGAAGCCGGGATAGCCGCTGACTTTGCAATTGACCTTCGAATAAACGAAGTACCAATCTTCAACAACGATGTACTTGGCGCCGATCAGGAGGTCAGCCTGGGCAGCTTTGCAAGCGTTGTAGGAAGCAGCTTTCTTGGCCAGGATGACCGGATCCGGGAAAATGCCGCTGAAGAGACCAGCCATCGGGACCATGGAGGCGCCGTAGGTAGCACTGGTGGCAGCAGAGCCGCCGAGGAAAGTGCGTTCTGCATAGGAATCGGTGCCCCAGCTGAACAGGCTGAACAGGGTGTGCACGGTGGCTTCGCCTTCAACCTTGGTGTCTTTGTGTTCGATCTTCAGCTGGAAAACAGCCGGGACCATGGCGGACTTGGAGTCAGCAGCCATATCATTGGTGTAGGTGGTTTTGCAACCGGTCATGACGACGGCGACTGCGGCGACTGCAACGAGACACATTGCGATCTTTTTCATTGTTAATCCCTTTCTTTGTTGATTTGAGAGTCAAAGAAACCCATCAGTGACCCCTATGTTTGGTAGATAAAGTAGCTTATTGCAGGGCAAAAGTCAAACTGGAAACATCAAGAATTACAGTAAAAATTGTTATTTTAATATTATTTAACCTTTTTTTGAGCTCAAAACATTCTTTTCTCGGGCTAAAAAAAGCCCGGAAAAACCGGGCGTAATTCGATGAAACGAGGATATTACTGCTTATCCTGCATGATCTTCTCTTCAGGGGTCAGGGTTTTGACCGCGGTCTGGTCGACCGGCTTCACTGCAGGAGCATTGAGGATATTTTCATCTTTGTTGATGATTGCGCTGTTGGCGCGGTCACTGTCGTCGCCCTGCTTGGGGGCGGCGGCGTCGGCCGGCTTGACGACATCGTCCTGTTTAGCAGGAGCGGTCTGGGAGGCGGTGGTGCCGGGGATCTCTTTTTTCAGCAGGGATTCACGCTGGGGATCGCGGTCATCGTTCAGGGTTACCGGATTGATCTGGTCGAGGGTGGGAGAGGTCTGGGCATTGCCGGTGACCTTCTCGCTTCTTTTCAGCAGGTCCTTGTCGCTTGCTTCCTGGGCATCGGAGGCCTTTTCCACTTCCGGGGCCTTTTCCAGGATGATCGGATTGGCTTCACCGCAGGGGGTGGAGATTTCCATCCATTTCAGCACGAAAGGACTGTTGTTGGTGACGCGCATTTTCTGGTTGGCGGGGATGTACAGCGTAACGCCTTCGCGCATTTCATAGGATTTGCCGTTGATGTCGATCATGCCGCCGCCGGCCAGCACGTAGAGAATCTGGGTAGTTTTCTGGGTGAACAGCGCAGAAGTGACTTTCGGCTCCATGGCCACGATATTGATGGCATAATCGCCGGGGAGTTCTTCGTTGATGCAATTGTACAGCGGGAATACGCGGGAATTGCCGAAATCGATGGCGCGGTCGGAATTGATTTCATACAAGTCCTTGAAGGTAACCAGGCTACCGTCGACTTTGCGGATTTCAACTTGCTGGGGTTCGACTTCTTCCGAGATGCAGCCGGTGAGGCCGGCGCACAGGAACGCGGCGCATAAAAGCAGTACGAAATACTTCATTTGAACTTTCTCCTTACAGGTTATTTATAAAGTAAATATAGCTGAATCCGGCAATAAATCAAATTCAGTTTCGATGGAAAATCGAAATTTGAAAATGAATGCAATACAAGGAACTGCGCGTCCTCGCATTGCTCCCGTCAAAGGAAGCAGATTCGGGAAATGCACTGGTCGAAGTTTTCCTGTCCGCTGAGGATGTCGATTTCGATGCGCAGAAAGAAAAATTCAGGTTCGCCGATCTGCACATTGGGCATGCGCACGGCGTCTTTTTCGGTGGTAAGGATCATTTCGGCGCCTTTTTCGCGGGCCACTGCCACGAAGTTCACCAGTTCCTCGGTCGAAAAGCGGTGGTGGTCGGCGTAGCGCTGCGTGGCCACGATTTCCGCGCCGAAATCCCGCAGGAATTTCTCGAAGCCCTCGGGCTTGGCGATGGCGGAAATGGCGGCGACTTTTTTGCCTTTCAACTCATCCAGCGGCAACTGGCTGCCGCGGTTGAAAACCTGCTCCAGGTATTTGGGCTTGTGGCAGCATTCGATGATTTCCGCGCGGCGGTTGTGGCGGCGGATGAATTGTTTGAGGTGGCGCAGATGGTTGCCACCGTTGGATTTGGTCAGGAAGATATAATCGGCGCGGCGGATATTTTTCACCGGTTCGCGGAGCAGGCCGCGCGGCAGCACATGGTGATTGCCGAAGGGATCGGTGGAATCGACCAGCATGATATTGATATGGGACATCAGGTCGAGGTACTGGAAGCCGTCGTCCAGGATCAAGGTGTCGGTGCCGAAGTGTTCAATGGCGTACAGGCCGAGGCGCACGCGATCCTTGTCAACCAGCACCGAAACACCGCTCAGGTTCGAGGCCAGCATGTACGGTTCGTCGCCCGCGTAGGTGGAATCCAGGAGCACGTTGGTGCCGTCCGAAACGACTTTGATCGGGGTTTCCAGTTTCTTTTTGCCGAACATATGGGTGAGCTTGAACCACAGCGAGCGCTGTTTGCTGCGGTAGCCGCGGCTGAGCACGGCGACCTTGCGGCCCTTCTGATGGAGCGTTTTGGCGAAAACTTCAACGACGGGGGTTTTGCCGGTGCCGCCGCAGCTGAGGTTGCCGATGCTGACCACCAGGCAGCCGATGGCGCGGTTGCGGTACAACCGTTTACTGTAGAGCCACAGGCGGAATTGCACCGCCATCCGGTAAAAGCGCGAAAAAACGAACAGCATCATGGTCAGGAGACGGTCGTACCAGTTGCAGCGGCGTTCTTCGATCAGTTCCAGGAAGTATTGTTCGAGGTTTTCGACAATGCGGCGTGAATTCATTTGGTTTTCGTTCCGGCCTCGGGTGGACTGTGCAGATAGGGCTCAAGCTTGGTTTCGTCGGCGTCGACGAAGAGCATGGCCGGGGCGTCCCAGAACACGACTTTCAGGATTTTAAAGGGCAAACCCACCAGGAAGCCCAGCGGATAAGTGAAGCAGCGCATGGTGACCCCGCCCGCTTCCAGCGTTTTGTAGTCCGGCGCGTAGAAAATGTGAAAGACGCCCATGGTCAGCGCGGCCGGCACGGCGCCGACGATCATGCCCACGCCGTGGCCGATGTCCGCGGGGATCGTGACAAAGAGGCCATCCTCGTCGTAACCGTGAAAAAGCAGGCCCTGGAATTCGTCGATGTTGACTTCCTCGGCAATCGAGGATATGGGGGCCAGCAGACAGCATGCCGCAAGCAGCGCAATGAATATTCTAAGCATAATCAGACTCCTGTTCGATCAATATAAGTATACGGTTCAAAAAATAGCGCCACATCGCCGATATTTCCACTTGAAAGGGAACAATTTCATGAAAAAAGTGAACAAAAGACGGCGATTCGATTTGAAAAACGGTTTTGTCATAATATATTTATAGTCCTTGTCTCTACGTCGACCCGATCCCGACCAAAGACAGGTTTCGTAATTGATGAAGAATCTTTTAATTAGTAACAAGAATCAACTGTTGAGAGCTGAAAAATGAAAACCTATCTCGCGAAAGTTGGGGAAATCGAGCGCAAGTATGTGCTGTTCGACGCCTCCGAAGCTTCCGTCGGCCGGCTCGCCGTCAAAGTGGCCAATGCGCTCCGCGGCAAAGACAAGCCTACCTTTACTCCGCATATCGATACCGGTGACTTCGTGATCGTGATCAATGCCGCGAACGCGGTGCTGACCGGCAGCAAGAACACCACCAAGGAATACGAAAGCTACAGCGGTTACCGCAGTGGCCGCAAGGTTGTTACCGCCGATGTCGTCCGCGAAAAGAATCCGGAACGGATGATCAAAGAAGCCGTCTGGGGTATGCTGCCGAAGGGCCGTCTGGGCCGGGCAATCTACCGCAAGCTCAAAGTCTATCCGGGCATGGAGCATCCGCACGCCGCCCAGAAACCTGTAAAAGTATCTCTCTAAGGAGTTAAGCAATGGCTACCAAGACTACTGAAATTTGGGCTACCGGGCGTCGTAAATGTGCCGTGGCCAGAGTCCGGATCAAACCGGGTACCGGCAAACTTGCCGTGAACGGCAAAGAAGGTATTGTCTATTTCGGCAGCGATGCCCTGATCGGCTACCTCAGCCAGCCGCTGGCCGTGACCGATATGGTCGGCAAATTCGACATTTTCGCCAACATCCAGGGCGGCGGTCCCTGCGGACAGGCCGGCGCCATGCGTCACGGCATCGCCCGTGCTCTGGTCAAATACGAAGAATCCCTGCGCGCCGTGCTGAAAAACAGCGGTATGATGACCCGCGATGCACGCGTCAAGGAAAGAAAGAAATCCGGTCAGCCCGGCGCCCGCAAGCGCTTCCAGTTCTCCAAGCGCTGATCACGGAGATTCGAACATGTCTGGAATCACTGCTGCAATCGTTGGAGCTTCCGGTTATTCCGGCGAAGAGCTCATTCGTCTGTTGCTTCGTCACCGGCAATGCCGGATCGGCGTGATTACCTCGCGCCAGTATGCCGACAAGCCGGTGGAAACGGTTTTTCCCCGTTTCTCAGGCACCGGGCTGGCGTTTTCCGCGCCCGATGTCAAGGCAATTGCCGAAAAATGCGAAGTCGCGTTCCTGGCCCTCCCGCATGGGCTGGCCAGTGAATTCGCCATTCCGCTGCTCGAAGCCGGCGTCAAAGTGATCGACATCAGTGCTGATTTCAGACTTAGAAGTACTTCCAAGTACAAAGAATATTACAAGGAAGACCACCCGTCGCCGGAGTTGCTCTCCAAGGCGGTCTATGGTCTTCCTGAGCGTTACCGCGCTCAGATCAAAACCGCCGATATGATCGCCTGTCCGGGCTGCTACCCGACGAGCGTCATTTTGGCGGCTACTCCGCTGCTCGAAGCCGGCCTGGTTTCCCCGAAGGGAATCGTGGTCGCCAGCATGAGCGGCGTGTCCGGCGCCGGCCGCAAGGTCGACCTGCCGTACCTCTTCCCCGAATGCAACGAAAGCCTGCGCGCCTATGCCGCCGCCGGTCATCGCCACCTGCCGGAAATCGAGCAGGAACTCGCGGTTGCCGCCGGAATCGGTGAGCTCGCGATCAACTTCATCCCGCACCTGGTGCCGGTGAACCGCGGCATCAATTCCACGATCGTCC
Source organism: Victivallis vadensis (assembly GCA_040394635.1). GTDB lineage: Bacteria > Verrucomicrobiota > Lentisphaeria > Victivallales > Victivallaceae > UBA5239. The sequence goes on along the minus strand of JBEBRW010000031.1, from coordinate 10,687 downwards.
TCGACGCCGAAGCAGATTGCTCGCTCGACAAGATCGCGGAAGTCTACCAGAAAGCCTATGGCAACGAACGTTTCGTCCGCGTGCTGCCGCACGGCCGCCTCTCCGACACCAAATACGTCACCATGACGAATTACTGCGAGATCGGCTACCTGATGGACCGTCACACCGGCAAGGTCATTTTGACCAGCACCATCGACAATCTGACGAAGGGCGCCGCCGGCCAGGCCGTACAGGACATGAACATCCGCTTCGGATTCGACGAAGCCGAAGGCCTGCTGTAAGCTCAGGGAAAATAGGACCTATGGGACATATAGGACCCATAGGAGGGATTTATTTCAACTTTTCAAGGTTTTTTGAGCTTATGTGCCGTTTCCTATTTGTCCTATACGTCCCATTTGTCCTATGAAAACCTACAGATGAGTACTGATGCGGTAGTTCATCAGGATGAATGAGGCGAGAATCAGTAAAATCCACAGCATCGGAGCTGCGAACGCAATGCAGAGGCGTTGATGGAAAAATTTGCGAAATGGAATCACCAGCCCGATCATGCACAGCAGCGCAAACAGCCAGTACCAGTGAGCACTCTCCTGAAATAGCACTGTCAATCCCGGCAAAGGTCCGTCGCCAAGCACATAGTAGTTATAATTTCCGATGAACTCCTTCATCAGTGAAGATGCCGCCGCCACTGTGAAATTCAGCGTGACCATGATAAAAACCAATACATCATGCAAGTGCATTTTCTTCATTTCACATCTCATCATATTGTCGATAAGCAGGATAAGCATGAATGGCGAAAGCATATCCGCCTCATGTCTCAGTAACATACAATACTATAAACATAGCAGGATTTCAATTTGTTGTTTATGGCTTGCCCCCATTACCTGCCGAAGCGATAAAACGGACTTTGGTATTTTTCTGAATATATTCTTGCAGTAACTCCAGATTATCGGTCAGTGTTCCGGCAGGTAATTCAGGAGGAAGCAAGGGAGTCAGGTACCAAAGGCCGGTGAAACAGGTGTGCCAGCAGTCACGGCGTGTTCCCGCATATTGCCAGGGTTGCTTCAAATCCGGATTGGCGGCAAATGCCGGATGATTCTCGTCAAACTTTCCGGCAGGGTAAATGCTCTGATCGTTCCTGGCTGCGTGTTTCAAGGTGGAAGAAAGCCCGATCATGCGTGCTCTGAAGCGGAGGTCACGGAAATGATAACCGGCTTGAAGCACATGAAAGAAAAAGAAGAACAGGACAAGTGTTCCGATCAGGGCAAAAAATGTTGCTCTGCTTTGCATGTGAAACCGGCGTGAATGTGAACCGGCAGCGGCAAGCAGCAGGGTCAATACCGCCAGTACTACGCAGAGGTAATTCGGATTATCACTTGAAAGGTTCATCGCCAGCAGGATTGACACAAACAGTGATACAGACAATGATATTGAGGCTAATTTTGTTCTGTCCTCTTCCTGTTTTTTCATGAACAGCATTGCCGCAACGCATCCGAGTGGCACAAACCACACAATCAGGCATCCGACAGCGTAAATATCAGCAATCATGGCTTTCCCCCAATATGTTTTGCCGTCAATACTATATCATATCAATCGTTTTGGGAGCATTTGACGGCGTCGATGGCGATTACCACCATCAGGGCCGGAAGTGCGTCCTTCGGGTCGTGGACGTCGATTTCGTAAACGTCGGTGAGGCTGAAGATCCGTTTGTTGATTACCGCGACCTCGCCTTCGGGTGATTGGATCTGATAGTTCCACTCCAGCCAGTTGCCCTGGACGCGCCAGTTGTGGAAATCCAGGGTGAATCTGGGTTTCAGAAAAGATATTTCCTTGATGATGCTGCCCGCCTCGGCGCCGTTGATAACCAGATCGAAGCGCGGCCGCAGGAATGTCAGGATTTTTTCCCGGATGATGCCGATTTCGGCTCCGTTGGCGTCGTACACCTTGAAGCAGTGTTTGAAGGCCAGCACGCCTTTGACGATGAATACGGTATTCTTGTTTTCGTCGTACACGTCGTAGCTGTCCAGCCATGAAAACATGCGCTCTTTGAATAACAACTTCATATGCTTTGTTCCTTAGGATAAAGATAAACGGTTGCCGGGCGAATTGCAAGTTTCGGCGAAAAAAATCCGGGAATACTTACTTTTTACCATTTTTCATGGAACTTTTCATTTGGAGGCGGTGTCATTTTTTACTATTCACAGGGGGTATTCGGCCTCTAAGATGAGTTTTTTTTCGTGAACGGACTTGTTTTTAGGCAGATTATTGTATATTATATAGAAATGTACCAATATTGAACAAACACATAACATAGAGGAATCAATGGAAAACAACACGAGGCTGCGCGAGTACTACGAGAAATCGGGGACTCTGATGAAGCTCTCCATCGTCGGGGGAATTCTGAGTCTGATCGGTTTGGTCGTGGTAATATGGCTGGGTATTTCGGTGCGCACGAAATACGGGGCTTGGGCCGGGAGTGACGTCTTTGCACTGATGGTGGTACCGTTTGCCATGGCGGCGCTGTATGCGATTGCCGCGGCGGTTTACGGCAGCATGGCCCGGAGCGCCTATCAGGAGGAAGAAGACAAGGCCACGCTGGAAAAACGCAAGAAAGAGAGTATTTCCGCTTTCGATGTGAATGAAGATGTGCGTTTCACCGCCGGCAGGTCGTTCAAGAACTTCAAAAAATTCGCGCCGCACGTGATCGCGGCCCTCGGTTTGATCCTGATCGCCGCGCTGGTTTTTTCGTTTTGGCAGATGTGGGGCGCCCGCCAGGCGGGCGTGACGCCGATGCCGGTGGACGCCATGAACACGGTGGCGATTTCGCTGGTGATCGCTTTGGGCGCCTTGATTGTCGGGGCGTTCTCGATCGGCCAGTCCAAGGATATGGCTTACCGCTGGCTCCGGCCGATGGGGGCGTGGCTGATCGCCGCTTTTGTGGTGGGAGTGCTGGCCGCGATCGGCGGGCTGTATTATTACTACAAGATGCCGCATGTGAATGCGCTTTTTGCCCGTATTGTTTTCGTCAGTTATATCGTGCTGGGGTGTGAGCTGGTGTTCAGCTTCATTTCCGAGTTTTATCGTCCGCGTTCGCTGGAAGTGCCGCGGCCGGTGTTCGAAAGCCGGATACTGGCGCTTTTCACCGAGCCCGGCGGTGTGGCCCGCAACGTGGCGAATATGCTCGACTACCAGTTCGGGTTCAAGGTGTCCGGCACCTGGATTTACGCATTTCTGGAGCGGGCGCTGTTTCCGCTGCTGATCGTGTGGCTGGTCATCATCTGGGCCTTCACCTGTATTGCGGAAGTGGGTCCGAACCAGGTCGGTGTCCGGATGAATGTGGGCAAGATCGTGGACAAGGACAAGATGCTGGAGCCCGGTTTTTACCTGAAACTGCCGTATCCCTTTGGCAAGATCGTGACTTACTCCTGCACCGAGATCAAGCAGATTTACCTCGGCGCCAAGATGGTGGACCAGGAGGGCAAAGAGAGCCGTCCGCCCACCGTGGTCTGGGGCAAGCAGCATTATGCCGAAGAAGTGAATTACCTGGTGGCTTCGCCCACGAAAAACCCGGATGAAGCGCCGGTGTCGCTGATCGGCAGCAGCATCCCGCTGCAGTACCGGATCAAGAAAGACAAATTGTTTGATTATGCGTTCCGCAACGAGGACTCCGATGCCATGCTGAAAAATATCGGCGAACAGGTGGCTTCGAAATACTTCGCCAGCGTATCGATTTTCGACATCATGTCCAGCGGCCGGGCCAAGGCTGCACAGGATCTTCATGAGCTGATTCAGAAAGAGGCCGACCGCCTCAATATCGGCATTGAAGTGGTGCGCGTCAATATCCACGACGCCCATCCGCCGGAAAAGGTCGCCGAAGAGTTCCAGAGAGTGGTGAGCGCCATGGAAGAAATGGAAACAGCCAAATACGTGGCCGAAGCCTACGCCAACCGCGTGCTGCCGCTGGCCACAGCCAATGCTTACCGCATGAAAGTCGATGCCAATGCTTATGCTTACACGGTGAAAGCCGTTTCCCTGGCCGAGAGCGAGCGCTTCAAGCGCCAGCTGGACGCCTACCGGATTCTGCCTCAGTATTTCAAGCTCCGCACCTATCTTGATATGATGGAGCAGAATATGACCGGTATCCGCAAGTTCATCCTGAGCTCCGCGCTCGAATATGAAGTCTATGAATTCAATTTCGAGAAAAAGAGCCAGCTTGACCTGATCGATGTCGATCCGGACCAGTTACTGAGAAATTAAGCAATAATTTAAATAAAATCAAAAAAGGGAACTTGTAAAACATGAGTACTGATATCGAAAAAGCCAAACCCAAGAAGCCGTTGGCAACGATTTGTCTTGGCGCGATCGTAATCGTTATTTTTCTGATCATTATCTTCTCCTATCAGGTGGAGGACCGCGAAACCGCACTGGTGGTCACCACTTCGCGGGTATCGGACAAACCGGTTGCGGCCGGGCTGCATTTCCGCTGGCCCTACCCGATCCAGAAGATCGTCAAATTCGACAATCGCTACCGCATTTTCGACGGCAACGTCGGCAAGCTTGAAGAAACCCTGACCAAAGACGGTCACAACATCATCGCCGGTATTTACACGATTTACAAGATCAGCGACCCGGTGGTCTTCTACAAGGAACTGGAAGACGTGACCAAGGCCGAGGAACGGCTCAATGCCTGGATGCGCAGCGTGAAGACCGAAACATTCGGCCGCTATACCTTCAACCAGCTGGTCAGCGACAACCCCGAAAATATGAAGTTGGCCGAAATGGAGGCCGACATGAGCAAGCGCCTCAGCGAAATCGCCGGTAAATTCGGCATCGAAATCAAGATGGTCGGCATCAAGGCGATCAATATTCCTGAAAAAGTCACCACTAATGTATTTGACCGCATGATTGCCGAGCGCCAGACCCAGGCCAACAAGTACCGCTCCAAGGGCATTGCCGAAGCTCAGGGCATCCGGACCGAGGCAGACGGCACAGTCAGCGAAATCATCGCCGGCGCTGAAGCCGAAGCCCAGAAGATCCGGGCCGAGGGTGACGCCGCCGCCGCGCAGTACTATGCGGTGTTCAAGGACGATCCCGAGTTGGCCGCTTTCCTGCGCAAGCTCGAAGCGTTGAAGAAAGTGATCCAGGACAAGACCACGCTGATCCTCGACTTCAATACCGCTCCGTTCGATCTGTTCAAGACCAACGCGGACACCCTCGCTGCGCCGGCCAAAGCCGCCAACCAGTAAACCCCGCCGGAGATCAGTTTTATGGATAATCTGAGAGAAGAAAGAAGAGCGCATGGGGTTGAGCCCGGCGGCATCTACGACCAGGGGCTGAAGGCGCTGGTCACCATGGCCAAGTTCATATTTTTCGGCATGGTGGCGGTCATCGCGATCATGCTGGGGTATTACATCCTGGCCAGCGGCTGGTGCACGGTACCGCCTCAGCAGGCGGCCATCGTGTTGAAGTACGGTGCGTTCAAGGAAGTGCGGATGGACGGCTGGAAATGGTATCCGCCGGCGCCGATTTACTCCTTCGTATACATCAGGACCAGCCCGCAGACGGTCGATGTGAATTTCGAAGCCATCAACCAGATGCAGAATCCGGAAGGACCGATGGAGGCCAAGCCCCTCGTTCCCGGCACCGATACTTATCTGCTGAGCGGCGACGCCAATATCATCCACACCGCCTGGACCGTGGAATACCGGGTGACCAACCCCAAGCAATACTACGAATCCATCATGGGTCCGGCGAACCCGCTGGACAATGATGCCGAGCAAATCGATCCCGTCACCGGGCAGAAGCAGGATCGCCGCGGTCCCCAGACCATGCTGAGAAACCTGCTCCGCAGCGTGGTGATCAAGGTCACTGCCGGCAAGAAGGTGGAAAATCTGCTTTATACGAACAAAGAATATTCGGATCAGGTACAGAGCGAATATTTCGCGCTGGTCCGCGATCTGGATCTGGGACTTGAGATCACTAACGTCATCCTGAAACAGGCCGTGCCGCCCGCCAGTACCCGCCAGGCCTTCAGCGAAGTGACCGAGGCCAACCAGGCCCGCAACTCGGAAAAGGAAAAGGCCCGGGAATACCAGACCACTGCGATCAATAACGCCAAAGCCCGTGCCCAGCAGATTCTCTCCGAAGCCAAGTCGTACCATGTGCGGACCGTGGCCCAGGTGGAAGCCGAAAGCATCTACTTCAAGAGCATTTACGAGCAGTACAAGAACAATCCCGAGTCGGTGCTGACCGCGCTCTATAACAACACGTTGATGGAAGTGCTGAACAAAGTCGACGACAAATACATCGTGGGCGACAGCACCAACCCCGACAAGCGCCGCCAGGTCCGGCTGCAGATGAATCCGGAACCGCGCAAGCCTAAGAAACCCGAAAGCGAGGTGAAGTAATCATGGCTGAGAATATTATGACCAACAACACCCCGAAAACTCCCTGCGCTTGCGGTCACGACCACGACCACGCTCATGAGCATGAACACGCGCCCCAGGCGCCGCACAGGCATGAGCACAAGCACGGCAAGGGCATCGCATGCCCCACCTGCGGCGAGCACACCACCGAAGGGGCCGGACACGACCGCTCGATGGGACGGCTGTTTTTTGCGCTGCTCGGCGGCTGCTTCACGCTGAACTCTTTCCTGATCAACTGGTTCCTCGACGGTTACGAACTGGCTTCCGAGCTCAGCGCTCTGGCCGGGGCCGTGATCCTGGCGATGCCGATCGTCTGGACCGCCATCAAGGACCTGGTAAAAGGCAAGGTATATATGAATGAGCTGGTGGCTCTGGCGATTCTGGCGGCGATTGCCGGCGGCGATTTCCAGACGGCCGGGATCATCGCATTTTTCCTGTTGCTGACGATTATCATCGAAACCCGTACCGCCAGCGGCGCCCAGCGCTCGATCGAAGAGCTGATCAAGCTGACTCCGAGTACCGCCCGCGTGCTGCGCAACGGTGCGGAATACAACGTCGAAGCGCTTGACCTGAAGGTCGGCGACATCGTCCGCGTCCGCGCCGGGGACAACTTCCCGGTGGACGGCCGCATTTTGAAAGGCGAAAGTACCGTGAACCAGGCTTCGATCACCGGGGAATCCGTGCCGGTGGACAAAGCCGTGGGCGACGATGTTTTCGCCGGTACCCAGAACCTGACCGGGGGGGTGGAAATCGAAGTGACCAAGGTCGGCGAGGACACCACCCTCGGCCGCGTCAAGGACATGATCCTGGCCGCCGAAGGTTCACGGACCCCGATCGTGCGCATCATCGACCGTTACGCCAGTTATTACACCCCGGCCGTGCTGATGCTGGCCGCCGTGACCTGGTGGTTCTCCGGCCACAACATGAACCAGGTGATTACGCTGATGGTTATCGCCTGTCCGTGCGCGGTGGTTCTGGCCACTCCGACGGCGGTGGTGGCGGCGGTGGCCGCGGCTGCCCGCCTCGGCATCCTGATCAAGAACGTGGCGCACCTCGAGCTCGCCGCCAAGATCCGCACCTTTGTATTTGACAAAACCGGTACGCTGACCAACGGTCTGCTGTCGGTCGTCCGCCTGAACCCGTTCGAAGGCACCGAGCCCGCCGAACTGCTGACCCTTGCGGCCAGCGCCGAGCAGTACAGTAACCACCCGACCGGCAAAGCCATGCAGAAGCTGGCCGCCGAGGCCGGGTTGACCATGCGCCAGACCGACGGATTCGAAGAAATCCACGGCAAGGGCGTCAGCGCCACCGTTGACGGCAAGAAGTGCCTGATCGGCCGCGCCACCTGGCTGGAAACCCTCGGATTCGCGATTCCGCAGGAAGACGCCGAGGCCGCCAACATGAGTATCGTGTACGTGGCTTATGACGGCAAACTGCTCGGCTGGCTCGGCCTGCGCGACAAACTGCGCAACGAGGCCCCGAAGATGATTTCCGACCTGCGCGCCCTGGGCGTTCGCAACTGCGCCATGGTGACCGGCGACCGTAAATCGGTGGCCGAGGCCGTGGCCGCCCAGCTGAATATCGATGAATTCCGCAGCGAATGCCTGCCGGAAGGCAAGGTGGAATACGTGAAGCAGGCCGCCGAGCACTCGATCGTGGCGGTGGTGGGCGACGGGGTGAACGACGCTCCGGCGCTGGCTGAGGGCGACCTCGGTATCGCCATGGGGGCCATCGGTAGCGACGTGGCGATCAACAGCGCGTCGATCGCGCTGATGACCAACGATCTGCGCCGTATCCCGGCCCTGGTGTCGCTGTCGCGCAAAATGTGTATTATCATGAATCAGAATGTGTTTGTCGGCTTCCTTTTCGTGGTCGGCGGCATGATCATGGCGTTGCTCGGGGTGTTGACTCCGGTGGCGGCCGCGATGCTGCACACGTTCAGTACCATTCTGATTATTTTCAACAGCGCGCGGCTGGTCCGCAGCGGCGAGGAAATCACGCTGGACGGTTCCTCGGAACATCTATAAGCATAACGGGGTGAGATCAGATTATGGCAAATGAAACAACGCAGCCGGTCGTCAACGCCGTCGGACTGACCAAAATCTTCCGGGATTTCTGGGGGCGTCCGAAGGCCAAGGCGGTAATGGATATCGATTTTAACGTGTATCCGGGCGAAGTGATCGGGTTGCTCGGGCCGAACGGCTCCGGCAAGTCCACCACGGTGAAAATGCTGCTGGGGCTGCTTTATCCCACCGGCGGTACGCTGTCGGTGATGGGGCGTTCCCCCCGGGCCGTGGAAACCAAGCTCGAAATCGGCTATCTGCCGGAAGAATCGTATTTGTACAAGTACCTGACGGCGGAGGAAACGCTGGACTTCTTCGGCGCGCTTTTCGGGCTGTCCGCCGCGGAGCGCAAGCTTCGTACGGAACAGCTGCTTGAAATGGTGGGGCTGACCCACGCCAGGCGCCGCCGGGTAGGGGAGTTCTCCAAGGGTATGGCGCGCCGTATCGGCCTGGCCCAGGCCATGATCAACGACCCCGCGCTGCTGATCCTCGACGAACCGACCTCCGGCCTCGACCCGCTCGGCTGCCGCGAAGTCAAAGATTTGATCCTGCACCTGAAGAAACGCGGCAAAACCGTGATCGTGACCAGCCATATGCTGAGCGACGTGGAAGACGTTTGCGACCGTGTCATGATCATGTACGGCGGCAAAATCCGCGCCCAGGGCACTTTGAATGAGCTCCTGACCATTACCGAGGCCAGCCGGATCACCACTCCGGTGCTCAGCCCGGAAGTCACCTCCAAGGTCCTGAAGATCCTGCGCGACAATTTCGGCGCCGAAGAAGAATTCCAGGTCGACCACCCGCGCAAGAGCCTCGAGGATTTCTTCCTCGACGTCATCAACACGGCGCGGCGCGACAGCGTGGAAACCGCCGGCGTGGTCAGCGGAGGCAATATCGCCGAATACCTGAACGACGGCAAAAAAGTCGTACTGGAATCCCTGACCCGCAAGGAAGAACCGCCGCCCACACCCGCCCCGGTGAAAGCGGAGCAAATCAAGGCCGCCGAAGTTCAGGCGGAAAATGTCCGGTTGGAAAAATTGACTTCGGACGAGCCCGCACCCGCGGCCGCCCCCAAGGTGGAAGAGGATAAAGCGGTGGCGGAAAAAATCGCCGCGGCAAACGATAAATTAAAAGACCTGCTGTCCAAAGACTGACGGCTTAACTGAGAGAATAACAACATGGTGCCTTTTTTAGGAATTGTGCGGCTGACGCTGAAGACGGCGATCCGGTCGAATATTTTTCAGTTGCTGCTGGTGGTATTGCTGGTTTGTATTGTGGCCATCCCTACGAGCATTGCCAGCGACGGCACGGCACAGGGGTATATCCAGATTTCGCTGAAATACAGTTTGGCGGTGATCGGTTTCATCCTGTCGCTCTCGTCCGTGTGGCTGGGCTGCTTCATCATGTCCCGCGATACCGAAACGTACCAGCTGCACATGGTGGTGAGCAAGTCGATTTCGCGCTTCACCATCTGGCTCGGTAAATGGACCGGGATCGTGCTGATTCACCTGGTGCTGCTGATCCTGGCTTCGCTGGCGATCTACTTCATCATCCAATACCAGTTCCACCAGCAGGAATTCACCGATATCGAGAAACTCCGTATCGAAAATGAGGTCCTGGTGGCGCGGCGGGTTTTCTACCCGGAAATGCCGAACATGGATGAGATGGCGCAGCGCGAACTGCAGAACCGGATCGAACTGAACCGTAAGATCGGGCGCACTGTGGATGACTCGCAGGAGGCCCAGAATCAGATGCTGCAGGATATCAAACGGCAGATTGTCGGGGGTTACTCGCAGATCGCCTTCGGCGACGCCCGCCAATGGGAATACAAGAACATGCCGACCGAATACAAAGGGCCGGTATTTTTGCGTTTCCGCTTCTATGTGAATAAGATCGGCGGCAATGACCAGCGGCAGTCCAGCGGATTGTGGCTGGCCGGTTACCCGGTAAGCATGGCGGAGCTTGAAGCCAGCGGGGTCAAGGTCACCGAGCAGAAAGAGCTCCAGAATCAGAAATATGTCCTGCAGCCGCAGATGCTGAGCCAGGGGCCGGAGGCGATCATGGCCGGCGAGTTTCATGAACGGATGCTGACCACGGATTTCATCACGCCGGACGGCAAGATGATGCTGGCGTTTCAGAATTACGACCCGAACCGCGCGGCGCTGTTTTTCCAGCCCAGCGACGGGCCGAAAGTGCTGGTCA
>JBEBRW010000030.1:0-65280 GCA_040394635.1 Victivallis vadensis | reverse complement strand
ATGGCACCTATCCGGTCGGGGGGGAATTCCCCAATCTCGACATGATTTCGCGAACTTATGGCATCAGCCGCGTGACGGCTTTCCGGGTGTTGACCGTGCTGGTCGAGGAAGGCTATATCTCGACCGGCCGCGGCCGCAAAAGTATGGTCATCGCCCGCGAAAAAATATCGCTGTGCCGCAATGGTTTTGGCTTCAAAAACATCGCGCTTGTGGCCGATTTCAACCTATCCGGCAGCTCGGAAATCACGCTCAAAATGGTCTACTCCATTCAGCACGAATTGAAGGAGGGGGGCCACCACGTGAGCTGCCTCCAATATCAAAAAAACATGGATTTGCGCACCGACGATGTCGACGCCTACATCCTGTTCGACATCCTCGACGTATTTGGCGAATACCACGAACTGGTCCGCAGCAGTGGCAAACCCTACGTGGTGATCGGCAACATGAAGCAACAGATTCAGCCGAACCGCATCCACGTGAACTTCAAGAGCGCCCTCTGGAAACTGATTAACCACTTCCTGATGAGCAAGATCGAGAACTATGTCTTCCTGCTGCTCGACGAGAAGTCCGTCTACCGGAATTCGCGCGCCGAACAGCTGCAGAAAATCTCAAACTACCTGCAGGAGGAGATCCTCCATCCCTTGCTCGGCGCCTTGGAGTCGCACGCAATCGATTCGGCGAAAATCACATTCCACTACGGCGGCGCCCGAACAGAAACCTCGCGTAAACAATTATCCGAAATCTTCCGGAACCTCGCCCCCGGCGCCGCGATCATCGCGATCTCGGAAGCCCACGCCACGGAAAGCTGCAACCACCTGAAACAACAGGGCTTGCACCCGCTGCGCGACTTTCAATTAGCCGTGATCGACATCGCCCCCGACATCAAAAAAGAAGACCTGCGCAATCTCTTTCTGGTGAAACTCGACCTTCCGGACCTCCTCGGCAAAATCCTCCACTCCCTCGAATACCAACACCTCCAAAGGAATAACTTTGCCCCCGGCAACATCACCCACTCCACCCTGGACCGTACCTGAAGTTGCCATGATTGGGGGATTCTGATAATTAAAGGATAACATATTTCCGGCGGCGAGTTCTTCCAAACTGGTCATGGGTTGGAAGATGTAGTTGGCGGCGCTCGGCGTGAGCGGCGGCCTGAGTGATCAGTTTTTGTCGTTGCGGAGGTGTTCGAGCCAGGTCTAGATGTAGGCGGCGGAGTTTTTGATGTATGGGGCAGGGGGGAATCGTAGTGATAATGGCAAGCTAAATTGTATAAAAATGCTGTCAAAAATATCATTGATGTCTATTGATGCTCAAAAATTCGAAATTGTTCAATTGTCAAACTTTTTGTTTGAAAAATCATGAAAAATTAATTGTAATATTTTAATAGTTAGGAAGATGTGATTATTGTTTCTGGAGTGTGTGGAAGCCCTCCTAAGGAGAGGGTCGCAGGTTCGATTCCTGCCCGGGACGCCATTTTTATAGCCTCAAATCAGCCTCAAGAGTGAAATTCTGCGTTGCCTTGCAAAACGGGCTCATTTCGTGCTGAATTGAAAATGAATTTACCACATTTTTGCCACATTTATTTCGAGATTTTAAGTGAAGATTTGAGCAGGGGTCTGAGCTGATTCCTCGGTGATTACATCGTTTTTACGGCAATTCCTGCGGCGGCGCTTATACCGGCTGTCGGCGTGTAATGTTGGTCATTATTGATGTCGCAATATCGCCTTCGGAACGCTTCAGTATCAAGTGGTAATACTGCAATAGATTTAGTATGAATTATTGCCGATTTTCCTTTCTGAGTAAATGTTTATTGCTTATTGAAAAAATATACTATTGCCGTGCGATTTATGCTTGCATTTGCAAAGTCGCATGATATAGTATAGCTAGATAGGAGAAATTAGCAGATAATGGCATGGTTATAATATTTTTCATCATACTCCAAAAGTATGGTATACATTTATTGAGTCCGCTTGTCTTTAGGGGTCGAACCAGGATAATATGTTTTTGAGCAGGAAGTTTTTATTGGTTTAGCATCAGTTTCAGCAGGAAATGGTTATTTGATCTTAAAATTCCAGATACAGGTATTTTTTTGTAGTAACACACTATAGTTTTAATGATTTATCATCTATCAAGTTTTGCAATTTCCAGAAGGTTAAGAAAATATATGAATAAAAAAGAACTTGAAATCATTCGTTTAGAAGACCGGGTATTATTTGAAGCCGCTGCTGCCGCCGAAATCGTGGAAGCGCAGCAGAATGATCCGAACGCCGATATGAACCATACCGACCAGCAGGCGCAGGACGATAAGAATGCCCTGAAGAACGCTCCGCCTGAAAACCTGGCCGATGCAGCCATTGAACCCGGCGTCATGCCGCAGCCCGATAAAGTTGGCGATATCGATGCCGAAATTCAGTCCTTGGTTGAGGGCGAAATCGGTTTCTCCGACGCCGGTTCCGGTGCTTATGCGGATGCGTTGAACGGCCTGGTCAATGATTTTGGTGCGAATGCGGTGAGCGATACTATCCACGACGCGTTTACATCGGTAAGCTTGAACCATTCCGACGCCAGTCTCTCGGTCGGCGTCGAGCGTGAACTGGTGATTATTTCCGCTGACGTGGACGATGCCGATGCCCTGATTGCGAGTCTTGGCGCCAACCAGGAAGCACTGATCCTGAAAGACGGCGACGCCATGGCGCAGATCAAGGATTACCTCGACGCGAGCGGCGAAACCTATAAGGCCATTCACCTCATCGCCCGCGGAAACAGCGGTTATCTGGTGGTGAACGGCGAAACCATCGACACCACCAATTTCAACGCCGCCGACTGGGTCGCCATCGGCAGCCATATCACCGATGACGGCGACATCCTGCTCTACAGCGGCAGCCTTGCGGGGAATGAAGCAGGCCGCGATCTCGTCAACCTGATCGCCGACGCCTCCGGTGCGGACGTGACCGCCAACAGCGGCCTAGACAACTTGAGCGGCAGTTACACCTTGGATTTCCAAATCGGCGATATCGAAGCCACCGCTTTATCGATTGACGGCAGCGGATTGAACCTGACCGCCTACACTGTGAACGGCGAACACCATGAACTGATCATCATCAACTCCTCGGTTAAAGATGCGGACAAAATCGCCGCTCAATTTGCCGAAGGTACCGATTTCCTGTATCTGGACTCCGACCGTGACGCACTGGAACAGATCAATAAATACCTTGACAAAAGCGGCGTACAGTATGACGTCATACGCATTTTCTCGCATGGTGACGCCGGGTTCTTTACCCTGAATGGCGTTACGATCGACTCCGGCTATGTGGCCAACCACAGCGATGCTTTCGCCGCCATCGGCAGCCATCTGACGGCGGACGGCGACCTCCTGCTTTATGGTTGCAACCTGGCTGCGAACGATGCCGGCAAAGCGCTGGTGAACGAGTTGGCCGCGATCACTGGAGCCGACGTGGCGGCAAGTACGGACATGACCGGTCTCGGCGGCAACTGGGACCTCGAGTATCAGGTCGGCGTCATCCAGGCTGCCGGCTTCACCATTGATAACTACAATTATCACCGATTACCCGAACGGTCTCTTCTGCGGCCGATACCGGCACAGGAACACTGCGGAATACCATCTCAGCGGCAGCTTCGGGCGATGAAATCGTCTTTAATATTGCCGGTAATAATACCATTGTGCTCAACAGCGTAATCGCGATAAGTAACAAAACCCTGACGATTTCTGGAACGAATCAGGCAACCGGCAGCAATATGACCATTAAGGTCGCAACGACCTATGCCGAAAGCCTGATTTCCGGTACCGCCAGCACTTTCCGGGTATTCGCGCCGACCAATTGTAATTTGACACTCAATAATATGACTTTGAAGGGCGGAAGCATCACCGGCGGTGGCGGTGCGATTTATGTCACCGGCGGTTCTTTAACACTCAGCAATGTAACGATTTCCGAATCCCGTTCCGGCGGGGGCGGCGGACTCGCCATAACCAGCGCCGCAACAGCGTCTCTCACGAACACTAGGATCAGCGGGAACAGCAGCACCGGAGTCGGCGGCGGCATTAATATCCTCGGTAGTTCCACGCTGACGATTTCCGGCATCACCGTAATCAGCAATAACACGACAGCAAGTGACGGCGGCGGCATTTCCGTGCAAAGCGGTTCTGTTCTGAACCTGACCAGTTGCGAAATTTCCGGAAATACCGGTGGGAATGGCGGCGGACTATGGGCCGGGGGCAATGTAACGTTTGGAAGCAATGTTTCAATCCACGACAATACCGCAACGGGGAACGGCGGCGGCATTTTCGCATATGGCTCGACAAGCATTACACTTTTAACCGGTAACATCCTCAGTGAAAATGCGGCGAAAAACGGTGGCGGGATTTATCTGTCTTCCGGTACGCAACTTACACTTTCCGCCGGCGCTGAAATCAGTGGGAACTCAGCAAGTGCCGACGGCGGTGGCATTACGGCGGCGAGTGGCTCCACATTGACCCTGAACAGTGGAAGCATCTTTGAAAACTCCGCCAACAACGGCGGCGGTCTCTGGACCGCAGTTAACGTAACGCTCGGAAGCAATGTCTTGATTTACGACAACACCGCAACGGGGAACGGTGGTGGCATTTTCGCCAACGGACCGGCGAGTGTCACTCTTACAGGTAACACCCTCAGCGGTAATGAAGCAAAAACCGGCGGCGGCATTTATCTGACCGCCAATGCTCAGCTCACAGTCAATGGCAGCAGTGTGATCAGCGGCAATACGGCAAGCGGTGACGGTGGCGGCATTGCGGCGGCGAGTGGCTCCATATTGACCCTGAACGGTGGAAGCATCTTTGAAAACTCCGCCAACAACGGCGGCGGTCTCTGGACCGCAGTAGGCGTAACGCTTGGAAGCAGTGTCTCGATTTTCAATAACACCGCAACCGGAAGCGGCGGCGGCATTTTCGCCAACGGACCGGCGAGTGTCACTCTTACAGGTAACCTCCTCAGCGGTAATGAAGCAAAAACCGGTGGCGGCATTTATCTGACCGCCAATGCTCAGCTCACAGTCAATGGCGGCAGTGTGATCAGCGGCAATACGGCAAGCGGCGACGGTGGCGGCATTGCCGCGGCGAATGGCTCCACCTTGACCCTCTCCAGCGCACAGATTACCGGAAATACCGGCGGGAACGGCGGCGGCCTCTGGACCGCAGTAGGCGTAACGCTTGGAAGTGACGTTTCAATTTCCAATAATATCGCAACCGGAAGCGGTGGCGGAATTGCGATATTCAACGCCGGGAGCGTACCAGTAGTCACGCTGAATGGTGCTGAAATCACTGGAAATCAAGCTCATAACGCCGGCGGTATTTATCTGGCAACCAATGCGCAACTTACAATCTCCGGCAACAGCCTGATCAATGGTAATACCGCCACGGCTGACGGCGGCGGGATTGTCGCCATGTCCGGCTCCACCTTAACCCTGACCAATGCGAGGATTACCGGAAATACCGGCGGAAACGGCGGCGGTCTCTGGACCGCAGTTAACGTAACACTCGGAAGCAACGTCTCGGTTTCAAGCAATACGGCAACCAGCAATGGCGGCGGCATTTTCATATACGGCGCAACTACAAGTGTTGCACTTTCAGATAATACACTCAGCGGCAACAGCGCGAAAAATGGCGGCGGTATTTATCTCTCCACTGGTGCGCAACTCACAGTCACCGGCAGCAGTGTTATCAGCGCTAATACCGCTACGGCTGACGGCGGCGGGATTGTTGCCATATCCGGCTCTACCTTGACCCTGACCAGCGGACAGATCACCGGAAATACCGGCGGAAACGGCGGCGGCCTGTGGACGGCAAGCGATGTGACAATCGGCAGTGCGGTATCTATTTCCGGCAACACGGCCACCGGGAACGGCGGCGGGGTTTATGCATATGGAGGAGGAGTTTTGCCCTATGCGACAGCGCCGAATGTCACGCTTTCGGGCAACACACTCAGCGGCAATGAAGCGAAAAACGGCGGCGGGGTTTATCTGGCCGCCAATACTCAGCTCACGCTTACCGGCAACAGCGCGATCAGCAGCAACACGGCGAGCAACGACGGCGGCGGCATAGCGGCGGCGCATGGCTCCATACTGACCCTGACCAACGGGCGAATCACCGGAAATACCGGCGGCAACGGCGGCGGTCTCTGGACCGCGGTCAGCGTAACGATCGGCAGTGCGATGTCGATTTCCAACAACACGGCCACCGGGAACGGCGGCGGCATCAACGTGGTCAATAGCGGAAGTGCTCCGACGGTAACCTTAAACGGTGCCACCGTCAGCGGCAATGAAGCGAAAAACGGCGGCGGGGTTTATCTGACCTCCAATACTCAGCTCACGCTCACCGGCAATGGTATAATCAGTGGCAATACCGCCACATCTGACGGCGGCGGCATCGTGGCCGCATATGGCTCAACATTGATCCTGACCAACGGGCAGATTATCGGAAACACTGGCGGAAATGGCGGCGGTCTCTGGCTGGCGAGCAATGTGACGCTCGGAAGCAATGTATCGATTACCGGCAATACGGCCGCAGGAAATGGCGGCGGCGTTTATGTGTATGGCGGCGGGAATACCCCGTACGCGGCAGCAACAAGTTTTATTTTGTCGAACGGTACAATCAACGATAACGAGGCGGCTTATGGTGGCGGAATTTTCCTCTCCGGCAATACGGCATTCACGGTTAACAGCAATGGCGCAATCCGGGGAAATACTGCCACGGCTGACGGCGGCGGCATCGCGGCTTTGCAGAATGTGACGTTGAATCTGACCAGCGGAACAGTCGACGGAAATTTGGCAACTGGAAATGGCGGCGGCATCTGGACCCGCAGTTCGTTGACTGTCCAAAACGGTTTTTCGATTGTCAGGAATGAGGCGGGTGGGTATGGCGGCGGCATTTATGCTTCCACTCCGGCCATTATCACCATCACGGACGGTACGATCGGCGGCAGTACCCTCGGCAATACCGCTCAATATGGCGGCGGCATCGCCGTAAGAGGCGGAGCCGGACTGGTGATGAATAACTCTTCCGCCAGTATCTTGTATAATACGGCCAGTGTTTCCGGCGGCGGCGTTTATATCGGGATTGGCTCGACGTTCTCCCTGAGTGCCGGTTTGATTGGAAACAATGCTGCCGTTGACGGCGGCGGAGTTTACGCAGCTGGAGCACAGAATTTTACCGGCGGCACATTCCTCGGCAATAGCGCCAGTAACGATGGAGGAGCCATTTATGCCGCTTCGGATGTTACTGTTACCGGAGTGGCTTTCGGTGGTGCTGCAGGCAACGGGAATACCGCTGACGGTAACGGCGGGGCGATTTACGCAGCTGGTACGGTTACGATCAGCGACTCGGGCTTTGCTTATAATACCGCCAAATTGAGCGGTGGCGCGGTATATGCCACCGGTGCCGGAAAACTGACGGTCAACAGCAGCAATTTTACCTACAATGAATCGTATTACGGTAACTCGGGCGGCGCGGTTTACACGCTCGGCGCGGCGGATATTTCAGACGATTATTTTGCCAACAACACCGCGCATTCCGGTAATGGCGGCGCGGCCTACGTGGGCGGAGATTTGACCATGGAACTCACGACCATGATTCACAATACCGCGACCACCGGCAGCGGCGGCGCGGTCTGGGCCGGCGGTGCAAGCGTCAGCATGCGCAACTCGCTGATTGCGGACAACACCGCAGCGGTCAGCGGCGGCGGTATCTACCTGAATAATGCCGCAGTGGTGGCGAGCCTGGTCAATTTGACCATCGCCAGCAACACGGCCGGTGCTTCCGGCGGCGGCATTTACGCAGCGAACGGCACAAACGCGCTGGTGTATAACTCGATCCTGTGGGGCAACAAGGCCAATAATGCGTACAATCAGTCCGCAAACATCGCCAATGCCAACTTTTATTTCAGCGGCATCCAAGGCTGGACCGGTACGCACGAATGGCAGGGCAATATCAATCTGCAGGCGGCCAACAGCGGCACCAATGCGGTTGGCAAGTATTATGTGGAATTTGACGCCAATTATAAACTGACCGCGAATTCATATGCGATCAACCGCGGCGATAATTCCTATGTGCTGTCCGGCGAAACCGACCTCGCCAAGGCTGTCCGCATTTTCAACGCAGCGAACGGCGGCCGGGTCGATATGGGCGCTTACGAGTCAAACCTCAAGGGTAACCTGATTGTGGTCATGGATTCGATGAATGACATCATCTACGGCAACAACGGCACGATGTCGGCGGACCGCGACGGCTACGCTACCGGCAGCTACACCTACAGCTCCGGCAATACAAATTATGTAACGGTTTCCGGCGATCAGGCCACCGCAGTCAAGGCGAAGGGCGACGCCATCGTCATGACGGCTGCTTATGCCGGCGATGACAACTGGAACGCCAGCAGCGGCACCACCACGGTAAACACGCTGGTGCGCCATATCGAAGTCAAAGCGGCGGATGCCCAGTATCAGTACGATGGTAAATACCATGAGTTCGATTGGGACAAAACGGATTACAAGCCTGATTTTGCCTTCACCGACACCGTCACCTCGGTGAATAGCCCGAGCTACCGCGATGTGGGTACTCATACCGATAAACTGACCGGTGTGACGATCAAAAACGCAGGCGGCAATGACATGACCGACAACTACGAGATCGTTTATCTCGAAGGCACGATGATCATTACAAAAGCCGTTCTGATGGTCACCGCCGAAAGCGC
The DNA here is from genome assembly GCA_040394635.1 of Victivallis vadensis. Classification (GTDB taxonomy): domain Bacteria; phylum Verrucomicrobiota; class Lentisphaeria; order Victivallales; family Victivallaceae; genus UBA5239. Next base: position 56,542 of record JBEBRW010000030.1, on the reverse strand, counting down.
CAACATCACCTACGACGGCAAGTACCACAATTACAGTTATGATCCCACACAGGTTAACGGCCTGATCAGTGGCGACGGCATCACCGAAGCCACCATCAACAGCTTCCGCAGCGCCGGAACCCATGACAACATCCTGGGCTATGTGGTGGTCAAGAACGCCGCCGGCGAGGATATGACCGGCAACTATGATGTCAGATTGATTGACGGCACGGTTATTATCGGCAAGATCGTGCTGGAAGTCACCGCCCAGAGCGATAACCGTACTTACGACGGCAAGTATCATGATTACAGCTGGGACAGCCACACGGATATGGCCGACGGCGACGAGATCACCGAAGCCACCGTCAACAGCTTCCGCAATGCCGGAACCCATGACAATGCACTGAACTACGTGGTAATTAAGAACGCTGCCGACGAAGACATGACCGGCAACTACGACGTCAGATTGATTGATGGCACGGTCATCATTAATAAAGCCCGGCTGACGGTTACCGCTGAAAGCGCCCATATCACCTATGACAGCAAGTATCACAACTACAGCTACGATCCCAATCAGGTTAACGGCCTGATCGACGGCGACGGCGTCACCGAAGCCACCGTCAACAGCTTCCGCAATGCCGGAACCTACGACAACGCGCTGGACTATGTGATCGTCAGAAATGGCAACGGCGAAGATATGACCGGTAACTACGAGATCGCGTTGGTGGACGGCACGGTCATCATCGACAAGGCTCAGTTGATTCTCAACCGCGACGGCGTCGACAAAGTCTACGACGGCACCGCCAAGGGCAATTATACCTTCAGTTACGATGACACCGCCAAGCCGCTTCCCGGCGATAAGGTCTATTACGACAAAGGCACCGCCACCTTTGCCGACAAGAACGTCGGCGCGGATAAAGCACTCACGGTTACCGGCGACAGCCTCTATGGCGAGGATCTCGCTAATTACGATGTCATCATCACGGATCCGACGGCGTCAATCACGCCCGCCCGGTTGATCATCGTCATCGACGATAAAACCAAGCGGGAAGGCCAAGCCGATCCGGAATTCACCTGGACCGACGATGCCTTGGAAGGCGACAACGTCAGCGGCATTGATCGCAGTAACAAAAGCGAAGCCCCCGGCCGTTACAGCATCAATGAATATCAGGTCAATGACGGCAATAATGGACAAAATTATATCGTTGAAGTTCATTACGGCACGCTGACCATCACGGATGAGGGGCGCATCAACATCTACATGGATGCTTCTTCCCGTAACTATGTCATCAACGGTATGGATGAAGCCAGTTTGATCGAAAGTGTCATGAATATCAGTGCCAATCGCGACATGGACGCGGTTCTGGAAACGGAAACCAGTGCCGATCATCACAGTATTTCGCATCAGACTGTTGACAAGGCCAGTGCCAGGATGAAAAACAATGCCGGGGAAACCAGCCTGCGGCTGATGTTTGCAGAATATAACAAAGATATGGTTATTCGCGACAGCCGTTTGCCGCAGAGTGGCTCCGATGTATTTTCCGCCAGAAATGATAAGGGCAGCATCACGGATTCCCAGTTTGCCTCCAGTAAAAAAGAAGGAACTTCAACTTTCTCGCGAAATACGGTAAGCCAGGCGCAAACAGTGTCGGATGGAAGCCTCGATTTCACAGGCGACAGTACTCATCCGATGAATACCATGCCGTCGTCAATCAATATTGACGGATTGGTCAATGAGATCAATTTCAACGGGGCCGAGTTAACGAATGTGAACTGGCAGGAGAAAGTAGAAAACTTCAAGGATAGGCTGGATGTGGCCTTGGAGGAGCTGATTACAGTCTGAGCACATACGCAAATGAGTTGAAATCGAGCGTCCCTTGTCATATTTTTCAATAGAAAAGATGACAGGGGACGCGAGTGGAAATTATCAATACGGCGTTGCCCGTCGCGCAGGAATGCACGGCGGCCCGATTTTTTGAACGGTCTGTCGCGATTGTCACAGGAAGTTGCATGGTTCTGAAAGTCCGCATAACGGGGAATTGGGATTTGAATTAATGCGATTCATCCTGTATTTTAATATAGAGACAAGGCAATTTCAAGACGGTTTGGAATTGCCTTTTGAATTATATTAAAATCAAGGTGTTCAATAAGTATGTTCAAAGCTTTTCGAAATGTGCATTTGCCGTATCCGACCGAACTGCTGCACCTGAATTATACCAAATCGCCGGCGCTGGCCAATTACCTGAGTTTTTACCGCGAGGATAAACTCCGGCTGTTTTTTGTCTTTATCCTGTACCTGATCAAGGCAAGCCCGGTGTGGGTGATCCCGATCGTCGGGTCCAACATCATCAATCTGATCGAGGAGGCCGGGCCCGGTGTGGTGCATAAGTTGATTTTTCAGTTCGCCATCGGCGCGGCATTCGCGCTGCAGAACATTCCCACGCACGTCTGGTTCATTCAACTGTTCAGCTCGGTCAACCGCAAGGTGGAAATGATGCTGCGTTCCTCGTTGTGTACCCGGCTGCAGCATCTCTCCATACCGTATCACACCAATAGCAAAATGGGCGGGCTGCAGACCAAGGTACTGCGCGACGTGGAGAACGTTGAACAACTGAGCAAAATGCTGGTGGAAGCGTTGCCGGGCGTGATGATTTCATTTTTCGTGATCATTGTCATGACGCTGCTGAGGGCGCCGGTTTTTCTGCTGTTCTATTTGCTGATGGTGCCGATTGCGGTGCTGATCTGCAGGTGGCTGCAGGGGCGGATACGGGACAATAACCGGGAATTCCGCATGAATATGGAAGACATGTCAGGCAAGGTGATTGAGATGCTGCGCCTGATCACCGTCACCCGCGCCCACGGCGTCGAGGCGGCCGAGCTGGAGCGGGTCAATGCCAAGCTCCAGAATGTCAAGGACAGCGGCATACGGCTCGACGTTTTGAACTCGGTATTCAGTGCGTTCAACTGGGCGGGACTGCAGACGTTCAGTCTGTTTGCGCTGTTTGCGGCGGCGTATTTGAGGGTTTCCGGGATGCTGGAAGTCGGCATCGGGACGATTTTCCTGCTTTGGACCTATTTCGGGCAGCTTTCCGGCGCGGTGCTGCAGTTGATGAACCTGATTCCCGCGATCACCAAGGGGTTCGAATCGGTCAAATCCATCGGCGAAGTGCTGGAGTGCCCGGATATCGAAATGAACGACGGCAAGCCGCCGGTCACTGACCTGAAAGGTGAATTCGAGTTTCACAACGTCAGTTTCTGTTACGACGAAGCCGCCACGCCCGCCGTGGATCAATTCTCGCTCAAGGTCCGGCAGGGCGAAATCATCGCGCTGGTAGGGCCGTCCGGTTCCGGCAAATCGACTTTGATGCAGCTCCTGATCGGTTTCATTCGTCCGACTTCCGGCGAGATCCGGCTGGACGGACAGAATATGAACGATATCGACCTGCGTTCCTACCGCCGTTTTATTTCGGTCGTCAGTCAGGAGTCCATTTTGTTCGATGGAACGATCCGGGAGAACATCACCTACGGCGCGGGCAATGTCTGCGAGGAAGATGTTCAGAAAGCGATCGAATGCGCCAACCTCGATGACTTTGTCAAAGATTTACCGGAGGGGCTCGAGACCCGGACGAAAGAGAACGGCGGGCGGCTCTCCGGCGGCCAGAAACAGCGCATGGCCATTGCCCGCGCATTGCTACGCGACCCGAAAGTGCTGTTGCTCGACGAAGCGACCAGCGCCCTCGACGTTGAGTCCGAAGCCATGATCCAGGAGGCCCTCGACCGCCTGATCAAGGGCCGGACGACGTTCATCATCGCGCACCGTTTGTCCACCATCCGCAATGCTGACCGGATCGTCGTGATGAGCCACGGTCAGATCGCGGAGCTCGGCACGCATCAGGAATTGATGGACAAACAGGGGATCTACTACCGCATGAACCTCGGCCAGTTCCGTTCGAACTAGCCCATTTCGGGGCCGAAGATACCGTAGAAGTTTTGTTGATCCCAGTCGCCGCAGGGGGCGCCGTAATGCATGCGCAGGAAGTCGCGTTCGAAATTGAATCCGAGCGATTTCAGCGTTTCCAGCAACTCGGGCTGGGTATCCGGGATATCCAGTTGGAACGGTTTGTCCGGTTCCAGCGCGGACCATTGTTTGATCAATGCCAGCGCCGTGGCCGTGGAGTCGGCGATAAGCGGGCCCGCCTGGCGGAACATCCGTCCGGGGCGCCCCATGATATACCCGTGCAGTTTGCCGCCGCGGCACGCGCCCAGCGTCATTTCCGGCCAGTGCTCAAGGTAATGCTCGAATAACGAGGTACGATCAGTGCCGGTGAAGCCGGATTCCACGGGCAGCAGCAGCGGCAGATCTTCGCGGGTCAGGCGGCGCCATTCGAAACTCGTATCCGGGGCCAGCGGCGACTGGCTGCTGAGGCGGACCACGCGCCGTTCGCTGACGAATCCCAGTTTCTCATAAATCGGCGCGCCCATCGCGGAGGCATCCAGCTTGATCGAGGTGAAATCGGCGTAACGGTTCATCAGCTCCTTCATCAGACAGGTGGCGACGCCCTTGCCGCGCATTTCAGGCAGAGTGATGACGAGGCCGATCCAGGCGAGGCGCTTGTTCCAGCCGATGCCCGCGCCGGTGGCGACGACCCGTCCGTCGTGAATCATGGCGACCGGGTCGCCGTGGCGGATAAAGAGCTCCCAGTCCGCCGCAGTCTGGTTCCAATTCATCAGTTTCGACATGGCCAGGATTTCCGGCAGGTCCCCCGCCGTGATGTCGTGAATCCGGCAGCCGTCTGGTAAAGTAAAGTTCATCATAAACGGACACTCCATAAAAAGTTGCCTATAGTATACAGTGTTCGGCCTTGATTTCAATATTCGAAACTGTTTTTAATTTTATGAGGATAAGGAATAACAATTGTTATGTAATATTTATTGCTTGAATGTGGATATTGTTTGATTATTGATAAAAAACTGTGATATTTCTCAAAACATATGTTGCAATTTTGTTGGATTCACGTATAATAGATGTAAACGGTTTAATTGTTTACAGGAGGATTGGCTCTATGTTTTGGCATCGAATGACCGGATTGTTTGTTTTCGCCGCATTGTTTTTTGGCGTATCGAAGCTGGGTGCGATTCCCACCGGCAGCGAATTGCCGAACTGGTACGATACGTTTTCGCTGGACGAGAAGCGGCGGGATTTCGATTTTTCCGCCACGCTTTTTCGGACCAATGCCACCGGGAACATGTTTTACAGTGGCGAAAAGCCGGAAGTGGTGATCCAGCTCGAGAACCTGACCGATAAAGCCCTTGAATATAAAGGGACGATCGAGTTGATCGATTTCCGGACCGAAAATGTCGACGGCGACATCTGGTATCCGATGGTGTTCCGCAACGGCGTGATCTCCAAAACTCCGGTCGAAGTGAAAATCGGTCCGAAAGGGTATCAGAATATCAGTTATACGCCGGATCTGCCGGAGAAGTTCGGCGGTTATGCGATCGTGATCGACCTCGGGCCGCATGGGCGTCTTTTCGTTAGTTCGCTGGCCCGGATTCTGAAAAACGAAAGCCGGAAGGTCCAGTACCCGAAGCAGGCCAGCGATTATTTCCAGGGGCCGATCATGTCCCGGCTCGGACTGCAGGCGGTGCGTTACGGAGTGCCGTTTTACCTGAAGGGTACGAAAGAACGGCAGAAGCAAGACGAGGAAATGGCACGTGTATTCAAGCAGATGGCCGAGCATAACGTGGCGGTGACGATCGAGATCTACAATGGGAACTTCTATTCCGGCCAGCCGCTTGACCTGCCGCGTCCGCACCTGGATGATGACAACGTTATGCTTCAGACGAAAAGCGATATGGCCTGGTTGCCGAAGTACGATGAGGATTTTCGCGAATTCTGTTATGATATCGTCAGCAAATACGGCTGGCCGAACGGCCCGATCAACGGCGCCATGCTGTGGAACGAACCGTGGGAGGGTATTTCGATCTCCGGCTGGGGCGCGGACATGCTGCGTTATCGCGAAATGTATAAGGTAATGGGCGAAGCCACCAAAAAGGCCAATAAGGACGCCGGAGTCGAGGTTCTGGTCGGCGGCTGCGATTCATCGTCCAATACTCTCGACAAGTTGTTTCCCGACGAAAGCGACGAATTCATGCCGTACCTGGATTTCTGCAGCATTCATTATCAGGGGCTGGCAGCTCCGTCGATTTACCGCAAGTGGATCGACCGCAAGCCCAACCGGGTGTTGATCTGGGATACGGAAAGCTGGGTAGCGAACAGCGAGGACCTGCTGCCGGGCGTGATCGCGGCGAACCGGGCGTCCGGCTATGACCGCTCGATGGGATTTTTCGGCGGATATGTATTCGGCAACAACGATCATCATGCCGGGGTCAAGCAGCACAATGTCCGTACCGAAAATGGCAAGGAGAAAATGTACCTGCCGCTGATGGCGTATCCGATGTCCGCCGGGGTTTCCGCGATTCAGTACTTTATCGGTAATCGCGAATTCCGGGAGATTTTCTTTAAACAGGGTTTGCCGTGGGTGTTCGTTTTTGACGGCGAGAATGGCAATACGGAAGACGGCACGGTAGTCGTGCTCGGGGACCTGAATACATTGTTCGGCGACACCGCGCCTTATCGTAATGTCCGTTCGCTGAAAGAGGGCAAAGACAAGCGGGAAATCGCCGCCGCGCTACCGGAACTCAAGAAGGATACGCCTGAGTATGCGCGTCTGCTGGCCAAATACCAGAAACTTTTTCCCAGCCGCAAGATTAATGAAAACAATCTGAATGCCCAGCTGGAAAAACTGCTCACTGAGCCATGGCCATTCCGCAATGTGTCGCTGGAGCTGGATGCGTCGTCGAACAACTTCGCGTTGTTCGATTGCTACGGCAACAAGGTCGAGCCGGTGAAGGGGCGCTATGTGATTCCGCTGACGACTCAGGGGCTGTATCTGCGGTCCACCGGCAAGGGTGGATTTGCGGCTATCCTTAAGAGCATGAAGGAGTCCTCCATTTCCGGCGTCGAGCGGGCAGAGATGAAGGCGAAAGACTTTCTGGTACCGGTGGCGAAGGGTACGAAGATGTATCTGCAGGTTAACAACGTGACCAATGCGCCGTTGAATGCCAAACTCGCCGGCAAACTTGGCGATTTCAAGATCAAATATCCGGAAGATATTTCTTTGAAGCCGTTTGAATCGAAGGATATTGAAATCGAAATTGTGGACGGCAAACCGAATCCGGTCAACCAGTATCCGTTGGAATTTGCGTTGACCATGGGCAAGGAGATTGTCGGCAAGGTCACGGATACGATGCGCAGCAACGTCATTGCGCGGAAAACGATCAAGGTCGACGGCAAGCTCGAGGACTGGCAGGGGGTGGTGCCGCAGGTGCTTTCCACCTCCGGTGAGGTTGAAGTTACCATGATGGAGCAGGCGTGGTTGCCTTTTGAGAAGCAGCCGGAGGGTAGCAAGGCGCGCACCGCCTTTGTTTATATCGCGTATGACAAAGACAATTTTTATATTGCAGTGAAAGCGGCGGACCCGACCGAGCACCCCGGCACATTGCGGTTCGAGACTCGCGACGACGATGAATTTTTCTATCCTGAAAATTCTTATAAATACGATGAGGAAAAAGCTTATCTGACCACCGTGGTGAAAGAAGAAAATTTCAAAGCATATGGTGTTGAGATGCCGGGCAAACCGGGCGAGAGGATTGCTGAATGTATCCGCCCGAAAATCGTCCGCACCCGCTTCGATTTCGATCTGCCGCAGGATCGTTTGACCAAGGTGACGCTGTATTTCCCGTGGGATAATTTCCGCTCGGGCCGCCTGGCGAGCATGATGGTCGTCGACCGCTCGAATAACGACAAAACGCTGGTGGAGCGCAAGGAGTTGTGGAGCATCAACGGCGGCGGCTTCGCATCCTACGAAGCCAAGGGCAAAATCTCGATTTTCGTGACCAATAACCGCTGGTGGCACGCCCAGTCGGCGCGTGTCGGCGGTGTGTTTCTTGATCCGATCGACAAGGCTGTGAACGATGACAAAACCAGTGCGGAATATCTGGGGGTCGATGAAGAAAATCCCGGTAAATGGATCGGCCGTTACGGCAAGGCCGGATATCTGATTCCCGGTATTGAGGCGGCGAAATTCGAGCCGGGATATGGCTGTAAGCTCCGGGATGACGATGTGAAGATCACGCTGAAATGGCCGGATGGTGTCCGCCGCTACAGTTACCGCAAGCGTACGGTGCTGCCGGATGGGCAGGCGCCCGCTTTTGACAATCTTCAGATTGCGTTCAATGCGATTCCGGACGATCAGGACCCGAATGTGGTCGCTGCCTTGCCGGGCCGTATGAATGGATTTGTGCTGACTGTGTTGAGTGATTATGAGTTCGCCTTGAACAAGGTTGCTCCGCAATATGGCGGCGGCACCGAAATCTGGCGCATGCAGGTGCCGGATGGCGTCCGCAAGCACTTCTACCCGCGCCAGCCCAAGGCTCCGTGGGAAGGCGCCGTGAAAAACGGCGCGCTGGTCATCGATTACCGGGAAGGGACCCGGTTCATGGAGGCCGCCATCCCGTGGAGTGAAATTCCGCATGTCAAGGCGTTGATGGAGGCGGGGAAGCCGGTGAAATTCTCCTTCCGCGTCAATGACGAGAGCGGGGCGGCGCTGGAATTCGGTAAGGACCGCTCCGTTACCCGTCCCGGTTTCAACACCTTCCATCCGGACTGGCGGCGCAGCTATTCAAACGAAATTGAGTTCAGTTTTCAAAAATAAGGACTGAGGTCACATGAAAAAATATTTACTGTTCATGCTGTGCGCGATGACCGCGCTTCAGGCGGTCGACTTGCCGGTGACGGCGAATTTCCGCAACAGCAGCAACCCTGCCGACACCGGAATCAAAATCCAGGAGGACGGCGCGTTCCTGATCATTTCCGAAACCTCGGAGGGCAGGGCGGGAAATGCCGGGTCGAGCTTTTCGCTGATTTACGGCGCTGACGCGGAAATCACCAGACAGATCAACGCGGTACTGGCGAAGGAAGGGGGCAATCCGGTTGATTTCGAGCTTAGCTTTTCCATGCAGGAACTTGAGCAGACCGACCGGATGGTGCATTTCGAGTTCGGCATCCGGTTTCATGGCGGCAAGGTGCCGCGACAGTGGGCGCTGGCGCATCCGTTGAATTTCCGCGACTTCACGTTTTCGAATGAACGGATGAAGTTCGATTCAAGCAATACCCCGGCGCTTCGTTTCCGCATTGAGCCCGCCGGCGGTAAGCAGCAGGTGGACCGGGTGGAACTGCTTTTCTCCATTCGCGTCGATACGAACGGAACGCCGGAAACGGTTTCGGTGGGTGAATTCGCTTTTCGCAGTGTTCCGGCGGCGAAAGAGGCGAAAAATGTCGAATTCAGGAATTTCGCGCCGTCCGTGGCACTGCTGGAGAGTCTCGGCAAAGTGGAGCATAATATGTTGTTCATAGCCGGGCGCTTCACGGATAGCGAAAACCGGAAGGCTTATCTGGATGCGGTTAAGGCGGGCAAAACGATCTTTGTCGACTTGCGCGATGGCGGGGAGATTTCCAAGGATATGTCCGCCATGCTGCCGGTGAATACGTGGTCGCTGAACCGGCCCGTTTACCGGCGGATGGCCGCGCCGTTGGAGAAGGAACTGTATCACTCGGCGCCTTATGATTTGCACCTGCCGGGCTCGCCCATGGAAAACAGCATGATGCGTTACCTGTGGGATGAGTACGAAAAACCGCTCGACAATACCGACTGGCAGATTCTGCTGTGCACGGCCAACGGCATGCCGATCCTGGTGTCGGGGCAGGTGGGGGCGGCGCGGGTTTACGTGTTCGGCGGGGACTCGGAGGACCGGGTATTTGTCACTTCGCCCGGCTATCGGAATTTTTGCGAACAACTGGTTCGGAGCATGGTTGCCGCCGCGCCGAAAAGCGCCGGCGATATCGGTCCGCTGGAGCTGAAAATACCGCGCGTGCAGACCGGTGAATTGTACGCCGAAGTGAGCAATAAAAGCAAGGCGAAAGTCGATGCGTTTGTCGCGTTTCAGGTATCGAACTGGGAGCGCGAAATCCTGAATAAACAAGCCGTAAAAGTCTCGCTGAACGGCGGTGAAACCCAAAAGGTGGCGTTGCCGAAGCGTGGAACTTTCAAAGGCGAGGGTAAAATTGCCGAATCCGGTTCGGACGTGCCTTATCTGAGGCTTCGCGCCGCGCTGCTCAGCGGTGACCGGACGAAACTTGGTACCGAGCAGTCCGTCACGGTGTTCACCGGCGACGAAGTTTCGATTTCGATCGCGGAGAACCCGCAGAGCTGGCCGGATCGCGCCGATATGGCCCAGATCGATGGTGAGTTCGACGGTACGCAAGCCATGCTCTCGGTGCGCCCGGTGAACAGTTCGCCGGAGATCACCATAACGGTCAATAACCGCCTGGCCGAAATGGGGCCGCTGGCGCAGGCCAAAGACGAAGTCGCGGCGGATAATCTGACCACCGAGGGATTGAATGACCTGTCGCTCTCGCGCGCCGACGCCCGTCACAAGGGGAAATGGGCCGGCGGCTGGGCGGCCACCGGCGGCAGTGAGCAGAACCTGACACTGAGCTGGGATATGCCCGTGACGCTTGGTGCTTACTGCATCGAGGCGTTGGGTTCATACCGTAACGAAAATTTCCTGAATCCGAAAAATTTCACCTTGACCGTTGGCAATGAACAAGTCGTCGACGAAGTGAAAAATGCGGTGTATGAAAATGCCGGCAGTACCTGGTATGCCCGGCTCGGAAAAACCTTTGCGCCTGTTTCTACGCAGTCACTGAAGATGAATATCACAGGGATTAATGCGAACCGCAAGGCCAGTGTTTTCCAGGCGAATGCCATTTGTGCGATGCGTGAGCTGTCGGTAATGGGCTGGCCGGGAACTTTCGGCGGTAAGAATATTGCCGGCAGCCTGGAGGTCACGGCGGTCGATCTGGTGACCGGGCGTAAAATGCAGGTGGTGCGGCAGGACTTGACGGTTAAGCCGTATTCGCGGGAGAACATCAACGTGACGCTGCCGGCGTCGGATAAGTTCGGCCTGATCAATTACGAGATCGAGTTCAAGGCGAAAGGCAAAGTCGTGGCCCGCGAAGTCCGCAGCGTCCTCTACATGGAGCCCGGTCACCCGGAAATTTTCGATAAAAACAAGCTTTCCACGTTCCAGCCGGGGCTTCTGTGCACGCCGGGCTGGTATCTTTATGACAGCTTCGGGCGCGGTATGACGGACTGGACGCGCGGCTGGGGCGGCCCCCACGACCAGATCTGGGCACATACTCACGGCTTGATGGAGACCGGCTTCAATAACGTGTACGCCCCCGACCGGATGATGACCACCAACACCCGCAACAGTCACTACAGCAACCCGTGGCGCTTCCTGCCGGATGGCAGTTACGGCTGGGATTTGACCGCGGATGTCATCCTTGAAGACGGTATCCGCCGTTACCCGGAAGACAAGGGTATTTACGTGGGGGCGTCCGACCGTTGGAACGGCATCCCGATCAACAACACGTTCGGCTGGGATATGTACGTGCTTTTTGACAAATACCTGCGCGAGACCCGCGGCGAGGGACTGAAGGCGCGTTCCGCCAAAAAGATCGCCGATGAAATCATCACCCAATACTCCGATGTCTGGCAGCAGTGGCAAATGGAGCAATATGCCCGGAAGATCGAGGAAACCCGGCAGCGTTATGCGGCTAAGGACCGGATCTTTTATTTTGAAACCCACGGCAGTTTCCCGCTGGCTGGCGGAGAGCTTGGCGGTCAGCTGGGCAAGACGCATCTTGGTGTTGGAACCGATCTTTTCTGGGAGTTGCGCAATCAGGATATGTACTGGACCCTGGGCTCGCGCTTCGGTGTGGTCGCGGCCAATCCGGATCTGCGCAGCGGCCTCTACAAGCAATGGGGATGGGTGAACAGCGAAGCGAACCGTTTCTGGTTTGCCAACAATTCTTCGACCGAGCCATCGCGGCGGCAGTGGTATTCCACGTATTATATGGGGCGGGTCGACACCAGCGGGCAATTCAATCCATACCATGTCATGGGCTACAGTCTGCAGGGCGGAATCTCCACTAAATTCTATCCGCATGAAATCCGCAATTATGCCCGCACGTTCCAGCTCGGCACCAAGGTGCGGCCGGAGCAGGCCGCCGGGTTCGGCATGGTGGTTTCCTGGAGCGCCCACCAGAAGCGGATGCGGCCGGATTCACGTTCATTCGGTTTCGGACTTTTCGCCGCCGGAGGGGCCGAAAACCAGATCGATTACCGCATGGGCAGACTTTATGAGCGGCTGGCCAAACACGGATTGCCGATCGGCTTCGTCACTTCCAGTCATGCGTTGAAAAACTATCAGGGCAATAGTCCGCTGATTCTCGTGGACGGCAGCGACTGGAGCGAAGACGAGCTGGATGCCATCAGGACGCTGAATCAAAGTGGTACGCCGGTGATTGCATTCGCCGGAGACGCTCCGGCTCCGGCGCTGTTTACCGATAATGCCCGGACCGTTAAATGCGGCAGCATTGATCTCCTGGTCAGTGGCAATAAGATTTACTGTCCGCTGAATGCCAAAGAAATTCCGGCCGATGCGATCCAGCCGCTCATTGAGGCCATGATGAAAAACGCCGGATTTAAATTGCGTTCGACTTCCAATATGCCGGTGACGCCGTTCATTAATTCCGGCGCGCTGTTCCTGGCATTCGGCAGTATCGCGGATTACAACCGGGTGGAACAGGTGGTGGTGCGTCCCGAATCGCTACTGCCGGGGCTGACGAATCCAGTATTCATCGATGTCGATACAAGCACCCGGATTCCGGCAAAAAAGTCGGACGAAGGGTATACGCTGCAAATTCCGGCGGCTGCCTGCGACGGACGGTTGATCATGGTCATTAATGCACAATAAAGGAAGTTACACGATGAAAAATATAATTGCGATTATCCTGGCAGTGCCGATGCTGTTGGCCGCCGCCGAAAAAGAGATTCTGATCTGCACGGCTTCCGGCACTTCGGCCGCGATCAAGCAGGCCGCTGCCACGCTGGCCGACGCCGCCCCGTTGAAGGCGCTGAAGCAGTGTGGCGCGGCGGTGGATACTGTCATGCAGGTGGAGAGTTCCACATTGTTGGAGCGCAGCCAGTTCAAGACCGCCGCTTATAATACGCTGGTGATTGTCGGGTTGAAGGAACAGGACCCGCTGCTGGCGAAGTGCTGGGGACATCAGGCCGCGGTCGATTCCGTACAGAAGCGTTTTTACCGCCTTGGTTACGGCAGTTTCACCGGCGATATCGGCTATGTCGAGTGCGACTGGAACCCGTTTTTGTATTCGAACGCGGTCAAGACCAGCAATTTCACCACGTTGTGCATTAAAATCTCCGGCACCTCCGAAAAGGGCGTGCTGAAAGCGATCGAAGCTTTCAAAAAAGGCCTGTTAAATGGCGTGGTCGTCGATGGCGGCATCCAGCGGGATGACCCGGGGCTGCTCGATCTCGATCCATCGGACAATGCGCCGCCGCAGCTGCCGCAAACCCTGACGGATGATAAGTTTACCGCATATCTGGCCGGCTGGACGCAGCCGGATGCTTCCGAGTATCGCGCTTACCTCGACTGGGGCGATCGCGAGCCGGTTAAGCTGTGGCGGGTCAAATACCTGGCGGACAAGGTTCTGGACGATGTTTCTGGAGAAGCCTGGGTAAAGGGACTGCATCGGTTGGCCTACGGTAATGCCGTGACGATTGCGGAATTCGCCACCCCGGCGGATGCAACTGCCGTATTTGCCGGTATTTCCAAGCAGAACGGCGCGGCGAGTGTTACATTGAACGGTATCAAGTCGGTTGCATTTAATCAGCCTACGGATGAGGCATTTAAGGCTTCGTTCGGCAAGATTTATTATACGCCGTCGGGCAAGTACCTGATTGTTTCCTCATTGCCGGAAAAAGCCACGGCGGAGATCATCGGCGCAGTCAAGTAAACTTCACACAAAATAATCATAGCTTTGAGAAGACGGCCGGTCGGTCGTCTTTTTTTTGTGGACACGATGGACGGGCATTCCGTAAAGGCAGGGGCAGTGGAGTCGGACAGGTCGGACAGGTCGGACAGGTCGGACAGGTCGGACAGGTCGGACAGGCGCTGAAGTCCATAAGGTCCATCGTGTCCATAAGGTCCATCGTGTCCATCAGGTCCATACGACTTCCGGCATGATCATGCATCCGGGCACAAAAAAACAGCCTGCGGAATATTTCGCAGGCTGTTTTCGGAGGAGTGGGGGTTACTGTTGCATTCCCCAGTCAAAGAGATTACGCTGCAAAGGGGAGGCAGATATTTCCAACGCGGATATGCTGATGACATGCAGGCCGTTGGTCAGCGCATTGTGAGTGCCATCGGAATGACCATTCGTCAACTTGAAGTCGCCGTATTGACCGTTGGCTGCCGCAGAGTAGTCGGATACCGAAGTCGGCGTATAGTAGTCGGTAATCAGAACCATACCCGAGGTGGATTTGTTGGTGAAATTGTACATGTTAATGATTCTTTCGAGCCGGAGCGGTGAGTAATATACACCCGGATCCCAGGAGACAGAGGAGTTTCCCACTACTTGCACTTTACGGCCGACGTTCATGGCATAGCTCACCCGGGTCGGTTTGCTGGATGGCGGTGTGGAATCAAGCGGACAGGTCAGGTACGGAACTTTTGCCGTGTTGCGTTGAGATTGTCTGCCGTCGCCGCCAAGCGCCTGAAAAACGAATTGATACCAGAACTGCGGCTGCTCCTGATCTGTTTTATCCTGAAGTTGAGCCGGGGGGCACCAGCCATTGTCATTGTATATACCGATTCCGAGTCCTATTTGCTTAAGGTTATTTATACAGCCGACTTTCCTGGCCCGGGTCCTGGCCTGGTTCAGGGCCGGCAACAGCATCGCGGCCAGGATTGCGATGATCGCGATCACAACCAGGAGTTCGATAAGTGTAAAAGTTTTTCTTTGTTTGATCATTTTCCTGCCCTCTGTATATGTAGTTAGGCGCATTTTCGATTGCCTTTGATAAATATTATAACAATTTATTGGAAAAAAGCAATAGGGATATCAGACAAAAATAAGAAAATTTACATTTTTTCATAACAATTGTTTGATTTAGGCTTGCAAATGCTGGTTTTGTCTGTTATAATATGTAGTGAAAGATGAATAACGAATAACAGGAGGACGCAATGAGTAAGCGAGTCGACCGGTTGAAGGCCAGGATTCTGGCGAATATAAAGGATGGTGTGCCCGGGTTCAGTGAATCGTTGCCCAGTTTGCGCGAGCAGACGCAGATTTTTAATGAAACTCATCATGTGGTCAATATTGCGCTCAAGGAGCTGGAGGAAGAGGATGTCATCCGGTGTATTCCTTATAAGGGGTATAAGGTGGTGGCGCAATTTGCGAAACCGGCCGCGGCGGCGCCCTCCGGCGAAAGCGGCGTCATTCATGTGTTGGTGATGGAAAACCTGGTCTGGCAGATCGAATTCTGGTGCCGCTGTATCCGGAAGTTCGAGGAAATGCAACCGAATTGCAAGGTCCGGCCTTATTTTATCGCCGAGAAGAAGGCGATTTCCGCTTTGTTGAAAAATATGAATGGCGGCTCTGTGGTTCTGATCGGCGACCTCGCTAAGATTGACGGCGAGGTGGCGACCCTGATTCCGCGTCCGGAAATCGCCCGCGTGTCGGGGGCTGCGCTGCCGGAGGATGATTTGCTGGAGGGGGTGTTTGATCCGCTGGATGCGTTTTCCATGCCGTATCAGATTCAGCCGCCGCTGCTTTTCTGTCGCAAGGTGGAGGGTGGAGCGAAGTATGACCCGAATGCGGGGTATGAGGAATTTCTGGATTGGGTGGCACGATCGTATGGCAGTAACTCTTTGGCGCCGTTGAATATGCCGCTGCTGTTTGATTCGTTGGGGCTGGAGGGGGTTTATACGCTTTCGCGGGAGCAGATCGGCAAAAAACTGAAGTTGCTTCTGAAGCTGGCGGGGAAAATGAAGGAGCATGATCTCCTGCATCTCGGTTTGCCGGAGGGGATGGCTTCGGATATGAAAATGCTGGCGTCCGGCCATTTGCAATGCACGATCCGCGGATCATATTGCGCCGGGGCGGCGAATTTCCCGAAATCGGCCGGTGAAATCACGATTCAGCCGCCGCCGCGGGAGCCGGATGGCCGATTGATTCAGCATGTGTGCCGGATGGCGATTGCCGGTACCTCGTGCAATGCGTTGACGGCGGCATTTTTCCGTTTTATCCTGGGGCGCGACGTCCAGATGCAGATCATGAAGGACGGGCTGGGGATTTCGCCGTACCGTTCGATTTTGAGCGAAGCAGTGAAGGCGGCCGGCGATTTTGCTTATGATATTGATTCTGTGATCAAATATGTGGTGAAGGAGTCGAAAAAAGTTTCATCGCCCGGCCTGCCGGTGCGCGATGGCAAGCTTTATCTGGAGTGTGCCAATTTCCTGATCGACGAACTGATGATTCCGGTGCTGTCCGGCAAGCTGGATCCTGCGCGGAAGGGATTGCCGGCTGAATTGACGGAGCGCCTGGTGGAGATCGGCGAGCATTCGCATCAGGACCGGCGCGACCGGAATCTCCGTGATTATTTCATGAGAAATATCTGATATAACAAATGTTATTTATTTATTGAAAATGTTTTGTTTTTCGGTGAAATCACTGTTGCTTTTTTCATGGTATGGTGTTATAATTATGATGAAATCAAAACAGAAACAAACAGAATCATAACACATTTATCTGTTGGCGTTCGAAGGAGAATAATCAGTCATGAAACCGCGTATCACCCTGGCCCTGGTCGGCCTGAATTTCGGCCGCCATATTGTGGAATCCGAGCTGCTGAACGGCCGGGGAACTCCTTATATCGAATTGTGCGGTATTTGCGATTACGACCAGGCGAAAGCCGCCGGGCTGGCCGCCGAATACAAGCTCCGGCATTACCGTTCGCTGGAGGAAATCCTGAAGGACCCCGCGATTGAAGCCGTGGCGCTGTATACGCCGCCGCACGGCCGTGCGGAAGTGATCGAACAGTGCCTGCTGGCCGGCAAACATGTCATGACCACCAAGCCGTTTGAGGATGATCCGGCGGCGGCCGAACAGGTGTTCCGGCTCGCCAGGCGTCGCGGCCAGGTGATTCACCTGAATTCCCCGGCGCCGCTGCCGTGCGATGAATTTGTCCGCTTCGAGGAATGGCGGCAGGAGTATGCGATGGGCCGTCCGGTGATGGCGTTCTGGGAAACTCATGCGCGTTATCATGAGAAGGCCGACGGTTCATGGCAGGACGACCCGGAGCTGTGCCCCGCCGCTCCGATATTCCGGCTCGGCATTTACGGCATCAGCGATCTGGTGGAGCTTTGCGGACCGGTGGCCGAGTGCAAAGTGGTCCAGAGCCGCACCGAAACCGGCCGCCCCACCGTGGATAACGGCATGATGTCCATCCGGTTCAAAAACGGCTGCATCGGCTGTATCGCTTCGTCGTTCCGGATCGACAACGGCATGCCGTACCGCAATACGCTGATCGTGCATTATGAATATGGCACCGTGACCCGTTCGCTGCCCGGTACGGTGGTGCCGGACGACCGGATTCTGATTTCGCTCCATACCCGCAACACGGTCAAGCAGGAGACGCTCGGCGTGGCCAACCGTTCGGGGCAATACCAGTGGGGTGAATTCGCCAGGGCGATTCAGGAGGGCCGGAGCATTTCGGAGAACTATATCGAGCACGTGGTGAATACGGTGGAGCTGCTGGTCGGCCTCAGGGCACAGGCGGCAGGACTGAAAAAAGAAAAAATTATGGAAGTGGTGTAAAAATGAAACGTTCGGAAATCAACTCGATCATCAGTGATGCAATGGCATTTTTTGCGGAATACAAATTCAAGCTGCCGCCGTTTGCCTATTTCAAACCGGCGGAGTGGGCGCAGTACCGGGAGCAGGCGCAGGAGATCTTCGAGCTGCAGCTGGGCTGGGATATCACCACGTTCGGCGGCAATGATTTCGCGAAAATGGGTCTGCTGCTTTTTACGCTTCGCAATGGCAGGGCCGGTTCGGTGGAATACCCCAAGCCGTACGCGGAAAAAATCATGATCGTACGGGAAAATCAGATCACTCCCCGGCATTTTCACTGGCACAAATGCGAAGATATCATCAACCGCGGCGGCGGTAATCTGGTTATCGAATTGTTCCGCGCCGATCCGCAGCGGAACTGCCTGGCTGACGGCGAGTTTCCGATCTCCGTCAACGGCTTGCGGCGCGTGATGACGAGCGGCTCGCGGTTGATTCTGCGGCCCGGCGACAGCGTTTGCCTGGAGCCTATTCATGCGCACCGTTTTTTCGGTGAGCCGGGGTGCGGCAAAGTGCTGGTGGGCGAGGTGTCGATGGTGAATGACGATACCAATGACAATTGTTTTGTCGACGGCATGCCCCGCTTCGATTCGATTGAAGAGGATGAATTGCCCGCTTATCTGCTGGCGTCGGATTACCGGACGGAGGGGTTGGTTTGAAACGGGTAATTTTATTGTTGGTGATGCTGGGGGCGGTTGCGCTTCAGGCTGCGGAAGCGCTGCCGGAGGTGCGGGTGCCGCTGCGCCGGGGCGAGATCAAAATTGACGGCGAAGGCAATGATCCCGGCTGGAAGAACGCCGCCGTGATCCGTCTCGACAAGGGGCCGCTCGGTACTATACAGGAAGAGAAAATCCGTCCCGCCGAAGTCCGGCTTGCCTATGACAGCAGTTTTCTTTATGTGTCGTTTTTCTGTTTCGATTCCAAGGTGCTTCCTGCCGGGGAGAAGCGCGATGACGAGCTTCATGCCGGTGATGTGGTGGAGATCTTCATCGATGGCACGGGCGATGGCCGCCAGTTTTACGAAATCCAGCTGAATGCCAAGGCGCTGGTGCGCGATGTCAATTATCTCTTTACCGGGAAAGAGTTGAAGCTCAATGAGCACGGTATTTTCACCGACTGGGGAAATGTCTGGGACGATCCCGCATTCAATCTCGCCGGGCTTAAAGTCGCGGCGAAAATCCTGCCGGAGGGCTACCGGGTGGAATGCGCGATTCCGGCGAAAGATTTGATGCGCCGCCGGGGGAGGGACGTTCTGACGGCAGGCGACCGGCTCCGCGCCAACTTCGTCCAGCTCGACTATGCGAAGGACGGCAGTTGTGTCATGAGCTACTGGTCGGCGACCATGGCGGGGCGTCCGCACCGCTCGCCCGGACGGATGGGCACTTTGATAATGGAAAATTGATAATTATGGGAGAAGAATTTCTTTAATTTTCAATTCAAACTAAAAACAGGAGTAGAAAAATGAAAAGTAGTGTGATTTTGCTGGCCGCATTGTTGGCGGTACCGTGTTTCGCGGAAGATTTTTTCAAGGTTGATTTCAAGGATGCGGAAGTCGACAAGGCGCCGCCGACCCAGGCGCATCGCCGCGGCGAAACCTCCACCACCATTTCCCGCATGCAGGAGATGGAGCCCGGTTTCATCAAAGTGGTGGAAAAAGCCACGGAATTGACCGATAAACCGGTGCTTTTCAATATCGGCGACAGCAACTCCGCCAAGTCGGAAATTGTTTTCGACGGCGGCAACAACATGGTTACCGACGGCATTCTTAAGATCGACTTTGACGTGGAACCGGTCAGTTACAAAGCGGCGAGCACCGGCGGGTACGAAACCGTCTTTTCCGCTTCGTTGATCGGCAACAGCGGTGCCAATGTCGGTATCATCAGCTTCACGAGCAATACCGCGACCTCCACCGGCGGCATGAACTACTATCCGGCCGGCGGCCAGGCGGTGAAACTCGGCGACTTTTCGCTCGGCAAAGCGGTGAAATTCGAGATCGAACTGGACCTCTCCGCCGGCACTTCGAATATCAAGGTGAACGGTGAGCTGAAAGCGGACAAGGTCAAGATCCCGACTGAACACGCGTTCCGGCTGCTCCAGTTCCGCGGCGGCCGCGCCCTCGGCGGACGCGACGGTGCGCTCACGCTCGCCCTCGACAACATTCGAATCTACCGGTAATATTCTTTCGCTGATAACAAGCGCCCCGGGAGGATGAAATTCTTTCCGGGGCGCTTCGCATTTATTCCTGATGACTTTTCCGGTGGGCGCCGGGTGACATGCCGGTGAGGGTACGGTATTGGCGGACCAGGTGGGCGGTGTCGGCGAAACCGAGCTCCGTGGCGATTTCCTTCAAGCTGAGGTCGGTGGTTTCCAGGTAACGGGTAGCTTGCTGAATCCGGGATTTCAGAAAATACTGGTGCGGGGAGCATCCGGCGTATTTGTGAAATTTGCGTAGAAATGAGCGCAGGCTCATGCCGGAGGACGCGGCGATTTTCTCATAATCCGGCAGTGGTCCCTTTTCGAGTTCGCGCATGGCGGCGGAGAGCCATTCCGGCTGAATAAGTTGATTTTCGCGCACCAGGTCGATCAGGAAATTTTCCAGCAGGTTGGCCGCTTCCAGACGGTACAATGGTTGACCCGGGTGCCGGGCGCACTCCATGATCCGGTCCAGCCGCGCGGCGGCGTCCGGCACGGGATCGTGCTGATACGGTTCCAGCGGCAGCAGCTGGTAGTGCCGCCAGTGGTCACAGATACTGCCGCTGAATACGATATAGCGGTGCCGCCACCAGCCGATTTCCGGCTGCGGCCAGTACTCGTAACGGATACCGGGATGATTGATCCAGATGCTGCCGCGATCAAGCTTGTGAAGTTGTCCGTTATATTCAAGGAACACGCCGCCGTCTTCCACATACTGGAGTTCGTAGCTCCGGCTGTATACCCGGCAGTGGTTGTCGTAATTCGGAATAAATCCGGTCGGTCCGATTTCAAAATCATCGAGCAGGTCTGACATTTTCGTTCAAATATTTGGCGTTTTTATTCAATGAATTCCGGGTTCCGGTTATTTAAAATAGACCGGTTTGGGGGTATAGTCAATAGCAAATCAACCGGAGTTGTGAAATTATGATGAATCTTTCCGAACAGCAGAAGTGGGTAAACGATACCCTGAACAGCATGAGCATGGAAGAAATCGCCGGGCAGTTGTTGTGTCCGGAGGACCGTAAATACAGCATGGGGGATTGGGAAAACATTTTCCGCGAAGTGCCGGTGGGCTGCGTGTTTTTCGGCACGGCGGACAGTGCGGCGTCGGAGGCGGCGGCCCGGTTGATTCAGTCGCGTTCACGCTTCCCCGTGGTGGTCGCCGCCGACCTGGAGCGCGGCGCGGTGGCGCTGAACCAGGAGACGCATTTCCCCTATCAGATGGCGCTGGGCGCGTGCGACAGCGCGGAACTGGCCTGGCAGATGGGGCGGATCACGGCTCTGGAGGGGCGCGCCCGTGGGATTCACTGGACATTCTCGCCGGTGGTTGATTTGAACTTGAATTTCGAAAATCCGGTCACCGGCGTCCGCTCGCTGGGCGATGATCCGGCGCGGACGATTCCGCTGCTGCAGGGGATTGTCCGCGGCCTGCAGGAAGAGGGGCTGATTGCGGCCACGGTCAAGCATTTCCCCGGCGACGGCGTGGATAATCGCGACCAGCACATGCTCACCTCCATCAATTCGCTGCCGTTTGAACAGTGGATGGAGCTGTACGGCAAGGTCTGGCTGGCGGCATTCGAGGCCGGTGCCATGTCGGTGATGGCCGGGCATATCGCGCTGCCGGACTTCCAGGGCATGGCCGATGACTGCGACAATGCGCTGCCCGCCACGCTGTGCAGCAAAATCCAGATCGACCTGCTGCGCGGCAAACTCGGGTTCGATGGTGTGCTGGTTTCGGACGCCATGCCGATGACCGGAATCACCTCGCGTGTGCCGGAAAACGAACTCGCGTGGCGCAATATCGCCGCCGGTTCCGACGTGGTGCTATTTGCCAATCCGCGCAAGGATTTCGAATATCTGATGGCCGCGCTGCGTTCGGGCAATCTCACCGAGGAGCGGGTGGTGGAGTCCGCCCGGCGGGTACTGACGATGAAGGCGAAATTGAACCTGCCCGAAGATTGTTTCGGCAAGGTGCCGACGGTCGCAATGGCCCGCGAGCATGACCAGATCGCGGAACAGGTGGCGGAGCGTTCCGTGACGGCGCTGCGTACCGCGCCCGGTCTGTTGCCGCTGGGCAAGGGCGTCCGCAAAGTCATGACCGTGACGCTCTCCGATCCGCGCTCGACGCTGCCGAAAGAATTGCCGCTGATCGATGAAGAGCTGAAAAAACGCGGCATCGAAGTGGACCACCACCTGAATCCCAATCATGACCTATTGATGGCCGAGATTCATAATTACGACATGGTGTTCGTCAATATGATCGTATTGCCGCATGCTGGATTTGGATCGCTCCGGCTCAGCAAGGATTGCTGGATGCCGTTCTGGCGCGGGTTCTATGCGCAGGCTCCGGAAAAGGTGGTTTTCACCAGCTTCGGTTCGCCGTATCTGCTCCATGAAATTCCGGCAGCCACCAATATGCTCGGCCTGTACAGCGGTGACGATCGTTCGCAGCGCGCCGCCGTCAAAGCCTGGTTCGGCGAAATCCCCATTCAGGGCAAATCACCGGTCCGCGCGCCGAAAACCCGGATTCAACCGTATAAATAATCGCGCGGTTAAGAGAGGAAGCGGACGGCTTCGGGGAGCTGGTGGAAATCGTAAATGATGTAGTCGGGCTCGGCGCCGGAGTACTTCTGTTCGCCCTGGTTGGACTTGAAGAACACGGTTTTGATGCCCGCCTCGTGCGCGCCGAAAACGTCGCGGTACATGTCGTTGCCCACGAACAGCACTTCTTCGGGGGTGAGCTCCATCTGCTTCAAGATCAGCTCGAACATGCGGCGGTCTGGCTTGCGGAATTTCAGGTCGCTGGAGATGATCAGCGGATCGAAGAATTCGAGCAGTCCGGCCGAGCGCAGTTCCGGGATGGCCCAGACGTGCTGGCCGTCCGAGAGCGCCCCCAGGCGGTACTGTTCGCGCAGCGAATTCAGCACGTCCACGACGCCGGGGTAGGGCTGTAGTTTGAAGCGCGACGCCGCCCGGAAAACCTCGGCCAGGATTTGCGGCAGGAGGTTCTGTTTTTCCTGCGGCAGGGCTTTGGTGTAATCGCTGGCGTTCTGCTCGACGATTTCGCGGAAAATGCCCACTGCGTCGAACTCGGGAAACTCTTCGCCACTGCTTTTGCGCTGGCGTTTGTTGATCTCGAAATAGAGGCGCTTGACTTCGTCGGCGCTGATTGATACTCCCTGATAATCGAGGAAGTTGCTCAGCATCCGGTACATGTCGTCGTGCCCCTCGTTGGTCAGGATGTCGGTTATCGTGCCGTTGACGTCAAAAAGCAGTCCTTTGATCATTGCATGTACCTCCTCAGGCATTGTTTGGCTTCGTGGACCAGCCGCCGCTTGTCCAGGTGGGTCAAATAGTGGTTGCGGGCAATCCGCAGCAGCGTGATTCCCATGTAAAACGGCACCCGGCGGGCGATGGCGTGAAACGTCCGTTCGCGGTCCGGAAAATGACAGGCGTATTCCCACAGGAAATGCCCGATGAACGGCTCGGCCGCGTATTTGTTGCCGGTGTGCTGCAGGAAAAAATGCATCAGCTCGCCGGCGATGCGGCCGGTGTCGTAAACCCGGTCGGCGCGGCGGACGCGCTCCATGTCGTAGGAAATGAGGCTCAGGCCGTCGCCGCACATGAAGTTGGCGGGGGTGGCGTCGCCATGAACCAGCACTTGATTGTCCTCCCACATACCGGGGTGTTCGCGCCAGCGGTCTCGCAGGTAATAGAGCTCACAGGCTTCGTCGTAGCCGATGGTCCGGTGATCCTGCAGCCGGTTGACCAGGCTGTCCATGTAATGACACGATTCGCTGAAATCGACGCGGTAGCCGTTGGCGGTACGGTTATGAAACGAGGCCAGGAAATAGGCGAGGGCGGTCAGCTTGCCGAAAAGCAGCCCGTCGTCGCGATTATTGATCGCGCGGGCGATGACGTCGCTCAGGACCTCGCCGTGGCAGTACTCGATGACCAGCAGTTTGTTCAACCAGTCGTTGCAGCCGAGGGGGCGGGCGATGTAATGCGGCCACCCGGTGAAACCGTGACCGCGCATCATATTCAGGTTGTGGAACTCCCGCGCCATCCGACGCGAGGCGACCACCGGGTCCTGCAGGCGTTGCGACAGGAAAAATTTGCCGACCATCAGACTGCCGCTGTACTTTTCCTCGTACAGGTAAACGTCGTTGGAGCCGGCCAGCTGGAACACCCGGTATTTGACGCGGTCGGAGTAGCCGGTGAGCTGCGGCTGGATTTCGTGTTTGAGATAATGGTGCAGTGGATCGTGTTCAGGCAAATGCCCTAAATACTTTTTCAAATTCTCCCCCCTTTGAAAGGAATCAGGCGTTGGCCAGGACGTATTTCAATATCTGCCAGCTTTTCTGCACGGATTCGATATTGACGCGCTCTCCCGGCGCGTGGACGTTTTCCATGGTCGGCCCGAACGACACGATCTCCAGGTTACGGTTCAGTGCGCCGATTACGCCGCATTCCAGTCCGGCATGCAGTGCGGTGATCTCCATTTCCTTGCCGAGAATTTCGCGGGCGGCGTTCTGAAAAACCTCCACCAGGTGCGACGCGGGTTTCGGCTCCCAGCCGGGATACTCACTGCCGGTGTGGGTGACGGCGCCGAATTGCTCGAAATGCGCGGCCAGCGAGGCGGTCAGCTCGCGGCGTTTGGCGTCGTTTTCGCTGCGCTGCGACGTGCAGACGCGGACTTCGTCGGGAGCGGTGCTGATGATGGCCAGGTTATTCGACGTGCCGACCATGCCCTGAATGCACTGGCTCATCTCGACCACGCCATGGTGGCAACTATTGACGGCATCCAGCAGGCGATTCTGGAAGTCTGGCGAGAATATTTTTTTCACGGCCGGGGCCGAGCTGATTTCCAGCTTGAGTTCCGGTTCGTCGGTGCCGAATTCGGCTTTCAGTTTGTCCTGATATTCCGCGGCGAATTTCATCAGAGCGTCGCGCTGGGTGCCCGGCAGCATGCAGACTGCCGAGGCGTCGCGCGGGATTGCGTTGTCGCGGCTGCCGCCGTTGATGCTGGAAATCCGCAGCTTGAACTGCTCGGCTTCCTTCAGGAACCCGGTCAGCAGTTTGATGGCGTTACCACGCTTCAAATGGATATCCGCGCCGGAATGGCCGCCAAGCAGGCCGCTGAGCGAAACCTTGATCGTGAATTGTCCGGGCGGGGGCAGTTCCCAGGCCGGTACAAAGGTGAAATTGGCCCTGGCGCCGCCCGCGCAGCCGACGAACAGCTTGCCGAGTTCTTCCGAGTCCAGATTGATCATCATATGGGGGTAGCTGACCCATTCGGGCGGCAGCGAAAACGCGCCGTGCAGCCCGATTTCCTCCTCTACGGTGAAAATCGCTTTGATCGGCACGTGGTTGAAATCGTTGGAGAGCAGCGCGGCCATGGCCAGCGCCACGCCGATGCCGTTATCGGCCCCGAGCGTGGTATACTCCGAGGTCACCCAGCCGTCCTTGATCGTGGCGCGGATGGGGTCCACGGAAAAGTTGAAATCATAACCGGCTTTGACCTGCGGCACCATGTCCAGATGGCACTGCAGGATGACCGTGCGGCACCCGGCCCAACCCAGTGAGGCGGATCTTTCGATCATCAAATTACCCGATTTATCGGCCCGGCAATGCAGCCCGGCCCGCTCGGCGGTATGTCGCAGATATTCACGCAGACATCCTTCTTCGCCCGAGGCGTGCGGGATGTCGCAAATAGCGGCAAATATTCGCCAGACGCATTCCGGATCGAGTCTGGCAATTTGCTCGTTCTTCATAAAAGGCTCCGTATCAGAATTTTTGCTAATAAATAATTATACCATTTTTCTGCTGAAAGTCAAATGTTTTTGCAAAATAAAAATTCCCCGCCGGTTCAACCGGCAGGGAAATCGGGTGTTGGGAAATGAATATCAGAGCTCTTTATAGTATACTTTTGTGCCTTTAAAGCTGCCGAGCCCCTCGAGCTTATATTCCATATCCGCATTGGTGCTCCAGCAGGCCACGACCTGCTTGTCGTCCTCGGCGCGACGGAAAACCAGCGCCCAGACCTCCGGTGCGGTCTCGAGGCGTTTGACGAATTCAGGTTCGGCGCCGAGGGCCGCGGTCATTTCCTTGTAGGCGTGCCAGGCCGGTTTCGGCGAGAAGTCGCGCCGGACCAGTCCGAAGTTGTCCTCGCGCTCGGCCTGATTCGTGCCCTTGTTGCGGAGGTTATAGAAGAACAGTTTGTCCACCCCGGCCGCGAGGTACGAGAGATACAGGCGGGGCAGCAGGCTGGTCATTTCCTCTTCACTGACGCCGCTGTCGATCAGCATGGTGTTGGCGAGGATCGCACCCTTCCAGTCGCCGAAGGTGTAAAGCGCCATGGCCTGGCCGAACGGCTTGCCGTCTTTGTCGCAGACATTAATGATCGGGGTATAGGTGTCGCCTTCTTTCAGGTTCTTCGGACTGAGGAAGCGGGTCACGTAAATGTTGCGCAGGTTCTTGATGCCCTCGGCATTCATGCCGTCGGCGGTGGCGACATTTTGCGTGCTCTGGGGAAGCCCTTTCTTGGTCCAGTGAGCATCGAAGCCGATGCGGAAAAACGGATGAAGTTTGCCCGGAGCCTCTTTGTTGATCCAGTTGCCGTTCGGCTGCCGGATGCGCTCCACGTAAAACGGCACCACCCCGGAGGCCAGCACCACGCCGCCGCGCTCGACAAACGAACGCAGTCCTTCCAGATACGGCTGCTCCACATAAAGATGCTCGCAGCCGATGACGATCGGAATCCGGTTCGGGTCGGTTTTGGCGAGTTCCTGCGGGGTCAGCGGAATCAGCTTGACCCCGGGCAGCCACGGGCGGGTGGGCTCGAAATCCGTTTCCGAGTCATAAAAAGAGACGAGGGCGCCGACGGTGATTTCAGTATCGGGCCTGCCGATTTTGCGCAAGGCGAACTTGAGAGCCTGAATCATGACGTCCGGCTGCTGGCTGAGCAGCGACGAACGGAACGTGGAGGAGCCGCATTCGGTGATCCAGATTTTTTTGTCGGCGTCGCCGTGCTTGGTCATCAGTTCTTTGAACTTCACCATTTCCCGGGCGCGGGCAGGGCTGGCGTCCGGACCCCAGCCGTAGGGATGCACCGCCACGATGTCGAAATACCCCTGTGCCTTGCTGGCATACATGTCGCTCAGGTAATTGTACTTCCAGCCGGTGAGGCCGCCGACCATCACCTGATTGGCAGGGTCAATCTTTTTCAGTTCCTCATAGGCGATCTTCAGCATCGGCACATACTGGGAGGCGTCCGGATGCGGCTTCCAGAACCCGAGGTCCTGTTCGTTCCAGATTTCATAGGTATCGATCCGGCCCTTGTAGTGTTCGCCCGCTTCGCGGATGAATTTGCGCCAGAAATCGAGGTGCTTGTACAGCGGACGCAATTCGGGCGGCACGTTCCAGTCGAACCCGCTCAGCGTCGGCAGTACCTTGATGTCCTCCGCCGCCATGGCGGCGACGACTTCGTCGAAGCGCTTGAAACCGTTCTTCAGGTATTCGCCCACCGTCAGGTCGGTGCGGAAGTATTTGATGCCGGCTTCCTTACAGCGTTTGACTTCCATTTCGAGGTCTTTGGGATTGGTCGACCATAAGGGATGCGAGGATATGCCCCACGGGCTTCCCCCCGCCAGTAAGTTTGCGGTGGCGAGTAATAATACTGCTGCGATGATTCGTTTCATGTAAGACTCCGTCAGTTAATGATTTGCGTGGCCATGTTCCGGGAGCGGACCTGACGCTGTTTGCGCGGGTTATCCCGGAAATCGCCAATGCCGTAAGCTTCGGTGTGACCGTCGAAGAAGCCCAGTTGGGCGCGCTCGCGGTGACCGAGCCACAGGTAACCGGCGTCATTGCCGTCGGAATCCGGGCGGGTGGTGAAGTAATAAGCCGGATGAGCGAAACGGGTTTCGCCTTTCTGCGAGGTGTCGCCGTAGATAAACGTCTGCGAGGGTTGTTTGACTTTGCTCAGCGCGTAGACATTGCCGGAGACATAATCGCCCTGATACGGGACGGCAGTGGTGTATTCGGAGTAGTAATTGATATACAGGCCGTTGGTGTTCCAGATGGCGAAATTCAGCTCTTTGGACGCACGGGTCAGCGGGCAGACAAGCATCGCGCGCCGGTCGAAATCAATGTATTTGGGCAGGTGCGGATTCGGGGTGAATTGACCGGGCGTGGAGCTCCAGGTACCGCCGGTCAGGAGCTCCGGGAACTGGAAAAATCCCGTACCGTTGATGCCGCGCCGCGCGATATAGCCGTCGAAGTCATTGGCGTACAGCAGAAATGCCGCCATGACTTGTTTCTGGTTGCCGACGCATTCGGTCATTTTGGCCCGCTCCCGTGCGCTGTTCAGGGCCGGCAGCAGCATGGCCGCCAATATTGCGATAATCGCAATGACTACCAGGAGCTCGATCAGTGTAAAACATTTTCTCATTTTCAAATCTCCTTTATGATTCATGGATCAGTTTTTTGACGCTGGTTCTTTTTATAATTTCAGGTGCGATTTCGATCTGAGCGGGATATTGGAATTGCCGTTTCAGGCGGTCGCTGATGATATTGATCGCTTCGAGCGCGATCTTGTTATGCGGGATATCGAGCACGGTCAGGCGGTCGATGCCGGCCGCGTAGTTGCCGAAGCCAAGCACGCTGATATCATCCGGCACCCGGAGCCCGAGGTACTCCAGCGCGGAAATGGCGCTCAATGCCGTGGTGTCGCTGATGACGAACAGCGCGGTCACATCCAGCTTGCCGGGCTTGAAGTTGTTGAGAATGAAATTTTCGGTCTTCTCCGCGGCATTCTGCCAGGTTTTGACGTCGCAGTCAAACACCTCCACGCTGCAGTGATTACTCTGCGCACACAGCTTGAAATTGCGAACCCGCTCCTCGGTATCGAAAAGATGGGGTTCCGAAAACAGCACGCCGATTTTGCGGTGCCCGTTCTGATACAGATAGTTGGCGGCGATGGTTCCGCTGATGGCATTGTTACCGCAGACATAATTGATGCTTTCGACCCGCACAGCGTTACGCAGCAGCACCACCGGCATGGGAAGCAGGCTCAAGCGCTCCAGCTGGAGCGTGGTCGGCTGGTTTTCGGTGAAGGAGTCGATGAAAACCGCGTCGGCGCCGCACTTGTCCGCCATGTTCAACACATCGTCCTGCGGACCGAAAGGCACCCGCTCGAACGCGAATCCTTTGTCCCGGATGGTCTTTTCCAGCTCCTGCATCATGTGAAAAATGGTCGCACTGGGCCAGTCCCGGTAAAAAGAGACGATCTTCAACGCCTGATTCGAGTTCGGCTGGTGCACATAAGTGCCGGAGCCCACCTGAGAGATCAACAGCCCTTCGTCGCGCAGCCGTTTCAATACCGGCGCCACCGTATATTGGCTGACGCGATACTGGTCCATCAGCTGCCGTACCGATGGAAACGCCTCACCGTCTTTCATCCGCGCGATTTTCATCCGCAGCTCGCGGTAAAGCAGTTCAACTTTGCTGTCTTTGGTAATTGTAATCATATTTTTTACCGATACACTTTCGGGTTTTTTGTTGATTTTAGTGTATCTTTATCCGATACACTTTTATTATACAGCCACCGCGATTGAAAGTCAATACCCGGTTTACAAAATAATGAAAAATAAAAGGGCAGGGGGGAGAATAAATAAGGGGTTGTCCGACTGGTCCGACCGGTCCGACAACCCCCTGATGCGTGAAATGATCAGTTTCCGAAGAGTTCCTTGATTTCGACTACGCGGTTTTCGCGCCGCGCCAGTTCGGCGGCCTGGCCGACGGCCGTGGACCACATGCCATGCTCGGCGGTCGAGCTGTTGCCTTTTTCGCCGTTGACGACCTGGATGAAGTACTGGACCAGGTTCGGGTCGGCGCCGCCGTGCCCGCCCTGTTCGTCGGGAATGTCGTAAGTGATGACTTCCTGGCTCCAGCGCGGACGCACGGTAATGGTCCGGTTGGTCAGGCTCGCTTCAGCCTGGCCGAGGGTGCCGACGATGGTATAGAGGCGGTCGCTGATCGGGGTCACGAAGCACTCCAGATGGCTGGCCCGCGCGCCGTTGTCGTATTCGACCAGCGCGATGCCGTTATCGTGGTTGTCCTTGTCCGACATATACATACAGAGGTCCTTGGAATAACCGTCGAGAGCCACGGCCTCGTCTTTCCACTGTGAATTCTGGATATCCTCGATATCGTATTTGTCCGGGCAAACTTTGCCGTAGGCGCATTGATGGCAGGTCGGGCCGACCTTGGTGCCGGGCTTCACTTCAAACGGGATATGATCCGGGTTGAAAACGTTGATTCCGGCGAAGGCGCTGACTTTGACCGGCTTCGGGAAGTCGAGCAGCCACTGGAACACGTCGAAGTCGTGGCTTCCCTTGTGGATCCACAGCCCGCCGCATTCCTTGTACGAACGGTTCCAGCGCGACATGTAGGTGCGGCCGCCGTCGTAGAATTCGCGGTTTTCCAGCAGGAATATCTGGCCGAGTCTGCCCTCGGTGATGATGCTTTTCAGGCGTTTCAACACCGCGTTGTGGCGCAGGTTGAAGCCGATCATGACGATCTTGCCGGCTTTTTCCGCGGCGTCAATGATGTTGCGGCAGCCCTGGACGGTGGTGGCGAGCGGCTTGTCGATCAGGACATGGGCGCCGGCGGCGATGGCCTCGACGGCGTTTTCCTCATGATAATAGTCCGGGCTGGTGATGACCACCGCGTCGAGCTTTTCCGCCTTGATCATTTCGGTGACGCTGCTATAAAAATTCAGTTTCACGCCGAGAATTTTGGCCGACTCTTCCATCCGCACTTTGTTCGGATCGCAAAGCGCCGTGACTTCCGCATCGGTCCGCTCACAGATCAGCTTGCCAAAAGCCAAAATACCTCTGCTCCCGGCGCCGACAATACCAAATTTCAGTTTTTTCATGGAGAAATAATCCTTCTATTATGTTGATTTGCGTATGACTAAATTCATCGGTACTTTGACCGCTTTGATTGTCTGTTTTCCGGAATCGAGCTGGTTCAGCAGCAGTTCCACCGCCAGCTTGCCGGCCCGGTGGCCGGGCTGCGCCAGCGTGGTCAGGGGCGGAGAGGTGAACGCCGCCAGCTCGCGGTTGTCGAACCCGATGATGGCGATATCGTCCGGAATTCTCTTGCCGCAGCGGAGCAAACCGGCCGCCACCCCGGCCGCCAGGTAATCGGAATACGCCTGGATCGCGTCCGCATCCGGCACTTCGCGCAGAACCTTGGCCGCCAGCTGGATACCCAGCTTGAAGAGTTCATCGTCATTGCCATAGCAGTTGCTGTCGGGCGAAACGATGTGCTCGGCAAGCTGATGCGCCTTGATGCTCCGGCGGTAGCCGCGCAGGCGGTTTTTGCACGGACTCAGCTGGGTATAAACGATTTTCCGGCGGCCCTGTTGGTAAAAATAGTCGACGGCGTCCGCCACGCCCTGGGCGCGGTCGATATAGACGCAGTTGAAGTCCTTCACATCGGAATACGAGATCAGCACCACCGGTGTTTTCCGGTTGCGGCACTCGGCGGCCATGCCGAGCTGCTGGGAAGCGTCGCCGATGATGATGACCCCGGCCGGTTTCTGGCGCAGGATCGAATCGAGCTGCAATGCGCTTTTTTCGCCGAATCCATCCTCATGATAAACGAACTGCAGATTGATCTCATAACCGGAGGTGGCGACAATTTCCTTGATGCCGATGAGTTTATCCATGGTCATGGAGTCGCCCTTGGCGCTCTCGCGCCCGATGAACACCAGCACGGCGATCTCGAAATTACGGTTGAAACGCAGACTGCGGGCGGCCCGGTTCGGCGCATAGCCCAGCTCGTCGGCGGCGGCGCGCACTTTGTCCAGTGCCCCGGCCGACACGTAACCGCTTTCGCGCAGTGCGCGGCTGACGGTATTGATCGAGAGCCCGGTGCGCTCCGCGATATCTTTCAAGCTGGCCATGATCGTAATTCCACAGTTAATATCTCAACGTTACCATATAAGATAATATAAAAAGCCGGCTTTGTCAAACCGGCTTTGCGGAATTATGCAAAATTTTATTGAAGACGAATTTCCGCGAAGGTATCGAGGCGG
The DNA here is from genome assembly GCA_040394635.1 of Victivallis vadensis. Taxonomy (GTDB): domain Bacteria; phylum Verrucomicrobiota; class Lentisphaeria; order Victivallales; family Victivallaceae; genus UBA5239. The sequence continues at coordinate 24,359 of JBEBRW010000030.1, read as the reverse complement.
TGGCGGGCGGCCCGTGGTGTTTGTGCGGCTTCCGAGGCGGCGGAGCCGGGGGAGGGCTGTCTGCGGTACTGACGCACGAACATACCTCGCAGGGATTTGGTATCGGCGGGGGATAATCCGAGTTCCTGCCAGGAGATTGTGACCATGGCGCTCCAGCCGTCCGGGGTGGTTTGCGCTTCGGAGTGCCATTTGCCGTTCCAGCGTTTATCGCTGCCGAATGACCAATAGCGGTTTCCGGAGGGATCGACCACCATCTGGACATAGCCGTCTTTGTTGTTCCATTTGCCGGAGAGGAAGATTTCAAAACCTTCGCCGTCCGGGAAAATATTTTCTCCGGGTGCCGGCGGCCGGAAATACATTTTTCCGGGCGATTTGCTTTTGCAGGTGATTCCAAAATAGAGATTTACGTCGTCATACAGCATTTTCACCGAAGTTTCTTCCGCATATGGTTGCTCTGAGCCGTTTTTGGTGAACTCCGTGATGGGTTTGGCGGCGGCCCAGGCGCCCGTGGCGAATTCCGGATCGAACTTCGGCGGGGCAGGGGCGCGATACGCTGCAACTGACGATTTGCCGACATAATGCTGGAAATTGGCGGTGATTTTTTCCAGGATGATTCTGCCGTTCGGATGAATCTCTTTCTTTCGGGCTTGTTCCAGAGCTGCCATGCAGTCGGTTTCGAGCCGGGGATTGGTCCTGAGCACGTTTTGCCAGGACACGGTTTCGCGGTCGTTCCACTTGGAGACTTCCGGGGATTTCAGCCAGGCTTCCTCCAGGAGTTCGTAATATTTGCGTACGTCGCCGGCCGCCGGGCCGAAAACCCGGGTAAGGAATTCATTGCGCAGCTCCTTCACGTCGCGATAAGGGTTCCAGCTGCCGTTTGTCATGACCCAGAAGTACAAGGCATTGGCATCCCAGCCGGCGCGGCCGTAATTGAAAAATATGATGCCGGGGTCGTCGCCGCAAAGTTCCGAATACGTTTTGTTGACTCCGAACCGGTGGACATATTTCCAGTCTTCCAGGGCGGTGGCGTCGACCGGGTGCGGAAACCCGCCGGTAAGTCCGTAATATTCGCGCCAGGTCACGTTTTTAGTGTTGGCGATCCAGTTTTTGAAGTTCGTCAGGGTCTCTTCGTTCTGTTTGGCGTAAACCGGGAATTTTGAATTCTTCTCGATCGGGCAGAAGGAGATATCGATGATGGGCGATACCTTTACCGCCGGCGGTATTTCGGTGAAAAAGTAGGCGAAAGTCAGAATTCGTTTCCCGGGATAATTCTTTTCCATATGGTTTGCAATCTGGTTCAGCCAGATAAAGAACCGGGTGGAGTAATAATTCTTGTCAGTGGGCACAAGTTCCTTGCCGCCTTCCAGGGCAATCGGCGCCCGGCAGGAGGGGCATTCGCACTGATCCCAATTGTCTTCGATCATGATCCGGTAGGTTTCATAATCCGGGTTTTTCAGGACAAATGAATCGAGGCGGCGCAGGAATTCTTCCGTCATATTCTCGTTGGTGAAACAGAGTTGCGTTTTATGATCTTTGCCGGGGGGCGTGCGTTTGCCCTTGAGCAGCGGGTAGAATTCAGGATGCGATTCCCAGTACTTTTCTTTCGGGATATAAATCTGAGTCAGGTTGTGGCCGCTGCCGAATTCAAGGATCAGGCCGTGTTTTCTTTTGGTCGGATTTTCCGGGTTTTCCGCGTTCCAGTTGTTGGCGTTGCGAACCTGCCAGAGATTGCTGGCATCGCCGATTGTCTGCCAGCCGCGCAGCTTGAAAACCGGGATATCGATATAATCCGTATCGGACAGCGTCAGGTCGGGGTTTTTCGTGTAAATCGTACCGAATTTTGCATCCGGACGCGCCCAGATGATATCGGTGTTCCGGTAAAGCATCCGGTAAACGCCGTTCAGGACGCCTTTGGATTTAGCGGCAATCAGGTAAACGGTGTTGCCGTCCGTGCGGACCGCATAGCCGTCGGTACCGGCCAGCTTTTTCGCGTCCTCCGGGAATTTGTCCAATATCTGCGGCTCGGTGGAAAGAATCAGCCGGGTTCCGGCGGTGGCGGCGGCGGAAGTGACCGGGATCTCGGCTCCGCTGATTTCCCGGAACCAGAGTTGGAGTTCATCGGCGGCAAATTTCATGGTGGGATCGGCTTCGGCGGGCAGGATAATTTCCGCGGCGGCTCTTCCGTTTTTGGCGATGGGTATCGCGCCCTGAACGGTAATTGCTGCACAGGCGAGCAGAAAAAGAAATCTCAACATTAGCTTGTTCTCCGGTTTAATTGGTAATCTGATTCAAGTTTGAATCATAGAAATAGTAGGGCTGAATATAGGAAGTGATGAGTTCACCGCGCCCGGCACTGTCCACATGGAGGTCCCCCAGCAGGATATTGGCTTTGGCACTGTGCCGGGCGTGAAGGCGGTTCCCGGTGTCGGGGTTGGTGGGGCAGAACCAGTTGCGCTGCACCTGGGGATTGACGTTGCGGTTTGCGGTATCTCCGAACAACACTTCCCGGGAAGGCTGCGGCAGTTGTTTCAGGTCTATACCCACGCTGTCGACCCAGCCTTTTGTTCCGTTCCTGTATTTGGGAATGCAATTTATACCATAGCTCGGCGGCGAAGCGGTACCTGTGATGCTGTATTTGGCGTCAATTCCCGGTTCATACTTAAAAGGCGCGTAATCCGGGCAGAGCAGGATGTTGATATCGCTGAGGGTATAGAAGCTGGTATTGGTGACTGCCGGGTCATTGCTGAGATAGCCCTTTTTGACCAGAAAAACCGGCCACATTAATCCGCCGGGAGGATAATTCGCCCACAAAAATGAGGCATTATCTGATTCATAGTTGGAGACGACAACACCGAGCTGCTTCAAGTTGGAAATACATTGAATGGTTCTGGCGCGTTTCCGGGCCTGATTCAATGCCGGCAGCAGCATAGCCGCCAGAATGGCTATGATTGCAATCACGACCAGAAGTTCGATAAGTGTGAAATGTTTTTTCCTTTTCATTTCATAGAATTCCTTTCCTGGGTTATTTTTTTGACCGATGCCCGCTCGACAAGAGGCATGGTAAATGAACGTTTTTGTTGTGGAAGATCAGGGTTTTCAATACGCTGGATCATGCATTCCACCAGCAGCTCCGCTCCCAGCCCGTATTGCTGGTCAAAGGTGGTTATGGCAGGGATACTGTAGGCCGATTCGCGCAGGTTGTCATAGCTGAGCAGCGATATATCGTCCGGAATCCGGACGCCGAATTCATTTGCGGCGCTCAGGGCCCCCATGGCCACGTGGTCGCCGTGGCTGATGACGGCTGTGGGCTTGCGTTTCTGCAGCAGAATTTTTTTCATGGTCTGGTAACCGTCTTCATAACAGGAATAGGGCTGAATATCGACAAACCAGTCGGGATTGATTTCCAGGCCGAGCTTTTTCAGCTCATCGATAATGATCTGATAGCGGCGTTCTTCCAGAAAACCGATACAGCCGATCTTGCGGTGTCCGCATTCCACCAGGTAATGCACCGCGCGTACCGCATAGTCCTGCTTATCCGGGAAAACGCAATCCATCAACCGCCGCTCGTTGCCGTAGGTGACAACCGGTATGCCGGAGGTCGCGATGGCTTCTTCATATTGACAGGTAATCACCCCGTCGACCCCGCGCAGGCGCATCCGCTCAAATGACTTGAAAAAGGATTGCTGGGTATTTTTGAACCCGTCCCAGTAGGCGAAAAGTGCGGTATAGCCGCGCTTCTCCAGAGCCTGGTCGATCTTGATTCCGAGCTCGCCGTAAAAACTGTTGACCGTCGGAAAAAGTACGCCGATGGTGAAGGTGCGGTTGGTGCTCAGCGCCTTGGCGGCGAAGTTCGGGCGGTAGTCCAGCTTCTTCACCGCGTCCGCCACCAATGACTTGGTTTTGGGCGTGGCCTTGCAGTTCTCCGGATTGCTGATCACCTTGGCTACCATGCTCTTGGAGAGATTGCAGTAGTTGGCGATATCCTGCAGTGTCGTGCGTTTTTTGATTGTATTTGTCGTGTTCATGTTATTATTATAATTACACCGGTGTAATTTGTCAATAGGCATTCTGAAAAAAGCCCGGATTTTCTTGTGTTTCGCGTTGCATTTCGCTCCGATTGAGGTACCTTATCGAGTGTTTACATTAATCATAAGGAAGTTGGTCATGGAAAAGAAGTGTCCCGAAATCACCTGGTCGTTGATGCATCCGACGGATCTGGATGTGGAATATATGGGCAAAGTGGCCGCCCGCGCCGCCAATTATCAGGTGGACAGCTTTGAAATATGCGCCGCCTGTCATTCGCCGCTCGGCGGACTGGACGGGCTGGTTTTGTACGAGGATTATCCTCAAACCGCAGCTGCGGTCGACCGGGAAGCCATCGTTGCCAACCGTCAGAGGCTGAAAGAGATTCTCGATATCGCCCATGAAGGCGGTAGACCGGTGTACTATTGGCACCGCGAGGTCACCGTGGCCCCCGGATTGCTGGAAGCCATGCCCGGTTTGCTGGACGAGAACGGCGAGTTCGACCTGCTCGGGCCGGCCTTCAGCGGCCTCTTGTGTTACAAAATCACCAAGGCTTTTGAGGCGGTGCCGGAGCTGGATGGAGTAGTGCTTACGCTGACCGAGGCCGATTATTCGGTGATTCACAACTCCAATGCCGATAAATATCCGCCGGACAAAGTGGTGGCGCATATCGTCGGGATTTTCGCCGGGGAGCTGAAGCGGCTCGGCAAGCGCTTCATCCTGCGCTCGTTCGGCTCGATCGCGCAGGATTACGAGGATATCCTGGCCGGTGCCGCACTGGCCGCGCTGACGCACGATTTCGAGGTGGAAACCAAGATCACGCCTTATGACTTCGACCCGTTCCTGCCGGTGAATCCATTTCTGCGGCGGGTACCGGGCACGACGATGAGCGCGGAGTGCGACTGCCTGGGCGAGTTCCTCGGCGCCGGTTACCTGCCGTCCGAAAACGTCCGCAACATCGTCAAATACGTCCGTACCGGGCAGGCGGCCGGAGTGGACCGGTTCACCATTCGCCTCGACCGCGTCGGCAACAATATTTTCGACAACTATGAGATCAATCTTTTCGCCTATCATCAGGCGATCGAGGACCGGCAGGCCACCGCCGATTCCATCCGCGGCAAATGGAGCGAGGCACACTATCCGGAAGGCTTCGAGCAGCTCCTGCTGGAGCAGGGAATTCAGGGATTTGAGTTTGTCGCGAGGACCAACTTCATTGATGGCAACGTGATTTTCCACCAGTACCCGCCGGGGCACGATATGAAGTGGCTGAAAGCCGGCGGTATTTTCGGCGTTTTTCGCAATGACGCCGATCTGCATATGCTTACCGGCATCTGGTCGATCCTTGCCGAACGGGCTACGCCGGGCCGTCGGGCGATTTTGGCCGAAAAAGCCCGGGCCGTGGCGATTGCCGAAGAACAGTTCGAGCGGGTCGGTACCCTCGATGGTTTCGCTTATTTGAAGCGCCTGTGGGGCAATGCGGTTATCGCTTCGCGGTCGATCGAGGCGTTCGTCAAATGCGTTTGCGCGTATTTCGATGACATGGAGGCGGGGTTGAAGGATGCGCCGAACCTGTCGCGCGAAGTTTCGGCCGCCCGGGATCTTTTGAACTCCATGCTGCCCGAGGGCGAGCGCCGGACGGAACTGCAGAAAAAGGCGTTCAACAACGGCATGGACCATGGATTGTTCGGTACGGTCAAGCCGATTGAGGAGGTTTACCCGAAGCCGATGCTCTCGCTTTGTTCGCTGCTGCTGGAAGAATACCGGGCGGAATATTACGCCCGGAGCAAATACCCCAAGGCCCTCGATTTAGTGATTGCCGGCGGTATTACCGACGAATACCGGATCGGCCGTTATATGCATGCGAGCCACAGCACGCTCAAGAACGGCGTGCCGATGCGCTGGGCGGGGAACCGCGTTTTCCCGAATGGTTTCATCGAATTCGAGCTGGAACGACCGGGCAGGGGGTATATCCTGATCGTCGGCGAAGCGCCGTGTGTTACCGCAATTCTCGACGGAGTGAAGCACGAATGCCGTTTCGATGAGGAGGGCCGTTTCCGCCTGCCGGTGCCGGAAGGTTCAGGCAAGCTCAAACTGCGTCTGGAAAAGAGCGGTGACGTCTACCCGGAAATTCAGGCCGTGGCTATCTACGAGGAATAAGTTGTTACCGGCAATTTATGGCCACGTGGCGGTTGCGCAGTTCGCCGGCGCGGATTCGTTCCACGTGGCCGTCTGCCATGACGAAGTTGCCGGAGGACTGGTGGCGGTAAATCGGGGTGTATTTCAAGCTGGCGTTAATGGGGGCTTCGCCATCCCGGACCGAGCCGGCCAGACTGAACGTATAGAGGCCGCCGATGGAGGAATCGTTCAGCGTATCGTCATTGTCCGGATAGACCGTGTCGAGATAAAGATAGTTGCTGCCGTAAATGATCGGGTAATTAATTTCACCGGGAGCCATGGCGATATTGGGATCGCTCCAGCCCATGAATGCCATGCCGAGGAATTGGCCCTGTTCGGCGAACGTGAATAAATTGCTGGGGCGTTTTATCTGGTTGGATTTCAAATAACGCCATGGCTTGCTTACGGAGGCGTGAACCGACAATCCCGAGGTATTGAATCCGCTCACTGCAATCGATATGCCGTAACTGAGCCCTTGTCCGCATGCCGGGCCGTTGGCGGCCGGCGCGATGATCTGATACTTGGCGCTGGGACAGTTGAACGACCTCGGGAGCCCGCCGCCGAGGCGGACATCCGTCATCACGCCGCCCTGGTTCTGTGAGCTTCCATAATTTTTGCCGCAGTAATTTCCCAGTTGCCATGCCCACGTGCCGACTCCGCTGTGGTGCCCGTATCCCGGCGGATAATAATCGTCATTGTCGGAGGTGTAGCCAAACACCGCAAGACCGATGGTTTTCAGGTTGGAGGTACAGCTGCTGGTGCGGGCTTTTTCCCGGGCCAGGTTCAACGCCGGCAGGAGCATGGCCGCAAGGATGGCGATGATCGCAATCACAACCAGGAGTTCGATAAGTGTGAAATTATTTCTTTTCATTAAAAAACATCTCCTTGATATTAAAGATTTTTTGCATGATACTTTCCGGATATGAGTTTATCGCATTTGCGGTGCGACATGAAAATTGCGAATGCCTCCGGCCTGGATTTTTTCCACATGCCCATCGACCATGGCATAGTTGGCGCTGTTGCTGTGGCGGTTGACCGGAAGATATTTGTGGCGACCGTTGCCGAGTTCAAGATCCTTTACCTGCATGGCATAGGTGTAATCGTAGTTCGGGTCCCCCTCGTTGATAAGGCTTTCACCTGCCGTATTATACAGGGAGGCCAGCGGGTATTTCAAAATTGCGGAGGTGAAACCGGGATAAGTCAACTCCCCGCTGGCCTGCGGATTCGGATTGTTCCAGCCGTAATACTGATTGGCGTTGTTCCCATACTGAGCCTGGTCGGCAAATGCGATTAGCCTTGAAGTGTGCCTGTTCAGACTGCTGTTTTTCACATAACGGACCGGGCTCGGTACGGAAGCATGGAGGTCGTCGAAGTCTCCCGTGTAGTAGCCGCCCACCACCAGTGACATGCCATATGCTAAACCGGTTCCGCAGGTGCCGTCAGCCGCTGCAGGGGCGGTGATTGCAACCGGCGCGCTCGGGCAGCCCATGACTTTGCTGAGTCCGCCGCCATTGTAAATCGACTTCAGCACTTCCCCCTGTAATTGTGATTTGGCGTCGTATCGTTTGTCCAGATACGCGCCCAGTGTCCAGGACCATGGGGGGAGGGTGAATTTCTGCCTGCCCATCGCCGGGTAGTAACCATCGTGATCATCGGCATACAGCCCGAGAGCCGTGCCAAGCGATTTAAGATTATTGACGCACGAGGCCGAGCGGGCCCTTTCGCGGGCACTGTTCAAAGCGGGCAACAGCAGAGCTGCCAGTATCGCTATAATAGCAATAACGACCAGGAGTTCGATAAGTGTAAAAGTATTCCTCTTCATCGAAAACATTTCCTTATATTATTCTATTAAATTGGTGCTTTTGTACAGGAATTTCGCAGTACCAGTTCCGGTTCGATCCAGTGCGTCATCTGCGGCTGCTCCGGATTGGCAATTCGTCTCAACAGGAAATCGACCAGATAAAAGGCCGATTCGCCGATCTTTATATCAAGCGTGGTCAGGGCCGGAACCGCATAACGGCTCTCCAGGATGTTGTCGAAGCCCACAAACGACATTTCCTCCGGAATTTTCACCCCCGCTGCGCTTGCCATAGCCATTGCTGCCATGGCGGTTACATCGTTCTGGGCTATGATCGCGGTGGGACGTTCCCGGCAGGCAAGTATCTGCTGCGTGGCGGCTTCTCTGGACTCAATCGTATTCTCGGTGGGGGTGATCCACTCGGACCGCATCGGCAATTCTTTCTCCGCCAGAAAATCCAGAAATGCTTTGTAACGGGGCTCCGGATCATGGTTGCAGAGATAGCCGAATTTGCGGTGCCCCTGATCGTACAGGTGGTTCAGAACCTTCCGGATGGCCGTGCCGCGGTCAACCAGTACGGCGTCGTGCTGGTCGCTTTTGCAGCCATAAAGCACAAAAGGCACGTCGGACGGCAGTGCTTTCAGCATGTCCTCCGGCGTATTGGTGATGATCCCGTCCACGCCATGGTCGGCCAGTACATTATAAGCTTCGCGCAGGTCCGAATGTTCCCAGAAGGCAAACAGACTGGCATAACTCCGTGCCGCCATTTCGCGCTGGGCGGTCGCCATGATTTCGCTGTAGCAGCGGTCCTTGATCGAATAAAAGAGCATGCCTACCGTGAAATGTTTTTTGGTAATCAGGGCGCGGGCAGCCGGGTTCGGCTTGTAATTGAACTTGCGGGCCGCGAGGAGAACCATTTCCCGCGTCTCATCGGTCACTTTGTATTTCGGGTCACGGTTCAAGATGGCGCCAACCGCGGTTTTTGACAATCCGCAATGCGCCGCCAGCTCTACCAGTGTGATTCCTTTTTTCTTGATTCCGGCCATTCTGTTTTCACCTGAAATTAATTTACGAGAACGTTCCCGTTGCTAATAATTATAATGGCATTTATGAAAAAATCAATAGCCGAAATCGAAATATCTGAAGTTTTGACATATTTCATGGTAATCGCTCAATGAAAAGCTGGGTTGGGTGGATCAATAGCTGAACCAGATCGATGGGTTGATTGTCTTGCACCATTTTCAAAAGTGTTACAAGAGCTTCGGCGGGAGGGTGGCCATTCTTGTTAACTCAAAATTTCTTCATGCTGTATCTCCACTGCTTGATATGCAGGAGTCTAATCAGGATTTTGATATTTCCAACAAATGGTGTATGGTTGATTTTATTCAATAATCCATTGTAAATCGCCATTTATGAATTAGCTTATTACAGTTGAAATTAATGGAACTTCATTTATGGTTGTCAGCTCAATATGAAAAACATCATTTACCTGCATACGCATGACACCGGGCGCTGTATTTCGCCTTATGGTTACAGCATGAACACGCCGAATCTGGACCGGTTTGCGCGCGGCGGTGTTCTTTTCCGGCAGGCATTCGACTGCGGTCCGACCTGTTCACCCGCCCGTGCGTCATTGCTGACCGGGCAGTACCCGCATCAATGCGGCATGATGGGGCTTGCTCACCGTGGTTTCAGCTTGAACGATCCGTCAAAACACCTGGCAAATTTTTTAAAGGCCAATGGGTATTACACCGCATTGTACGGGATGCAGCATGAAACGACCGCCGATAAGGTGGCCTCGCTCGGATATCTTGAATCCTATCAAGGTTCGAATGTGATGGCGCATCGGCATGAGGAAATGGGATGCGACGCCGACAATACCGATCATGCCTGCGAATTCATCGGGCGCAAGCATCAGCAACCATTTTTTCTTTCGCTGGGCCTGTTCTCCACCCACCGGCAATTTCCGGAAGTGCCGGACTCGGAAGACAACCCAGGCTATCTGATTCCTCCCCCACCGATTCCCGATACCCCGGACTGCCGCGCCGATTGGGCCGCTTTTTCCACCATGGTCCGTCATGTCGACCGGTGTTTCAGCAAGGTATTCGAAGCGTTGAAGGAGAATGGTCTGGAGGGCGACACGCTGGTATTTGTGACGACTGACCACGGTCCGGCGTTTCCCGGTATGAAATGCCACTTGAATGACCATGGCTGTGGCGTTATGCTGATGATGCGAGTGCCCGGCACTCACGATGGCATTGTGACGGATGAGCTGGTTTCCCAGATCGATATTTACCCGACTTTGTGCGAATGGGCGGGGTTGGCTGCCCCGGACTGGCTGGAGGGCAAATCTCTGATGCCGTTGATCAACGGCGAAAAACAGGAAATCCGGGATTCGGTTTTCTCCGAAATCAATTTTCACGCGGCCCGCGATATGCAGCGCAGCATACGCACCAAACGTTACCGCTATGTCAGGCGCTACGACGAATATCCCAAAATCGTCCTGCCCAACATCGATGATGGCCTGACCAAACGTTTCCTGCGCCGCGAAGCCGGACTCGAAGAGCAGCCGCGCATCCCCCATGAACAACTTTTCGATTTATACCATGATCCTGCCGAAGGCAATTCCGTGGCGGAAAATTCCCGTTATGCAGAAATATTGAACGAAATGCGTCTCAAACTTGATCGATGGATGCAGGAAACCAATGACCCGATACGGGATGGGTTGCCGCTGCCACCTCCCGGAGCACGGTTGAACCGTCAAAGCGGCTTGAATCCGCAGGATTCCGACCTGGAGTAATCCGATGGCGGTTGATCGAGCGTGGGCAGAAGGATTCCCGATAACATATAAGGATAGAGACGTTCAAGGTATTCCGGATAGCTTTCGCCCGCCAGCCGCGGCCAGTTTCCGAAATACGGTTTACCGGCGACAGTGAATTTCGCCATTTCCTCTTGAAAATCATGCAGCTCAGGTTTACCGGGGATCTGACCGAAATTCAATACCTTGAAGGCCGGTTCCGTCAGTTGAGCCGCGGTCAGTTCGTCGTTGCGTCCACAGTAATGACAGTATGCCCCACCAAAAGCCTCAGCCAGGCGACGGGAATACGGCATGGCGAATTCGGCGATCTGGTCAGGCCCGAGAAGCGCCGTGGTATCCTCGCAAATGCGAATGCCGAACGTTTTTGAATACAGGTTCTGATAATGCGAAACTGTCAGCGGCTCGCCGATGGCCTGTTTCATTGCCCGGATCAGTTTTTCCAGCAGCGCGGTACAGAATTCCATCAAATGGTGCACCGCGTCCGGATCGTCGAACATCGCCAGAAAAATCTCATCGCCCGCCAGCAAATGTGCCAGGTCAAAAGGTCCTTGTGTATCCATCGGATATACGGAGAGCCGGCCGCCGAGCGTTTCGACGAAGTATTTCATCATGTCGATGCCCCGGGCGAACGTGCCCCGGATTTCGACCCGGTCGATATCGAGTTTCTGGGCTTCAGCCAATGTCAAATGTGAATGCAGCCACGGCATTTTGTCCGGATAAAACTCCTGTTCCAAACCGAGGCAGGCGAGCACGACTCCACAGCCGAGGTTCGGGCGGATGGACGGTACAAGGTCGCTTTGGCCCTCCAGCGCCGCCATGGCCTTGCGCAGTTCCGCGGCCAGCATCAGCTGTGGGTCGGACGCTGCCTGCAGATAATCCGGGTCCGGCAAGCCGGCGACGGCTTCGGGTAATTTACCGCCGAGAAAATACAACGGTACCGGCAATTTTTCTCTCCGCCAGAACTTCAACTGTCGTTGTTCAGCGCGACGAATCTGCTCTTGTTTGCTGTCCAGATAATCGAGTGCGGCGGTAAAGTCGATGTTCATTGATGCTTCCAGGAATTTTCAAGGTTCACATCGCGCCAGAGTTTCTCATATTCGCCCAGCGCGGGCATTGTTTCGATAATCTGCCCGGCGAGCTGACGCAAAATTTCGAGCCCGGTTTCGGCGCAGATTTTTTCGTTGAATACCCCGTGGTGCAGATCATGGGAGCCCAAACAGCCGACCAAGGCTCCGGTTCCGGTGATTTTCTTCATAGCGGCGCTGCCGGTCAGCGGAGGTTGGGCCGACGCAGGAATCGGTGCCGTATCAATTTGCGCCTTGATGTTCAGTAGCTTGACAGCCGCCGCGCACATCGAGGCCTCCCAGGCAACATTTCTTTCGCGACACAAATCCTTGCCGCAACCAGTCATGCGCATCAGGCCGTAAAATGCGATCGGAAAGCCGGTTTCCTCGAAATATTCACGTGCCAGCCTGGTCATGGCGATTCCCGGTCCATGAAACTGCACGATACCGATACGGCGGAAACCGGTTCGCTGAAGCTGCTCCACAATCGCCCGGATGAAATCGTATTCCAACTGCATCGTCAGTGAAATGGTTGGGCGGCTGTACTTGGTCATGCCCGGCCAGGAATAATTCACCGGATCGAAAACGGTGGCGCGTAGCTCCCTGGCCGCGAGTTCGCAGACCGCCTGCGCGATAAAACTGTCGGTCCCGAGCGGCAGTTGCGGGCCGTGTAATTCGGTCGAGCCCACCGGCAGCAGCGCGATATCGTCTCCGGCTTCGATTCGCTCCAGCAGTTGATAGCCGATCAGATCGCGGGCATAAATGGTCCAATTCATTTGATCAGCAACTCCGGTTGCGGGGTTAATACAATGCGGTCAATCTGCAGCCCGCCGTTATGCTTCAGTTTCAAGCTCTGCGTACCTTTTTTCAGCGGAAAATGTTCGTAAGTCTTTTGTGTCCGGCGCAGGCAGATCCACTTCCAGTCGCTGCCGGAGGACCGCGCCAGTCCGGACTTCATTTCGTCGCCGTTGACCGAGAATGAAACCTCATCGCGGTCTTTCGCATCCGGTTTCACGCGGGCCAGCAGATAATAAACGCCATCGGCGGGAACGTCCATCTCACGGGTCAATTCTTCTCCGGCGGGGAACGGCCCCTGCGCTTCGGCCATCAGCCTGGCGTCATTGGCGAGCCGGGCCGGGTCCTGGCGGTAGTCGGCATACACCGATACCGGGCGCGACATGCCCGACTCATCCGTGATCAGCAGCATACCCTTGTATTTAATGGCGGACTGCATGGCTGCGGGGTTCAGCTTTACGGTAAAAATAATCTCTTTGCCGGGCGCTAACGTTCCCTTGGTGGGGGTGACTTCAAACCAGTCGAAAACGCGGTTTTTCCGGATTGTATATGGACAGGGTTTATCCCCGTTATTGGCGACTGTGAAATTCAATTCCATGGCGCCGCCCGACTGAAAATTCAATTCTCCGGCACTGGCCTTGATTTTCAGTGGACGGTACGGCAACTGCTCGATCCCGTCGTTCTGAAAAGCTCCGGTCAGAGGGTTACCGCTGGTAAAGTTGACGACTGGCGTTCCGGGCTGTGGATTTTTCACCCGGTAATCACCGGTGGCAATATCATTGAACTCGGGCTTGGTTATACTGAAACCCGCAATGCCGTCGAACTGGCGGTGTTTCTTCTCGACCTGTTCTCTTTCCTTGAGCTCGTCGCTCCAGAACTGATCGTTGCGGAAGTCGTTTTTCCACTCGAACACACGATCCATATAGGCGGAACCGGCCAACATGAGATTGTTCCGGGTGGTGCCTTTGATCATTCCGTCATAAGGCGCACCGAGCTTTTTCCGCGCATAGTGTGAATAGGCGGGAGCGTGCGGAGTGACCAGGGTATTATTGAAGACAAAAATCTGTCCTTTGCCGTCGACGGAGTAATTATTTTTGATGATCGCATGCACGCCGTTGTAGAAATCCCCCGGATGAGCCATCAAATTGCGGAAAATATAGCTGGGGCCGAGCAGGCACGGCGCGGTGCTGATTGCGCAGTGATATCCCTCGAAACGGTTGAAATAAGTGCGGATATTCATCTGGCCGCCATCGAGCTCAATCCCGTCGTCATTGGCCATGAACATGAGGTTACCGTAGACGTCGCAGTCACGGTAAGGGCCACCCTGTTCGCTGCCGTTGTTGCGGCTCTCGATGGCATCGTTCCAGCGGTGCGGATCGCTGCCGATAAAGTCGTTGAAACGGATCACCGTACCGCCGCCACCCCAGAGATAGATTCCCTGCGGTCCGGCCGGATGGGAGAAAAACCAGCCGTTGGCGGTAGTACGGGGATCGTGAATATAATTGCGCTCGATGACCAGGCTGCCGGACTGCGTTACGCAGATGCCCGCGTCGTAGTTGATGTATTGGCCGTCCGGCAGATAGAATTTGCCGTCCTTTTCCGGCAGGCGCGGGCCCACCCGGCCGTAATCGGAAATATCGCAGTTCGAAACTTTGAGGTTATGCGAATCGGCGAGCTCGATCCCGTGGCGGGCACCGCCGCCGTGAATCGTGAGCCCGTCCAACCAGACATAGTTGGCGCCGATTACCTTGATCACCGCATTTTCGCCTTCTTTGCCGGTCAGGATGCCGTCGGCCGTATATTTCAGCCAGCCCTCACGGCTGCCGCTTTCTTTGAGAATCAACTGGCCGTTCGCCACATCTTTCTGGGTCAGGCGTATTTCGCGGGCGACGGGGATTTCAGAATTCCAGGTTTTGAATTTACCCTCGGTTATTTTGGCGTTGCCGTCGCTCAGAAGCAATTCGAGCCGCACCTCATATTCGCTGTTTTCCTTCAGAAATACGATACTGCCGCGCCAACTGGTTTCCCCGGGGTCGAAGCTGGGCGGAAACGCTTCCAGCCAGGTTTGCGACCCGGCCGGGCGGTATTTCATGGTCAGATCATCCTTGCCGCGGATTTTCGTTTTATCGCCGGTTTCCGGATAATAATAAACACTGCAGTTTTCAAACGTCGGCACGAGCTCCAGGCCCTGTTTGGCAAAAGCTTGCGGCATTTCTTCACTGATCGCCGGAGCAGCCAGGTAAACGGTGTTGCCGAGGTATTGTTCGGTCAGGAAAAAGCGCATGCAGAACATGATTTCGCCAGTGCTGCCGGTCGTGAATTCCACTACTACCGGACGCCACTGGTTGCCGGTATTGGTACTGTTGGCGGAAAAGCGATTCCCCTTTTTGCGGTTCTCATCCAGCTGGGCAATCTCCAGATAAGTGCCGTTGGCCTGACTGGTTTTGGACCACATGGAAGCATAGTATTTCGTATTCGGTTTCAGTTTCACGCGCTGCTCGAGCGAGCCGCTGAGTTCCGCGGATTTTTCGATGGTAAAGACGGCCGCCCGGGCAATTTTTTCATGCCCCTCCACCGCTTCCAGTTTCGGTACCGGATTGCCATGCAGTGCCAGGGACCAGCCGGGAATTTTGTTATTCTTGATCGCCCTGCTGAAATCGGCATTGTCCAGTTCGGCGGCCTGAAGACCGGAAACCAACAGAAATAGAATTATGAACATACGCATAAGATATCTTCTTCCTTTGCTATGACTTTTTCAAAACGATCACTCTTTTCCGCACGTTTCATGGCCTGAATGACCTGAATTCCTTCCACGATATGGTTGTCCGGGAATTTTTCGCCGGAGCGGATTGCCCGGTAGAAATTTTCCCATTGGTAAGCACCGCTGCAGGCCGTATGCGGGTAAAATATCTGCTTCTGCTTGATGGTGTCGTCCTGATCGCAATATTCCAGGCTCAGCGCCGCCCCTTTCGACTCACTCGGATACGGTCCGCCACAGATATTCCGGGAAATACTGCCGCGCTCGAAATGCAGCAGCAAGCTATCGGTATGCGGCCGGCCGTTTTTAATGCACATGGAGCAGAAAACCGTACCGATCGCGCCATTTTTGAAGCGCATCATGAGCTCGGCGTTGTCCGGGGTGGGGCGCCCTGTCCGCAGCCGCGAAGCCGCCACCGCCACCGAGTCCACAGGCCCCAGCAACGAAATCAGTTCGTTGATGCCGTAAATGCCGATGCGGAAAATAGGCGCGGCGGGGCACAGTTCCGCGTCATCGAGCCAGCGCCCATCCGCTTGTTCGTGGTAGTCGGAATACGTTTCGAAGTGGGCGGCAACAATTCTGCCGAGGCTGAATTCCTGCTGCCAGGCCAGGATTTGCGCGGTATCGGCCCCCGGCAGCGGCGAAGGCGAATTCATGTGAACCGGAACGCCCAGCCCGGCGGCCTTATCCAATACGATGGCAGCCTCGGCGGGGTCCACTTCAAACGGCTTGGTAGCCATGATCGCTTTGCCGGCGTTCAGGCACTTTTCCACCAACTTGGCGCGGCCGGCGGGCGGCGTATAAAGCCCGATGGCCTCGATCTCCGGATCAGCCAACATCGCTTCCAGGCTCGGATACACCGGCAAGTTGTGCAGCAGCGAAACCTCATGCGCCAGCGCTTCGGATAAATCGGTGATGCCGTGCACCTTGAACCATTGCCCGCCCGGCCCTTCCAGCAGGTCGCGCCGCATGATGTGGCGGCCGAAATTAAGTCCGACGATGCCGATTTTCACCGGATTATCAATTGAAGGAATCATGCCAGCGTCCTTTCAGTGCCTGGTCGGCCGCAGATACCGTGCCATAGGTGGCACCGGCTTTCAGTGCTGCTGTGCTCTGCATATTGAGGTTTTCCACATGGCCATCGACAAAACCGACGTTCGAGCTGTTGTTGTGCCGCAGGGCAATGCTGTTCGCTGCGCACAGCTGGTTTGGGCGCGACGCCTGAATGTCTCCAATGGCAGGAGTGGTGGTAAACAGATTCCGCACAGTTTCCACATCCGCGAGGAAAACCCGGTAGGAAGGATTCCGTACCTTGCCCAGCATGCTGTTGTAACGGGCGGCTTTTTCCGCCGGATCGGTCGGCTTCGGGTTGATAGCGGTCAAATAGATGGAAAAGGCGTAACTGGCATTGGGTCTCTTGCCGTCATTGGGAGCAATAATACTGTTCGCCGGAGCTTCTGAATCCCGGCGTCCCGAAGGACAAACCGCGGCCGGTACCACGTCATACTGTTCCAGAGCGGTGGCGCTTGAAGCTACGCTAATGGAACCTCCGAGATGCGGAGCCAATGTACCATTAAATGTTACAGCGTCCCTGACCGGGCCGAACATGTATTTGTTTGCCGCATCCGGATTGGCCGTATCGGTGATGCAGAGGTCGTTGTTTTCCTGGGCATACAGCAGCATGGCCAAGGCAACCTGTTTGATATTACCGGTGCATTTGGCACGCTTGGCGGTCTCGCGGGCATTCTGCAGTGCCGGCAGCAGCATGGCAGCCAGAATTGCAATAATTGCAATCACTACCAGCAATTCAATGAGTGTAAAATTCTTCTTCATTTGTAAATCTCCTTGTATTGTTTCACTTACGGGTTACGGTTTTGACATTGATGTATTTGGCATGTTGTTCGTCTTTTTCATCCAATCCTTCGAATATGGCATCGGCGATAGCCCGGACATCCAGCGCCACCGAACTGACCGGCGACGGATGGCACTGCACAGCCAGCGTGTTGCCAAAGCCGGTCAACAGCAAGTCTTTGCCTACTGTCAACTTCTTTTTAGCCGCCGCTTCCAAAGCGCCAAGGGCGTAATAATCGTTGCTGAAACACAATCCCTTGATTTCCGGGAACTGGCTCAGGGCCCTGCCTGTCAACTGGCTGCCGGCTTTCATCAAAGCATGGTGATCACGGCTCTTCAGGGGCGTGGCAAAATCATCGAAAAACAGCACCTTTTCTTCCAGCAGGGATTTGCGCGACAATTGCGGGTAAAGTTCCGCCAGCGCTTCCACCCGGTAGTTTGTCACCTTGACTTCGTTGCGCCATACCGCCAGACGGAAATTGTCGCCGATTTCGCCGTGCAGGAAATGGTACAGTTCCTTCATGTTGCTCTCCACCGACCAGCGGACGAAGCGTGAGAAAAACGGACTGGTGCTGATGTAGGGCAACCCGTTTTTCCGCAACAGGCTTTCGATCTCCTGATTCCCGAAGGGAGAACCGAGGAATACAAACCGCTCCATGCCGCGGGAAATCAACTCATGGACCTTGCGGATGTTCTTTTCCGCGTCCGCCGAAAACACATTGGTACTCGCCACAATCCCCATGTCATCGAAACGCTGCAGGAGCATGATCAGCAAATCGCGGATGTGATCATCGTTATTCTGTAGCGAAAGCATGACGGACGCAGTGTTCATGCTCTTGCCGCGCAGCATCTTATAGGCATAGTTAGAGGTATAGCCCATTTCATTGGCCAGGTCCAGGACCCTTTTCCGGGTCTTCTCCGAAGTGAATGAATTCGGATTGTTGTTCAGTACCTGCGACACCGCGGAAATGGAGAGTCCCGTTTTCTGTGCCAGATCTTTTAAGGTTACACGTTTTTTTATCAAAGTAAAATCTCCATGTGCAATGTTTCACATAGAATATTATACAGTCAAATCGATACTTGTCAATACCCCGTTGGATATATTGTCAGGAGAAAAGCCGTTTTTTGTATTTTTCAAGTTCCGGGATAGTCTCAAAAGGCGGGATTCATGACTTGATTTTTTTCTGTTCGGCATTATATGTAATATTACACGTGATATATTTCACGTCGAGATATTGAAAACGTCGACAACCTGAAATGCAAAAAGTTAAAAATAGATGATACGATGATTCCGTTTGCCCCTGCGATTTATGAATACAAAGCCCGGTTTGTCGACCGGCCGGTCCGGGATTTATGCCATGATCCCGTATTGCTTGCTGAAGCGCTGATCCGGGAATATGAAACGGTTTTGCCAGCCAGCCTGACCGTCGGGGTGGATATCTACAATCTGGAAATCGAAGCCCTCGGCGGAGTCATTGTCGATACAGGATACTGGTCCTGCCCGGAATTGAAAGACGTACCTTTCAACCTTGACGATCTGGTTTTGCCGGATATCTCCGGGATATGGAAAAACGGCCGTTTCGGCATGATCCAGGATGCCGCCGGGCGTGCCCGCCAAGCGTTGGGACAAACCGTGCCGATACGGATCGCCCAGACCGGCCCGGTGACGCTGGCCGCCAAAATGGTCGGCATCGAACCCTTGCTGCTGTCGCTCTGTTTCGAAGACGGCAAAGCGCTTGAGCTGCTGGATTATTGTATGAGGGTGGTTGGCTGGTGGAGCGGGAAAATCCGTGAGTATGGTTTTGATGCGGTGATTTTCGACAGTATGGCGGCGCCGCCGATTTTCAGTCCCGACCTCTACCGCCAATACATCTTTCCGTTGCATTGTCAATGCATGGAACTATTGGAGAAATCCGGGCAAATTGATGACCGTGAACTGGTGATCGGTGGCGACACGACGGTGATTGCCGCCATGCTGGCCCATACCGGTGCCACGACGATTTTGTGCGATTATGCTGCTGCTGCTCCTGCGTTTGCCTCCGAAATAAGTTCTGCGAATATCCGGGTACGGCGGAACATCACCCCGGTGGCGATCCGCAATCCGGATACATCTGGTTTTAAACGATATATCGACGACCTGAAATTATTCCGTCATCCCATAGCCGGTACCGGCATCCTGCCGCCGGACCTGCCGTTGGAGTCACTGCTAAAATTCCGCAATCAAATTGAAGGACAGACGATTCGAAGATAAACTCGCCGTATTACTCTATGCTTGGGTTAAAACTTCATCCTGAAGACTTGGAGTTGCATGAACGGTTGGACGCAATGAAGACAAAAGTTTCCGAATTGAAAAACGATGTTCAGGCTTTGGATAAACATTCACCGGGTGCACTGTCAATACGAAGATGTCGATAAATGGGCAACGGTTCCTGATTGTGTAGAAATTATGGTCGATATGTTGGAAGAAGACTCTTTGCTTGGAAATCAAGAAAATTTTTCTCCGGCAAGTGCCAGGGGCAATATTCAGAAGCACCTGCGGGAGCGGGGTATTGAACCATTGCACGCCAGCAATGCTGATTTCTATAAAACGATAGATATTGCCTCTGAAGCCGCTCGCGAATTGAAGAAATATACGGCAGGACAATTTTTGAAGGAATTCAACGTTATTGCATCGCCTCGCGACAATCTACGCCGTGCAACGAAAAACAAATAGGAAAGATTAGAAAGAGTTCAGAATCCTTTAAAAAATTTTGACGATTTTTTTGAGCCCATATCGGTTATTTTCAGCTGATATGGGCCTTATTTTTCAGAATAGTTCAGAGACAATGACATACATTTTGGCAAATCCGCGGATCTCGTAAATAAACAAGAACCAACAAAGGAAATGTCAAAGTGAAGATAACAACAAAAATTCCACAAGCTGTTTTGGCAGCTGCCGCGACCCTATTGCAGCAATATGTCCCCGACCTGACGCCTCATAACCTGAACGCCGCAATCGTTCAATATCGAAGTAATGAGAATTCTTCGACCGTTACCCGGAAACTGACCCGCCGTGAGTGTGCTGAATTGCTAGGCGTCTCGATCAACAGTATCAACCGTTATATCCGAAACGGCAAGCTCAAAGCAGTGAATATCAGCCCGTGGCTTGTCCTTTGAATATTCATGGTCATTATCCACGTCAGGTAGTTTTTGCGCGATGCTTCTCCTATGTACAACTGATGACCGGAAATTTCCTCCAATGTAAACAATGACGCGAACTCACCATTGCCGATCCGACTGCCGGTGGGTGTTTCATTATCAAACATAACCACTCGTTTCTGATATGAACCGGACGAAAGCAACCGTTTTACCAGTTCTTCGCTCTTGCCCTTGGTGGAGCCCTGAATCGGGGTCTGGCCGATAATCTTGGCCGCCGTTTCAGCAAGCGTCGATTTGCCGCTACCCCTGCCGCCTTTACCGGTGATGGCGAATGGCGCTCGCTGGCCGGGAGCGCCGCCCCAAACCACGGTCATGAACAGAGCCAGTATCAGACTCCGATCCTCCAGCGTTTCCGGGGTGAAAAAGTTCAACAGATCGTTGATTACACTGTCATCGGGAGCCGGAAGCTCAGGAGGTACATAGTAAATCCCTTTCAGCAGGCGGGAATGTGGCACGAATTCAATGGAATCATACCGTGGCAATCGTTTTTCGAGCGCACTGAACAATTCCTCTCTGGTCATGAATCCTTTACCTTTGGGCCAGTCCGGTACTCCGGCATACTCAATCCCAAGATAACTGAACAGATCAATGTGATTTTTCAAAACATGGGGTTCTTCCTGTTGTTCTCTGGGCAAGACGACGATATTTCCATAAACCACCGCCACTTTTCCCTGAAGAAGAGTCAGCACCCTGTCAGTGGCTTTGTCGTATGAAAGCCCTCGCAGTTTAGTCTTGGTTTCGCCGTCCTCAGTCTCGTAGTTTTCTCGTACATAATTGAGCTGTGAGATTGAACTTTTTCGTTTGGCTTGTATAGTACCTTTGAAGACGCTGGTAACCGTCCTCAATGCTTCTGTTTCATCGTAAGGTGGGTCGCAGTTTCGGCAAAACTCCGGGACTGCGGCTTCCACTTCTTCAATTGAATAACCGTCATCGCGCATTTGACGAGCCCAGATGAAACACTCGGTATTTCTCCTGCCTTCAGTTACTGGTTCATCAAAATCCTCAAATGGAATATCTTCCACATCAACGACAGGTTTCTCTTCCTTTTTCATAACGGTTTTCTCTTTCTTTCTGTCAGGTAACAACAGATCGGCCATGTATTCCTTTTTGAACGGCAATGGCTCGACATCGTTGATGACTTCATAAACTCCACCGGTATAGTGAATCGACGGTGGAGCCACCACTTGTTTGCCATTGGAGCATAGGTCCCCCCAGCCAGTTGACTTCTTTGTATAGGTATTGGGAGCGAATCCTTCAATGCGGAAACAATAATGACATCGTCCTTTTTCAGCGTTATTCCTTCTTACTATATAAGTATCCCTGAATTCCGGGTACTTCTTCAGAATCCACTCAAAGGCATCGGGATCGTCAACATCGAGTACGACCAGACCGGAAACATCTCCGGTCATGATACCGATATTGTAACCCTTATCATTATCCCAGTATTCTGCGGCAGTCTCCATGTCACGAATCGGTTTCGTAGTCCATTCCGGCAAGAATGGCTTCTTGCCTGAGTTTGGATTACCTTCCACTGACCTGACGACTGGGGTCAAGCCCCAGCCGTTCTCAATATACTTTGCCACATAATCCATCTTATTCATGGTTCGTTACTCCCATATTCATTGTTTTGTCCAGCAATTCCTGTGCTTCGACGAATGACCTTAAGTCCGCAGGGTGAAACAAACGACGTTTTCTTACAAGATACGACTTTAAGCCCAACTCCTTTCGCCAACGCCACAAGGTTGTCCGCGTAATGCCGCCGCAGAACTCACAGGCTTCCATTTCCGAGAGGAAACGATCAGGACCATTTTGTCTGGTTGAACTTTCATTCGGATTGGTCACAAACATATATGCTCGCTCCAATACTTCTTCACTGACATTACCGCTAATGATTTCAGCAATAAGTCGATTTTGCATGGTATTCATTTTACCATTCCTCTTGTTAATCTTTGATTTACAATAATCTTTATAATCCTTTGATGCGGCGCGCGCTTGAAATTACCAGCATCAAAAGATTTTACATCATATTATAATAGACACAAGGGGGGGCAAATGTTATTCGGCGAAACAATATTTTATTAAAATTTATTTTTGAAGTTTTTTTAATTGCAATGTGTTTTTTTTGCCTCTTCAGGTATATAAAGTGAACATGGAAATCGCACCTTGAGCTCAAACGAGTCATCTCCAAAAAGAAAAACCCCGACAACAGTATAATTCTGTCATCAGGGCCATGATGGAGCTAATTGGTCAAGCCGCTTTCTTTGTCAGCCTCTCCCTGATCGCCTTAATTTCTTCATCAGTAATGTCTGGTGAGAGAATTCTGGCCTTTCTTGCTAAACCGAATTCTTTCATCCGTTTTCTAACCGCCGCTTCAGTGATGTCATATATCTTGCCGATGGCGATATTGCTGTACTTATCAAGTAATCTCTCAAGGGCTTCTTTTGTTGGAGTCAATCTTTTGGGCGCAGGAACGATACCTGCCGTGCTTTCTGATAATATTCCGAGATTTTGAACTGCTTGAATTTTTTCTTGATCACGAATGTTGCTGTTGTAGTTATATTTCTTCTCATAAATTTTCAACATGCTCCAACTGCTCCAACCCATCATCTCCATGACGGTCCTATATTCCGTATTGTTGTTTCCGAGTAACGTAGCAAAGGTGGTTCGAAAGGATTCAAATGTATAAATACTGGTGTTTACTTTCCGATGCTCTCCTTTGGGAACGATGGTATTCTCTTTTCCAAGGGCTTCAACGATTATGTCCTGCGATTTATCACTGGGCCAAGAGCCACTCAAATAAAAACCAGCGATCACTGGATTGACATACTGATTGAATCCTCTTTGGCTCTTTCTTTTGTCAAGCATTTGACGCAAGTCGCCGGATATCGGGACTCTGGCTACAGTTCCATAGCGACTGGTCTTGTGTGGTATGATCTCCACGAAATCCCTCTGTACAGCTTCCCAACGCAGGAGGGCTGAATCTTTCAGTCTCATGCCAGTGTGCAATCCCACGAGAAACAGATCATACCAATCTTCCCCGGCCTTTGCCGCACATGTCATTACTTTATTAATCATGTCCGGCTCGAATGGCCGATGAGAGGCATCAGATACCAATCCTTTCTTTTTCCGTTTGATATTGGTTTTGTTGAATGGGTTCCGGTTGGGGAGCTTTTTCATTGCGTCAACCGTGGTAAAGAATTTGGACAGAACCTTGATGTAATCATCGAACGTTTTTGGTGCAAAATGGTCTGCGGTCAGCATTTTTGCATAGTTACGGGCAACTTCGTCGGATACTTCATCCATGAATTGCAACCCTCTGCCTTGGCACCACACGAAGAACTTTCGACAGGTGGTGGTAAATACATCCCGGTAACGTTGAGCAAGGTCCATGAAGTCATCAGTCGTATCAACGTAGACTTTGAAAGCCTCATCAAAAGTTATCCGTTCGATGCTTTCGCCACGGACTGACATCATGATCGACTGAGCGGTCTTTATTGCCAGCTCGCCGCGCCTTTCTTTGTTTTCGGCTTCTATCTCCAGCCGTACATATTGTTTGATATAGGATTCTGCTTTAGTCTTATCTGTGGTATAAGTAGGTAATTCCTTCATCTTTCCATTGATGGACCGTTTGAAGAACCAGTTTCCGTTTTTTCCTCTTTGATAAGGAGTAGGGTTTAATGATTTTGGTCTCGGCATATAACACCTCGCGATTTTCAGAACCGCAAAAATTGTGGTTATATATTATATTCAGCAAACTGCAATAATAACACACACGAAATTTTAAAAATCCGATTATTTTTGCGATAACTGCGGTTCTTCTCCGTTTTAAACCATAAACGGCCTCAAAAATACAGAAAATCCTGGAATAAATTGAAAAGG
>JBEBRW010000029.1:0-67195 GCA_040394635.1 Victivallis vadensis | reverse complement strand
ACATGGGCGTGCCCAAGGTTTATTACCGTCCGGGCGCGTTGGGGTATGAGGAAAAAATCAGGCAGAGGCTGGAAATCTGGCGCAGCGCCGGGGTTCTCCCGCCCAAAAACACGGAGCAGTCATGAACATACCGGACAAGAAGACCATTCGCCGGGCCTGTTCGTTCCTGCGCCGCGAGCTTGAACCGGAAGTCAGAGAGGCGGCCGATGCGATGATTAATGCGTCATTGGCTGCTTTGCCGGAAGTGTCCGGGGCGACTCATGTCGGAGCTTATTTGAGCGACGGCTGCGAAGTCGACCTGGGCGTACTGCTGGCGAAGTGTCTGGCGGACGGAAAGTGTATTTATGTGCCGCGCTGCTGCAGCGACAGCGGTGCGGAGTATGAAATGGTTCGAATTCGCGATTTGTCGCGCGAGCTGACGGTGGGGCGCTACGGTTTGTTGGAGCCGAAATGCGAGCTGCCGGGAGTTCCCGCGGACGAGAGGCGCGGCATGACCTGGCTGATTCCGGGGGTGGCGTTTGATCGCTCCGGCACCAGATTGGGCCGCGGTAAAGGGATTTACGACCGGCTGCTGCAAGGCGAAACCGGTTCGAAAATCGGAGTTTTTTATAGTGTTCAGGAATGCCGGGAGCTGCCCGCTGAGTGTCACGATATGCCATTGGATATGGCCGTGACCGAGCTCGAAGTGATCCGGTACTGAAAATAAGGAGAAAATGAAATGAATGAAACATGGTTTGCAGCCTTGATCGGGATTGTGGCCGGTATCGTCATTGTGGTAATTGCGGCGATCATTATGGCCATCCGCAAATCTTCCGCCGTGACCGACGCCGGCAAAATTCGCACCGACGCGGAAAAAGAGGCCGAGCACATCTTGCGCGAAGCCCGCGTTACCGCCAAGAGCGAATTGCTCAAAATGAAAGAAGATTGTGAAGACGAGCTCAAAGAGCGCCGCCGCGAACAGGCGGTGGTCGAGAAGCGCCTGACCCAGCGCGAAGAAACGCTGGAAAAGAAAAGCAATCAGTACGACGCCAAACTCGCCGGTCTCGACAAAAAAGAGAAAGACCTCGACGGCATCAAAGAACGCCTGACCCAGCGCGAGCAGGAACTGCAGCGCAAAATCAGCAAGCAGATCGATGAACTCGAGCGCATTGCCGGCATGGACCGCGAGGCTGCCAAAGAGATCCTGTTGGAAAAATTGAAAGGCGAAGTTCAGAACGAAAGCGGCCTGGTGGTTCGCGATATTCTGGAAGAAGCCAAGCAGCGCGCCGAAAAGGAATCGCGCCGTATCCTGACTTACGCCATCCAGCGTTATGCTTCGGACTGTACCTATGAGCGCACCACGGCCACCATTCCGCTCCCGAGCGACGAAATGAAGGGCCGCATCATCGGCCGCGAAGGTCGCAATATCCGCGCCCTCGAAGCCGCCACCGGCGTCAGCATCCTGATCGACGACACCCCCGAAGCGGTGGTGATCTCCTGTTTCGACCCCATCCGCAAGGAAGTGGCGCGCCAGCTGCTCGAGCGGCTGATCGGCGACGGCCGCATCCATCCGACCCGGATCGAAGAACTGGCCAAGAAGGTTGCCAAGGAAGTCGAAGAAGACGTTTTCGAAGCCGGCGAAGCCGCCGTGCTGGAAGCCGGTATCCAGGGTGTGGCCCCGCAAGTGATCAAGCTCCTCGGCCGGTTGAAGTTCCGCTACAGTTTCTCGCAGAATGTGTTGCAGCATTCGCTGGAAGCGGCCTATTTCATGGGCATGATTGCGGCGGAACTCGGTCTGGATGAACAGAAGGCCAAGCGTATCGGCCTCTTCCACGATATCGGCAAGGCCATCGACCATGAAGTCGAGGGTTCGCATGCCTCCATTGGCGCCGATATTTTGCGCAAGCACAACGAGGCCAAGGATGTGATCCACGCAGTGGCGGCCCACCACGCGGAAGTCGAGCCCCAGAGCCTGTATGACGTGCTGATCAACGCCTGCGACACGCTGAGTGCGTCGCGTCCCGGCGCCCGCAGCGAAACTACTGAACTCTACCTGAAGCGCCTTGAGCAGCTGGAAAGCATTGCCATGGACTTCAAGGGTGTGGAAAGCTGTTTCGCGCTGCAGGCCGGCCGCGAAGTGCGCGTGGTTGTGACCCCGGAAACGATTCAGGAGGGCGAGGCCCAGATGCTGGCCAAGGATATTTGCCAGCGGATCGAAAAAGAAATGAATTATCCGGGCCAGATCAAGGTGACGATCATTCGCGAAACCCGTTCCGTGGAATACGCCAAGTAAGCAGCGGAATCAGTTGCCATGCTTCAATGTCTGCCATGGATATATGTGCTGCTGCAGGTCGCGCTGTCGATTCACGTGCTGATGACCAAGCACAACGAACCGCAAAGCGCGATGCTGTGGCTGCTGTTGATTCTGGTGTTGCCGGGGTTGGGGAGTATTTTTTACCTCTGCTTCGGCTTCAATTTGAGCAAATCCAGAACCAAAGCCATGGCGGAAAGCATGGAGGAGCTGAACCGCGAGCGTTACGAGTATTTCCAGCACAAATACAGTAACTTCTCGGACAAGCTCGAAGCGTATCTGATGAAAGCGGAGGCGGAAGAAGGCGTTTCCGACTTCAACTCCACGCTGGACCAGGTTCTCCCCGAGGCAGCCTTCCGCATCGGCGGCAACCGGGTGGAGCTGCTGCGCGACGGCAACTCCGCTTACGCCGCCATGCTGCAGGCGATCAAGCGCGCCGAGAGCAGCATCCATCTCCAGTCATTCATCATCAGCAACGACCTGATCGCCAAGGCGATTTTCGACGAATTGTCCGAAAAAGCCCGGCAGGGGGTCGAGGTGCGGGTGCTGTACGACGGTTTCGGCAGCATCAAATCGTATTTCGGCCACTTTTTCCGGCGTTACACCCGGAAACGAATCAAGAATTTCCAGATACACGCCTTTTCGCCGATCAACATTTTCACTCCGTGGCGGATTCAGCTGCGCAATCACCGCAAACTGCTGATTGTCGACGGCCGGCTGGCATTCACGGGCGGCATTAATATTTCCGACGACAACCTCGGCAATTTCCTGGGGCACCCGAAACGTCCGAAAATCCGCAACATTCACGACCTGCATTGCTGGGTCACCGGTCCGGCGGTGCCGGAATTTCAGATCGCATTTTTCCGCGACTGGGCGTTTGCCACCGGCAAGCACCTGCCGGAAATGCTGTCCAAAGAACATTTTCCCGACCCGGTGCCAACGGGCAAAGCGGTGCTGCGGGTGGTGTCGAGCGGCCCCGGACAGAACTTCGGGGCGTCGATGAACGTTTTTTACACGGCCACGGTCACGGCGAAGAAAACGATCTGGATCATGAGTCCGTATTTCGTGCCGGACCAGTCGTTCGTCAAGGCGCTGACCATGGCGGCGGCGCGCGGCGTGGACGTGAAAGTGATCGTGCCGGCCATCAACAACCATATTTACGTGGACTGGGCGGCCAGCAGCCTTTACCGCACCTTTCTGGCGCACGGCGTCAAGATTTATAAACGCAAAGACACCTTCTCGCATATCAAAGCCATGATCGTCGACAACGAATGGGTATTGATGGGCTCGAGTAACTGCGACGTGCGGAGTTTCCGGTTGAATTACGAGCTGGATTTCTGTGCCGAGCACTCCGTTTTTGTCGACGACATGCGCCGTCAGTTCCAGGAAGAACTCGACAATTCCCGGGCGGTCACGCTCGAAGAAGTGCGCAACACCTCCTTCGCCCGCCAGTTCGGCGAAAACCTCTGCGCCCTCCTGACCCCGATCCTGTAACGGGGAATTTTTGTCCACGAAAGTCACGAAAAAACACGAAAATGATCGCCCGTTCCGGGCACTCATGGGAATTTTTTTGTCCACAAAAATACACAAAAATTAATCAAAATGGGCGAGCAATAAAGAGGGATATTCTATTCATGAAATGAAATAGGCTGCCGGTCTGGCAGCCTATTATTTTTCGTGTCTTTTCGTGTATTTCGTGGACAGAAAAAAGTTCCGGGTTAACGGCTTTCCGGGTCCAGCAGCGTGATGTTGTCGCTGATCCGGAAGGTGGTTTTCTGCATGACTTCGGATGAAAACTCCGGCAGCACCTTCATCGGGAAATTCGAGTTGATAGTGACGTCGAGGCTGCCGTCGGCTTCCACCTGCCATTTCACCAGGATCTTGCCGCTCACGGTCTGCAGCGACAGATTCACCCATTTCAGCGAATGAAACGCCGGGTTGAAATAGATCGTGGTGAACCCGGGTTCCGCGGCGCGCACGCCGGCGACTTCGCGGACCAGGAAGATGTTCGGGCCGATCATGTTGCCTTTGGACATGGTCATTTCGCTCAGGTCGTCGTTGTCCGGGGCTTCCTTCCAGGCTTTGGCATTGTAGTCGATGCGGCTGGCCCAGTAGTCCTTCAGGTAGCGGATGGTCCAGTCGGTCTGGCGCAGCGCAAACATGGTGTAGGTAAAGAGGAAGTTGAAGTAACTGCTCTTGGTCTGCTCCGGGTAACCCGATGACGGGGGATCGTTGACGAAGAAATAATTCAGGTAATCGAGATATTCGTTGGGAGCCTTGACCCCGGCGAAGAGCGCCAGCATGTTCGTGAACGAGTTGCAGCTGATTTCGTCCTGGTTCTCCTCGGAATAGGAGTCGCAGAAGACTTTTTCGGTCGGAATCCAGCAGCAGGCGTGGAGCAGCCGGACAATCGAGTTCGCCACGTCCATGCACCGGGCGGCCTTGGCGTCCTGCTTGACGATCCGGTAGATTTCGGCGGCGGAAAGCAGGAAACGGCAGTACAGGGCGTTCACGTCGGTCGAGCAGCCGGAGAGGTTCTCGACGTTGTCGTTGATTTCGCCGTAAATGGTGAATTTCTTGTCGATATCCACGATCATGCCGAACCGGTCGTCGATCAGCGATTCGAAGAATTTCGCCGCGCGGTCGAGCGTGGGCAGCAGGTCGAGCACCAGTTGATCGTTGCCGCTGGTGCGGTAGTGGTACGACAGCCACATCGGGAAAAACGACATGTGGTTGATCTGGGTTTTGAACTGTTCATGCGAGCTCAATGCCGGGATGTTGCCGTTTTCGAACTGGGCATGGGCGAAATAGCGCAGCATGGCTTCGGAGAAATGATAGTCGCCGAAGGTACAGATCATATTGGCGGCCAGCCCGTAGGTGTCCAGCATATACATGGTTTCGTCGTCTTTGTGGCTCAGGCGGTAAGTCTGGTTCACGTTGCGGCGCATGACTTCCTGCCCGATCTTCCAGATATCGTTCAGCACATCGTCGGAACAGCTGAACTGCGTTTCGAACTTCTGCTCACGCACGACTTCGTAGAAAACACAGTTGTCCACAAGTATCTTGGACCTGGCCTGCCGCACCACGATCTGCAAATAAGTGCAGTCCACCGGCATGAATTTGAAGAAAACATTCTCATCCTTGCGCAATTCCATGGTATGGGTACAGCGCGCTTCATCGTCGAGAATCGGAATTCCAGCCTCATTCAGCCGGTTGCCGATGGTGATGTCGACGATGTCGCCGTCCTCGGCGATCAGGGTCAGTTTCGGGAACCCGATGCGCAGCTGGTCGAGTTTCAGGGTCAGGAAATCGCCCTGGCGGAGCGCTTCGGGCGCGTCTTCCACTTTTTTATTGTGCAGCGTGCAGCATTGCAGCCAGGAAAAGGCGTCGGAAATATTGGCGAGGGTCGGGCTGAACAATTCGCGCTCGAGCCTGGCGTAGTCGATCGACGGCGTGGCGTCTTCGAGCGGCATTTTCAGCGGGCCGACGATTTCCCAGGCGTAAGGTGCGTCCTGGGTCGGGGCGCTGAGCAGCGGCAGCGTGCCCGCCGGAATGGACGGGAACGTCAGCGCGAAGCCCATCGAATTCTCGCGGACGCGCTGGATCATCTGCAGGCAGTTCCAGCCCTGCCGCAGCGGCAGCAGCGCCTCGGAAACCGCGGTGCGGTTCTCGGTACACAGGGTGCTGTTCACCATGGAGTGATTGCTGTAAAAAATATAGCGGTCATCGGCGATGATCCGCACCGGGATCTCCATGTCCGCATTGCTGTACATATAAGCACGCGCCGCGTAGACCGATATCCCGCCTGTGAAGCGGCGGACGAAGGAACAATGCGTATGGGCAAATTTCTGCTCCAGCGTACCCCAGGCGGAGGGATTGAACTCGCCGTTTTCGTCGCAGCTATTAGTATTGGAGGGCGATTCCACGATCGAGGCGCCGAAAACGCCGGTCGGAGTAATCTGCGACGGCGGGGTCCAGTGATTGGCCAGCAACTTGTCTTCGCTTTCCGCCGCCATCCAGGGCATGGGGTCGCTGTCCGGGGTCATTTTGAACGAGGGCATAACCCGCATATTGATGAATTCATTGAAATAGGAATGCGGCGCGAACCGGGCGCGGCCGTTCTGATAGCAGAAGCCTTCCATGGTCAGCCACGATTTATCGGTGCCGAGGAAGAACTGGCCGTCGATTTCGAGCTGGCAATAAAGTCCGTTCGGCTTGATCTCCGCCGCCGACCTGGAACTGTGGTAAACCACCACTGAAATCCGGTTGGCTCCGGGCGTCAGGCAGTGCGACACGTCATAAAGGTCGGCAATGGAGTGATCTTTGCTGTTGAAACTGGGCCCGAATCCGATCAGGACATCATTGATGAAGAGCTGGTAAACCGAATTGGCGGTAATCCACATTTCCGCTTCGTTCGGCACGGAGTCCAAGGCAAAAATCTTGTGGGCGAACATAAAGCAATCGGTATTGCTGGTGAAATGCTTCTTCCAAATCCATTCCCCTTGCTGGATATCATGCTGATGATTCCTGTCCATCTGGACCCCCTTTCCGAACGTCTCGTTTTGCGTGTTCTAGTCGTCAATCCATAGAGTATAATATGGCCTCAAATCGTCATTTGTCAATACCCCCGCCAGCGAATTCCCAAAATATTCACCGCCGGGCAAGCACCTCATAGGGGATTTTTTGTCCACAAAATACACAAAAAGAACACAAAAATAAATCAATTCCATTGGCGGTCGCCAATGGGGTTTTTCGTGTTTATTCGTGACATTTGTGTTAAAAAAATTCCTGGATCTAGCGGCGGATGAGCTGGGAGTAGTTCTGGGGGAGTTCTTTCAGCTGGTCGACTTTGGGGTTGACATAGTGCTGCTGGCGGAATTCCTCGAATGAGCCTTTGATGGCACCCTGGCTCAGTTCGTATTCGAAGGCTTTGCGGTCGGTGAAGCCGTTCAGCAGCAGCGGCACGTCGAACTTCATTTTCGGGCGGATCAGCTTCAGGCTCGGCATCAGCGAGGAGAAACAGTTGTGCGAAATCGTGTTGTAGAATTTCGGGTGTTCGTTGAGCTCGTTGACGCGGCGCAGGATATCGAGGAAAACCACCTTGATTTCAGCGTCGGTACATTGGGTCGGGTACAGATAGACCTGTTCGTGGCGGTAGTTGGTGCGCAGGCCCAGGATGTCGCGTTCGGTGCCCAGAATCATCAGCAGTTCGAAATTTTTGTACAGGCCGGGCAGGGCGCCCTGTATGTCATTTTTGTCCAGCCGCGTTTCCACCGAGACCACGATGTGACGGCCGTCCTTGAAGCCGAAGGAGAGCATCGAGTGCGCGATGGCCTTCATGCCGTCCCAGTGCACCTGAACATAATCCATGGTGTTTAGCTCGTCGAGATCGTAGGTGCCGTCGATATAGTGGACGTCGAAATCTTTTTCGGTGCGGTATTCGAAGTCGCGGATGTTGTAGATGGTGACTTTGTCGTCCTTGTCGAATTCGGCGCGCGGATTGCGCGAAAACGACGGCTGCCAGTCGCGGTCATTCGAGGCGGGAATCAGCAGAAACCAGATGATGATGACGGCCATTACGCCGAGCGCGATCCGGAAGCAATATTTCTTTTTCACCAGCGGCCCGACAAACGGTCCGGCAATAAATATAGCCAGTGCGATGAGTGCGCACACGATCCGCAGCCACCGCCACGGCAGGTTCGAGTACCATACCGCCCCGAAGCACCAGGCCGCCAGTACCGAATAAAGCAGGTACCCGGGGACCCAGGCGAAAACCTTAAAAATCGTCTTAATGCGGCTTTTCACTTTTTTCCTGCAAGTCCTCTTTTTTGTAACCATATCCCTTCAGCAGACCGTTTTCATGAAGGTGCTGCAGGAGAATCCGGCGCACTTCGTCGATGGCGGCGGCGTTCTGTTGGACGCTGTGGCCGGATTTGACCACCAGTTCGCTCTCGGCGCCGTCCAGGTGGGAGCTCTGATATTCGACGATGCCGTCGTTGCCGCCGGGGATGCCCGCCGCTTTGGCATTGCCGATGATCGAGTGATATTTCACGCCTTCCACAAACGGCAGTTCGCTGAGCCCGACCAGCGAGCGGTTTTTCGGGTCGAGGGTACTGATGCCGGTGGCGATATAAACATCGTCGGGACCTGAGAGGAAGCCGGCATCGGCCAGCGCGCCTTTGGAAAGCGAATAGACCGTGGTGAGCAGGTCCTGCGGCAGGGTGATCAGCGACGAGAAAAAGCCGGCGAAAGAGAGCGTGGCCATGCTCGAACCCCGGTGCGGCACCGCCATGAAAACCACCCGTTTGACGAACGGCAATGACTTGTAATTGACCAGGTCGTCGAAATATTTCCGCTGTTCTTCGGTCAATTCATTCTGGATTTTCTCGGCTTTGTCGCCGAGGATCAGTTTGGGGAGCCGGTTGTCGCTGTCTTGAATCAGTGTTTTGGTCAGGAGGCCGCCCATGCTGTGGCCGATCACGATCATCTGATTGAATTTCGGGTTGGTGGAATCCGGGTCGAATTTGTGGTGAAACTCGGTCAGCTGGCGGCGCAGTTCGCGGGCCGAGTAAATCACCGGATTGCCGGTGGAGTAGCCGAACATCATGAACTGGTAATTCTGGCGGATGGCATCCGAGTTCATCAGCGTATTGAGCAACTGCGCCCAGGTACGCGGATTCGAGAGCAGGCCGTGGACGAACAGCACCGGAATCCGGTCCTTCGAGTATGGTGTGAGCATGTAGATGTTGTTGTATTTGCCCGTTTTGTCCGGGTTCAGCAGTGCGAAAACGGCGGGGAGCAGCGCCGGGCGCTTGAGCATATAGGCCAGCGGCGTGGTGAAGTCGAGTTCCAGCGGGATATTGTTGCCGGCGATCTCTACGAATTCGGCACGGAAGGCGTCGTACAGTTCCAGATTCGCCTGAATCCGGTTATCCTGATATTTGAGCCGTAGAAATGCGGTTACCGGCGACGGCATGCCGCCGGTGAGATACTC
Source organism: Victivallis vadensis (assembly GCA_040394635.1). Lineage (GTDB taxonomy): Bacteria > Verrucomicrobiota > Lentisphaeria > Victivallales > Victivallaceae > UBA5239. Next base: position 57,911 of record JBEBRW010000029.1, on the reverse strand, counting down.
GGATTTCAGGTCCTTATCCGTTTTCAGAATCGCGATCAGCGGCGCGCCGATGCCGAAGACACCGCTGATGGTCAACGCGTGTTTCACTTCGTAATTGCTGGTCGGGAAAAAATTGTCGTAATAATCCTGCGGAAACGACAGCTTGCAGACCGGTTTGCTGAAGTGCAGCGGCATGTCGTCGATGACCGTGGGCAGCATGTAGGACTCCTGCCAGATCATGCCTTTCTTGTTCAGAAACTCGAAAATATTCGTCACCGAGGCGTTGTAATAACGGCTGACGAAGAGATCGTCGGGATTGGCAAACGCGCTTTTCGGCGGGTACACTTCGTTGCTGAAAAGATAATAATAGGAATAGACCGCGCAGGAGGTGTAATAACGTACCGATTTGTCGATATCCGAATGTTTCCGCCCCATATAGTGACAGATGTTCGCCAGCATTTCGAGGATTTCGCGCTCGCGGTGCTCCATGAAGCGGCGGTTCAACATTTTGATGATGTAGTCCGGGTCGCTTTTGAAGGTCCCGTAGAGTTGATTGGCGTTCAGATAATTCAGCGTCACGTCCGAGAGGCCGTCGAAATTCTTTGCCGCCTTGACGAAGCTGTCCTCGCGCGAATTCCGGCCGACTTCTTTCAACTGAATTTCATTGCTGCAGCCACACAAAATCGCCAGCACCAGAACCACCGGCAAGACAAAATACTGAAAACCCCGCATAAATAATTCTCCGAATTTCGTATACAATAATGCTTTATGCCGAAAAATCAACCCGGAGTTTATTCAAATCGGATTGTCAGTCCGCTTCGTCGACTTCGGGCGGGGCGGGGGGCAGGTGGACGATTTCGATTTTTTTCCAGGCGCCGGAGTTGCGCCGCCAGACCAGCAGCAGGGCGTCGATGATGACATAAAATACCAGCCAGCACCACACCGCCCACGCCGGCGCCTGCAGGTATTTGATCAGGAAAATCGAGCCCGGCAGTTGAATAAACCACGACGTGCAGATGCTGAACAGCAGCGGAATCCGCGTGTCGCCCGCGCCGCGCAGCGCCCCCATCAACAAAAAGCGCAGGCCGTCCAAGAGATTGCCGACAAACATCACCGCCAGCAGCAGTCGTCCCTGGTGGATCACTTCTTCGAAATCAATGCCGGAAGTATCGTGGGAATTGAAGAGCCGTATCATGGTTTCCGGCACCACCAGATACATGATGCCCGCCAGCAGCATATAGATATATAGGATGCGGAGCGAACGCCAGATCACCCGTTCGGCGACCAGCAGCCGCCGTTTGCCGATGTATTTGCCGGTGACGACCGACGTGGCGTCCAGCATTCCGATGATCGGCATGCCGCCGATGAAGTGGATGATCATGGCGATACTCAGTGCCGCCGCCTGTTCCTTGCCCAGCTGTCCCACCAGCATCAGTACAATGGCAAACGCCGAATTGCGGATACAGGTCTGCAGTCCCGCCGGGGCCCCGAATTTGACCAGCCGCAAGATCCGCTCCCAGTCGAATTTGCGATAGCGCCGCGTAGGATAATCGCCCTGATCATAATTGAAATAAAACAATGCCGCCGCGGCTACCGAGAACAAGCTCGCCGTCGTCGCCGCCAGCCCCGCGCCGATGATGCCGAACTGCGGCAGTCCGAACATCCCGAAAATGAAAATATAATTCAGCGGAATACTGATCAGGCACGCCCCCACCTTGATCGCGCCGACGATTTTCGTCTGTCCGCGACCGGTGAAGAATGAGAGAAATGCCGTTTCGATACACGCCAGCCCCGCGCATGGCGACATGGCCACGAAATAATCGACCTGCCGCTCGATGATATCCGGAGCGGTTCCGGTGCTCACCGCATGGATGAGCCACGCCCCGAAAAACGGCAGCAGTATCCCCACCGTGCCGGCCACGATCAAGCCGAAATAAAATCCGCCCCACGTCGATTTCACGCATCCTACTTTGTCGTCTTTGCCGTAATTCTGCGCCACCAGCGTGGCCGTGAACGTCGTAGTGATCAGGAAGAACGACATCATGGTAAAGAAGAACTGGCCGGCGGGCACCGCCGCCGTCACGTCCGCGGTGGATTTGATGGCGAGGAACCAACGGTTGACCACCATCATTACCGTGTTGCTGGTATTCATCAGGATCAGCGGCCAGGCCACGCCCCAGATTTCTTTGTAGCCGCCCGGCTCAATAAACTGGCGGGGACTGAAATAGCCCAAAAATCGATTTTTTAACGCAATAATCATAAGTCAATTTAATAGTAGTAAAACTTATAATATACTGGTTCGTCCGGGGTATTACAAACGATATTGGGGGATTATTTTGGCATTTGCCTGATCAGGCGGCGGCGGCATTTGCGGCAGCGTCCGTATAAATTCAGGTCAAGACGGTGCCGGCGCTGTTTTTCCTCTTCCACATCCAGGACGATCGAAACGATTTCCGTGACCATTTTCTGCGGCTTGTTTTGACAATACGGGCAGTGGTCGTAGACGTGGAACTTCCGCGCTTTGGCTTTCGTCATTTTTTCGATCCGGAGATGGGTATAATATGCGATGCCCACCGGTACGGCAATAATACCGCCGGTGACAATGATATAAAAGATCGTATCGCGATTTTCGAAACTCAGCATCAGCAGAAATGACACCGCGATGATGACGATGGCCGTGACGGTCGCGATGCCGATCATTTTGCGGATTTCGCGGCGGTGCTGTTGAAGCTCCTCCCACGTCGGCAATTCGGCAATGGGTTCCGGCTCCGGCGGCGGCCACGGCTTATTCACCGGAGAACCGCAGGCGGAACAATGGCCGGTCATATCCGCGATGTCTTCGGAGACCACGCTGTTGCAGATTCCACACCGGCGTTTTTCCCGCAGCCGGTAATAGAGGAGCGGCAGGATTAAAACCGCCACGATCAGAATGCCTTCGATCACGAGAAGGATACTCAATCTGGCCAGCAGGGTTTCTGCGTCAAGAAATTGCAAAGCCGAGAATAAAATGACCGAGAGAATCAGTGTGGTTCCCTGAAAAAATACCGGGTTCAAATAAGGGTTATGCGGAGGCAATTCAATTTGATTCAATTTCATCCGGTCAAAAAGAATCTGATGGCAATGAGGACACAAACCGCTGGCCGTCTGAATATGTGGTTTCAACAGTTTTCTATGACAATGCGGACAGGCGGGCGCAAACAGATACGATATCAGGATCAGCAGTGGCGCAATGAAGAATGCCGTCATGCCCAGAAAAAGAGCAACGAGTGAAAAACCGTCTTCCAGCGGTTTCATTGCAGAGTTGGATAACATCAATCCGGCGAAGATATACAGCGTTCCGACGAGCAGCGCCGAAACCATAATAAAGCGGCCCTGCAAACGCTGATAATGACGGCTCGCCAACGCAAATTTTTCCTGATCAATTTTCATCAGCACCGGTCCTTTTGATTAAGCGCCGACGGCACTTCGGGCAGCGCTCGACATTTTTCAGAGTTGAACCATTCGGGCGCAAAGAAAAATCGCAATACGGGCACCGGAAATACACCATGAATTTGCTGCGTTTTTTTATTGCTCTATGTTCCATATATAATATAGGAGAGATCATGCCGGGAAAGAGAATTATAATGGCGATCAGAAAGAACCAGACACCATTCATATCAGTATGGGCGCCATGGTAAAATAAAATGGCTGATGCCGCAAACGCCAGAACGGTCGAAATAAACATCGCCATCGCAATCTTTTTCTGATATTTCTTGATTTCATTCCAGGTGGGCAAATCGGCGAGAGGCTCGGGTTCTGGAGGCGCCCATTCATCGTTGACCGGCGAGCCGCAATTGGAGCAATTTCCGGTTACGGACAGCAGGCCTTTTAACGGTATTCCGCCGCATATTTCGCATGCCGGAGTTTCAGGTGGACGCCTGCAGGCGATGCGATGCCGAATCATTAAGTAAAAAGGAAAAAACAGCAGTGCCAATCCTTCGCAAAATGCAAACGCAGATATGAGCTGCCAATAATATATATAGGCATAGGATTTAATGAGCAGAGCGAAAATCGTCATGACAAAGAAGAAGCTGAGGAATTCATAGATGTAGAAATGCGATAGAGCATCGATTATGGTTGGCAGTTTAATGCCGGAAAGCTTTTCGTTCTTGAATAATACCCTGCGGCATTCGGGGCAGAATCCAGTGGCCAGCGGAATACGCGGATCTCTGAAATTTCTGCGGCAAAACGGGCATTTCGGCGAAAGAAAAAAGAGCAAAGGGAAGATGGTGAAAATGAGGACGAAAAATCCTGATACAATCATGAGCAGAGTAATTTCTTTTGCCGCATCCGGTAGCGTGTGGCTCTGAGTGAAGATGAAAAGACCGCATCCGGCAGTGATGTAAATGAGGCCGGAAACAAGTGAAATCATGGTGATGATTCGAGCTTGAAATTGGGTGTTTTGCCGGATGGTTACGGCGAATGATTTCTGATCGAATTTATCGTTTTTATCGCGCTGTTTTTTCATGCATTTTCCTGTCTGTTGATAAGATAATATGAAAGGAAAAAATTGTCAACAAAAAAACGGCGAAAAATACGGTTGATATTGGTATTTGACTCAATTGAATTACCGACGCCGGTGATATTTTTGTAATATTCCATAAGATTAAATAGTTGCATATATCGAAAAAAGATGAAAGGATGAAAAAATGCGACGAAAAAACGATGTATTTCGATGCGAAAAAAACGGAAAAATTCGTTTCTGCAGAAAAAAAATTGAAAAAATAGCGATGCGAAAAGCGTTAAAAAACGGAAAATCCGGGAAAAAAACGGTGTTTATGACGATTTTTTAGACTTTTTTTCAAAAAAAACATCATTTCTGCTCTTGCAGAGATTGCGTTGAACATTAATTGAGTTATATTAGTGTCCATTGAAAACGGCATTGTCGCCATAAAAATTCAACAAAGGGGAATGTTAAATGGGTAAGACAAAATCCGCTCCGAAAGCCGCTCCGAAAGCTGCCGCCGTAAAGGCCGCTCCGGCGAAGAAAGCCGCCGCTCCGAAAGCTGCTGTTAAGAAAGCCGCTCCCGCCAAGAAAGTCGCCGCTCCGAAAGCTGCTGCCGTGAAGGCCGCGCCGGCGAAGAAAGCCGCTGCTCCGAAAGCCGCACCGGCCAAGAAAACCAATGTAGTGAAAGCTACCATTGCAAAAGCTGAAGCCATCGTCAAGAAAGATGCGAAGAAAGTCGTTGCCGCAGTGAAGAAAGCTGTTGCCCCGAAGGCCGCACCGGCGAAGAAAGCTGCTGCTCCGAAAGCCGCTGTGAAGAAAGCTGCACCGGCCAAGAAAGCCGCTGCTCCGAAGGCTGCCGTGAAGGCCGCACCGGCGAAGAAAGCTGCTGCTCCGAAAGCCGCTGTGAAGAAAGCTGCACCGGTGAAGAAAGCCGCTGCCCCGAAGGCTGCCGTGAAGGCCGCCCCGGCGAAGAAAGCTGCTGCCCCGAAGGCCGCCCCGGCCAAGAAGGCTGCTGCTCCCAAAGCCGCACCGGCGAAAAAAGCCCCGGCTAAAAAAAAATAAGTAAAGCTAATATCGGCCTGATCGGGATCGCCGTAATGGGCGAAAACCTGGTGCTGAATATGGAAAGTAAAGGCTTCAATGTCGCCGTATTCAACCGCACCGTCGAGAAGGTCGATAACTTTGTCAACGGTAGAGGAAAAGGCAAGAATATCATCGGCTGCCACTCCATTCAGGAACTGGTGGACAATCTGGAAAAACCGCGCAAGATCATGTTGATGGTCAAGGCCGGCAAACCGGTGGATGAATTTATCGAACTGCTGATTCCTTACCTTGACAAAGGTGACATCATCATAGACGGCGGAAACAGTCATTTTCCTGACTCGATCCGCCGTACTTCTTATCTGGAAAGCAAGGGAATGCTCTTCATCGGCACCGGGGTTTCCGGCGGCGAAGAAGGCGCTTTGCTCGGTCCCTCGATCATGCCCGGCGGATCGCCGAAAGCATGGCCGGCGGTGAAACCGATTTTCCAGGCGATTTCCGCCAAGGTTGCCGACGGCAGCGCCTGCTGCGAATGGGTCGGTGACAACGGCGCCGGACACTACGTGAAAATGGTTCACAACGGCATCGAATACGGCGACATGGAAATGATCTGCGAAGCCTATACGCTGATGAAAAACATGCTGGGTATGAGCGCTCCCGAAATGCAGAAAGTTTTCGCCACGTGGAACAAGGCCGAACTGGACAGCTACCTGATCGACATCACCACCAATATCCTGAAGGAAATCGATCCCGAAACCAAGAAGCCGGTGGTCGACGTGATTCTCGATACTGCCGGCCAGAAGGGCACCGGCAAATGGACCAGCCAGAGTGCGCTGGACCTGGGCGCCCCGGCTCCGACGATTGCGGAAGCCGTGTTTGCCCGCTGCGCGTCGGCGATCAAGGAAGAACGCGTGGCCGCTTCCAAGGTTCTGAAAGGACCGAAAGCCGTCAAGCTGACCGCCGTCGAAAAAGCCGCCATGGTCGACAAGATCCGCCAGGCCCTGTATGCCTCCAAGATCTGTTCCTACGCGCAGGGATTCCAGCTGCTGAAGCTGGCTGCCGCGGAATACGGCTGGAAGCTGAATTACGGCGAAATCGCGCTGATGTGGCGCGGCGGCTGTATCATCCGCGCCAAGTTCCTCGGCGACATCAAGGCGGCGTTCGACAAGAACCCGAAGCTGGCGAACCTGCTGCTGGCCGATTTCTTCAAGAAAGCGATCGACAAGTGCCAGACCGCGTGGCGCGAAGTGGTGGCTGCTGCCGCTCTGTACGGTATCCCGGTACCGGCGTTCTCGAGCGCGCTTTGCTATTACGATTCGTATCGTTCGGCGGTGCTGCCGGCGAACCTGCTGCAGGCGCAGCGTGACTATTTCGGCGCGCACACTTATGAACGCGTCGACAAGCCCCGCGGCAAATTCTTCCATTATGAATGGACGGAAAACAGCGGTTCGACGACCTCGACCACTTACAATGCCTAAAGGGAAACCTTGAAATATTCGGAAACCGGACTTGTTTTAGTCCGGTTTCCGGGTTATTTTTTTATAATTGAGAATTGAAAATTGAGAATTGAAAATTATGGGAAAAAGATATCCTTCATTTTCAGTTTTCAACTTTCCATTTTCCATATAGAATAAACGAGGTTTTAGATATGAGATTACTGATGAAAACGATGGCGGCTGTAATCGCGGCCGTGAGTCTGTGCGGGTGTTCGCTGTTTCAGGATTACGAAGAGTATGAGTCGGATATTTCGCTGGATGAATTGCAGGCTTTGATGAACCAGAACAGCGATCCGGACGGGCTGTACCGCCGCGCCAATTCTTATGTGCAGAAACAGATTTCGCGGGTGATCGGGGTATTCTGGGACGACGAATACGTGATCGAAGTCAAGTTCAAGCGTCCGGGCTCCTGGAAAACCACCACCTATGAGGATAACCAGCCGGTTTCTTCGGTGATTTACAACGGACGCCGCGCGTGGCTCGTCGACTACAAAAAGAAAACATCGCGCGAATTGACCGGTCATTCGCTGATACGGATTCGCAACATGCAGACACTGCTGCTGCCGGACAGTACTTTTGCCGATACCTTCGAACAGGTCAAACTCTCGCAGATCCGTATGGACGGGGTGGAGTATTATAAGGTAGTGGGCAGCAATCCGGAGCAGGAGCCGATCACCATTTATATCGGCAAATATTCTGGGCTGCCGAAGCGGTTGGTGACGCGTGAAAATATCGGTGGTATCATGGTGAATTATGAATCGACGATGGATACTTACGCGATGTACGACCACGTGATCATCGCCAACCAGAATACGGTGATCGTGGACAACACCAAACAGATTTCGCGCGTGGTGCAATACCGTCTCAACGTCGATATCGACGATTCGGAATTCCAGTCGCCGTTTTGAGGTAGGTTGCCAAAAGTTGAAAATATCGGAGGTGTGTTCGTTCAATTGAGGTAATATCGAATATGAACGAGAAGGTAAAGAATATATGTATTGTGGTTGCAGGTATTGTATATATTTATTCTGCCGCAATCATTGGAAAGTTTTTTGCCGAATTTTTTTCATATTGTATTTATATGATCTTTGGGCCACCCAGACGATTATGGATGAATATTTTTGATTGGGTAGTATCAGTGGTATGTATTTTGGGCGTTATGCTTCTGCCGGCCATGTTGGAGGAGAAATACGATACTACACCGGATTATTTTATTAAAAGATTTTTCTTCGCGTACATTGCGTTGATAGTTATGATTCTGGTCGTGAGAAAATTTCTATTTCAGGTGTAAGATGATCGTGGCCGAGAAGAAGAAAAGCAAAGTGAAAACAGCATTCAGCATCATTGCCGGATGCATTTATGGTCTTCTTTCGGCGTATATTGGATTATATTCTGGATTATGGTTTGCGGGTTGTCTTGTTGTTGTTTTTGGAGAATGGTTTGCTATTCCTGCATCTTTGATGATTTTTGCGAGTATGTTTTTTGTCGGCCTTCTTCCGTTTTATTTGGAGGCGACACGTAATGTTCCGCCGAATTTTTTTTATAAGAGATTTTTTGGGGCGTATATTGTGTTGGCGATTATGGTTCAGGTATTGAAAAGGGTTTGGTTTTAGCTTATGCTGTTCAAGATTATAGCGGTCGGGAAGATGAGGGATAAGGCACTGGCCGCGCATGTGGAGACTTATATGACGCGGCTCTCGCCGTATGCCAAGGTGGAGATCGCGGAGATTCGCGATGGCACGCCGGAGAGCGAGGGCGCGAAGATCATGGAGCAGCTGGAGAGTGAAAAGGGGTATGTTATCGTTTTGAGTGAGGAAGGGAGGGAGATGACGTCGCGGGAATTTTCGGCCGCGCTGATGGGGATCGACCGCAAGGTGGTCATGGTGATCGGCGGGCCGTACGGGCTGGCGGAGAGCGTGAAAAAGCGGGCCGATCTGCTGCTGTCGATGTCGCGGATGACTTTTACCCATGAAATGGCGCGTTACCTGCTGCTGGAGCAGCTGTACCGGGCGGTGATGATCGGCAAGGGCAAAAATTACCACAATTAGGATGGGGAAATTTGTTTTTTGATCGATTGGTAATATATTTACGTTATTAAGGATAAAACTTTAAGGAGCACGGTCAATGAAACAGAAGTTTTTGCTGCTGGTCGCGGTGATATTCGGGATAATGGCGTTTGTATTGAATTATTCGCAGATCAATGCGGAACGGAAAAAGATCCAGGACAGCACCGAGGAAGTGGTCCTGATCAAGCTGAAGAACAGCAAGGCCCAGGGGCAGACCATTAGCGCAGACGACCTGGTGGCGCAAAAAATCAGCCGTCCGCGCGGCGTGAGGGGCCTCGAACGGGATATTCCGTGGTCATCGCGCGACCGTCTCTACGGTCGTACACTCGATATTTCGAAGGATGCCGGCGAACTGCTGCAGTGGACCGATATCGCGCAGACTTTCACCCGCGCCAGCGGGGTGACGGCCAAGATCAAGAAAAATTTCCGGGCGGTTTCGATCTCGGTGGACAGCATTTCGTCGGTGAACAACCTGATTCGCCCCGGGGATAATGTGGACGTGATCGGTACGTTCCGTTTCCCTGAAATGCGCGGCGACAACAGCCTGGATACGCTGACGCTGACGATCCTGCAGAATGTCCGGGTATTGGCGACCGGTGCGCAGTGGGAGACGAATTACGGGCTGAGCGATGGCGGCAGCGCCCGCTCCGGCTACAGCACGGTAACGCTGGAACTTACCCCGAAGGAAGTTGAAATGATCATTTTCGCCAGCCAGAAGGGCAAGCTGACACTGAGTTTGCGTAATTACGAGGAATCGAGTTTCACCCAGGATCTGCAGAGTGTGAATTTCCGGTATCTCGAACAGAATATTCCGAAATACAACGAAGAGCGGCAGGGCCGTCAATCCCGATAACGTGAGATGATGCATCATGTATGAAATTGTGATCAGTCAGCCCGGACAGGGGGATGCTCTGGGGAAACTGGCGCCCGGGTCCTATATCGTCGGCTCGGGCGAACAGTCGCACATTCAGCTGGAGCTGCCGGAGGTTTCAAGCCGGCACGCGCAGTTCATCGTGCGCGACAATGTATTATATGTAATAGACCTGAACAGCAGCAACGGCACTTATGTGGACAACAATCTGCTGGTTCCCAATGCGGCCACGGAAGTGCCGCCGGGTTCGGTGATCAGGATCGGCCGTTTGAACATAACGGCGAGGGGGCCGGTGGTGGATGCTCCGGCTCCGGCCGCGCCGCCTGAATCCGAGTCCGCGCCTGTGCCGCCCCCCGTGTCTGCCCCGGCGCCGGTGGAGAAGGTGGAAGAAGCGCCGCATCCGGCCAGGCTGGAGGATGCCAATCCGGTGCGGGAAAAAATTCCGAAGCTGACGATTTCCGGGGTGCCGGATGCCGCCCGCCCGCTCATTCAGGAAATCAAACGGCACGCCCACACGGAGCTGCTGAAGCGGCTGAATCTGAAGAAAATGGTGCTCTCCGGGATTCGCGAGAAGGAACTGGAAGAGCGTGCCAAAGTGACGATTCGCGAGGTGCTCAGCGAGCTGTCGATTCCGCTGCCGCACGGGGTGTCGCCGGAGATGCTGGAGCGGGAAATGATTCAGGAAGCCATCGGCCTCGGGCCGCTGGATTATATGATCGAGCGCGACGATATCACCGAAATCATGGTCAATGGCCCCAATCAGGTGTTTGTGGAAAAGAAAGGGGTGCTGTACCGTACCGATACCGCGTTTGCCGACAATGCGCAGGTGATGGCGGCGATCGAGCGGATCGTGTCGCCGCTGGGGCGCCGTATCGACGAAAGTTCGCCGATGGTCGACGCGCGGCTGCCGGACGGTTCACGCGTGAACGCGATCATCCCGCCGCTGTCGCTGGTGGGGCCGTCGATCACGATCCGTAAATTTGCCAAGAATCCGTATCAGGTTTCGAACCTGGTCGATTTCGGTTCGATCAACTGGGAAATGGCGCATTTCCTGGAAGCCGCGGTGCTGGTGCGCAAAAATATCGTGATCTCCGGCGGTACCGGCTCCGGTAAAACTACTTTGTTGAACGTGCTCAGCTCGTTCCTGCCGAACCGCGAGCGTATCGTGACGGTGGAGGACGCGGCGGAACTGCAGCTGAACCAGGAACATGTGGTGCGGCTGGAGTCGCGTCCGCCCAACATCGAGGGCAGGGGCGAGATCACCATCCGCGACCTGGTCCGCAACTCGCTGCGCATGCGCCCCGACCGGATCGTGGTCGGGGAGTGCCGCGGCGGCGAAGCGTTGGACATGCTGCAGGCGATGAATACCGGTCACGACGGTTCGCTGACCACGATTCACGCCAACACGCCGCGCGACTGCCTCTCGCGTCTGGAGACGCTGGTGCTGATGGCGGGGTTCGACCTGCCGCTGCGGGCGATCCGCGAGCAGATCACTTCGGCGATTTGCCTGGTGGTGCAGGTGACGCGCCAGCGCGACGGCTCGCGCAAAGTCACCAACATCAGCGAGATCACCAAAATGGAAGGCGAGATCATCACCATGCAGGACATCTTCGTTTTCACCCAGACGGGTTGGGACGAGGAGAACCGGATCATGGGGTATCACGAGCCGACGGGCAACATTCCGACCTTCATGGAAGACATCGAGCGGGCCAAAATCAATTTGAATATCGGCATTTTCGACCCGGGTAAACATAAGGGGAGATCGTTATAATGTGGCTCTTTAACAACGAATATCTGCCATCGATCTGCGCCGGGATTTGTGCGGCGGCGGCGAGCATGGTGATCGTGGACTTCTGTCTTTTTGCCAGTACGCGCTACCGCGAGCGTTATTTGCAGGAGGCGTCGGTGGAGCTGGACGATGTGCTGCTGGGGATGCCGGCGAGCAAGATTTTTGACCTGACGCTGGCGATCAGCGGGCTGTGCGGATTTCTGACGGTGCTGCTGATCGCGGCATTTTCGGAGAATTTCACCTGGACGCGCGGGATCGTGATGGGGCTGGTGGTGGCGCTGGTGACTTTTCCCTTGCCGCGTATTTACCTGCGGCACCTGCGCAAGGAGCGGCTGCGGAAATTCAATGAGCAGCTGGAGGATGCGCTGAACTCCATGAGCAGTGCGCTGAAGGCCGGGTTCAGCATCAATCAGGCGCTGGAAGGGGTGGCCAATGAAAACAAACCGCCGATTTCCTTTGAATTCCGGCTGCTGATTCAGGAAATCCGCCTGGGCGTGCCGATGGAGCAGGCACTGGACAATCTGAACAGCCGCATGAAAAGCTCCGACTTCGAGCTGGTGATCACGGCGATTGTCACCGCCCGCCAGACCGGGGGCGAGCTGACGATGATTTTTGAGCGGCTGGCCACGGTGATTCGCGAGCGGGCCCGGATCACCAACAAGATTCAGGCCATGACCGCGCAGGGCCGGATGCAGACGATCATCATCAGTCTGGTGCCGGTTGTTTTGCTGTTTGTGCTGACCAAGATCATGCCGGAAGCGATGAACGTGTTTTTCACCAGCTGGATCGGTATTTCCGCCATGGTGGTGTCGGGTATACTGATCGTCAGCGGTTGCCTTGCGATTCGCAAAATCATCAACATCGATGTTTAGAGGGTTTGCATATGAGTGAAATCTGGACAATGTGCGGCGCCATCTTCAGCGGTATCAGCGTGGGTGCGTTTGCTTTTATATTCCTGCGGGCGTTTGCCCGGATCGAGGTGGAGCGTGGGCTGGAAAAAGACGTCACGGTGCAGCTGCCGATCCTGATCCGGATGTTCATGCCGCTGGCGGTGAATACCCGTTTCCTGGCGCGCAAACCGGCGTTTGATACAATTCGCGCGCACTCGGAGGAGCAGCTGGTGATGGCCGGATTCGGGCAGCAGCTGAGCGGGGAAGATTTCGTGGCGATCCGGCTCCTGATGTTTTTCCTGGGACTGGTGCTGATGTTTGCGCTGTTCCTGGGGGGCAATGCAATTGCGGGGATGCTGATGTGGCTGATGTTTTATATGTACCCCGGCGCGTGGCTGCGGCGGGCGGTGAAGACGCGGCACCTGTCGATCATGCGGGCGCTGCCGAACGTGCTGGACCTGCTGTCGCTTTCGGTGGAGGCGGGCAAGGACTTTTTGAATTCGCTGCGGGATATCCTGGCGCGCCGCCAGACCGATGCGCTGGGCGAAGAACTCAGCCGGACGCTGAAAGAAATTCAGCTCGGCAAAAAACGCGTGGTGGCGCTGCGCGACCTGATCAACCGGGTCAAGCAGCCGGATTTGACTTCGGTGATGAATTCGATTATCCAGGCGGACGAGCTGGGGGTGAGTATCGGCAATCTGCTGCGCATCCAGAGCGATCTCCTGCGCAGCAAGCGTTTCAACCGCGCGGAAAAGCTGGCCGGCGAGGCGCCGGTGAAAATGTTGTTCCCGATGGCGCTGTTCATTTTTCCGGCGGTATTGATTATTTTGCTGACACCGGTTATATTACAGGCGATGCACATGTTTTGAACAGGGGGCGGCGATGATTGTCAATTTGACCAGGATGCGCTGTCTGGCCCACGAGCCGTTTTATGCGGTGACGCTGGGGGCGCGGATGCGCGGCATGATCGGCAGGAAGTTTGACGGGTTCGACGCCATGGTGTTTAACCGGTGCAATTCGATCCATACGATGTTTATGTCGATGCCGATCGATGTGATTTTCGCGGATCGCGAAAACACGGTGTGCGCGGTGTATCACCGCCTGCCGCCGTGGCTGCCGGTGATTTATTGCCGCCGGGCACTGGTGACGGTGGAGTTGCCGCCCGGGGTGTTGGAAGCCACCGGCACCGTGGTCGGCGACAAGGTTGATTTGAATAGCGAGCTGACGGGAGACGCAGTGCGCGAATTGCAGGAAAAAGGTTTGGATGTAAGAGGTTTGTACCACTACAAAGAGAACGGTAAATGAAGATTTATTTTTTGAACGGAACCGAAGCGGGAAGCAGCCTGGAGCTGGACCGGGATTCCCTGAAGTTGGGGCGCGAACTGGATAACGATATCAGTTTGAGCACCGGCGGGGTGTCACGCTACCATGCCGTGCTGCAGCGTACCGACAATGGAATATGGATGGTGTCGGACGTCGGCAGTACCAACGGGACCAAAATCAACGGCAAGCAGATCGATTATCCGACCCAGTTGGAAGAGGGCGATGTGATTTCGCTGGGCGACCAGAATATCCGTTTCGGCGAAAAAAAGGATCTGGCTAAAGATGTGGCGGAGGTGCTGCGCAATACGGCTATTCTGGAAAACACCACGCCGAAAGTGGTTTTTCATACCTCCGCGCCCTCCGACCCCACGGAAATGAAGATCAAACCGGTGTTTTCCATCAAAGCCGCGCCGGAAGAACCCCCGAAGACGGAACTGCCCAGGGAAGCCCCTCTGAAGACGGAGCCGGAACCGGAGAAAACCGATTTATCCATTTTCGAGAATAAAAATCTCAATCTCTTCCAGAAAAAGAAGAAACCCGAGGCAGCCGGCGACGAGACGAAAAAAGCGCGCCGGTTGAGCTCGACGCTGCTGTTTTATACCGTGATCCTGGCGATTATCGTCTTGTTCGGCGTCGGTTTCCACTTCTTCAATGAGCAGAGCAACCAGAAGCCGCCGCCGGAGGACCAGAAGAAAACGGACGTGAAAGCGCCGTTCGTCCTCCGTTATGTCAAGGAAAGCGTGAACGGAGACAACATTTTCCGCTTTTCGCTGGATATCGACGGCGAGAGCGCCACGTTCTGCATCGACGACCTGAAGTCGAAGCGGCATTACAACAAAAAGATCGATGTGCAGCCTGCTTACCTGACCACTTTGCTGAAGGATATCCAGGCCACGGACTTCTTTTCACTGGAGCCGGAACACGCCGGTACGGCGGGCACGGGGCAGACCAATATGCGGCGGCTGATGATTGCCGCCAATTACAAATTCAACGATGTGACGGTGAGGGATACGTACGCGCCGAACTCGTTCGAGACCATCGCGCAGTCGATCGACATCTTCGCGTCGCACTACAATCTTTTCACGATCGCCATGACGGTGAACGAGATACTGAAGCTCGCCCAGGACGACTTCAACGTGGGTGAGGATCTTTTCCGCAACCGCGAGGCCAACCCCGGCAATCTGCTGAAGGCCCAGCTCCGCTATCAGATGGTGGTGGAAAACCTCGAGCCCTTCCAGCCGAAACCGGAAATCTGGGACCGCGCCCGCAAGCGCGAACAGGAAGTGAAGGACATCCTGGGCAAAAGGGAAAGCGACCTGAATTTCGAATACAACCGGCGCACCCAGCTGAAAGACTGGGAGGGAGCCCGGGAAACCGTCCTCGCCATGATGCAGATCCTGCCTGAAGACAGCAAGGGATATGCCAAATGCGTCGAATTGCGTCTGGATCTCGACCGCAAAATCCGGGAGATGAAGAAGAGATGAAAACGATGAGAAAATGGATTTTCAATATGACCTTGGCCGCGTTGGCGCTGCCGCTCCTGATTTGCGGCTGTGCCAAAAAAGAGGAACCGGTGCAGACCATTCTGGTGATCAATTCGGTGCCGGACAAGGCCGCGGTGATCCTGTCCAAAACGAACAAGGAAATCGGCAAAACCCCGTTTCAGATCCCGGTCCGGGACCCCGGGAATTATCTCTTTGAAGTGCGTGCGGCGGGTTATGAATCCGCCTGGCTGAATTTGAATCTGGAAAAAGGCAGCCGGACCGAGCGTACCGTCACGCTCAAACCGCTCACCGGCAAAGTGATGATTGTGACCGAACCGGCGGGCGCGCGGGTTACGATCAAAGGCGAATTGAAGGGCGTGACGCCGCTGATCCTGCAGGATTTGCCGCTGGGCACATATGAGGCCATGCTGGACAAGAGCGGATTTGAGCCGAAGCCCGTTTCGTGGAAGGTCGCCGGTCCCCGTCCGGTCGAGGTTGCGGTGCCCATGGCCAGCAACATCGGCGTGCTGGTGGTCAAGTCCGAGCCGTCGCGTGCCGCAGTGTATATCAACGACAAGCTGGTGGGGCACACGGAGTACCGGACCAACCTTGAAGAAGGGGCGTACAACCTGAAAATCAGTTCGCCCGGCTATGCCGAAATCAATCGCAACGTGATCGTGACGAAGAACACGGAACATGAGGAAAATATCCCGATGGTCGAACTTGCCGGCTCGCTGGAAGTGATTTCCAAGCCCGACAAGGCGGAAGTTAAAATCGATGACAAGACCCAGGGGCTGACCCCGTTGAAAATCGACTCGATCAAGGCCGGCAACTATACGGTCACGATCAGCAAGGACGGTTACGATACCGTGACCCGCGAGGTCGAGATCGCCCGCGGCGGCAAACAACTCGTCGAGCTGGACATGACCCGGAACACCAGCGGCATCGACCTGGTGGTGAACCCGCCGGGGGTCACGGTGTACATGAACGGCAAGGTCATCGGCGTGACCGAAAAGGGAGAGAGCGAATACCTCTCGAAGACGATTTCCCTGCGCGACCTGAATGCGGGCGAGTACACCCTGATTTTCGCCCACAAGCGCGCCAGGCCCGACCGGATCACTCAGAAGGTCGTACTGAAAAAAGGCGAAATCACCCGCGTGGCGGCCGTTACGATGTGGGTGGCCAATGCCGAGCTTAAAATCAAGGGCAGCCGCAGCGAGATGGTGCAGATCAACTCCGAGGACGCCGCGTATATTTACTACAGCCCCGAACAGGGCGTCCGGGTACGGCTGGAACGCAGCAAAATCGAGTACATCAAAAAACTGGAAGATTCCGGCGATGATGCCCAGTGAGGTTTCGGATATCCGGGAAAACCGGGTCCGGACGCTGTTTACGGTTTTCTTCAAAATTTCGGCGGTATCGGTAGGCGGCGGGCTGGCCATGCTGCCGCTGATCAGCCGTGAATTCGTCGAAAAACGCCACTGGATGACCGATGAGGAAATGGTCGACGTGGTGGCGGTCATGCAGTCGATGCCGGGAATTATCGCCATCAACATGGGGATTCTGATCGGTTACCGTACGGCCGGGATACCGGGGGCGGTCAGCGCGGCGTTCGGGGTGGTGGTGCCGCCGTTTACGGTGATCGTGCTGGTGGCGGCGTTCATCAGTTTTTTCAAGGACAATCAACATCTGGCCCATGCATTTCTGGGCATCCGCGCGGCGGTGTGCGCGCTGATTTTGCTGTCGGTCATCAAACTTTCCAGGCAAATCCTGAAGAGCAAAGCGGCGGTGGTCATCGCGGCGGCGGCGTTCATCGGACTGGTATTTTTTGAGTTCAACGCCATCTGGATGATCGTGCTTGGCGCGGCACTCGGGCTCGGGATGGGGCTGTACCAGCTTATCCGTTTCAAAACTTCGCTGGGGGATAAATGATGCAGATCCTGTATTTGTATTACCTCTTTGCAAAAATCGGGGTGTTCACCTTCGGCGGCGGCTATGCGATGATTCCGCTGTTCCAGGACGAACTGGTGTACCGTCACCAGTACCTGAGCGGCGAGGAATTCGGCGCGCTGGTGGCGCTGGCACAGATCACGCCGGGCCCGGTGGGGCTGAACGCCGCCACGTACATCGGCTACCAGCAGGCGGGAGTGCTCGGCTCGGTGGCGGCGACGTTGGGGGTGATGACGCCGTCGCTGATCATCGTGATGCTGGTGGCGGCCTTCATCGCCAAATTCCGCGACAACCGTTTCCTGCAGCAGGCGCTGAGCGGCATCCGCCCGGTGGTGCTGGGACTGATCGGCGCGGCGGTGATTTTCTTCGCGGAGACGTCGGTGTTTTCGGCGCCATTGAAAAGCCTGTGGGAGAGCGCCGCCGGTTCGTTCGGCCTCTGCTGGCAGGGACTGGTGATCTTCGCCGTCGTCCTGCTGGTTGAGATCAAGTGGAAAGTCAATCAGGTCTACCTGCTGCTTGGAGCCGGGATTTTGGGCCTGATTCTGATGCAAATTTAATTGAAAATACCTCATTCGGGTGATATATTATCAATTGGTAATAAAATACGAGGATAAGGATATGGCAGTTGATATCAATGAAATAAAGTCGGTCATGCAGAAAATGGGTGAGAAAGCCTTGAACGCATCGCGTGCGCTGGCGACGTTGAAACCCGATGAAAAGAACGTGATTCTGAATAAGATGGCCGACGCCATCGACCGGCTGGAAAAAGAGATCATCACCGCCAACGAGCTGGACCTGAGGGCAGGGCGCGAAGCCGGGCTCTCCAGCGCCATGCTCGACCGGCTGCGGCTGGATGCGAAGCGCATCAAGGAAATGTCCGACGGCCTGCGCGAAGTCTCACGGCTGGCCGACCCCGTCGGCCGGGTATTGGCCGAAGTGACGCGCCCGAACGGGCTGAAAATCAGGAAAATTTCGGTGCCGCTCGGCGTCATCGGCATCATTTATGAATCGCGCCCGAACGTCACCGTGGATGCCGCCGGGCTGTGCCTGAAGGCCGGCAACGCGGTGATCCTGCGCGGCGGCTCCGAGGCGTTCAACTCCAATCTGATCCTGGCCGACTGCATGAACAAGGCCGGTATCGCCGCCGGGTTGCCGGACGGCGCGGTACAGCTCGTTGAGTGGACCGACCGCCAGGCCGTGAGCGTACTCCTGAAAATGGACGAATACATCAGTTTGATCATTCCGCGCGGCGGCGAAGGGCTGATTCGCACGGTGGTCGAGCAGTCCACCATCCCGGTCATCAAGCATTACAAGGGCGTGTGCCACCTGTACGTGGACGACGATTGCGAGATCGAAAACGCCATCAAGATCATCGACAACGCCAAATACCAGCGCCCGAGCGCCTGCAACGCCCTCGAAACGCTGTTGATCAATGCGAAGATCGCCCCCTCCTTCATCCCGCCGTTTCTGAAGGCCATGGAGGAGCGCGGCATCGAGCTGCGCGGCGATGAGCGCATGATGCAGTGGGACAAAAACGTCAAGCCCGCCACCGAGCACGACTACTACACCGAGTACCTCGACCTGGTGCTGACCGTGAAGCTGGTCGACACGCTGGAAGAGGCCATCATCCACATCAATAAATATGGTTCGCACCACAGCGACGGCATCCTGACCAACAATCAGGAGCGCGCCGCCAAATTCATGCTGGAAGTCGACTCCGCCACCGTTTACCAGAACGCCTCCACCCGGTTTACCGACGGCGGCGAGTTCGGCATGGGCGCGGAAATCGGCATCAGCACCGACAAACTGCATGCGCGCGGCCCGATGGGGCTCGAAGAACTGACTTCCTACAAGTACCTGATTTTCGGTACCGGACAGATCCGGGACTGACGGGAGAACGGCATTGAAGAACACGAAAGTAGTACAGTGGCTGGTTTTCGCCGGCGCGCTGTTGGTTTGCACGATCGGACTGGCCCGGCAGGAAATCCTGATGATCGACACCCGGTTCGCGCTGTTCGTTCATGAAATGAGCGAAAACGGCATTTACCCCTTTCCGCAGCTTTACGGCAAATTCTACCCGGACTATACGTCGATCCCGGTGATCCTGATGTACTGGTCGTCGCTGATTTTCGGAAAAATCAACTGGCTGACGATCGTGCTGCCGTCGGCCATCGCCATGGCGTTTATCGTCATGTTCGTCTACAAAATCGGCTGCCGGATGTACTCGCATTACCACGGATTGATCGCGGCGCTGCTGATGTTCAGTTCATGGGAAATCCTCAACATTGGCCGGATCGTCTCGCTGGATGCCTACCCGGCGTTGGCGGCGATAGTCGGTTTTTACCTGCTTTATACCGCCGACGAGGACAAGAAATACCTGCGGCTGTGGTGGCTGCCGGTGCTGATGATCCTGGGATTCCTCGCCCGCGGCCCAATCGGCGTGATCGTGCCGACGGCGGTCTTCGTGGCGTATTGCCTGATCGCCGGGCGTTTCCTGCGGCTGTTCATTCTTGGTGCGTCGGGGGCGGTGATCCTGGCGGGACTGCTGGCGCTGTGGGCGTGGTTCTCCTACCGCTGCGGCGGCGATGCCTTTTACAAAGAATTCTGGTACATGCAGATCGGCAACCGGCTGAGCAACGTCAAGCCGCCGTGGTATTATTTCGCCGACGCGCTTGGCAGCTACGCCATCACGTACCCCCTCGGCATGGCCGTGCTCGGCACTTATATTTACTGCTTCCGCAAAAAAATGTTCCTGCTCCGTCAGGAGCCGAAGATTCAAAAAATCCAGCTGCTGGCTGTGTGGATGCTGATTATCCTGGTGGGCATGAGTGTGCCCGGAACCAAGCACCTGCGTTATGTCACTGGGGCGATCCCGGCTGCGGCGCTGCTGGCGGCGCTGTTGTTCAGCAACCCTGACCGCCTGAAATTCCTGACCTGGCTGCGGCGCTGGGCGATCCGGTTGTTCTGTGCCGTGCCGTTTTTCGCGTTGATCGGTTTGTGGATCGGCGCGTGGATTCTTCGCATGCCGGAGGTCATCGAAAAGCTTGACGGCGTGGAAATCTCCTTGCCGCTGATGGTGCCTTCCATGGTGCTGGGCGTGTTCTGCCTGGCGGTAATCTGTTTGCGCAAGGGCATCAAACGGCGCGACCGCAATCTGATGATCGTGGTTATCATGGTTTTCACCGTGGTGCTGGCCCGGATCATGATGGTCGAGCCCATCGCACAGTTCACCATGACTTCCGATAAGTTTGTGGATGAAGTGGAGACATTGCGTCCGGACGGACAGCCCCTGTACTTCATTTTCCTCGGTCCCGACGGTGACGAAAACAAATACATGCTGCACGTGGAGCGCAAACGCATCTTCGTGCCGAAATACCTGAACGAGGGCCAGCCGGACCTGAAATCGCTGCCCGCCGGCACGCTGATCGTCTCGCGCGAGGACCGCTGGCTGAAGCGGGTCGGCGAGGATGACCGCAATCGCGCCGAGGTGTTGGCCAAGGGCCGCATCGGCCGCCGCGACTGCGTGCTGCTGCGTGTGACCGGAGAGCCGAAGCCATGAGCGGCACGGCGGTCATCCACACCATCGGGTGCCGTTTGAATCAGGCCGATTCGGCGTTGATCTGCGGACGGCTGCGGCTGGACGGCTGGCAGGTGGTTGAGGCGGATTTCGAGGGTCCCGTGGACCTTTTTATCATCAATTCCTGCAGCGTGACCGGCACGGCGGCGCAGAAGAGCCGTCAGGCGGCGCGCAAATTCAAGAAACAGCATCCGAACTGCAAGGTCATCATCACCGGCTGCAGTGCCGAGACCGACCACGCGCAGTGGGAAGAGGACGGCGCGGCCGATCTGGTAATCCCGAACCCGGACAAGAAAAGCATCATCGCCCGGATTCACGACCTTTTTGACGGTACGGAGCGTCGGAAGGCTCACTTCAGCCTGAACGAAAAGCATGGTGACGTGTTTCGCGAAAACGCCGTGGCCGAATTTCCGTTCAAGAGCCGCGCCTTCATCAAGGTTCAGGAGGGGTGCGAGAACTTCTGTTCATACTGCATCGTGCCCTACGCCCGCGGGCCGGAGCGCTCGCGCGCCTGGGATGAGATCATCGCCGATTTCGAACAACTTCTGGCGCGCGGCTTTCACGAAATCGTCCTGACCGGCGTCAATATCTGTGCCTATCACGACGGCGACCGGACGCTGACGGACCTGATCAATAAACTCTGCTCGTATCCAAGCAGTTACCGCATCCGCCTGAGTTCGACCGAGCCGCACCCGGACAACCGCGAACTGATCGAAACCATGGCGCGTAACCCGAAGGTCTGCCGCTTCCTGCATCTGGCGCTGCAGCACGGTTCGGACGCCATTCTTCGGGCCATGAACCGTAAATACACTGCCGCCCAGTACCGCGAGTTCGCCGAGGCGGCGCGCCGGGCGATTCCCGGCATTCACCTCGGCACCGACCTGATCGTCGGTTTCCCCGGCGAAACGGACGAGCTTTTCGAAGAATCGTGCCGCCTGGTCGAGTCGATGAACTTCGCCAATATCCACATTTTCAGTTATTCGCCGCGCAAAGGGACGCCCGCCGCCAACATGCCGGATCAGGTGCCCGCCGCTGTGGCCAAAGAACGCTATGCGAAGCTGCAGCAGATTGCCGCAGAGTCAAAGAAACGTTATCACGAGAGCCAGATCGGAATTCCGGTCGGCGTGATTTTCGAGAGCGAAAAAAATGGCGTTTTCACCGGCTGGTCCGACAATTACATCAACATAAGCTACGCCCGCCCGGACATCCAGCTCCACGAAATTACCACCGTCACCCCGTCAAAGCTGACCGGCGACGGCTTATTTGTCTCTTAAAAGGTAGGGCGGTCTGTCCCAGAGCGCCGTTCATACCGGGAGTAATAGACTGATTTCAAGGCGATTGATCGTACATGGTGAACGGCCGTCTGGGACAGACGGCCCTACCTTGGATTTCGGTAAACTTACTTGTCTGATTCCTGTGGGAGGATAAAGCAGTAGCTGAATGCGACCTGTTTGGGGGGCTTGCCCATCAGGCCGATGAACCAGTCCGGCACGGCGCGGTCGGTCTTTACCGTGATCAATTTGGTCATCGGCACGCCACGCTCCTTCAGTTTGTTGTACCAGGTCGGCATGCCTTCTTCCGGCCACGGCAGGACGATTGCCGCGCCGGATTTCAGCAGGTCTTCCTCATTAATCCAGTTGCTGTACAACGGGTTGGCGGAGAAATAGGGTTTCGGGCGGTCCGGGGAGAAGAGCGTCATGTGGCACGCTTCGGTCCGCTCGCCGATCACATATGGCAGCGGTTTGGCGGCGAACTTGTGCCACTCCGTGGTGACCAGGGCGGCGACTGCCTGACCGGGGAAATTCTCATAGTCGGAGCTGCGTTTCTTGTAACCCTGGTGATACGTGGAGCGCAGGGCGAAAATCACCCCGAACACCGTCCCAGCTACCAGAATCAGCGCCACCGCCGCCCGGAAATTGAACGCGCGGACCAGCGGCCGGTAATAATAGAAGAAATACACGCCCACCAGTGCGAAACATGGCAGTACCCACGAATAATTGATCTTGCCTCCGCTGACCGCCGAAAACAGCAGCGTGAACCCCAGCGGGCCCCAGCACATGAAATTCAGGAACACGGAATCGAACTTATTGCGTTGCACTTTGGGCGTTTGCCGGACGCGCGCCAGAAACAGCAGGACAAAGATGACCAGCGACGGAGCCAGCACCCCGAGAATACGTTCAATGGCCCGCATCGGGTATTTGATGTGTCCCCACCAGCCCGCGCCGCCCACGTGGGAGCGCCGCAGCGCGTAATCGATGGCCACCAGGTCGTACTGCAGGAGAAAAAGCACATTCGGCAGCGTCATAACGGCGAAGATCAGGCCCGCCACGTAAATACCGGCGTGTTTGAACGATTTTCGGCCCTCAGGAGTGAATACCACCACCAGCGCCATGGAAGCAAAGAGCACGATGCCGTAGTACTTGACCATGAACGAACAACCGGCAAATAATCCGGTCAACGCCCAGTAGCGCAGTTTGTGCGAATCCTTCAGCGCGCAGTAGAAGAAATAAACCGTCAGCGGCCAGAAACCGAGTTCCATGACGTCGTCGCACAGTTCCGCGGCTTTCAGACTGTAGAAATTAATGCCGAGCATGAACACCATGGCGAGCAGCGCTTCCGCCTCGGGCAGCAGCCGCCGGGCCAGTTTCCAGGTCATCAGCAAGCCGATGCCGACAAAAACCTGGCTCAGTGCGTAATTGATCCAGATGCCGCCGCCGGAGAGCACATAACCGGCATGGCCGATCCAGGCGCCGAGGTACGGATTTTTGTCATAACCGAACTGGAAATGCTGTCCCCAGACGATATTTTCGAGGATATCGATGAAGGTGCCTTTCAGGAAAATCATCGGGATCAGGCTCCAGCAGATGAACCAGACTCCGATCAGGATATAGCCGAGCCTTTTCAGCCGGATTCCTTCCGGAACCGGTGAAAATTTCGCACTCAATTTTTCCAGCAGACGAACTGCCAGGCCCATGAACTTGTCGTAGTATTGCATCTACCCTTCAGCTTTCCGCGACAATTCAACCGGCCAAAAATGTTCAATCGTATTCAAGTTTTCCATTGATGCCCAACTATCATTTAAACTCAAATAAAGAGATATATCGATTCTATAAATATACTATTTCAAAATTGTATTGTCAATCGGAAAAATCCCATAAATATGATTATTTAATTGATTAATCTCCGCCATACCTGTTGAGCCGGAAGCTTGATGGCTTCTTCCCTAGGATTTTTTCGACAGCACGGGGAGGAGTTCGGCGATCTGCAGCACGTGGTTCAGCTTCACGGCGGGCGGGTTGGTGCTTTTGATCGTCGGGATGATGCCGTTCGGGTGGTAATAACTGTTGGCCGTGCGGAAATAGACCCGCTCGCCTTCCACGGAGACGGCGGTGAAGCCGGCGCGCGCGGTCATCAACCGGATCTTCGACACCGTCAGCATATGGTGCGCCTGCGGCGGCAGCTTGCCGAAGCGGTCCTCCAGTTCATCCTCGAATTTGTCGATCTGCTCGGTCCGGGTGAAGAGCGACAGCCGCCGGTAGGCGTCCATGCGCAGCCGTTCCGACTCGATGTAGGAGGGTGGAAAACCGGTCGCCAGCAGGGGAGGCGGAGCCTCGTGGGCGAAACAGACGAAGTCGATGTTGATATCCACCGACGGCAGGATGTCGTAATCGTGATTGCCGCTCATCCGCGCCACGGTCTGGCGCAGCAGCTGGCAGTAAAGTTCGAAGCCGATGCTGTTGATGTGCCCGCTCTGCTCAGAGCCGAGCAGGTTGCCCGCACCGCGGATTTCGAGGTCGCGCAACGCCAGCCGGAAGCCCGCGCCGAGGTGCGAGTAACGGCGGATGGCGGCGATGCGCTTGCGGGCGTCGGAGGTCAAAATCGTGTTTTTCGGCAGCAGCAAATAGGCGTAGGCCTGGCGGTTCCAGCGGCCGACGCGCCCGCGCAGTTGGTACAGCTCCGCCAGTCCGAAACGGTCGGCGCGCTCGATGATGATCGTGTTGGCATTCGGAATATCCAGCCCGGATTCGATGATCGTGGTCGCCACCAGCACGTCGATGTGGCCGGTCAGGAACTCGGACATCACCAGTTCGAGCTCGTCCTCGTCCATCTGGCCGTGGCCGACGGCGAAGCGGACGTCGGGCATCAGTTTCGAGAGTTTGTCCGCCACCTCGTTCACCGTCATGACGCGGTTATGGATATAGTAAACCTGGCCGCCGCGCTGGATTTCGTGGCGGATGGCCTCGACCACCGTGCGGTCGTCGTCCTGCGAAATGATGGTTTTGACCGGCAGCCGCAGCCCGGGCGCAGTCATGATCGTGCTCAGGTCGCGCACCCCGGTCATGGACATGTAAAGCGTGCGCGGGATCGGCGTGGCGGACATGGTCAGGATGTCGACCTCGGCGCGGAACCGCTTCAGCCGCTCCTTGTGCTTGACGCCGAAGCGCTGCTCCTCGTCCACGATCACCAGCCCGAGCTTGTGGAAATAGACGTCCGAGCCCAGCAGCCGGTGCGTGCCGATGATGATGTCGACGCCCCCCACCGAGAGCTTCCGCAGAATATCCGTCTGCTCCTTGGCCGAGCGGAAACGGCTGAGCATTTCCACTACATACGGATATTTGGCGAAACGCTCGGTAAAACTGTAAAAATGCTGTTGCGCCAGAATCGTCGTCGGCACCAGCACCAGCACCTGGTAACCGGCGGAAATGGCCTTGAAGGCGGCGCGGATGGCGACTTCGGTTTTGCCATAGCCCACGTCGCCGCAGAGCAGGCGGTCCATGGGCTTGGTTTCCTCCATGTCTTCCTTGATCTCCTGCACGGCTTTTTGCTGGTCCGGGGTGTCGGTATAGGGGAAGGAGTCCTCGAAAACACGTTGTTCGAGGTTGTCCGGCGGGTATTGGATGCCGGGGCAGGCGTTGCGCATGGCGCTGGTGCGCATCATGTCGGCGGCGAACTCCTGAATGCCCTTCTGGGCCTGCAGTTTGGTCTCGTTCCAGCGCTTGCTGCCGATGCTGTTCAAACTCACCGAGTGCTGCGCGCCGATGTAACGGCTGACCAGCCCGGCCTGCCACACCGGCACGTAAATCATGGCGCCGTCGCGGTATTCGAGCACGATCAGCTCGCGGTTCACGTCCTTGTGCTTCATCTCGCGAATGCCGCGAAAAATGCCGATTCCGTACATCAGGTGAATTGCGTAATCGCCCTCTTCGAGGTCGGCGAACGCGGCGGTTTCGTCCTCCATCCGGGCCTTGAGGTCGAGCGGCTGCTCGGCGGGCGGCGGCATGGCGGTGCTGCTTTTGAAAAGATTGGCGGTGAAAAGCTCTTTCTCGGTCAGAAACGCGGTTTTCAGGGTCGGGAAAAACAGCCCCTCGGGCAGCAGACCGACGCCGAAACAGACGCTTTCCTCCGGGATGCCGTATTCGTCGCACCAGTTACGCAAATGCTCGACCGACGGCTCGTCCTGCGCCAGCATGGAGATCCGGTAACCGCTGTCCAGCCACTGGCGGACCTGACCGGCGATGATCTCGCGGAGCATTTCCAGCCCTCCGTCGCGCATTTCGTCCGGCAGCGAGCGCTTCAGGTGCTCGGCGGCGGGGTAACAGTCGGAAACAAAGTGCTGCTCCGGCACCTTGTCGGCAGCCTCAAGCAGCAGCGAGAGGTCGGACTTTTTCAACACATCCTCAAGACGCTTGGCGAGAACTTTGTCGTCGATGGCGTTCAGCCGCGAACGGCACTCCTGCGGATAAATCAGCGTGACCGCGGCGTTGTAGCGTTCGCCATAGGTGAAAAAGTCGCAGTCGGCCACTTCCTTGCTGGACTGCATGCCGGCGCGGGGAATGATCCGGTACTCGTCGATTTCCTCGTACGAGCGCTGGCTCTCCGGCGAAAAACGACGCATGGAGTCGATGGTGTCGCCCCAGAATTCGAGGCGTGCCGGATAGTCGTAGGCCGGCGAATAAATGTCGATGATACCACCGCGGTGCGAGAATTCGCCCTTCACATTGACTTCCAGTTCGTCGTCATAATCCAGCTCGACCAGCTTTTCCAGCAGCCCGGCGAAGTCGATGGTCTCGCCGCGCTTCAACACAATTTCCTTGCCCAGCACGTCCTCCGGATGCGGCGCGGCGGCAAGGTAGGCGTTCATCGACCCGATCACCAGGTCAAAGGGCCCGCGCAGCGACTCATACAGTGTCCGGGCGCGTTCCGATTCGTTCTCCGGGATGAAATGGCCGTGTTCGACGGTTTCCGGCAGATACAGTATCTTCAAGTCCAGCCCGAATTCCTGCTTCCAGATCAGCAGCGTGGAGTAAATGCGCTCGGCCTGGGTGAGTACGGGGAATACGGCCAGACGGGGTTTGCCGCGGGTGCTTTCGGTGATTCGGAGCAAAAGAGGGGCCACCGCACTGTCATCCACCCCGGATATCGCCGGGGCCGGCGGTCGACTTCGTAACCATTCAGCAATGTTATTGCGCCAGTTGTCCATATTCTTAGAAGTATACACCGGAATGCTGGAAAAAGCAATACGCCAAATTTTTTTTCACATCATTCCAAATCATTTTCCATGCGGCCCGCGAAACCGCCGCCATTTTGACAAATAATTCACTTCCGGACTTGAAAAAACGGAAAAACGAACGATTATATATATTCATTCGTCACTCAAAACGGAGAGATGGTCGAGTGGTTTAAGGCAGCGGTCTTGAAAACCGCCGGCTCGCAAGGGTCCGAGGGTTCGAATCCCTCTCTCTCCGCCATTTTTCTTTTATTTCCCTGATTTACAGCAAGATACAACTTCATTCATTTTGCCTGTTTTTTCCCTGGAGTGGTACACCGGATGGGGCACATCCGGGTTCAAAGGGATGGGAGCCGGAAGATTTTTAATTGTCATTTTCATGATTTTTTAGAAAATATTTTGGGAATGGCTTGACAAATATATTTCGATATGGTAATATTATATAACGAAATATTTTATCTAAAAACACATTTGAGTGAAAATATGACAATGAACAGGCAGATTGGATTTTTGATTTCCCTCATCAAACAGTATGGCGGACGGGCTTTTGAGAAGATGCTGACTGAGCATGGTATTGAAGAATTCAACGGTCCGCAGGGGCGAATTTTGTATGTGCTTTGGGACAAGGACGCAATCGCTATTCAAGAGTTGTCCCACAAAACCGGGTTGGCTAACGCTACTTTGACCAGTATGCTGGACCGACTGGAAAACAACGGACTTGTTGAGCGTAAACCGGATAAGAATGACCGGAGGAAGAATTTGATCGCCCTGACCGCTAAGGCGCATTCTTTGAAAGATGCTTATGAAGATGTTTCGAACCGTATGACCGGCATTTTTTATCAGGGATTTTCCAATAAAGAGATCACGCAGCTGGAAACGTATCTGGAGCGGGTGCTGGACAATGTCCGTGAAGCGGAAATACAGCAGAACAACTCGAAAAAATAAAAATTTCCCCACATAACAACAGGAGACCGAAAATGGACAAAAAAGAACTCACCCAAATCGTCAAAGACATGATTGCCGCCCCTTCCTGCTGCCAGGAACTCAAAGACGCGGGAAAAAAATGGCTCGATGCTGTTGACACCGATGCCGAAAAAGCCGCCGCGGCCGCGCTTCTGCTGGAAGTCCGGGATGATGTGTCCACGGTTGGACATGCCCTTGAATTTTTTGAATCTCCGCTGGCTACGCAGATATTCGGTGCGGAGCAAGCGAAAGCCATGGCGGAACATTTTCATGGGCTCAAAGCGAAAGGAGAAAAATGGTGCGACTGTCCTGCCTGCGCCGCTTGTCTGAAAATCATCGACAATGCTTCTTTGCTTGCCTGAACGAATTCTTTGCCATATGGGGATCGCATGATCCCATATGGCGCCTTAAAAAAGGATTGCAATCATGGAACTATATGAAGCTATCGGGAAACGCCGCACCGTCCGCGATTTTGCCGCCAAACGGGTACCGGATGAAACCCTGAACCGTATTCTCGAGGCCGGGCTGAAGGCGCCGTCGCATGACCATGCCCGTGATTGGCATTTCATCGTCATCCGCCGGCCGGAACGCATTGCCGAAGTTCTACGGCATGTCGCCGGCGGCGCGGATGTGCAGATGGATATCATCAATCATTGGGATACTGCCACGGAATGCCAGAAATCGATATATTCGACACGATTGACCTCCAGCTTTCCTGCAAGCCGTAATTCATTGCAAATGAGCTGAATCAATCGTAGTATTTGCCGGTGAGGGTCTGGATTTCGATTTTGATGACGGCTGTGCCTTTTACCATGTTTTCCGGCAATACTTTTCCGGCAAGGTGCGGGGTGTATTTTTTGACGATTCCGATGAGAATTTCTTTCTTGGTTTCCATATCATCGAGGATTGTGGCTCGGCCGGCGATGATGACGCTTTCGTATTTGGTATTGGTATCGCACGGATTTTCGGCCGGGTCGAGCAGCAGGGTGGCCATTTCGTAAACGGTCAGGCTCACCCGGGGATCGGCTTGGATATTGTCGATCTTCTGGCCTTTGGGCAGGCCGTGGATATAAATCGCGCCGTCATGGTACAGAAAATGTACCGGGGTGACATAGGGCGAGCCATCATGGTTCAACGTGGCGAGGCTTCCGGTGGAGGTTGACCGCAGAAGATTGTCGATTTTTTCTTTTGCCAGCGGGTGTGTTTTCATTCTATGTTGCATGAATATATTCTCCTGATTAAAAACTGAAAAAGTATGGCAAAGGAGAATACACCGGCAAGCTTGGTTAATCAAGCACCGGATGTGGATAAATTACATCGGATGATGAGTGACGAAGGCGACTTGATCGCTTTGTTTATCGACAACGGCTATGATAAAAGTGAACATGGGGCCTGACCATAGATAGATTTTTTTATCGGCAAGATATTGCTTATCCTGCAGATTGGTGAAATTTTTGTACCAGGAAAAATCTTTTTCTCCGTCAAGGTTATATACAGGCTTTCCCAAAGTGGAAATACATAGATTTCCGGTAGGAAGTTGCGACACTTTCTGAACCTGCAAAAGCAGGTCCATTTTTCGGTTGTTCATCCAACAACTTCCTGCAGTCAAAAGGAATAAAGTTGCGATAAGGAGGTATAGAACGATGAAGGCCGCCATATTTGTCTGTCGAGATGCCATATTCATTCTCCATCAACAAAAATTTTATCGCAATAATGAAGAATACACCGGCAAGCTTGTTTTATCAAGTACCGGATGCGGTGAAAATTACCGTTATCACGCGGGCCCCGGTTCGGGGGCGGTGAGGCGGTCGACTTCCTGGCCGATCAGCTCGCAGTAGCGGGTGCTCAGGGCGAAGAAGTGCTCCTGTTCTTCTTCGGTCATCACCTTCAGGCCGTGCAGGCTGACTTCCAGCGAGGTTTTGATCAGGTTTTCGGCGAACTTTTTTCCGGCTTTGGTCAGGAGAATGCTTTTCCGCCGGTGATCGGTTTTCTGGGGCTTGCGGACGATCCAGCCCCGACTTTCCAAATCATTCAGGATCAGGGCCACCATCTGGCGTTTGATGATCACGATATCGGCGATTTCCGCGGGCTCGACACCCTCCGGTCTATTGAGAAGCAGCGACAGCACGCAATAGGTATTGCCGGAAATATTGAAATGCCTCATCAACCGGGTATAGGTAGTGTCGATCGTCCGCCAGAGTTCGGTCCATTCATCGAGGTATTTAAAGGTTTTTTCACTCATGGGATACCGCCTTTGAACGAGTGAAGATCATTTTGATTCTCTCGCGCAATTTCTGACACAACGCGTACAGCGCCGGCGTGAAAAAGATTCCGACCAGAGTCGCCAGGAGCATCCCGGAAAACGTGGTGATACCGATCGCTTTCCGGCTCTCCGCGCCCGCGCCGGTGGCGATCACCAGCGGCAGCACGCCGAGCAGGAAGCTCCACGCGGTCATGAGCACCGCCCGGTAACGCAGGTTGGCGCCGTTCATGGCCGCCTCGGCAATCGGCAGTCCGCTCTCACGCTCCGTCTTGGAAAACTCGACCATGAGAATCGCGTTTTTCGCCGCCAGGCCGATCAGCATGACCATCCCCAACTGCGCGTAAATACTGAAGGTCTGGCCGGTCAGAAACAGCCCGAGCCAGGCGCCCAGCAGGGCGAATGTCACCGAGAGCATGACCGGCATCGGGATGCTCCAGCTTTCGTACTGGCCCACCAGGAAGAGATAGGCGAAAATTCCGGCAAGGGCGAGGAGGTAGAAAATCTGCCCTTCGTTCTCGCGTTCCTGATAACTGACGCCGGTCCACTCGATGTGGTATTCCGGCGGCAGTTCGGTGTTTTCGATGAGCCGCATCAGGTCGCCGGAGCTGGTGCCGGGAAGGCCCTGCAGGCTCATTTCGGCGCTGATCATTTTGTTGAAGCGGGAAATCCGGCTGGGGCCGACGATATGGCGCAGCGTGCCGAGGGAGCGCAGGGGGACCATTTCGCCGCTGCTGTTCGGGACTTGAATTTCCAGGATGTCGTTTTCGGAGGCGCGGAACTCGCTGTCCGATTGAATTTTGACGTAGTAGGACTTGCCGTAGAGGTTGAAGTCGTTCACATAATAGGACGCGAGCTTGCCCTGCAGTGTCGAGAAAATGGCATCGGTCCGGACGCCCAGCGATTCCGCTTTGGCGCGGTCGAGGTCGAAATAAAGCTGCGGCGTGTCGGCATTGAACGAGGTGGAAGCGTACATGACGCGCGGGTCGGCGTTCAGTGCGCCGGAGAACGTCCGGGAGACCTCGGCGAATTCATAGAGGTCGATGTCGCCGATGCCGCAGATGTTGAAGGTCACGCCGTTGGAGTCGCCGATGTCGATGGCGGGCGGCGCGAAAGCGAGAATCTGTGCGGACGCGATGGTGCTGAGGCGTTTGTTCACCTCTGTCATGATCGCGCCGAGGCTTTGGTCCGGCGTCTTGCGTTTGTCCCAGTGTTCCAGCACGATGATGGCCAGCCCGGTGTTTTCGCCGGAGCCGGACATGATGCTGAATCCGCACACGGTCAGGACGTTTTTGATGCCCTTGATGCCTTTCAGTTTCTGCTGAATTTCGGCGTTGGCGGCCAGTGTCCGGCTCTGCGAGGCGCCGCGTGGCAGTTCGACGTTGCAGATGATGGCTCCCTTGTCTTCGTCCGGCAGGAACGAGGAGGGAATCCGGTCATAAATCCAGTAGATAGCGATGAACGTGATGACCAGCAGAACCAGCGTGGTGATCGAGCGGCGCACCAGGATTCCGACGCCCCACAGGTAGAATTTGCGGCTGCCGTCCATTACTACGTTGAAGGGCAGGAAGATTTTCGGAGAGCGCTCCGGCGGTTTCCGCAGGATCAGCGCGCACAAAGCAGGACTGAGCGTCAGCGCCACGACCGTCGAGAGGCACAGCGCAATACACATACTGACGGCGAACTGCATATAGATTTTGCCCACCATTCCCGCATAGAAAATCAATGGCGCATAACAGGCCACCGTGACCATGGTCGTGGCGATGATCGCCCCGGTGATCTGATCCATGGACTTGAGCGCGGCGGCCTTGGGATCGAGGTTTTCGCGCGTCATCAGCGACTGGGCGTTTTCCACCACCACGATGGCGTCGTCCACCAGCGAGCCGATGACCAGGATCAGCCCGAACATGGTCAGCACGTTGATGCTGAATCCCAGCAGCAGCAGAAATGGCAGCGTGCCGAGCAGCGCCACGGGAATCGCGATCCCCGGAATCAGCGTGGCCCGCCAGTCCTGCAGGAAGATGTAGGTGATCAGTACGACCAGCACCAGCGCGGCGATGATCGTGGTGAGGATTTCCAGCATGGAAATTTCGATGAATTCGGTCGGGTCATAGGCCAGGATGCTGGAGACCCCGGCGGGGAAACGTGTTTCCCATACCGAGAGTTCCGCCTTGATTTTGTTCATGGTCGCCAATGCGTTGGCGTCCGTGGAGCGGTAGATACCCATGGCGATGACGGGCTTTTCGTTGAGGAAGTCGCCGCCGGTGTAGGAGCTCGAGCCCAGCTCGACGCGGGCGACGTCCTTCAGGTAAATGACGCTGTTGTCGGTGTCGCGGCGGATGACGATGTCGCCGAACTCTTCGGCGGTGACCAGGCGGCCCTGGACGTTCAGTTTGTACGTGATATAATCGTTGCTGTTTTCGGAGCCGATGTCGCCGGCCGCCGCCTGGATGTTCTGACTCCCGATCGCCGACGTGATATCCGACACGGAGAGGCCGAGAGCGGAGATGCGCAGCGGATCGAGCCAGATGCGCATGGCGTAGTTCTGCAGCGACCAGATTTCGATCTGCGACACACCGTCGATACGGGTGAGCGCATCCTTGATGTTGGAGTCCAGATAATTGTTCAGTTCCACCAGATTCATGCTGGTACCGTCGGTCTGGAACGCATAAACGGCGAGCATGTCGCTGCTTCGCTTCATGACCGTGATGCCCTCGCGGACGACCTCGGTGGGCAGGCGCGGCTCGGCGCGCTTGATCGCGTTCTGCAAATTGACCATGGCGATGTCGCTGTCGGTTCCCGAATTGAAGGTGACCGTACAGATATACAGCCCGTTATTGTCGCTGCTGGACGAGAAATAGAGCAGGTCCTCCACCCCGTTGATTTCGTCTTCGATCGGCGTGCCCACGGTATCCGTGACCACCTGGCTGCCGGCGCCCGCGTAATTGCAGAACACGTACAGCGTGGGCGGCGCGATTTCCGGATACTCCGCGACCGGCAGCCGGTTGATGGAGATCAGCCCGGAAATCACCATGACGAGGCTGACCACCATCGCCAGTTTGGGGCGTTCAATGAATATTTTTGAGAACATCGTTTATCTCCTCAGTTGACCGGATTGACCGCAGCGCCGGGCATGGCTTTATGGTTGCCGTCCGATATCACGCGCTCACCGACTTTCAGCCCGGACGAGATATACAGCGCATTCGGGGTGGAGTTGCCGGGGACCACAGTACGTTTCTCAACCTTGTTCGCCTCGTCAAGCGCATAAACAAACGAGGAGTTTCGATCGTGCATCAGCGCCGAGGGCAGGATGGCCGGGAGCTTCTGTGCCTGCTTCCGGGAAAGCATGACCGTGACGGAGCTGCCGGGGAAAAGCTTCAGGTCCGGATTGTTGAATTTCGCATAAACCTGCAGCGTATCGGTGTTCTGGTTGGCTTCGTTGTTGATCAGCTCGGCGTCGCCCTCGACCGGATACTGGGTGCCGTCGGCCAGGCGCAGGCGGATCGAGGCGTTTTCATTGAAGGCCTTTGGGGTGCCGAAGCCGGAGAGGAAATCGCGGTTGCTGATGGCGAATTTGACACGGATCGGATCGGTCTGAATCACCTTCACCAGCGTGCCGGAATTCAGTGAAACATAGTTGCCGCGGGCGAAATTAGTGACCCCGATCACGCCCGAAATCGGCGAGACGATGGTGGTGTTTTTCAGATTATCCCTGGCGGTGATGAGCGCGGCCTCGGCGGCCAGCAGATTGGCCTCGCTGACCTGCAGCGACCGCAGGCTGTTTTCCATGGCGTCCTTGCTGGCCACATTGCTCCGTTCAAGATTGCTGATACGGTTGTAGTTGCTTTTGGCATATCCGAGTTCGGCATTGCACTGGGCGATTTCCGCCTCGGCGGCCTTCACCGCCGCCTCGTATTGGACCGAGTCGATACGGTAAAGCACCTGGCCCTCGTTCACCGATGAACCGTCCTTGAAATTGACCTCGGTGATTTCGCCCGCCACCCGCGCCACCAGGTTGATGACCGCCGGGGACACAATCAGCCCGGTATAACGCCGCTGCTGGTTGTCCTCCGCCTCAAAAACCTGCGATACTTTGACCGTAGGCACGGCCGCTTCCTGCGCCGGAAGTCCCGATACCGCCAACAACAAAACAAACATAGAAATCGATTTCTTCATTATAGCTCCTCTTGGATGCGAAAGATGGTTGATAGTAAAGTGACTTTATTATATCGCAACTTTACCAGACTGTCAAAGAAAAAAATAAAAAAAATCTGAAAAAATTATCCGGCGAGGTGACTTTTATAGGACGGATAGGACCAGGAGGACAAATAGGAACCTGAAACAGAAAATCCTATATGTCCTATAGAGAAACAGATGCAGATAAACTGCAAATGCCGGATTATCTGCCATCATGCCTTGATTTTTTGGTGGTTTGCGATAATCCGGTTTTTCCGCTCCAGCATGACGACCATCAGCACGAGAATCAGCAGCTGCCAGACCGGGTACCAGCCAATGTTGATATAATCGGCGACCAGGCCGAACAGCGGCGGCATGACCGTGGCGCCGACATACGCGCCCGCCATCTGGATGCCGATGACCGCCTGTGAGTTTTCGGCTCCGAAGTTCGCCGGGGTTTCGTGGATGATCGCCGGGTAAACCGGGGCGCAGCCGAGCCCGATGATGACCAGTCCCGTTAGCGGTATGATTTGCGGCGTGGAGGGGATCAGGATCGCGAGTACGCCGAGCCCGATCAGCGACAGCCCGAGGCGGATGATGCTCCGGTCGGTGAGCCGGTTGGCGATGGTCCCGGAGAGAAAGCGCCCGACGGTGATTCCGAGGTAGAACAGCGACGCCCACCTCGCCGCCACTTCCGCCGCGATGCCCCGGTTCAGCACCAGGTAACTGCTCGCCCACAACCCGGTCGAACTTTCCAGCGCACAATAACAGAAAAATCCAACCAGTACTTCCTTGACGCCGGGAATTTTAAGCGCGCCGCTGACGCCCATTGCGGCGGTTTCCGGCTTGTCAGCAGCCGTTTCCTCCGGTACGACTTCATTGCGGCGGTTTTTCCAGAGCGGCAAACTGATAAAGAGAAAAGCGGTCAGGATCGCCTGCAGGATCGCTACCCAGCGGTAGCCCGCCTGCCAGCCCGCGCCCGACATCAGGCACGAACTCATGATATACGGGCTGATCGAAACCCCCACGCCCCAGAAACAGTGCAGCCAGTGCATGTGCCGTTGCGTATAATGCAGCGCCACGTAGTTATTCAGAGCGGCATCCACCGCGCCCGCGCCGAGCCCGTACGGAATCGCCCAGAGACACAACATCCAGAACGCGCTCGAACACGAGAATCCGAACAGCGCCACCACCGTCATGAGCACGCTGAAAGCGGTCACCAATCCGGCGCCGAAGCGGCGCGTCAGCCGGTCGGACATCAGGCTGGAAAACACGGTTCCGCAGGAGATGATAAAGGTCAGGATGCCCGCAAACGCGATCGGGACGTCAAGCTGCGTATACAGCACCGGCCAGGCCGAACCCAGCAGTGAATCCGGCAACCCGAGGCTGATAAAGGCGAGATAGATGATGGCGAGCAGTAACGAATACATTTTTTCCTCAAGGTTATTTAAATTGAAAATTGAAAATTGAAAGTTGAAAATTGCGGAAAGGGAAGACTCCCTTTAACCCTCATTTTTATCTTAAATCTACGATTAAGTATTATTGTCTCATAATTTTCCATTTTCCATTTTCCATTTTCAATTTTCAATTCGTATAAGTCGTATCGGACAGCGGAGCAGCTCCATGGCACATTCGCGCAGCCCTGCCATGATGTCGTCCATCCAGTCTTTGGCGAAAACCAGTTCCGGCAGAAATGCTTCGATCGAGGGTTTCCGGCAGGCATCGGCAATCTCCTGCTGCAGTGAGTGATCGACAAACATTTTGCCGCAGAGCACCACGGTATCCGGGTTCAACACCGCCGTCAGCGTGAGAATCGTCCGCGAAATCTGGCGGACCGCGCCCGGGCGGGTCAATAGTTCCCGGTACAGCTTCTCCGGCGTCGAACCGAAGGGCAGCCAGGTGACCTCGCCGGCGAAGCCGCGGCTCCCTCGGGTCAGGCGACCGTTGATGATGCTGCCGCACCCCGGCAGAATCTGGTCGAAAAACGCCAGGTACGACAAGCTCGACTCCGGCGGACAATTATGATTGCGGAAATAACCCAGCGCGGCCAGGTTCATGTCGTTTTCCACCGAGACCTTGAGCGGCAGGCACTGTTCCAGTCCCCCTTTCAGGTCGCACCCGAATAGTTCCTCGAGATCGCCGAGCGCGGGGTCGATGACCCCATCATTCACCACGCCCGGGTAGGACACCGCCGCGACTTTGACCGCCGGATACTTCTGCAGAATGCGTTTCAACGCGTTTGCGATGACGTCCAAAGTGATTTGCGGCAGGATTTTCGATTTGCGCTCCACGGTTCTGCCGGCGGCATCTGCCACCGTACAGGTCAGCACTCGAATCCCGGATTCCTTGCCGAGGTGCAGCAGCGCCAGCATGGAATAACGGAAATCATAAGCGTAGGTCCTGGCCGGACGTCCGCCGCTGGATTCCAGCAGCGATTCTTCCGTAACTTCACCCGTTGCAAGCAATCCCGCGAGAATATTGCCGCAAGTGGCGACACTCAATCCGGTGGCCTGCGCAAGCTGAAGCTTGGTAGCGCTTCCAGCCTTCTTCAAGGCCTCCCGCACCCGCTCCGTATTCAGCTCCTTCAGCCGCGATGAATTTCCAGTAATAGCGTTCATTGATACTTATGATAATACTTTTAATAAGTGATGCAATATAACGCATTAGCCGGAAGAATGCAAATGCAGAAGAATCAATAATGGAAAATAAATGCGAGAAACTCCGCGGTTTAAAGATTTTTTTCCATGCTTGTACTCCTGTTTAGGATTTTTGAGAAGTTGCAAAAGCGTCAATCAGCAGATTCAGGTACGATCCGGGGGTGATCAGGTCGCCCGCCTGGATGTCGGCCTCGGTGAAGCGCGCCATGATGATCTGTCCGTGTGCGGTCCGGGCGTGGTCGTACACCAGATACAGGAAGCCGTCTTCCCCCTCGGTGATATCCGGATAGGAAACCTGGTCGCGCGGATCGATCAGGAGGCCGCCGTCCCAGGTTTGACCGTCGTCTTCGGAGAGCCACGCGGTCAGGTTGTTGCGGGGTGACCAGCTTCCCAGCGAGGTGTCGCCGGGCAGGCGGTACAGAACCCGGTGGTTGATCATGACCAGTTTGCCGGACTTCAGGCGGCGGATGGCGAAGCGCGAGTTCGGGCCGTCGAAAACTGCGGGGCCGGGCTCGCTCCATGTCTTGCCACGATCATTGCTGAAGCTTTCCCAGATGCCCGGGAGGCAACCGCGGATCAGCAGCCACCACGAACCGTCATGGCGCTCGATTACCATGTGTTCGTCGAAACTGCGGTGCTTCGGGTCGGCGATCCGGGCGCCGACGATCAGCTCGAATGTCTGGCCGTTATCTTTGGTATGCAGGAAATTTGCCTTGGAAACGGCATCCAGCTCCGGCAGGATGCGGTCGGGGTAACAGCTCCACAACGATATCGGCAGCAGCCACGAGCCGTCGGCCAGGACCGTGGGCTTATTCATCATCACGCCGTCGCCGAGTCGTCGCGGGGCGCTCCACACGGGGGTGTCCGTATCGGGATGGGCGCAGCAGACGGCCCAGGTACCGGGGCGGCCGTCGAAGATACTGCCCAGTTTCTCGGTGGTGGTCTGGGCCCAGAACCACCACAAACGCCCCTGCGGGTCCAGCCACAGCACTGGATCGTAGGCGCGTTCCTGTTCGGTACGGATGGGAGCCACGACCTGGATCTCGCGCCATGAGCGTCCGCCATCGCTGCTGGTGCTCAGCGGCACGTAATTGCCGGGGCCCTCGCCGGGTTCGGTTCCTGCGTACCAGGTGGCGAAAAGCCGCCCGGACGGCAGAATTTGGATGCCGGGAATTCCCTGGTGTTTGCGGTTGGACGGTGCGAACCGGTCGCTCATGGCCTGTGGGACGAATGCTTCTTCTGAATACTTTTTCATCGGATTTCTCCTTCTGGTAAACGTTTTGTTATATAGATTATACAGCTGAATACTTGATTAAACAATATTCGCGATGTAATATTAATATACGGAATATTGGATTTATTATGGAAGTATTGGAAAAAGCTCTGAATATGCCGATCGGGAATTTTTATCTGCCGGATGGTGTGGTCAAATGCGATGCGTACTCGCAGCATTCGCCGTATGACCGTTTTTTGATGGTGGTGGAGGGCGAAAAGCACGAGCCGATGTCGCTGAACGGCAAACTCGAAACCGTGATTCTGCGGCCGGGCGACGCGTATCTGATCCGCAAATACATTTGGGAATACGTGTCGTTCAGCCATTCACACCGTTTTCTCTGTATTATCCCGCGCGGGAATTACCTGCGGCTGGTCGACTACAAGATCAAGGCGGGCCAGCCGCACAACCCGTGGCCGCAGACGGAGTTTTTCCATACCGGACACGCGCCGGGGGCGGCCCTGACCGGGGTTTTCGCTGCGCTGTCCGACCCGGACGCCGCCGGGGGAGGGCATATCCCGCACCTGGTCAAGGCCGCTATTTCGCTGGCTCTGGATGAGTGCCGGAAATATGTCGCGAAATCCCCAAACAAATCGACTGCAACCTTTGAGCAGATCAGCAGTTATATCGAGCGCCATTTCAGCGGCGACATCGATCGGGAATTCATCGCGCGGAAGTTCAATCTGAACCCGTCCTATCTCTCGCAGCTTTTCAAGGAAAAATCCGGCCGTACTTTTCAGGAATACCTGCTCGAATGCCGGATCGGCATGGCGAAAATGCTGCTGAGTACCACCACATTGCAGATGAAGGAAATCGCCGGCCGTTGCGGTTTCTCCGGCGAGGTGTATTTCGTCCGGCGCTTTCGCGAAGCCACCGGCATCACGCCCGGCCGCTACCGCCTCTCGTAGCTGCCCCGGCTGGAATTGATAAATTTCAGCGGTGGAGAAAAACAGTCCGTTCCGCTCCTGTTCATTGACATACGTTGATATTCCGGCTCTGGCGCATTTGAGACGGAGTCTTGCCGAGGTAACGCTTAAAAAGCGCAGTCATGCGGCTGTGATCGGCAAAGCCGGTACTTTCCGCGATATGGCCGAATGACAACGTGGTGCCTTCGATCATGCGTTGCGCCTGAATCAACCGTATCCGGGTCAGGGTATTGTGAAACGAATACGGCATCTGTTCGCTGAACAGGTGGAGAAAGCGGGATGTACTCATTTTCACTTGTGCCGCTACTTTGTCGGCGGTAAGTTTCTTATTGCAGTGCGCGCCCATATAAACCCAGGCCCGGTACAGCCTTTCATCCGACGCCTGAATATCCGGCAACAACTCCTGAATATCCGGCAATAACAGGGGCGTTGTTTCCGGCACGTCCGGTTCCCCCATCACTGCCCGGATGATCTTGACCAGAAGTTCTCCCAGTTTATGAAGTTCTTTTTCGTCGGCAAGCGGCAACCTGGCGTATTCCGCGTTCAGCATCGAGTAAGTGGTCCCCCGGGCATCGCGGAAAACACCGGCATAAAGCACACCCATCAGGGCGTTGTCGACAAAAACCGGCACCGCCAGCTCCACCGCTCCCGCGTGACAATGAACGATAAATGGCTGACGCTCCTGCAGTGCCCGCAGAAATCCCTTGCGCTGGTGTTCCTCGATGCATTTATCCAGCCTCCAGCAGGGCGTTTCTTTCGTCTGTATGCAAAAATCGCCGCGGTGGTACGCATATTGTGTCGGGATGAGACGGCTGAACGAAGGATTGACAAAACGCCAGGAAAATTTTATCTGCCGGTATTGTTCCAATGATCCCAGGATGTCGCAAATGATTTTTAATTTGTCTTTCATACAAAATCAGCTATTTTTATATAAAACATAGCATTGAATATATAATAAAATTATCGAAATGCAAGTATAATAGATGACATAGGCAGATTTTTTACCTTTCAAAGGAGACTGGAAAATGTTTAATCGGCACAAAGATTATAAGAAAATTTTTACGCTCATCGAGCTCCTCGTGGTGATCGCGATCATTGCGATCCTGGCCGCCATGCTGCTGCCGGCGCTGAATGCGGCGCGGGAAAAAGGCAAGGCCGCCAATTGCACCTCCAATATGAAACAAATCGGGGTTGCTTTTATTCAGTATACGATGAACAATGACGACTGGATGTTCAGCGGGGATGACGCCCGCGGCGATGTGTACCGGTTCTGGTTTGTCCAGGTAAAAGGCGAGATTACCGGCGCGAAGGTTTTGTATAATACGCTCACTTATCAGACGGATAAGGTTTTTTATTGTCCATCCTCGGACCGAATTGGCAAAGATGTCGGATACAATAGCATTCCCTACGGCTACAATATTTGGCTTGGTTACTGGCAGACCGGCAATCCGGCGCAGGGCGCTTCGGGAGCCACGGACTTGAGAAGATCGGCTAAAGTCAGCAAGGTCAAACAACCCTCCACGGTGATTTCTTTTGGCGACAGCGACGGGAATTTGTCCTATGACATGCTGATAAACGGGTATGAGGGGGGCTATCTCCCGGGAAAACGGCATTCGCAAGGCGGTATTTTCGCCCATGTGGATGGTCATGCGGCAAGGTACAACTATTCTGAAAACAAGATCGTTGCGCCCTTCAACGCGGCACCGAAGGAATTATGTGCCCGCTGGGGGATAAGAAGCACAACCGGTTTCGGCGGCAAAGCGAACTGGCTCGAATAGTCGTGTAATTTTTTTAACAAGGATAGAAATGATGATCTGGAAAATGATTGCAGCGACGATGTTGCTGCCGTTGGTTTGCCTGGGACAGGATGAGCTTAAAATTATCAATGCGGATTTTTCCGCAACCAAACTGCCGCCTGAAATCAAGGCGGATGCGGGCTGGCAAATCACCGATGGCGTTATCCGCTCCAAAGATACCAGAGGAGCTTTCAATATCACGATCCACAGCAAAGACTGGAACGCGTACGATATTGAGTTCAAGGTCCGCAGTCTGCAATTCGTCGTCCCGGATAACCATTTCGGATTGATCTTCGGAAAGGGCAAGGATGCGAACCGTATTTACAGCCGGGGCAAAAACCTGATTTACTGGATACCCTCGCAGAAGATCCATGCCGCTTTCGGGGTGGCTTTCGACAGGCCGGTGACGCCCGCGCCCGATTCGCCATGGACGACGTTTGCCGTATCGGTCAACGGTCCCCGGCTGACGGTCAAGGTGGACGGCAAACAGGTGGCAAATACGGAAACATTTCCGGAAGGCAGCGAAAATATCTCACTTTATACTTACAACAATCAAATTGAGGTCGATGACCTGAGGATTGTGGTATATAAAACCGGCGCGGCGGCTCCGGCGCAGAACGATTCCCCGAATATCGCGTTGAATGCCAGTTTCGAGGAGTGTACGCTCGACGGCCTGGCGGATTACTGGGGCGTTCGCCACTGGGGCATTGCGGACCCGTATTGGGCACTGAACCATGATAAATGGCGGCAGTAT
Organism: Victivallis vadensis; assembly: GCA_040394635.1. GTDB lineage: Bacteria > Verrucomicrobiota > Lentisphaeria > Victivallales > Victivallaceae > UBA5239. Next base: position 15,646 of record JBEBRW010000029.1, on the reverse strand, counting down.
TTCAGGACCGACGACAGTACCGCATGGCACGGCAAACGCAGTATGCGCATTGAAAATATCAAGGATCAGCCGGTTGATCTGTCGCTGGTGCTGACCTCCTGTAATTTCGGCAGCAAGGCCGGTTCGCAGTATACCTATTCGGCTTATCTGAAAGCCGACCGGTCCGGAGTGAAAGTACGGATGTACACTGTGTTCCAGCAGCCGCCCTACGATAAAGCCGGCAAGGAGTTTACGCTTACGGAAGAATGGCAACGGTATGATATCATCTATACCAGGAGCAATGCAACGCTGTATGGCGATATGCTGTATCTTGCCATGTTGAACAAAGGAGTGATCTGGATCGACGCCGTCCAGCTGGAAAACAGCGAAAATGCCACCCCGTTTCAGCTGGCCAATGCCGACAAAACATTGACCGTTCACGAGGGGAATGTGGAAAAACAGCTCTTTGATGTTCCGGTGTTAAAGACGCCGCAGCTTGAGGAATCTCCCGTCCTGGACGGCAGGCTGGCGGATGCCGTATGGAGCAAGGTTCCCGCCGTGGAACTGAAATCCGTTTCCGGCAAAGGGGTCAAGGAAAAAGCCACGGCAAAGATTTTCTATACCGTGCAGGGCATCTATATCGGCATTGATGCCGTGGAAGCCAACACGGATCAAATTGTCTGCGGCAAAAAGCAGCGCGACGAGTACGTGTGGACCGATCCGTCTTTTGAAATTTTTCTCGATTCCAAACTCACGCGCGGCACCTATCATCATCTCGGATTCAATGCCGACGGCGTGCAATACGACGCCAATATCGGGGACTCCGGGTGGAACGGAAGCTGGCAGGTGAAAACCGCGAAAAAGCCCGACAATTCAGGCTGGACCGCCGAGGTATTCCTGCCCTTCGGAGATCTGGGGATCGACTACAGCAACGGCCCGCTCTGGGGCTTCAACCTCTGCCGCAACAATCCGCGCGCCAATGAGATCTCCTGTTGGGCGCCCACCTATGGCAGGTTCCATTCGCCACTCCGTTTCGGACAGCTCACCATCGGCGAAGATGTTCAGAAGCAGTATCTCACGGGAATCCGCAATGCGGCGATCCTGTATGCGGGCGAGGGGCAGGGCGAACTCTCCGTCCAGGTATTCAACAATACCGGCAAAGACCGGAAATTGACCGTTAACTGCAACCTGAAAGACCTGAAAGGGAAAACCATAACCGAGCTCACCCGGACCCTCGATCTGCCCAATCAATCTTCCCGGAACCTGAGCCTCGGCAAAGTCGCGGCCAATCCCGGCGATACGTTCCTGATGGAGGCCAGGATTCTGGACGGAAAAACACCGTTGTACACATCCGGCAAAAAAGTATCTTCCGCAAAAATTCTTTCCGCATTGGTTCAATACGACTATTACACGAAAGAAAAAGAACTCACGATCCGCGGCCAGGCGGACCTGAATGACGAACTGCTCAAGAAAATGACCCTGGAAATTACAGTAGCCGGGGAAAACGGCGTCGTGCATCAGGAAAAAGTAAAACTTCCCAAGCGCGATTTTGAGAAAAATCTGCCCATTGTGAAATGGGCAAACGGCGATTACCGCCTGACCGCACGCCTGCTCGCCGGGGATAAGGAAATCGCCAAGGCGGAAAGCAGGTTCCAGAAACTTCCGCCCGCCGCAAATGAGGTCAAGCTGGACCGCTTTCGCCGCATTACCACGGTCAACGGAAAGCCGTTTTTTCCTCTCGGCTTTTTCTGGGAAGGCGGACTGACGCCCGAGCTGGTGGAGCTTCTCGGGAAATCCGGCGTCAATTTCATCCACACCTACAATTACCAGGAGCTGGTGAATAATCCAGCCCTGCTTGAAACAGCGCAGAAATACGGCGTCATGTTCGAAGTCGACGTCCACGCCAAAAAAGGAAAAACCGCCGATGCCATCAATAAGTTGAAGCATCATCCGGCAATTCTCAACTGGTATACTTATGACGAAGCCTTCACCACCGAATGGGGCAGAACGCACCAGGAGGAAATACACCGGACGATTGCGGACGGTCAGGAACTTGATCCCTATCACCCGGTGATCATGCTGGAAAACAGCCACGGCATGAACTACGTGATCGAAAAAGATCTCTACTTCCCCGGCAAGATTCCGATGCTCGACGTCTATACATATCCGCCGTCGGCAAATGTTCAAGTCATCGATAATGCGTCAAAGTCGATTCTTGAGCTCGGCAAAGAGGACGGGCGCCCCGGCTGGTTCGTACTGTTCGCCTCGGGCTATGCCTTTCATGCCAGCAGGGATATGACGCCTGCGGAACACGAATACATGGCTTATATCTGCGCCATCAACGGCATTCGCGGCATCAGTTACTGGGCGGCCTTTCCCAAGGCCCGCAGTTCTTTTGTGACCCTGTCGCGCCTCTTCAAGGAAATTGACCGTCTGAAAGATACCCTGATTTCCCTTGAGGATGCCCCGAATGTCGCATGCAATTCGGACAATATCAAATTTACGGTGAAAAAACACGAGGGATACCTCTATCTGATCAGTGTCAATGAATCCCGCAATGCAGTAAGCGCCAGATTCGATCTCTCCGAAATCCCGGAAGCCGGCAATGCGGAAGTGCTCTTCGAAGATCGAAGCTGCCCTGTCGCCAGTTCCCGGCTGGAAGATACCTGGCAGCCGCTTCAACGCCACGTGTACCGCCTCAAACTCAAATAATACCATTTGTATCGAAGGGGCCGGGGGCACGATCTTTCTCAGAAATATTTTTTCTTCGCTGGAAAATAACGGATATTGCAGTATATTAATAAGTCGAAATTTCGTAAAGGGAATTTCCAGCGACATCTTCCCAATCAGAACCTGCCTGCCGTGAATTTTCCGTTATGGAGAAAATCAAACCCGATGATCAGAAAGGTATTCATCATGAAACGTATTTTTGCCGTAACCGTCGTCATTGCCGCCCTTAACGTTGTCCTTTGTGCCGCGGAAGCGCCCCACGGGGATAAATTCAGCCGGAAGCCCGCGCCGGAGAAGATTTTCGCCGAGCTCAAAAACGGCAACGAGCGCTTTGCCGTGGAAAAATGTTCGCATCCGAATGCTACCGGGGACCGCAGGCTGCTGGCGTCGGAAAAGAGCCAGGGGGATTATGCGGTGGCGACCGTGCTCGGCTGTTCGGATTCGCGGGTGCCGCTGGAGCTGATTTTCGACGCGGGGATCATGGATCTTTTCGTCGTCCGCGTACCCGGCAACATTTGCCAGGGCGATGAAATCGGCGGCATCGAATACGGTGTTCACCATGCTTATACGCCGGTGGTCGTGGTGCTGGGGCACTCCGATTGCGGAGCGGTCACCGCCGTGGTCAAGGGCGGGCACAAACTCGAACGCAACATTCCCGAGCTGTTGAAACCGATTCACAAAGTCGTCAAGGAAGTGCGCGAGAAAAACCCGAATCTCGAAGAGCAGGAACTGCTCGCCCTCTGCATTCGCGAAAACGTCTACTATGAAATCAAAATGCTGTTCGAACGGAGCGCGGCCATCCGCAAAGTGGTTCGTTCCGGCAAAGTGATGCTGGCCGGGGGCGTGTACGATCTCCGCTCGGGCAAAGTCGAATGGCTGGACAGCGACCGCGTCGCGAAAATCCTGAAAGAAGCCGAAGCCGACGATTCCCGCGAAACCAAAGAATTCGAAGATTGAAAAGCGGACACGATGGATTGATCGTCCATCGTGTCCATGTTTTGAGTTCTCAGCCCTTCAGCACGGCGAGCGGAGTCAGCCGGACCAGCGGCTCGATCAGGTCGAGCTCGGCGGCGATGACGTCGTCGATCTGCTTATAGGACTGCGGCGCTTCCGAGAGGTCCAGCATTCCCTTCTGGCCCTTGCGGGCCCGCGAATCGAACTTCTGCCAGCGGTCGTGGGCAATTCCCTCCATGGCGCGGTCGCACTCTTCCACGGTCAGGGTCTTGCACGCCTGTGTGCGGCTCATGACCCGTCCGGCGCCGTGCGAACACGACATGAACGACTCCGGATTACCCTTTCCACGGACGATGTAGCTGGCGGTACCCATCGAACCCGGAATGATGCCGATTTCGCCCTCTTTGGCGCTGGTGGCACCCTTGCGGTGAATGATGTATTTCTCGCCGAAGTGCTCCTCGCGCGCCGCGTAGTTGTGGTGAATGTTCACCTCCTGCAGGAAGTTCGCCTGCGGGGCGAGTTCGTGCAGTACTTCCTTGAACACCGCCATCATCCGCCGGCGGTTTTCCAGCGCGTAATCGAGCGCGTAGCGCATGTCGCGGAAATAATCCTGTCCTTCCTTCGACTCGTAAGGCAGGAACGCCAGTTGCGGGTCCGACAGTTGGACGTGGTAACGGGTGTTCCACTTCACCGCGAGCTTCTGGTAATACTGCTCGACACGCGCGCCGAGGTTGCGGCTCCCGGAGTGCAGCATCAGGTAAATCACTCCTTCATCGGACTTCTGCAGTTCAATGAAGTGGTTACCGCCGCCGAGGCTTCCGAGGTTCTTGCGGTCCAGCTTGCTGGGCCACAGCGAAGTATCGCCGCCCTCGGCGCCGTAACGCTCGAAGCCGTCCCATTCCTGCGCGTCGTCGTGCGACTGGCCCTCGCCGACCGGGATGCGCGCCTTGAGCTTGGTCAGCAGCTCGCGGCGCAGCCGGAGGTCGGCGAAATGCTCGGCGGGCAGGTCGGTTTCCACCGCCACCATGCCGCAGCCGATGTCCACGCCCACCGCGCTCGGCAGCAGTGCGTTGTCCGCCGCGATCACGCCGCCGATGGGCATGCCGAAGCCGCTGTGGCAGTCCGGCATCAGCGCCACGTGTTTGGCGAGAGCCGGATGGGTGGCGAGGTTCTGCGCCTGCTTCATGGCGCTTTCTTCGGTATGTTCACACCACGACTTGATGGGAATACGATATGACTTTTCTTGCTTGATCCACTTCATTTGATCACCTCGATGATATGTTGTCCGTTTTTCGATCCCGGAGTTACGGCGATCGAGACTTCCAGGAATTTCTTGATTACTTCAATATTGGTTTCGGTATGCTTGCTGAGGAAGAACGTTTCGTAACGTCCCCCCGCGCCAATCGCCATCGGCAGCAGCAGCTGATCCGCCAGATACGGCCCCACCGGAGCGGTCCCCGCCAGGTATTCGCTGACCCCCTTGGCTACCTGTTTGGCCACGACCTGCCGCGTTTTGTTGCGGTCGCCGCAGATGCTGACCATTTCGCCGATTTTGCTGTAGTTCAGTTTTACGTAGACCACGTTGCCCGGGCCGGGCGAATTCTCCATGCGGTTGACGATTTTTGCTTCTGGCAAATTCAGCAGCCGCGCGACTTGCGAAGTCTCCGCTTCGCCGATTTTCTCCGCGATGTTGGCGCTGACGGAGACGATCTCGTGTCCGAGCGCATCGCCGCGCTTCATCAGCTCCAGCCACTTCCATTCTTTGCATGGTTTGATCTTCAGAGTGATTGCGCCGCCGCCCGCCGGATAAAATCCGCAGCCGTCCAGCGCGCACTCCACATCGGCTCCCATCCGGCGCAGCTGCGGCAGAAAAACTTCCGCGAAATACTCGTAAATCGGCGCCATGTCCGCATGGGTGCCGCCCTCGATCCGGACGGCAGAATTCCCGTCGGCGGCGAGCAGCAGTGGAACCACGGTCTGCGCGATCAAGATCGTGCTGCCCGCCGTACCCACCGGGAAACGGTAATCACCGCCCCGGATTTTGCCCGGGGCCAGGGTGATTTCCATGGACCCGGCCTGGTCGCCGCTGACTTCGGCTCCGCAGATGGCCGCCACCGCGTTCAGCGCGGTCAGGTGCTGGCGCATTAGTCCCGGTTTGCGGCGGCCGCTGCGGATGCTGTAGATATGGACTTTCTGTCCGGTCAGCGCCGCCAGCGAGAGCGAGGTGCGGAGAATCTGTCCTCCGCCCTCACCATAAGATCCATCGATTTCAATCATATTATTTATTTCCTTATTAATTTTGCGTAAAACACGGCCGGGGATTGCTCCCCGGCCGCCAAAAACAGTGTTGGCTGCGTGGTACCGATATAAGTTTTGACGTTTGAGTTTTTCATCTTAAGAATTAATAGCATAAATTTTAACTTTTAACAACTCACTATCGATATCTTTTCCATGGTAAACGCCTTTTTAAGCGTTCCTGAAGGAGGTACTGAACAGCCGACTCCGTTTTCAAACCTCTATTTCATTGCGGGCGTTGTAAGCATCGATTTTGTCCTGCAGCTCGTCCGCACGTTTCTGCAAAGCATCGATTTCGTTCAGGACATCCGCCTTGGTCAGGACGGTTCTGATTCGAATGATATTCAAAACACTGTTGTAATTGTTGACGATTGTGGTATCGATGGTCCTCAACCCGCAAATCAGCGACTTGGTTTCCGACAACTCCGCCATTTCATTCAATATTCCTCCATTACCATAAGCAATTGCCGATTTGTAGCGGACCAGGTCCGCGACCAGACCTTTGGTTTCCTCTAACTTCTTTCTTACGTTGACAATGCGCTTCAGCGATGCGTCTTTTGAATTTTCTTCGCGAATCAACTGCATCGCCTGCTGCAGCTGATGCGCAATCCGGTTCTTTTCCTTCAATGCCTGTGATAATGTCATTTTCATTTTCCAGTCCTCCTTAAAAACTGTGTTGCCAAATTATAAAGCAATACCCGTGCCAACTTTTTTGAAATCGTGAAAAATTTATTTTCTCGCCTCAGAAATGGATTTTGATGACTTGGCTGTTGCATTTCTCGAAAAACCGGTTATAATAAATATTGATAAAATTTTATAAAAGATGATAGAAATGAATATATTAATTTCACTTCTGGGCAGTACGCTGGATAATCATGGCAATGGACCGAAGCGCTGGGAATCGTGGCGGCCCTCGGTGGCGCTGGCGATGCAGGAGGATTTGCAGTTCGACCGCTATCACCTGCTGTATCAGGAGCGCTACCGGAAACTGGTCTGCGAAGTGGTGCGCGACATTCAGACGGTGTCACCGGAAACCGAGATCATCCTGGAGCAGGTCGATTTCGACGATCCGTGGAACTTCGAGGAAGTGTACGGCAAGCTCTACGATTTCAGCCGCGGGATGGATTTCGATACGGACGACAACGAGTATTATGTCCACATCACCACCGGCACCCACGTGGCGCAGATTTGCCTGTTCCTGCTGACCGAGTCGAACCATCTGCCGGGGCGGCTGATCCAGACGCATCCCGGGCGCAGCCCGCAGGGCGGGTACAACCTGATCGACCTCGATCTTTCGCAGTACGACCTGCTGGCAAAGCGTTTCGAAAAGGAGCACCGCGACGACCTGGAATTCCTGAAATCCGGCATCGCCACGCGCAATAAACAGTTCAACGCCTTGATCGAGACCATCGAAAAGGTGGCGATTCACTCCATTGAGCCGATCCTGTTGACCGGGCCCACCGGCGCGGGCAAGTCGCAGTTGGCGCGGCGCATTTACGAGCTGAAATTGCAGAACCGCCAGCTGCAGGGCAAATTCGTCGAAGTGAACTGCGCCACGCTGCGGGGCGACGCCGCCATGTCGGCGCTGTTCGGGCACGTAAAAGGCGCATTTACCGGGGCCGTCAAGGACCGTCACGGACTGCTGAAGGAGGCGCACGGCGGTATCCTGTTTCTGGATGAAATCGGCGAGCTCGGCCTGGACGAACAGGCCATGCTGCTGCGGGCGATCGAGGACGGCATTTTCCTGCCGCTGGGCTCCGACCGGGAGGATTCGAGCTCGTTTCAACTGATCTGCGGCACGAACCGCGACCTGGCGGCGGCAGTGGAGAACGGCCGTTTTCGCGAGGACCTGCTGGCGCGAATCGACCTCTGGAGTTTTCATTTGCCGGGGTTGGCGGAGCGCCGCGAAGACATCGAGCCGAACCTCGATTATGAGCTCGAGCAATTCTGTATCAAAACCGGCCGACGTGTGACGTTCAACCGCGAGGCACGGCAGGCGTTTCTGGCGTTCGGCATGAGCCCGGCGGCGCTGTGGCGGTCGAACTTCCGCGAGCTGAACGCGGCCATGACGCGCATGGCGACGCTGGCCCCTTCCGGCCGTATCGATTTGAATACGGTGGAAGGCGAAATCAAGCGCTTGTCGCGTCCCGGCGGCGGCGAAAAGGATGCGGAACTGACGGAACTGCTCGGCGTCGATTATGCCGAACGCATCGATTTATTCGATCTCTCGCAATTGAAAGAGGTGATCGGCGTCTGCCGCAAATCGCGCAGTTTGTCGGAGGCGGGCCGCCGTCTTTTTGCCGCCTCGCGCCGCGAGAGGGCCTCGGTCAACGACAGCGACCGCCTGCGCAAATACCTGGCGAAATTCGACCTGACCTGGGATCAGCTCAAGGCTTAATCCAAGGTGAACTTGCGGTACGTATAGGGATTCTTGACCTCGACGATGCCCGGCGTGAGTCCCATATAGAAACGCGCCCCATGACCGTCATTGTCGTTGACGATGAAATTCAGGCCGAAAACCATCCCTTTTTCCGGTTTCACCTGCAGGGTTTTCCAGGGAATCGCAATCCGGTAAGCCGTAATGTCGCCTTGGCGGGAAGCGGAGAAGCGCACTTCCTCCAGAATCTCTTTGGCCCGGCCCAATTCATAAACGTAGGTCAGCTCTTTCTGCGGGGAACCGTCGGCAGCCAGCGCGAAGCCGAATTCGTAATCATCGGCGGCATAGGTGTAGACGCCGGGCAAAGCGTTCGCCCTGGTGTCGATGCCCAGCTGTATGGCATCGTCGCGCCAGAGGGAGCCCGGTTTTTGAGTTTGATAATGAACATCGTCGCGCACATCGGCAAAGAGGTAAAGATTTTCCATGTCGTAACAAATGCTGCTTTCCACGCTCAGGTTCTGCGGGCCGTCCCAGCCATTGCCGGGGTCATTCGGCAGCAGGAAGGTCCGGTCCCGCATCGCCGGCAGCCGGCCGGTCGACGGAAGCTGCCGGGCGGCGTCGAATTGCGGCGTGAATTGTGGACAGGAAAGCAGCTCGATGTGGTATTCACTGGAAAATTCACCCTGGTTGCTTTTTCCCGTCAGGCGAAACGTGCGCTGTCCGGGGCGCTCCGGCAACTGGAAACGCAGGCGGGCGCTTTCGCCCGGGGCCAGTGAAAATTGGCGGAGACCGTCATTGAGTTTTTCCACCTGAAATTCACCTTGCAGGGCTACGGTTCGCAGATTTTCGAGCGTTACCACAAGTTGATCGACACGCTCCAGCTGCCAGCCGATTTTTACCGGCGGCAAATCGTATTTGGCATCTTTCAGGGCCTTCACAAACTCCTGTTCCGGAATCCCGGCGGCCATCAAATAAACCGGATTACCGCTTAATTCGATTTCCAGCGATTTACCGTTCAGCTGAACTGGACGATTAAAAAGATCGCGCAGCTCCACACGGTCCGGGGATATTGCAAGCCGCGCCTTCGCTTTGTGATTGCCCGAGAGCCACAGCGCAGCGAAAATTTTGCCATCGCGGTCGCGATAGGTAAACACATGGATATCGGAATCCAGGATCATTTCACCAAACGTACTCCCTTCCAGAAACTGTGCGCTGGCGGCGTAAGCCAGTGTCGCCGGCAAGGGGCGCTTGACCCGCCATATACCGTAATAAAACTTGATTTTCTCGATATGGTGATCGCCGAGGAAATACAATACTTTCTTGACTCCGGCAGCCTTGGACAGCAGCATCAGCCGCGAGAGATATGCGGCCTGGCGAATGGCGCTGTCGCTCAGGTAATCCTCGTTGACATCGAGCGCCCAGCCGACTTCACCGAACCAGATGTCCTGATCGAATCCCATGCCGCGAATCATTTCGCGCAGCTTGAGGGTCCGGGCATAGGTGTCGATATCATCCGGGCCGATGTCGCTGAATTCCGCGTTGATATAGCGGGCTCCGGCATATGGATGAATCGGCAGAATGTCGATTTCCTTGCCGGCAATCTCCAGCACAGTCCGGATGAAATCGAAGTTGGAATCCCCTCGGAGCCCGACCCCGGCCGCCATGATTTTCGCCTTCGGATTAAGCTTGCGAATGCGGGGCGCCAGCTGGTTCACGAGCCCGGCGTAGATTTTGGCCGAACTCAAAAGATCCGTGCGGAATACCGTCGGAAATATCAAATGCGGTTCATTTTCGATTTCGTAATAACGCGAAGTACCGCGGGTTGCCTCCACCATGGCATCAACATATTTTGCCATTTCTTCAAACGGAACGTTCGGATCATCTTTCTTCTTCAACCGCGGGGGAGCTTCCGCCACAAACAGGGTTTCCATGTGGTGAATACCATAGGGCTGAAACGGACGTTTCAGATTGAAAATACTGGTGCTGTCGTCGTCAACGACATATTTTCCGTCCCGGTACGGCCAGAAGCTCCAATTGCGGAAATGACGCACAAAAGACATCCCGATGCGGCGGTAAGCGTCGTAATTGCCGTTATGCAGGCCAAACATCGACTCCTCGTCCGGCGGCAGCGGCGGCGCCGTCACCGTGAACGGGCTGGAGGCTTCCATTTTGCCGCCATTTGAATCAATCGCGGCAAGACGGATTACATAGTATCCCTGAATACGCTCGGGCAGGATGGTAAATTTTTCGTCAAACCGGGCCCCGGGCGCGAGTTTAAGTTTGCGCCGGGCGATTTCCCGGCGCTCCTGAAAAGGGGCGTCGAGACCGATCTCCAGCTCAAACTGTTTTTCACTTCTGCTGTTATTGCGAAGCGCCACCGAGCGTTCAACCGGAGCGGTCCCCGTGAAGTAAATTTCCAATGGTTCTTCACTTTCCGCTACTCCCAGTGCAAGCTCGGGAACCGCGGCGAAAGCATTCGGGGCCCCGGCTCCTTCCGTCAATGAAAAACTGTCCAGATGTACGGTGGCTTCTCCCTGCCGCTCGAGCTGGAGCGCCAGGCTGCGGCCGTGATTGGCGGAAAGCGGCAACGAGCAAAGCCGCCACTCGGGCCCCAGCGGAAATATCTTGCGCCCGCTCGTCTGGTAATACTCGTTTTTGGCCACGAATTCCAAGTTGCACGGCGCAGAGGCGCGCGCATAAAAACTGACGGTATAAGGTTGTGCCGAATTCATGACATTGACCAGATAGTGGAAACTGGATTCGCGTACCTCCGGGTCAAGGCGCAACGAGTATTCCCCGTGGAAATGCTCGGAGCGGTCACGCGGTAAACTGAACGGCCAGGCTGAAGTTTCGAACGAACTGTCGCCGGGCCATAAATTAGCCTGCGCCGGTACCGCTGCCTGTGCTTTTTCCTGCCTGGGCACCGCCCGGAAGGAAACCTCGTCCACCCCAAGAATACCCTTGCTGTTTTCCTTGCGGGACAGAATCAGGTTGACATGACTGATATCCGCCGGGAAACAACTTTCGTCGAGATAAAGTTCGTACTTTTTCCAGGGATGGCTGCCGCCGGTGACGATCAAGGAATTCACTCCGCTCCCCGGCGGGAGATCGACATAACCGCGTGTTTCGCTTTTGCCATCCGCCTTTTTCCGGAAGCGTAACAGGCGCAGCACGGCATCCCGCTCCGGCATCCCTTCGGCCCGCAGATACATGGTCAGCTGATAACTGGTTTCCGGCTTAACCTGCAGCGACGTGTAAATATAATTTGACCCCTCTTCGGCCTGAGTCATCTCGTAGGCGAATTTACCGCCATAAATATTTTCCGTGGTGATGCGTCCCGGTTCCGGTTTCCGCTCCCAGTGCGGATAATCCCAATTTTTAAAGCCCTGCTCAAATGATCCGTTCCGGGCCAGATCATCCTCGGCGGTCAGGGAAACCATCAGTAAAGCGATAACCGGAAAAAGTAATAATTTCAGCATATTCCTGCCCTTTAATTCGTGTTGATATCGTTGGTCCATTTCATGTAGTCGTCTTCCAGCCCCCAGAGCCGTTCGCAGGAGGCGACATGCCCGTCGACGCAGCCGAAATTAGTGGTATTGGCATGTCGGAACTCGACATGTTTCAGGTTGGGCGTATACATCCTGCCATTGTGGCTGTCCGTGGCAGAGGTGTAATGTTCAAACTGGCCGAGGAATCCGGCGGACGGCGCCATGGCGCCCACGCCGTCGACCAGCAATACCGCGCTGGCGGGGCGTTTGACGCGGGTGACTTTGATCGGAGCGTAAGCCTTGTGCCAGGTCGTGCCGGCGGTCCAGTATTCGATATAACCGCATTTCATGTTATAAGCATAATTACTAAGCGCGGCGTTGGCGCGGGTTCCCCAGTCCGCGGAAACATTGGTCATGGCCGGGGTTTCGCTTGCCGAGGTGTAATAATTCAGCGTATTCGAGGGACAGCGGAGGACTTTCGCGGTTTTCCAGCTCGCTTCCACACCTGTATTATAATTCAGGTATTCGCCGAGCCTCACATACCAGCGCCGCCAGCCATCGTACGGACCGGAGTGCGACAGTGGCAGATAATCTTCGTTATTGGTGGAATACAACAAAATCGCACTGAGTATCTGCTTCTGGTTGGAGGTGCAGCTGATTTTGTGGGCACGCTCCCGGGCCTTGTTCAATGCCGGCAGCAGCATGGCCGCCAGGATTGCGATGATCGCAATCACGACCAGCAGCTCAATGAGTGTGAAATTCTTTTTATTCATTTTCATGTCTCCTTGTTGTTATATTATATCATCGTTTCGATGAAGATGGTATCGCCGGATATTCAAAGAATGTAGAATTATCGTCATTTTCAATTTCGTCCGCACATGGTTGAGCTGAAAGCTTCCGTATTCACTTTCCTGTCTCCTTGTCATTTGCAAAATCCGGTTGACGGACTATCTTAATCAGTGACGTATTTATATTATACAACTTTGCGGTTTAAAATGAAATCGGTCTTTTTTCAAAAAATATAGAAAAATCGTCAATCTGCGGAAATTATGGAAAGTTACGACGGCAAGGGCAATACCAGAGTCAAATGGCAGATCCGGAACAAGGTGATTCCGGCGGGGTCCCGGCAGCTTTTTCTGCCGCTGTACCTGCAGGATTCCTCCACCATCAAACTGCGCACCGCGGGCATCCATATGAGCGGCATCAGCGACGTGGACAACGGCTTCCTGATTCACCGGATCGCGGATTATCACCTGGTCATTTTTACGCAGGAGGGCGAGGCGGAGCTTACCGCCGCGGGGCGGACTTTGCGCATGGGGCCGTATTCGATACTGTTTTCGCCGGCGGGGCAGGAACACCGTTATCACCCGGTGCCCGGCAGTGGGAACTGGAAGTTTTTCTGGTTTCACCTGCTGCCGCTGGAGTCGTGGAATTTTATTTCAGATGGTCCGGTGGCCGGGAAATCCGCCTCGCTGGACTACCTGTTTCACGCCATGGACGGCTTCATTTCCGAGGTGTACCCGCTGCATGATATGATGCAGTCCGACAGTCAGGTGCCTTTTTTTTATGCCGATGCCCCCCTGCTGGAAAATTCGATGTCGGAGTTCAATATGAAAAACTCCGTCGCCGGGGCCACCGGGCTCGCCTCCTGCTATGCCGACCTGATTCTCGGGTACCTTCATCGCGAGGTACGCGGGCTGTTTCACCAGGCTGTCGAATACGGGGACAAACAGCGGCTGGAAAAACTCTGGGAGGAGATTGCCCGCAGCCCTTCGGGCGACTGGTCGCTGGAGAAGATCGCGGCCAAACTGAACATGTCTGTTTCGACGTTTCTCCGGCTGATCCGGAAAATCTACGACACGACCCCGTCGAACATCATTCTCCATATCCGGCTCCGGACGGCGGCGCGGCTGCTGGCGGAGTCGGACCAGTCGATTTATGTGATTGCCGAGTACGCGGGATACGGGAGCATGTCGAGCTTCGCCGCTGCGTTCAAAAATCACTTCCAGTGCTCCCCGCGCGAATACCGGCGCCGCAGCCGCGACCTTGAACTATAATGCCGATTTGAAATTGACTTTTTTCCGGACGCACTTATATTGGTGTCATGCTGAAAAAAGGAGATAAATTATGAGAAAATTGCTTTTGTGCGGAGCGCTGCTCGCCCCGGTTATCGGGTTCTCTGCGATAGTCATTAATCCCGGGACGGATAAGCTTGATCTGATGGTGGGCGACGCCGTCAAGCGTCAACAATCCGCCGAGCTCGGCGCCGCGCCGGACGGGCGGAAAATGGTGAACCTGAAATGGAATAACAGTGCCGCCAAATACCTCGAACTGGTTTTCCGCAATGGCCCGACACTGCCGGAATTCGAATCCGCCGGGCTGAAAGTCGAAGTTTTCATGCCGGAAAAATTCCAGATCAAGAAATTTAACCTGCGCCTGGCGGACAGCTCCGGCGAAACGTTCCAGTATCAACTGCCGACCAGTGACCTGAAGCCCGGCTTGCAGACGATTTCCGCCACGATCAAAGCCGCCGGCGGCTTCAGCAGCTGGGGCGGTAACAAGAACAGGACCATCGATTTTCCGGTGAAACTGGCTGGTTTCTCCGTTGATTTCGCCGCCACGGAAGGTACCGGCGAAATGTCGGTCGGCAGCGTCGATTTCACGCCTGCAGAGTTGACCCCCGGAGAGCTGTTGCTCAATGCCGCCACGACTAAAGTCACGATCAACAGCGCCCAGGACCGCCGTCAGTCGGCCCAAACCACTGCCGCGCCGGACGGCAAACAGGCGCTTCAGCTCAAGTGGAATGCGGGGGCGGCCAAATATCTCGAATTTTCGTTTCAGGGCAAGCAGCCGCAGGTAGAGAAATTTGCCGAGGCCCGCTTCGAGGTGGAAATATACGTCACGGAAAATACCCGGGCGGGAAAAATCAATCTGCGCCTGGCGGATGCCGACGGCGAAATTTTCCAATTCAACATCCTGCCGAAACAACCCCTTGCACCAGGCTGGCATACCCTTCCGCTCCGGATCACGGGCGAAGGCATTCAGAAAGCCTCGCATTGGGGCGGCGACAAAGATCACAAGTTGGACTTCCCGGTGAAACTGGCCGGTTTCTCCATTGATTTCCCCGCCGGCAGCGGCGAGGGCGAAGTGTTCCTGGGCAAAGTATCCGTCACCGCCAAATAATTTCCGGGATTCACTATGCTGCAGAAGTTGAAGAAATTGATTCGGTCCAAATGGCTGCGCCGCAGCCTTCTCGCTCTTGGAATATGCGTAATTCTGGCCGTGGCTTTGCTGCTCTATGCCAATATGGCGGTAAGCCGGGTTTCCGGCGATGTGTTCACCTCGCTCGAACAACTGCCGGAGCAGGAAGTCGGGCTGGTGCTGGGTACTTCCCGGTTGGCCAAAGGCAAATACAAGAACCCCTATTTCTACAACCGGATCGACGCGGCGGTGGCGCTCTATGAAGCGAAGAAAATCAAACGCATCATCGTTTCCGGCGACAACGGCCGCGTCGAATACAACGAGCCCGAAGATATGCGCCAGGAATTGCTGAAAGCCGGCATCCCGGACGAGCATATCACGCTCGACTACGCCGGTTTCCGGACGCTCGATTCGGTCGTGCGGGCGAAAAATGTATTCGGTGCGGAGAGTTACACCGTGATCTCACAGGAATTTCATTGCATCCGGGCCGTCTATATCGCCCGCGAGAGCGGGATCGACGCCATCGGCTTCGCCGCCAAAGATGTGAGGACGAAATACCGCATAAAACGGTTCTTCTACGTTTTGTGAAAAAAACGCTGGCTAACCGGAACCCCTTCGCAGT
>JBEBRW010000028.1:0-67857 GCA_040394635.1 Victivallis vadensis | reverse complement strand
TGGTCGGCGGCCACCAGGAGCGCAGCCGCCGGGGCGGTACCGAAAACGTGATGGGGATCATCGCCCTCGGCAAAGCCGCCGAGCAGGCGCGCGAGGCCATGGCTCAGGAAAACGAATACGTCAAGGGCCTGCGCGACCGTCTCGAACAGGGCGTTTTGAACAGCATTCCCAAAATCCGGGTAAACGGCGACCCCGACAACCGCCTGCCGAATACCTCGCTGATCAGCTTCGAGTTCATCGAAGGCGAGTCGATCCTGATGCTACTGGACCAGTACGGCATCTGCGCGTCGAGCGGCAGCGCGTGCACGACCGGGAGCCTGGAGCCCTCGCACGTGCTGCGGGCCATGGGCGTGCCATATACCGCGGCGCACGGGGCGATCCGCTTCAGCCTGTCGCGTTACAACACGGCCGAAGAGGTCGACTTCATCTTGAAGGTGCTGCCGCCGGTCATCGAAAAATTGCGGTCGTATTCGCCTTATTGGCAAGAATAAGCAAGTTTCTTCGATTTGGGGTTTGCCCCCGTGGAATCGCGTATTATATTACGTTATTCTGAAAGGACAATTATGGATTTATATTACTTGATACAACTTGGCAACGGTAACCGCTACACGATCAGCGGTACCGATGATTTATCGCTGAAGGTCAACGACTGGGTGGTCGTCCGCAAGGATTTTTACCAGGATTACGGACAGATTATCCGCGAGTGGACCACCATCAACGACGAGGAAACGAAGAAAAACGCGCCGCGGGTGATCCGCAAGGCCACCGTTCACGACAAAAGCATCGCCAATGAAAACCTGATGCGCGGCAAATCCGCTCTCCGCACCGCCGAGAAATCGGTGGAACGGTTGAACCTGCCGATGAACCTGCTGAACACGCATTATTCGTTTGACGGCAAGCTGGTGGTGGTGCAATTCACCGCCGACGGCCGCGTGGACTTCCGCGAGCTGGTCAAGGAACTGGCGCAAATGCTGAATACCCGCATCGAGCTGCGCCAGATCGGCGTACGCGACGAAACCGCCATCTGCGGCGGCATCGGCATCTGCGGCCAGCAGCTCTGCTGCAGCCGGTTCCTGACCGAATTCGCGTCGATCAACGTGCGCATGGCCAAGGACCAGGACCTGTCGCTGACCCCCGGCACCATTTCCGGCTCCTGCGGGCGCCTGAAGTGCTGCCTGAAATATGAGCACGACGGTTATGTGGAAATGGAAAAGAACATGCCGCGCCGCGGCGAATTCTGTCAATGCCAGGATGGCAACGGACGCATCACCGACCGCAATTTGCTGACCCGCAAACTGACCGTTCAGCTGGAATCCGGCAAGAGCGTGGTCTGTTCCGCGGACGAAGTCAAGCTGCAGAACAACCGCAAGGGCGGCGGCGGCAGGCAGGAGCGGCAGGAAACCGAAACCGATCTTTCCGTGTTCAAATCACTGGAAGACTGATTAAGAGTTAAGAGTTAAAAAATAGACATGCCGCCGGGTGCTACCCGGACGCGGTCCAGCGTGCGGACAGCGCTGGTCGCTCATAGAGCGAAACAAATGTAAGCCGCAGGCGCGAATCAAGAATACACCACTCGTCCGGAAGCGAGGTCGAAAAAACGTGAAACCGTTTTTTCAACGCTGAGCGAAAGGGCGAAAAGAATTAAGAGTCAGCAGCGTTAAATGTTTCCTGAACTCGATAAAATCACAGCCAATGATCCGGATGCGCTGGCGGAACTCGACGCCGGCGGGCTGCTGATTGCCCCGGGCGAAAACCTGGAAACCTATATCAGCCGGATTCGGGGCTTGCTGGCCTTTAACGAACAGGTCGAGAAGGATCTGGCGGAAAAAGGCCAGTTCGAGCTGGAAGAAGGGTTTATGTTATCAGCCGCCGACCGCATTCCGCCGGAAATCATCGACGAGGGCGCGGCCATTACCGAACCTTTGTACGCGGTGGCGATTCGCTGGGTGCCGGGATTTTTCCTTTCGCAGAGCCTGGGGCTGCTGTGGGGCGGCTGTTCCTTTACCGAGAGCGGCACCGATTTGAATCTGTTCCTGATCCGGGGCTGCTTCGCCAAACGCAAGCGCTGGTTCATTTACCGGCGCGACGAGCTTACTGCGCATGAGCTGTGCCACGCCGCCCGCAATGTCCTCGAGGATGAACCTTACGAGGAGTATTTCGCCTATCAGACCTCGCCGATCAAGAGCCGCCGCTACATCGGGGCCTGCTTCCGCACGCGGCTGGACGCGCTGCTGTTCCTCGGCCCGGTGCTGATCTTGCTGATCGCCGAAATCATCCGGACCTCGACCGGCTGGAACTATCCGATCTGGCCGTTCTGGATTTTCGCCGGGCTCTATCCGCTGTTTCTGCTGGCCCGCAACCAGATGGAGCGCAACCGCGTGCACCGTGCCGCCGCCGCGCTGCGCCTGGCCGGAATCAAAAACCCGCGGGCAATATTGTTCCGTTCTGTAACGGCGGAAATACGGCGCTTCGCCGCCATGAAAACCGCCGCCGAAGTCACCGTTTACATCGATGAACTGGCCGCCGAGGAATTGCGCTGGCGGCTGATCAAATACCGCTTCGTAGAGGAGACGCATCATGAAAACGATTGAACTGGCCGCTTATCTGAATGATTACCTCGATTTCCTGTCCTTCCGCGGCGACGCCTCCAACAATGGACTGCAGGTGGAAGCCAACACCGAAGTCACGAAAATCGTCACCGGCGTGGACGGCTGCATGGCGCTCTTTGAACAAGCCGCCGCGCGCAAGGCCGATTTGGTGATGGTCCACCACGGCATCAGCTGGGGCAGCGAACCGAGACGGTTCACCGGCGGCGTCGGCAAGCGTCTGCAATTTCTCTTCAACCATCAAATGTCCCTTTATGCCGCGCACCTGCCGCTGGACGCCCATCCTGTCAGCGGCAACAACGCCATTCTCGCCGATTTGATCGGCGTGACAAACCGCAGCATGTTCTGCTGCTACGACGGCGCGGACATCGGCGTCCGCGGCCTCCTCGCCGCTCCCCGGACCGCCGCCGAATTAAGCGCCGTTTACGCAAATAAACTCGACTGCAACGCGCAACTCTACGGCGACACCGGCAGGCCCCTGCAACGGGTCGGCTGCATTTCCGGCGGCGCGGGGCACTCCGGGCTGGCAGCAGCCGTCGAAGGCGGCCTGGAACTGCTGGTGACCGGTCAGATGGAACATGAACTGTACCACCCTGCCCTCGAAGCCGGGCTGACCATTCTGGCGCTCGGGCATTATTGTTCGGAGACCACCGGCATCCGCACGCTGGGCGAGCTGGTCAGCGAAAAGTTCGGCATCGAAGTCGAATTCATTGACATACCGACAAATTTGTAATTATGGAGTATATGAAGATGAAGAAAATGTGTTACATGGCTGTAGCGGCCGCCGCGCTGCTGTTCGGCTGCGAATCCCCGCAATCGGATTCCGAGGATCATAAACCGCTCAGCGAAAAGGAGCTGATGCGCCTGGAAAATTATGTTACCTACAACGTCCGCCGCGATCACCGGCTGACGCAGGAACAGAGCGATATGATGAAGGACCTCCACCCGACCATCAAGATCCACTACGACGGCGATAAGGAAGGCAAGGCTTATCTCAACTGGAACATCCCGCAGACCGAGGCTTACGCCCGGCAGGTCGCCGAAGACGCCAACGCGATTGTGCCGTACAAGACCATCAATGTCCGCGGTTACGGCGACTTGAGCGATCCGGCCGGCGTCCTGTGGGAGGTTTCGGTCGTGAACCAGGGCGATGTCATCATCACCCCGGCGGCCGAGCGGCTCATGAAGGAGCAGGAAGGGAAAAAACCGGAAAAAGCCATCACTCCCGAACGCTGGAACGACATCATAAACCGCTAACCGGAGCAGCGAAAAATGCGTATTATCTCTTTTTTATTGATCGGATTGGGCTCGGCCGTTATTTTATCCGGATGCAGCAGCCCGGACCTGGAATTTGAGGCAATGGCAGCAGGTAGAGCTGCCGAACCACTGGCGTGGTCAGATGGAGCGACCAGGGTAATTGTCGCCGAGGACTCCGCTCAGTTTGCTCCGGTCCCGAGTAATGCAGAGCCCCGCTTCATCGCGGAGCCGGGCCGGAAAATGATTTACAACGCCAACCTCACCATTGCGGTAGATAATCAGAGCGCCGCCCTGAACGCCGCCCGCGAGATTACCAAAGAACGCAAGGGCTACATGGAGAATCTCAATGACTTCATCATCACCCTTCGTATCCCGATGGACCAAGCGGACAACGCCATGACCGAGATCGAAAAGCTCGGAACCGTGACCCGGCGTCAGATTTCCGGCGAAGACGTGACCAAAGTCGTCACCGACATCGAAATCCGGCTCGACAACCTGAAGAAACTGCGCGTTCGGTTGACCGAACTCCTTGAGCGCGGCGAAAAGGTGGAAGATCTCCTGAAGATCGAGACCGAGCTCTCCCGCACCACCACCGAAATCGAACGCATTCAGGCTCAGCTGCGCGACTACCAGAACCGCATCGCCTACCTGACCCTGACGGTGACGTTCGAAGCCCGGGCGATTCAGGTCGATCCCAGTTATTTCGCCGCGATCCCGTGGGTGAATGACCTCGGTAATTCGCTGGAAAAACAGAACATATCGATGAACAGTTCCAAGAAAACGCCTTATGACATCGATTTCCCGGAGGATTTCGTGCAGGTTTTCGGCAGCTCGGATATGGCGACCGCGATTTCCGCCGACGACTGCGTCATCAAGCTCACGCGCCGCGCCAACCTGAAGGGCGGCACGCCCAAATTCTGGAACAGCCTGATCAGCCGCGCCCTGACCGAGCGCAATAATTACGAGATCGTCAGGCGCGTGCAGGCGGAAATCGACGGTTTGACCACCGACATCATTACCGCCGAGCGCAAGGTCGGCCGGAGCAGTGTCAAATATCAGATCCTGATCGCAATCTCCAAAGAAGGTTTCTTCACCTCCAGTAAAATCTACCTCATGGAAGTTTGGGGTCCGAAGGAACAGTTCGACAAAATCGTTCCAGAGCTGCCCAGAATATGGGAAAGCATGGAGTTCTGATGAAAACATTTCTGCTGACAATTGCGCTGATTTTCGGGCTGGGCCTGTCCGCGGCGGACAAGCCGGAAGATATCGCGATTCAAATGGTCCAGAATTTTCTGGCCGGAAATCTGGAAGCGGTACATTCGCTCTCCGATGACAAGTTGAAGGCAGCCATAACACCGCAGATGCTCGCCCAGACTCGTGGAGCACTCACCGCACAATACGGCAAATTGCACCTTGTTCACCCGCCGGCCAATCCGCTGCATCCGCCCGGCCCGACTTATATCGTTCAATGCGAGTTTGACCAAGCCGTATTGTCGTTCGTGGTACACTTGAACGAGCAGCAAAAAGTCGCCGCTTTTGTCATCAATCAGGTCGACAAGAAATTCGATCTGGAAAATACCGATGCTTTCAGCGAGGAACGAATCGTTTTCGGCGGGGAGAAAAAACTGCCGGGCGTTTTGACCGTGCCGAAGGGGCAAGCGGATTTCCCGCTGGTGATTCTAGTGCACGGTTCCGGCCCGCAGGATTATGATGAGACGATTGGGCCGAACAAGGTATTCCGGGATATCGCGCATGGGCTGGCGAAGCGCGGGATAGGCGTTTTCCGCTACAGCAAGCGGACACTCGTCTACCCCAGGCAGGTAGCGACCGTGGAGGATGAGGTTATCGACGATGTGGTTCATGCGTTTGGGATGCTGAAAGAGCGCGGTTTCAAGAAGATTTATGTTCTGGGGCACAGTCTCGGCGGCATGCTGATCCCGCGGATCGCCGCCAAACTCGGCGAAGGCGCCGCCGGTTACATCGCGCTGGCCGCCCCTGCCCGGCCGATGGAAGACCTGATGGTTGAGCAAACCGAGTACATCGCGTCGATCGCCCCGGCCGCCATGACCCAGGCGACCATTACCAAAGCCGAAGCCGTCAAGATCAAGAACCTGACCGCCGACAGCAAGCCTCATGAACTGATCCTGCATTGTCCCGTCTCCTACTGGCTGGACCTGAAAGATTACAATCAGGTCGCGATGGCCGCCTCGATCACCCGGCCGGTGTTTTATCTGCAAGGCGGACGGGATTATCAGGTTACGATGGTTGATTTTGAGATTTACCGGGATAAATTATCGATGAAGCCGAATTTCAAGTTCAAGGCATATCCGGACCTGAATCATCTGTTCATGACCGGTCAGGGGAAAAGCACGCCGATGGAATACGGCATCAAGGGCCAGGTATCGGAGGAAGTTCTCGACGATATCGGCAGTTTTATAAAACAACCACCACAGGAGGTTCGATGATGAGGATATGGATGGCACTGGGATGTGCGGCGGCGGCGCTGTTTATCGCCGGCTGCAGCAGCAGCAACAGCGGCAATGATAATGTGATCGTTCTGGACGGAATCGAGCCGGCGCCCCATTCGGCCTACTTCGACTATCTGGGCGGGCTCTCCTACACCGTTTCGCGGACGGTGGAAGTGGCCGATACGGCGGCCGCCAAGACGGCGCTGGAAAAAATCATCGCCGATAACGGCGGGCACTACCTCGCCTATACTCCCGATACGGTCGCCTTCAAGGTAAGCAAGATAGAAGCCACCCAAGCCGTGGACGCTGTGGAAAAGCTCGGCAAGGTCACCGGCCGCGCCCTGGAAACTTCCGATGAATATGCCAACAAAGTATCGCTCCTCTATTCCCTGCCCTACAATAAGCGCCAATACCAGTTCCTGGCCAAAACCGTCAGCGACCGGAGACTGCTTGTCCAGATCCGGGAAGCGAGTGAACTGCTCGACCTCGCCGAATACAATTCAAATGTCAAAGGCAATTTTGAGCTGCTGGCGAACAAACTTTCCGGGGTTACGATCCAGGTAACCTTTACCAATCCGAAACAATGACGGCTGACGGGAGATCATCAATATGAAATCAATATTCACACTTGGATTCGCCATCGCAATTACTCTCTTAGCGGCCGGCTGCGGCCACCGCAACTATAATTACATGAAAGTGGACCTGAGCCCCGACTATAAATTAAAGATGTCGGACGAACGGGAAAACTCCCTTTACAGCAACCAGAACGAGTTGCTCTCGTATCACTTCTTCCGGACACAGGAAGTGGCGGATATCGACTCCGCCTACAGGAATCTCGAACAACTGATCGTCGACAATAAAGGGTATTACCTGAATATCGCAAACAACTGTTTCGAGTTCGCGGTCCCGGGCGAATCGGTGGAGTCCGTGCTCGCCGCGGTGGAAAAGCTCGGCAAAACGACCGATGAACGATTGACCAGCCAGGATATCACCCTCGAATACCGCTACAACGCCGACCGGCTGCTGGAAGCAAACGAGCAACTGCAGAAAATGAAGGCCATGATCCGCAAAAACCGGCAATTGATGCGCCGTACCCGCGTCGTCGACACCGTCAACGAGCTGCAGGAGCGCCTGACTTCTTATACCGCCGGCTACATGATTGCGAGCAACAAGCTCCATTTCGCCAGAATTTCCGTGACGCTGACCCAGCCCCAACCGGAGTAACCATGAAGTTTGCATATTTATCCGCTGGGCTGCTGGCCGCATGGCTGATGGCAGGCTGCACGAACCCCGTGACTACGCCCGAGCCGGAGCCCTATGTGCCGCTGGCAATGCCGGTGGTGGAAGACTCCTCGATGTTCGCGGCGGCTAACCGCAAAATGTCCTTCAAGGTGACCAAAACCATTCAGACGGATAACGTCAAGACGCTTTTCCGCAAAACCTGCGATATTGTCACTCAGTATGACGGCCTGGTCAAGCAGCATCAGAGTAACTTTCTGGAAATTTCGCTGCCGGTGGAAAAAGCCGAAAAAGCCCTGGCCGAAATCGATCAACTCGGCAAAGTCACCCAGTCCGATTTCATCGGGCACAACTTCACCGAATTGATGAATTCGTTCGATATCCGGCTGGTCGACCTGACCAATCAGCGAATCCGGCTGATCAAACTGTGGAACCAGGCCGGGAGCATCGAGGACCTGATGCGGATCGAACGCGAAATGGGCACCAATTCCACCGACTACGCCCGCATGATGACCAACATGCGCGAAACCTATGACAAAATAACCAATGTTTCGCTGACCGTCAATATGGTACTACAAGCCGAACAGGAGCAGAAATGAAAAGTTACCGCAAGGAATTATGGTTCAAGGCCGCGCGCCGCCGTCAGTTCATCAATATTACGCCGCAGGTGGAGGAGTGCCTCCGCGAATCCGGCATCAAAGAGGGCTTGCTGCTCTGCAACGCCATGCACATCACCGCCTCCGTATTCATCAACGATGACGAAGGCGGACTGCACCGCGACTTTGAAGTCTGGCTGGAAAAACTCGCCCCCGAAAAACCCCACAGTCAATACGACCACAACGGCGCCGAAGACAATGCCGACGCCCACCTGAAGCGTCAGGTCATGGGCCGCGAAGTCGTCGTAGCCATCACCAACGGCAAGCTCGATTTCGGCCCCTGGGAGCAAATCTTCTACGGCGAATTCGACGGCCTCCGCAACAAACGCGTCCTGGTCAAAATCATCGGCGAATAAGCTTAAAGCACTTGCAACTGCAGGCCTTTCAGGTAGAAGGCTTCCGGGAAATTCAGCGACACGGCGTGATCCGGGGCCTGGGTCAACCATTTGACGATCATGGCTTCGCGACCGGCGTCGAGCGCGGCGTCGGACACAATCTTCTGGAAGAGCATTGACTCCATCAGACCGGAACAGGAAAAGGTATAAAGCATGCCGCCGGGGTTCAACAGTTGGAAACCGAGCAGGTTGATATCTTTGTAGCCACGGCAGCCGCGTTTGAGCTGCTGCTGGGATTCGATGAATTTGGGCGGATCGAGGATGATCAGGTCGAATTTCCGGCCTTCGTCGCGGAAACGCCGCAGTTCCTTGAAGGCATCGCCTTCGATGTTTTCATAACGCGACGGGTCAATGTTATTCAGATGCATATTGTCATCGGAAAGCGCCAGTGCCGCCGCCGAGCTGTCCAGGTTGGTCACGAACTCCGCGCCCATCACCGCCGCCGCGGTCCCGAATCCACCGGTGTACGAAAAACAGTTCAGGACTTTGCGCCCGGCCGCGTGCATGGCCACCGCTTCGCGGTTGTCGCGCTGGTCCAGGTAGAACCCGGTCTTGTGGCCGCTGCGGACATTCACTTCGTACTGAACGCCGCCCTCGTGAATCACCAGAATCTCCGGCGGTTCCTCGCCGCTGAGCAGTCCGGTACGCGCCTCCAGCCCTTCCTTTTGCCGCACCGAGGCATCGGAGCGCTCGTAAATCCCTTTCGGCCGGCATACTTCGTTCAGGCAATCCACGATCACCATCCGCTGCGCCTCGGCCCCGGCGCTGAGGAACTGGCAGACCAGAAAATCTTCGTAACGGTCCACAATCACCCCCGGCAGACCGTCGCCCTCGGCGGCGATCAGACGGCAGGACCGGAGCTGCATGGGGCATTCATTGAAAAGCAGTTCGCGGGCGGTCACCGCCTGCTGCACCTTTTCCAGGAAAAACGCCCGGTTGATTGCACGCTCGCCAAACGACCACACCCGGGCCGAAATCTGCGAACGCGGCGACCAGGCCGCCAGCGCCAGGAAATTACCGTCGGACGAATAAATCTCCACCGTTTCGCCAAATTGCGGCTCGCCGGTCTTCCGGCCCAGGGCTCCCGAAAAAATCCACGGAT
This sequence comes from Victivallis vadensis, assembly GCA_040394635.1. Classification (GTDB taxonomy): domain Bacteria; phylum Verrucomicrobiota; class Lentisphaeria; order Victivallales; family Victivallaceae; genus UBA5239. Next base: position 58,134 of record JBEBRW010000028.1, on the reverse strand, counting down.
GACGGCGCAATAATGATTTCTCGCGTCCGGGCTTCAAAGTGATTCTGTTCATGTCGTTACTCTCTTATGATGGTTGCGGAGCAGTAATTCGGAACGCACTTTCATACGGATCGTATTCAAGTCGAGCATTCCGACCAGTTTAAAATTATTTTCGTCGTCCATGACCGGCACCTGCTGTATTTTCAGCTGCTGCAGTTTATGGTACGCCTCGAGCAGCGAATCGTTGACCGTCACCCGCGCGGAGGCGGGGGTCACCAAATCCGCGGCCACCAGCCATTGCCATGAATCGTGGTCGGTCAGGATTCCGCGCAGCGAATCGAAATTCAACACCCCGACTAACTCGTTGTTCTGCGCCACCACCGGATAAAGTTGGTTTTCGTCACCGGCAAAGCGCTCCAGAATCCGTTTCACCGGCTCTTTTTCATCGATCACCTCGCAGCGGTGGTTGACGACATCCTTCACGGTCATTTCCGCCATCAGGTCCTCGTCGCTGAGGTTCCGCCCGCTTTCCCCCGCCAGCTTCAGGGCCAGCCTGGTACAGAGGGGCCCGATAATCTGGAGGATGAACGTGGTCAGCACCATCAGGTGAACCACTTTTTCCTTGAGCTCCAATCCGCAGTACAGCAGCATCGACAGCGCCAGGACGATCGCAAACGCGCTCTGGCTGAAAAATCCGAAACTCAGGTATTTGCGAATCCGCCTGGATTTTTCGAAAAATATTCCGCCCAGCCAAACCCCCGCCGCCTTGGCCGCGCAGGCTACCAGAATATAGGCCAGAATCAACAGCCAGTCAAACGCTTCCAGCGCAAAAACATTGATCCACCCCATGATAATGACCAGGAAGATGACGTAAAACGGCAAATGCCAGTCGCCTATCAGCTTGATCGCCTGCGGGTCGACCGAGCGCGGGCTGAAATTCGCCACGATCATCCCCAGCACAAACGTCGCCACCACCACGTCCATCTCGGCACAGGCCGTGAACGCCGCCGTGATCATGACAAATGCCAGCATCATGGCCGCCGCCTTGACCGAGCTCCGGATAAACCGCAGGGTCGGCAGGAAAATCACCGCGAAAAATACCCCCAGCAGTCCCGCGCCGCCCAATTTCAGCAGCACCTGTCCCGCAAACTTCATCGTCAGTCCGTAATCGAAAAACAACACAATCGCCACCGCCAGGCAATACATCGCCATCAGCGGCAGAAAACCGAGCTCCGCAATCGACCCTAGCGCCGTGGAAACCGTACCGCGTGCCTTGGAACTGATCACCGAGTCGCGCGTCGTCCACGGCCCGATGCTGGACGACAGCGCCCCGAACACACACGCCATCGACACCGCCTCACTGTGTGCCACAATTTTGCTCAGCAGCCAGTACATGACGGACCCCGTCAACAGAAATGAGATCAGTCCGCCGCAGATCATCATCAGCGGCAGCCCGCGGCCGTGGCGGCGCATCACGTTATAGCGGAGGGTAGTCCCCGCCATGAACCCCAGCAGCCCCACGATCACGGTGATGAATCCGCCGATGTGCGAGATGATGTCTTTGTCGATCATCTGAAATCCGGTCATTCCCAGCAGCAGCCCGGCACATAAATAACCGGTGGTGGCCGACAGTTTGATTTTCTTGAAAACATAACCGCCGATCAATCCGATCGCCAACGCCAATCCGAGAAACAACAGAATTTTGTTATAATAAAACATAATCAACCTTCGCCGGCCAATACCCGGTAAAGTTCATCCGCATCTTTGCAGCTCAGAAGTTTGTCGCGGTTTTCGCTATGCTTCAGCGCGCCGGTCAGGGCGGAGAGCAGCTTCAAGTGCTGCGCATGCTGATCCTCGCGCGCCACGATCATAAACACAATCCTGACCGGCTCCGCATCCATGCTCTCGTAGTCGGCGATCCCCTCCCGGACCACCATCGCCGCCACCGCCAGATCGCGAATCGAACGCATCCGCACGTGCGGTATCGCCAGCCCGAACCCGATCCCGGTACTCATCAATTTCTCGCGGTGCCGGATTCCCTCCTCCAACTCCTGCGGAGAAGTCACCACCGGCGAAACCGCCAGCAGGTCGATCAGGATATCCAGCGCTTCGTTCTTCGTCAGTTTTTCGGCCATCACCACCCGCTCACGCGGCAATATACCGGATAAATCAATGCCAAACATAATTTCCTCTGCGCAATTTGTTCATAGCATAATATACATCCGCATGGCCCGCATTACAATAATCCACTCGGGGAATACCGCTTCCGTCAATAATTTTTGAGGTTGTCGAGCTTGTGATATTTCCCCCACTTTTCGTCGGGCAGGGAAAATTTGAAGGTCGCACCGTCGGATTCGTAAATCAGCGGCTTGCCGGTGTACGGGCAAACCGGGAGTTTCTCCAGATACTCCGGCACGAGTTTCTCCAGCGCGTCCGGGTAAACGCCTTTTTCCGAGCGGTAGCATTTCAAGGCGGTGGCGGTAGTTCCCATGACCAGCGAAACCCGCGACTTTATCGCGACATTGCGAAGGGTGCCGAGCACATCGGCGCTACTCTTCCGTTCTTCGAAAACTTCCTGACTTTCGAGCCCGGCAATCGCCTCATCCATACCGAATAAGATGGAAAGCGTTTTGGCGGAATATGCCACCTGCAATGGTGCGGACAAAACTTCCACGTAACGCCCCACCGGTTCCGTCCGGTTCGTCCTGAAATGGAGCCCCTTCTCGAGCGAATTCAGGAAATATCCGTACTCGGGCGCCAGGTGAACCCGGCGCGACTTCATCAGCGCCAGCGCCTCACGGTAAACCGGGGCGTACTCCGGGCCATCCGGACCGAACTTTACCAGAGCATTGCACCATATGCTGCGAGCCGCGATCCGGACCAGTTCGCCGATCAGGAAGGGGGTATCATTCAGGATTTCCGTATCGACGGCGGTTATTTTCATCAACTCCGGCAGAACCTTCTCCGGCTGGTTCGTCTCGCTGAAAAGAGCCGCCCGGCCCGCCCGGAAGCGCGCATAAGCCCGGATCTGATTCAGTCCGGCCAGATTGACCTCACCATGCCAGTCATATCCCTTTATGGCCGCCTCATAAACGCGGCACAGCTCCTCGCTCTCCGGTGTGTCGAAATTCTTCAACGTATATTCGCGCTTCTCCGCCGGTACCAGATTCTTATGTTCCTCATTCCTCCAGTGGTAAATGCTCTCATACGGCAATTCCAGATTTTTATATTTATCCTGGAATTCCTGGATTTTGTCATTCTGCAGTTTGACCGCGGGCGGGACCTCCACTACGACGCGCCACGAAGTGACCTTCCGCCCCTCCGCCTTGCCCTGCATGTGATATCCGTACGGAAACGCCGCCGCCAGTGCCAACAGCCAGCACACGGCATAAATCCCGACCACAATCCCGGCCTGAACCAGCAGAACCTTCCAACCGTTCCGCTTCGTCCTGAACGAATAAACCGTCCACAGCGCCAGGATCACCCCGGTCAATACCAGCACGGTCAGAAAAAACGATCTCTCCAGACCGGGCGCTGAATACACCCGTTCTCCCCGGAATAATTCAATAAATGAACCTAACCCGTAAAATCCCCAAATCGAGCAGAAATAAAAAATCACGCCGAAGAGCAGCACCCCGCCCGCGGCAATATAAATATTCTCCGCCGTTTTCCGGCAGTTGAACGCAATTACATAAAGAAAAAATACCAACAGAATTGCGAACACCAGTGCTCCCCAGAGAACCACGCTCTGAATCATATCCGGCCCCCGCACAGGAAGGAAATCCGACTGGTACGCAAAACGCTCCGGTATTCTCGCAAACTGCCACAGCAACGTTTTGCCCAATTTCGGACTGACCACAACCTGAATCACCAATGGCAAACAACAAAGCTCAGCCACACCCAGGCCAATCCCAAAACGCCGGAGCGATTTCCCCTGCCCGGCCACCAGACCGGCCGCAATCGCCCCCACCATCATCAACCCCAGGAAAATATAGCAGAAAATCATGGCAATCCCCCGTCCATTGTTACATTTCAATTCGACCGGATACATTATAATGTATCACGATCAGAAATGCAATATCCGGGAAACATTTTTGTGGACAAAAAATTCCCATGAGAGCCCGGGCACGGGCGTTCATTTTTCGTGTCTTTTCGTGAATTTCGTGGTTAATTTTCCCCGGAAAAAACCTTTTGCCGCAGCTGATACCCACCGCGGGCCTTGCCGGCAAAATATGGGTATTCCCAGCAGATGCACTTTTTGACAAACGGCGCCACGTTGCGGATTTGGGCGGCCACCCGCTCGGGCGCGGCGGCGTCGAACGGCGACGCTCCGCCGAATTCCCGCCGCTCGAAAAGCTCGATATTGGCCCACAATTCGATCCCCTGCGACTCCGTCACGCGATGCCACGCCTGCCACATCTCCCGCTGATTCTGCAGCGAACACCCCGCACACCCCACCGAGTCCTGCGGCGACAAAATATCCAGCGGCACGCAGTCGAGCAAGTTCCGCCAGCATTCGGCAAAATCCTGTTCCATTCCCGGGTAATACTTACTGGCCGGTGACATCAGGATTTTTTTCTCCGGCGCAAGTTCTTTCAGGGCGGTGAAATAATTGCGGTACAGAGAGTTCAGTTTCTGCTCCCGCACCAGGTCGCGCCGCCCCTGAAACGCCGTCTCCGGCGAAAAATAGATTCCTTCAAAGAGTTCTCCGTAACACAGCAGCTCCTTCATGCAGGCCAGCTGGCAATCAATTTCCCGGTTCACCGCCTCCTCGTCGAGCCCCTGCGACCAGCCCACCACCGAGCCGTAACCGCCCAGAAACACCCGCATTCCAACCGTCCGGGCCGCCGCCAGCATCGGTTCGACCGCCTGCCACTGGCGGTAATCCCTGAAATACTCCGATTTGTAATAAACTTCCTTCAATTCGTTCCATAACGAAGCCTGCCACACCACCGTATCGATTCCCGCCCGCTTCATGCCGCCGAAGAGCTCCCCCCACTGCCGCTCACTCCAGTCCAATGTCGGCACCCCCACATAATCCGGCGCATGCGCACAGATGAAGCTCCCGGTGATCCGCATCGGCAGCTCATACAAGCCACCGCGTCCGCTCAAATACTCCCGGTTGCTCCGGTTGTGGTCCTCGACCATCCGTGACGACCTCTTAATATCCTCCAAAGAGGGCTCAAACACATTAAATCCCGCATAATTTCCAATCTGGTACATAGCGCTCTCCCGGTCACTGCGAATCCACGACGACCACCCGGTCCATCCAGACCGCATCTTTTTTCGCGGAACCCGGCACGTACGACGGTCCCTCGAATTTGATCGAAAAATAGATGTCATATTTCTTAAAGGGCGCCGCCATGGAAAATGCATCATCGATCGGCGCCGGCGACAGCGACCAGGTCCAATGCGACCACATCCGGCATTTCGCCGCCAGAGTAATGCCATTCAGCACATACCAATGATATTTCTCGTCTTTCGGCAGGTCCTTGACCGGATAGATCTTCTGCGTCAGTATTTTCTTGGCGATCGTATCGTAAATGCCGATCTCAAACGGCTTGCTGTGCGTTTCCGAGGTATCCGGTATCTCCGCGATCCGCATGGCTCTGCCGCCCATGGCGTCCGGGTCATCACACAACCGCTCCACCCGCCGCTCCTGCATTTTCGTCCATGGGAAGTCGGCCGCAATCTTCATATTCCTGAACTTCTCCGGCAGCGGTACGACCGGGAAGGAAAACGCCGCAATCCGAACCGCGTCGTTTTCGCGGAAATTCCCCAACCACGGATTCAGCATACTGCCGTCCGGATTCTCGAAATAACGCGCCCGGATGTGATCCTGATTTTTCACCAGCCGGCTCACGACTTTTTCACGCTCAAGCGGAAACGCTTCCTGCTTGAAAAGCTGGTCCCACAAATTCAGCATGCAATAGTCCACCATGAAACGCTCCTGCCGGACCCGGGCCAACAGTTCCGGCTCATTCGCGACAAGTTCCTCCGCCCGGCCCAACATCTGCTCCGTGGTCACAAAGAACTCGCGGTTGAGGTAACGCCGCCTGGCGATGATATCTCCCCCCAGATAATTCGGCTCTTCCGCCTGCCGCCGTTCCAGATAATTCAGCCACTCTTTCATCGTTCCGGCCGCCGCTCCGTAATAATGCTCCATGAAATCATCGATGATCGCCTCCGAACCCGCATATGGGTCCATCATCAGCCGGGCAAATTGATAGTTTTTCAAATCGCAGAAATTTTGAATTTCCGTACGGATCGGGCCAATTCCCGGCCCCCACAGCTCGGTTTCCATATAAATGGACTGTACCTTATTCTCTGCATAAAAGCGCAGATTTTCCTCCTGTCCCCGGACAAATGTATAAGGAGTGGGGAAGCGCTCCTCCCAGATCTTGCCGTAGTCCCAGGTCGCCAGCCGCGGCGAGATCCCGGCCCAATCCGTAAACGTCTTTTTCGCGCGGGCATTGTTCGGGTGGTGAATGCTGCGCATGGTATCCCGGTATTGACGCAAGTCTTTTCCCAGCAGCGCCAGTTGAATCAACACATTTTCGCGCGGTGCGATGGCCTGCGGAATATCTTCCGTATACATGTAAGCAAAGGTTTGAATCTTGATTTCCGGAAAATCTTTTCCAATGTCGGCGGCAATGTCGTTGATGAAATCCAGCAGGACTCCGGTTTGATTGCCGTACTTTTTCTCCAGCGCCTTGCATCCGGCACACAGACAGCAATCGTAATTATCATTCTGCGAGATATCGTAGATTTCCGGGTACGGCTTATTTTCCTTGTCCGCTTTTTCGCGGTCCAGCCGGATATATTCGCGAAGTTTCTGCTTCATCAGTTTTCGCACTTCCGGATGGGAGAGGCAAAGCTGCCCCGGTCCCATGCCGTCCCGGGCAATCAACCGCGCCCCGGCGGCATTGAGCGAATAAAGCTCCGGCCGGTCCTTCGGAAAACTCTGCGAATAAATTCCAAACGTGTGACAGCGGTTCGGCGAACCGAACATGTACCATCCGCCCCACGCCGCCGGCACCTGACGCGGCCCCTGAATCCGGTTGCGCGCATAGAATTCATCGTGCTCGGCGGCCTGAATCCCAAGCGACATCAGCCGATAGCGGAAAAACGGCTTGCCACGCTCCCGGAGCTCCGCCGGTACCGTTATCGAATCGAGCTTCGGAATATAGTTCGCCTTCACCGCCAGGAAACGGCATCCCGCGTACTTTTCCAGAAATTCATAGGCTCCGTACAAAGTTCCGCGCGGCACGCCTCCGGTAATGATCAGATTCCGGTCCGCCGTGGCCGCCAGCAGCCACTCCTCCGCAACCAGATCTTTTGCCTCTGCCAGGTGCTTGGCGGCATAGGCGGTACGCCCGCAGACGATGACCGGCCCGGCTCCATCCCAATCGGACTCTTTCATGACCTGAAATTCCGTTCCCGTGGCCTTGCCCAGAAACAACCGCAGTTCCTCGACGGCTCTCACCTCGGTCTGTTCCGATCGATCGCTCTGGACAATGATATTTTTCAGGACAATACTTTCCGCCGAGAGAGCGAGGGCCAGAAAACAGAATATATAAACAATAAATTTTCCAAACATTATATGATACCCCTTCATTATTATAAAGTTAAATCTTCATCCTGCAGTGCATTGTGTGTCCTGGCCTCCACGTGGCCATCCCCCCATAGGATATTGGCCAGGCCCGCATGAACCGTATAATCCGGGGCGAAATTATAGACCGTCGGCGAGCCGGTGGTTCTGGTGTTGATGCAGTATGTGGTCGGTATGGGCTTGGCGGGACGGTCGAAACGGACCAGCGCTTCGCTGATCATCAGCAAAGCCGCCGGACGCTTGATTTGAGTCACTTTTTTGGATTTGTACGTTATGCCGGAATTGGTATCGGACGAAATATTGTCGTTCATGCCGTAATTCATCGAGGCGCGCATGTTGCCGTCGGCCTGGGTGGCATCGTCGCTGAACAGTCCCAGACTGGCAGGACACACAAAAACGCCCTTGTGCTCCGCCTCGCCTTTCTTAAGCTTCAATCCATGCTGGCCGAAATCCGACAGATAGAGAAACCAATATTGAGTGTAAGCCACCGGACCGTATTTCGGAGTGAAAAATCCGTCATAAGTATCACTGTAGCTATACATGGATAATCCCAATTGTTTCAGATTTGAGGTACAGGCGGACATTCGCGCTTTATCCCGGGCCTTGTTCAGGGCCGGCAGCAGCATTGCCGCCATAATCGCTATAATCGCTATTACAACCAGCAATTCGATAAGTGTGAAATTCTTTTGCTTCATTTTCCGCTCCTTGTGCGTTGTTATTTTATAATTTCTTCACTTGATTGATCTTCCGGGTCGGGACGCCGACCTCCGGTGCTTTCGCGAATAACCAGATATGGCTTCAGCGTTTCATCTCTTTCCTGGCCTCCGTAAATCATCCGGATCAATTTCTCCATGCCCAACCGCCCCTCCATGCGGGTCGGCTGGTGCACCGTGGTCAAGCTGGGTTCGAAACGAATGCTCGTCACCTGATCGTCGAAGCCCGCCACCAATACCTTTTCACCGGCCCGAATCCCCTGTCCGCTGAGCTCCGTCAGCAATTTATAGGCGATGAAGTCATGTTCCGCAAAAATGCCGACCGTCTCCTTTTCCTTTTTCAACGATCGTAATTTATCGTCGGTCAATTCTTCCATCTGAACTCCATGCGCCTCCAGCATCGAGGTGAAACCGTTGCTGCGGTTCGCATAGGACCTCGTTTCGCTCCTCCGGTAGAATTTCCGGCAGCCGCGCTCAAGGAAATGCTTCGCGACCAGCTGTCCGCCATAGAAATCATCGATATTCAACTGCGGTATATCCCGGTAAGCCGAATCAAGACTGTTGCCGCCGGTATTCGAGATCACGTTCAACAGCAGGATCTTGCCGCCGTGCTGATGATAACGGTTCAGTTCGCCCTGCATTTCCACCGGCATCTTGACCGGCGGATAAGTGATGATGCCCGAGTGCCCGATCTTCTCCGCCTGCCGGATGAACTTGCCGAAATCCCCGGCATTGCTGCCGAAGAAAAAATTGACCGGAAAGTTTTCGTGACAAGCAGTTTCCGAAATCCCCATCATCAAATCCGCGATCAACCGGTCGGCCACATCGGGCAGGAAACAGAGAATCGTGGCCGCCCCGCCCTTTTTCAAGAACGACGCCTGACGGTTCGGCCGGTAACCGAGCTTCCGCGCGGTCTCCTGAATCAGCAGCCGCGTCTCCTCTTTGACGACCGCATGGCGGTCCGGCCGTGGGCTCAATGCCCGCGAAACCACCGATACATCCAGATTCACCGCCTGCGCTATGTCCGTCAACCTGACCATAACAAACCTTTGTTTTTCTATACCCTAAACTACATATCAATCAAAACAAACCTTTGTTTTAATTATACAACCGGATTCGCATTTGTCAACACCCCACCCGAAAAATAAATATTTTTTATTCTCCCGGCAGGAAATTTGCATTTGGGGTTTGGGCGTATACATTTCAGTAAACTCAGGAGTCGTTTTATGCTGGTCAAATGTTTGCATTGCTCACAAGTTCAACAGGTCACGGATGATTACCGGATTCCGACACTCGGGCAGAATTTCACCTGCAAGCGTTGCGGCAAACAGCCCGCGGCCTTGGTTGAATGCGAGGAAATGCCGCCGCCCGAGGATTTACCGGCAGCCGCCAAGCCAAAGCAAAACTGGCGCGGCCCAATCATAGTCATGGTCATTTTCATCCTCGCGGTGATCCTGATCGCGATCTATCTTGTTTGAACAATATAACAAGCTTCACGGGAAGCAATCGCTCAGTGAGAAGCTAGGTGGGGTGCTTCAGTATTAAAACGGGGATTTGCAGTCGATGGTTGCGCCGTTCATGCGGAAGTGATCGAGTTCGATCGGTTCGCACATGGCCAGCAACTCGTCGACGTGGGCGGTGGCCAGGCATTCGACGGTGTCGGCCGCGCCGTAGTAAATCTTGACTTCGCCGTCGTCTTCCAGAATCATGCCGCCGGGGAAAATCACCGAGCCACGGAAACCCTCAAGTTCGTATTTCGTCTCGGGCGTGAGCAGCGGGGTGCGGCTCATGCCGATGACTTTGGAGGGATCGTTCAGGTCGAGCAGCATGATCCCGGCGTAATATGTTTTGCACCACGGGGCACCGTTGGATTTCCAACAGAACAACTCTTTGTCTTTATCTTTCCAGACCGCGTGAAAGGTGGTCAGCCAGCCTTTTGCGGTGCGCACAGGCGGGGCTGCGGGGCCGATTTTGCAGTTGCAGAACGGCACTTCGGTGGAGGACAGAACCAGCTTGGAGTCACCCCAGTTGAGGCCGTCCGTGGAGCTCGACATCCAGACGTCGAATTTTTCCTTGTACCCAAGGCTGTATTCGGGAAACGGACGCTCGAGGCGGACGAATTTGCCGTTGATTTTTTCCGGAAAGAGAACCATATTGCGGTTCTCCGGGGTGGAAATCGAGAGGACTTCGACCCGGCTGAAATCCTCGCTGATCCGGCCGACTCCGCCGCAGACGCCGAAGGGCGTATCGACCGCAAAGCAGATATAGCAGACATCGTCGATCACCGTGAGGCGCGGATCGTAGAAACGCTCGACTTCGGGGTGGCAATGGGTGGTTTCCAGCCACGGAGTGGGGAGCGGACGCCATTTTTTGCCGTCGTCGCTGAGGGCAATACCGAGGTTGATGTAGATTTTGTCGCGTTTCTCGGGGGTGAAGCCCACGTCGTTGCGAAATACCATGACATACCGACCGCGGTATTTGGTGATCCCGGCATTGAAAACCAGCGAGGAGGGATACGATAAATCTGCGGCCTTCAGCAGCGGATTGTGCTCATAACGTTTGATGCTCATAGCGAAAGTCTCCGTTTGTTAAGTTATTAATAATATACAACAAACGGCACGAAAATGGAATGCCTTTTCCGGCATAGTCATATCCATTCAGGCATAGCATACTAATTTACTTACAAGCATAGATGACAAATTAGTATGCTGACGGATTTTTGCCGGTGATGCGCTTGAAGGCGCGGGAGAAATAAAATTCATTGGCGAAGCCGAAGCGTTCAGCGGCTTCCTTGACACTGAGCGCGGGATTGCTGCGGAGAAATTGCTCCGCGCTCTGGATGCGGTATTTCAGGAACGCTTTGGCCGGGGAACAGCCAAGGATACGGGCGCAGTGATGGGTCAACTGGCTCAGGCTGATGTTGAGCATGGCGGCGATCTCGCTGTTGTTAAGGTTGCGGGTCAGGTTTTCCTCGAAAATGCGGAGGATATCCGCCAGCAATTTGTCCTCGCGGCACTGGCGCAGCAGGCCGGGCTCGAGGGCGTCGTTGGGAATGGCCGCGATCAGTTCCCAGAAAAGAACGGCGAAAATGTTGTTGACCGAGTAATAAACGGTTTTGCGGCTCTGTTCGATCTCGTGGTTGAGGTCGTCGATCAGCCGGTAGAGGCGCTCGCCGTCGAAGGCGGCTTTGCGGGATTCGACGGGCAGATTGTTCTGAAAAACCCGGATGACCGTGGGGGTGCCGGAGAGCATACGGAGCTGGAAATTGAAGGCGAAGAAACTCTGCCCAGGGTTCAGGATGTCGGTATGGACATCGTCCGGGCCGAGCAGCAGCGCCTCGCCGGATTTGAGCTCGACCGGGGTATGATTGACCGTACAGGCGTAGCGCATGCCGCGCATGGGAATGATGAGCTCGTAGCCGAGGTGGTGGTGAGGGTGCCACGCGCCGCAGCTTTTCGGAGAAACCATGGCAAACGTCAGCAGCTCCGGACGGAGTTCGCTGCCGGGGGCCATTTCGGTCCAGGCGCGGGTCCAGAGTCTTTCGCAGCCATTCGTATAGTCCAGTCTGTAAAGCATGCCATATTATAATATCCGTTTCGGCAAATTAAAGCCGGAAAACAATAAAACCTCCGGAAACTTGCAACTCCGAAAAATTTGTGCTATATTGAAAAATAATCATTATTTCAGGTGCTTTTGATATGATCAGAACAATACAGGGTATCATCGACTGGGCGAAAATATTGCTCAACGGAATTACGGAAATAAACCTGACCTGCCTGGGCCTGTGGGCCGTGGTGCTGGTCGTGGTGCTGGGCAGTGCTTTCGCCTCGGCGACGATTGCGGAAATGCGAATGCGCGGGATGTTCATCCACTTCTTCGGCGGGCTGATCCTGCCGTGGATTTACCCGATCCTGATCGGCGCCAAGCTCTCGCCGAACCTGGAAGTGGCCAAAGTGCGCAAGCAGGAACGCGATCTGGAAAACCGCCTCGGCGTTAACATGGCGTTTCTCCGCACACAGTTCAACAGCTACAACCGCGAACAGAAAAAAGCCGGCCAGCCGCAGCTCGAGTTCCGCGACTGGATCGCCCAATACGAGGCCGACAAGCAAGCCAAAGTGGAAGCCGAGGTCCGACGCGAGCGCGAGGTGATCGCGCCGACCAACAGCGTGAGCCGGACACTGCTGGAAGGGCTCTCGGTCGACGCCGACGGAAACCGCAAGGGTCCGTTCCGGGTAAAAACCCTCGACGGGCGCGAGCTGAAGGTCGAGCAGATCAAGAATATCATGGAAGACGTGGCGGCCTTTGAAGTCATCGACCCGCCCACCGGCAAGCTGCGGAGCATCCGGGTCAAATACGCCAACATCAAATCCTTCGAAACCGTCGAGCAATAACGCTTAATGCATCTTCAGACGCACGCTCTTTTTGGCTGGAACGCGGGGAACCTGATTCCCCGGTTCGGGGCGCGTGAGCGTTTCTTCTGCATGGCGGCCTCACTGCTGCCGGACCTCGACGGACTGAGCATGATCGCCGGGTGGGAAGTTTACCTCGACTATCACCATGTACTGGGGCACAACCTCCTGTTCATCGTCGTGGCGTCGGCACTTCTGGCGTGGTTTTCCCAGCCGCGAATTTTGAGTTTTTTCGCCTATCTGGCGCTGATGCATATTCATCTCCTGATGGATTATTTCGGCTCCGGCGAAGGGTGGACGATCAGCTATTTCTGGCCGTTCAGCAACCGGGAATTCGGCACGCATCTGGCCTGGGAATTCTACTCCTGGCAGAACCTGACCGCCGGCAGTCTGATGATCCTGTGGATGCTGGCAGTCATCGCCATCCAGAAGCGGACGCCGCTGGAATACCCCATGCCCAAACTCGACAAGCAACTGGTCGAGCTCTTCCAAAAGTTAAAATTCTAATTTATTTCACGTAGATATTGGCGGTTTTGCGGCCGAAGCGGTAACGTCCGTCGGCCTGTTGCTGAACCGTTACCAGCAGAGCGGGCACGGTGTCGCCGTAGTGATAATTGCGCAGGGCGACGGCGGCGTCTTCGGGCTTGTGAATCGGGATGTCGCCGAGGCGGATCAGAATGTCTCCACGCTTGATATCCGGGGCGGATTCGGGCGGTTTGCTGACGACGACTCCGGCGTCCGGGGGATAATTCATGACTTTGATCAGCTGCGGAGTCATCTGCAGCAATTTCATACCGAGGCGCTGCTCAACCAGGTTGGCGGCGTCGGACATGCTGATTTTCTCGGCGGTAAACTGCAGGACCGCACCCGAGGGAACGGTCAGGGAAATAATCTCACCGGCTTTGACGCTGCTCAGGCGGAGGCTCATTTTCAGTAATTCGGTAATGGGCTGTCCATTGAAACGGGTGATTTTCAAACCGGCCTTGATACCGGCTTTGGCGGCGGGCGAATCGGCGATGACGTCGGCCACGTAAAAGACCAGCTCGCCGTCCTGCATGCGGCGGACCTCCGGGATGAATCCGACCGAAACATTGTTGAAGCGCTCCGGGGTCAGCCAGCGCGACAGAACGTTTTCCAGCCGCTGCAGCGGGATCGCAAACCCGATACTTTCGGCCCCGCGCATGACGCTGGAGGTCAAGCCGATCATTTCGCCGTTGATATTGATGAGCGGTCCGCCGCTGTTACCGGCGTGAATGGCGCAATCGGTCTGGAGCAGGTCGGAAAACACCACCTGATCGCCATAAGTCACCTGACGCCCGATGGCGCTCAGCACGCCGCGGCTGATGGTACTGCCGAGGCCGTACGGATTACCCACCGCGATCACCGTTTCGCCGAGAATCAGGTCGCCGGGAGCGGCCATGGGAATCGGCGGCAGGGAGTCGCGGGAAGCGCCGTGAAGCTGCAGGAGCGCAAGATCGTTAAGCTCATCGGCGGCGATCACTTCGGCGGTAAAAATCTGGCCATCGTGCATGGTGACGTTGATTTTCAGGGCGTTAAGCACCACGTGGGCGCTGGTCATGACCAGTCCGGTATCCGAAATGATGCAGCCACTGCCCAGCGAATAGCCGCGGCGCTTGTCCAGGAACGGAAAAAATTCGTTGCTACGCTCTTCCAACAGCCGCTCGGTACTGAGGTTGACGATGCTCGGCAGAATCCGGGCGATGGCGGTGACGGTGGGGGTGATCCGGCGCGAGCGCCCCGAAGCGGCGCTGCCGATCTCATCCTGCGCCGTGGCATTCAATAGGACGAATAAGACGGATAGGACAAATAGGAAACGGCTTAAGAGTTTTTTCATTTTCATTGTCCGCTTGAGAGAATATATTTCAGGATTTGAGCGGCGATCTGGTGTTTGTCCGCCAGCGGCAGGTCGATCTGTCCGCCGTGGCGGTTGAGCAGGGTCACCGCGTTGTTGTCGGTACCGAAGCCGCGGTCGCTGCGGCTGACGTCGTTGGCCACGATCCAGTCGAGATTCTTGCGTTGGAGCTTGCCGGCGGCGTTTTCCAGCAGGTCGTCGGTCTCGGCGGCGAAGCCGACCAGCAGTTGACCGGGGCGCTTGGCCGCGCCCAGTGCCAGCAGGATGTCCTCGGTACGCTCCAGCTCCAGAAAAAGGTTGCCGGGGGTCTTTTTCATTTTATTGGGCAGCGCCTTGACGGGGCGGTAATCGGCCACGGCGGCGGCCATGATGATGACATCGCAATCGGCGGCGGCCTCTTTCATGGCGGCGGCCATATCGGCGGCGCTTTCCACCTTGACCAGATTCACTTTGTCGGGCGCGGGCAGATTGACGGGGCCGCTGACCAGCGTCACGCGGTGCCCGGCGGCGGCGGCGGCGGCGGCCAGGGCATAGCCCATTTTGCCGGTGGAGCGGTTGCTGATGAACCGTACCGCGTCGATTTTTTCCCGCGTCGGCCCGGCGCTGATGACAATGTTCATAATTTCTCCATTTTTTTATTAATTTAATGGCGTCGGCGCAGATTGCAACTCTTGAAAACCGCCGATGGCACAGTATTCTAAAAGAATATGCACAATTCAAGGAAATAAAAATATGAATACTTCCGGACTTAACCTTTTCACGGTCAAGGAATTCGCTGATTTCGAGCTGATTTCCTATGATTCCGGCCGCTGGCAATCCCGGTTTTACCGTCAGAACGAACTGAGCGATCCGAATTTGGCATTTTTCCCGGAGATTTATGTGGAGCTTGAAGTGGAACTTGCCGAACCGGTATTTCCGGATGATGATATCGAACTCCTGACGGCCGAGCATGGCGACGGCGGCTGGAAATTGCTGCTGGACCGGCACGGCTACCTGCGCGTTGTCAATCGCCGGGATGATTCGTTGGTCGTGGTCACCAGGCTGCCGGTGGTGACCTATACGGAAAAGCATTTCCGGGCCGGGGTGGTGCTGGCCAATATCGCCTATGTGGCGCGGAACCGCCCGAATGCCGAGGAGTTTTTCGGTTACTGCCGGGCCCAGCTTTTCGCGGCGCGAAGTAGTGACAGCGAACTGCGGCGCTTAGGTGATTTCCCGCTGGAAAAACCGGAAATGCCGGTGGTGCCGCTGCGCTGGAGCATTCCGCCGGGCAGCCCACTGCGTTCCTTCAAGGCTTACAACACGGTCCGGATGGAGTTATGGAACATGAAGGACGACCCCGGCGGCCCCCGGGTTTCCACCGATTTCCCCTGCTCGAGCCGGGTGTTTTCGAAGTACGATGCGGCTGGAAATGTGCTGCACCTCTTCACCGGGCCGGAGTTTGTCTGTTCACAAACGTACTGGGTCTATGCGAGAGTCAGCGGCGCCGAAGCGGGCCGGAGCAAACTGCGGATGCATATGTCGTTCAGTAACAGCATGCCGAACATGGCACCGGTGTTTTTCTGGAGCCGCGACCGGGTGACATGGCAGAAGGTGAAACTGCTTGAACCGGCAGACGACGCCGGGCGGTTTTATCCGCTGCTCGAGGCTCCGGCGGAGGATTTTTATATTGCATCATCGATCCCTTTTCAGGAGACGGAGCGTTACGAGTTGCTGGACTGGGCGCGCACCTTGCCATTCGTCAAAATCGCAGAAATCGGCCAGTCGGTCGGCGGACGCCCGATTCATCTGTTGACCGCCTCCGATAATACCGTGCCGGACAAAGACAAGAAACATTTCATGTTCATCGTCGGCCAGCATTCACCACAGGAAATCATCGGGGCCCACACCATCCGGCCGCTGCTGGAGACGCTGGCGGAAACGCCGGAACTCCTGAAGAAGATGGCTTTTTACGTGGTGCCGACCGTGAACACGGACTGCGCCGCGCTCGGCAGCAATGGCTGCAACCTCGACGGCTGGAATACCAACCGCTGCTGGGCCGAAAACATCCAGCCGGAAGTGGCCTGTATCCAGCAGTGGACCAAGGCGCAGCCGCACGGGTTCGACCTCTTTATCGACATTCACGCGGGCGGCACCTGGCGCAACCACACGCTGCTCTGGTTCAACCGCGATGTTTATGCCAGATACGCCGGGGCACATCTGGAACAAAGCATGGCCGGTCAGGATTTGTTTTTTGAGCTGGCGGCCAGGCACTGCGGATTACGCAAAGTAGACGCCTGCGAGTTTCCGTTCCGGGGCTTCGGCGCCAAAGACTGGATGCTGATGAATTACCCGGAATGCCTGGTTTACGACCTTGAAATGAGCACTTGCTCGAACTTCGATCCCCGCGTCGGGCACACCGTCGAAGTCAGCCAGGATACGCTGGCGATGACCGGTCGCGGCTGGGCGGAACTTTTCCGGGGAATGCTGGAGTAACTCAGTTTTCGGCCGGGGCCTTGATGTCGGGCTGTTTGGGATTGCGGTGACGGTTGTCGCGCTTGCGGCGTGACGGCTTGCGGGGCCTGTCCTCATCCACGGCGGCGCGGGTGGGCCAGCGGCCCTCGAGCGTGGGCGAGTGCCACTCCACCTGATTCTGGATAACCATGAGTTCACGGGCGTGCACATACCCCTGCATACCGCTGATCCGGCCGACTTTGCCGGAATTCACCAGCGCGGTCTGAAGCTGAAGCATCCGGTCGGCAGACATGCTCAGGCGCTTGATGATATGATGCGGCTGGTACACCTGGTTCAACACCTGGTAAATAATGCCGAGCGTGCGGGGCTCGTAGGGCCATAGTTCGCCGGCGCCGCAGCCGAAACGCTTCTCGATGAACGGCAGCGCTAGCGCGGCCATCGCCACCGAAATACTGTCGCGAAATGCGCCTGCCTGCACCCGTTTGTTGCGCCCTTCCAGGAGCCGGATGGCGTATTGGCCCGCCGGAGTATCCCAGTTGGCGTCCAGATACGGCAGGAAATATTTCAGCAGGCCGTAACGGTGGAACGCAGGGAAAATCGCGTGGCTGTACGTGCCTTTCATGATCTTCTCCATTTCCAGCGTCAGCCGCGAGGGCGAGGCATGGATGATCAGCGGCATCTGACGGAACAGCGCTTCCTCGGTTTCCTGGCTCATGCGGAACGAATATTGGCCGACCAGCTTCAGCGCGCGCAGCAGCCGGACCGGGTCCTCCTCGAAGCGCAGCGCCACATTGCCGATGCCGCGGACGATGCCGTTTTCCATATCGCTGATGCCGTGACCGGTGAAGTCAAGAATCTTCTCGGTCAGCGGGTCATAAAACAGTGCATTGATGGTGAAATCGCGCCGCCAGGCGTCTTCCTCGGCGGTGCCGTATTCGTTGTCGCTGAAAATCATATTTTCCGGGGCCGGATGGGCAAACTGTTTGTCTTCGATGCGCCCGGTGCACTCGGGGGCCTGGCGGAACGTGCTGATTTCGATGATCTCATCGCCATGGTACAGGTGGACCAGGCGGAAGCGCTTGCCGATGATCATGGTGCGCTTGCGGCCGAACACCTCTTTGACTTGTTCCGGGCGGGCCGAGGTCGAAATGTCGTAGTCTTTCGGCGTGCGGCCGAGCATCAGGTCGCGGATGGCGCCCCCGACGATGTAAGTTTCGTATCCGGCTTCGGAAAGCCGGCGGATAATATCTTTGATATGCGGTGCAACAGTAAGTTTGGTTATCATGATTTAAAACTGCGTTGGATCACGGTGTCGACGAAATCCAGGTTGGGGTTAAGGGTCGGGTAATCCGCGTTGTAATGGAGGCCGCGGCTCTCCTTGCGGCTCATGGCGGAGTCGATGATGATTTCCGCCACGCAGGCGATGTTGCGTAACTCCAGCAGGTCGCGGCTGACCAGGAAGTCCCAATAGAATTTCTCGATTTCCGAGCTTAAAAGTTTGATACGGGCCTTGGCGCGCTCCAAGCGGCGGTTGGTCCGGAAAATCCCTACATAGTCCCACATGAAACGGCGGATTTCATCCCAGTTGTGGGAGATCACGACCATTTCGTCGGAATTGGTGGCCGCGCCGCAGCTCCAGACCGGGCAGAGGTCGGCCGGACGGCTCCGGCGCAGCTCTCCGGCGTGGGCCAGCGCATGCTCGACCAGGAAACGCGGCACAACCAGCGCTTCCAGCAAACTGTTGCTGGCCAGACGGTTGGCACCATGCAGCCCGGTACAGGCAACTTCGCCCGCAGCGTACAGCCCCGGCATGCCGGTGTAGCCCTGATAATCGGTACGGACGCCGCCGCAGGAATAATGTTCGGCGGGCACTACCGGAATCAGGTCCTTGGCCATATTGATGCCGGCCTCGAGGCACTTGGCGAAAATATTCGGGAAACGCAGCTTCAACGTTTCTTCGCTGTGATGACGGATGTCGAGAAATACGCATTCTTCGCCGCGCTCTTTCATTTCGCGGTCGATGGCCCGGGCCACCACGTCGCGCGGGGCCAGGCTTTTCATCGGATGGTATTTATCCATGAACTCGATCAGGTTGCCGTTGGCGTCGCGGCACTTCAGGACGGCGCCCTCGCCGCGGACGGCTTCGCTGATCAGGAATGAATTGATTTTCGGGTGATAGAGAATCGTCGGGTGGAACTGGATGAATTCCATGTTGACAATCGGCAAACCGGCGCGGTAGCACATGGCGAGCCCGCCGCCGCAGCCGACGTCGGCATTGCTGGTATACAGATAAACCTTGCCGGGACTGCCGGTGGCGATGGTAGTAGTGGTAGCCAGATACGTTTTGATGGTATCCTGGCGGTGATCCAGCACATAAACCCCGAGGCACTGGTCGTCGCCGCGAAGGCCGAGGCGGCGCCTGGTGATGAGGTCGATCGCCATATGGTGCTCGTGGATCGTGATTTTCGGATGCGCCTGGCAGGCCTCAATCAGAGCCCGCTCCACTTCGGCACCGGTGATATCCCCGGCATGAAGTACGCGGCGCTTGTGGTGGCCGCCCTCGCGACCGAGGTCGTATTCGTCCTGATGCTTGGAATCGCCGAGTTCGCCGCGGGTGGTGAAATGCGTTCCCAGCTCGATCAGCTCGCAGATGGCTTGCGGACCGGCTTCGACGATCCGGCGGACCACGTCTTCCTTGCACAGTTTGACGCCCGCCGTCAGCGTGTCGCAAATGTGCTCGTCAAACGTATCTTTGTCGTCCCATACGCAGGCAATGCCGCCCTGGGCCAGCTTGGTATTGCAGTCGTCGATTCCGGATTTAGTGACGACGACGACTTCTTCACCGGCTTTGGCCAGGTGCAGCGCGGTGGACAAACCAGCCAATCCGCTGCCGATCACAATATGTCCGACTTCACTTACCTCGCTTATCTTCATGTCTGTCCGATTAGTATGATTAAATAAAATATGTTTAAACGGTAAATTACACTCTTTCGCCGGAATTTCAATCGCAAAACCGGCTTGCAAATCAAATAAATGCAATTTATACTTGCAGATTTTTCTTCAATTCGGCTTCGAGGTAGTCGGCGTCGATTTTTTCCCAGTCCTGGTTCAGGAGGCGAACCCAATCGGTTTCGCGGGAGACTGTCAGGCACTGGGCATTGGCGACCAGTTCAAGAAATACGGCGGCATCCTGCGGGTGAATCGAGCGCTTGGTTTTGAAATAATCGAAGTCGATATCGAGGATGTAGGGCGTTTGCAGATCGCATTGCGCGAGGCATTGGCGGAGATGGTGCGATTCGATGGCTTCGCCATAGTAGGCGGCGAGCTCTTCGCGGTTTTCCGGCGTGGGGTATTCCGGGTAATTGTGGAAGTTGACGATTTGAATATCCGGGTGGTAATTCTGCGCGTAGTTGACGGTGGAAAAGATAATCGAGCTTTTGATGATATTCGCTCTTAAGGCGTAGTCGATGTGCTCGTCGTGACGCAGATTTTTGACGGCTTCCTCAACGCTCGAAAAAGTCTTATTTGAAGCGAGCACGTCGGTATGGTGATCGAGGGTCAGAATATGGGGCGGAGTTGGTTGCTCCGCCCACGGGATCAGAACATGATGGTGCTCCTCGACGATGTACACCGTCTTGGAGCCCCACTGTTCCTTACGAAGCATGAATTAGAACTCAACCAGGGTTTTGATTTCCACCGGGAGACCGGTTTTCATGGACTTGTTGGCGGCGATGCCGATCAGGATCGACTTGGCGCCGTCGAGGGTGCCGGCGGCGTGACCCAGCGGATCGTTTTCTGCGCCGCGGAAGAGGTGGTCGAGCAGGCGGATGTCGCCGCCGCCGTGGCCGCCCACCGCGCGCTCATAATCGATGACCTGGGCCTTGCCCCAATGCGGCTGGAAGATGATTTCCGGCACCATGTTTTCCTTCGGCACATCGAGTTCGTGCATGCCCGGCTGGTTGAAGTCGGCATGGCTGCCGCTCACGTAAGGAGCTTCGACCACGTTGAATTCCAGGCGGCCCTTGGTGCCGTTGAAGCAGACGCGGTAGCCTTCCCACGGACAGTGGGCATTCAGCGCATAGGTCATGATGGCTTTGTTCTTGTAACGGACCATGACGCCCATATTGTCTTCGATGGAGATGCCGTCGCCGAAAACGCTCTGGTCGCGGTAGTAGTTGTCCTCTTCCTCGGCCTTGCCGAAGTAGAGACCCTTCAGGCGCTCGTCATCCTTGGTGACATGCAGGGCAAACGGGTCCTTGGCGGCGACTTTGCTGCCTTTGGCGCGGGAGTAGAATTCGGTGACGCCGCGCTTTTCGGCGTTTTCCTTGCCGTAGAACAGCAGGTCGCCCATGGCGAAAACGGTTTCCGGGAAGGAGTCGGTCCACCAGTTGACAAGGTCGAAGTGGTGGGTGGACTTGTGAACCATCAGGCCGCCGGAGTTGTTTTTGTTGCGGTGCCAGCGGCGGAAATAGTCAGCGCCGTGAACCGTGGAGAGCACCCATTCGAAGTGAATGCTGGTGAGGTCGCCCACGATGCCGCTCCGGAGGACTTCCTTGATCTTGGTATTGCGCGGCGAATAGCGGTAGTTGAAGGTGACGGTGACCTTCTTGCCGGTGCGCTTGCTGGTATCGATGATCTGCTGGCATTTTTCGGCGTCCACGGTCATCGGTTTTTCGGTGATGACGTCGCAGCCGAGTTCCATGGCGCGGCAGATGTAGGTGTGATGGGTGCGGTCCATGGAGGTGACGATGACGACATCGGCCTTGGTGTCCGCGATCATTTTGTCGAACTGGTCGGCCTTGTAGGTCGGGATCGGCTTGGATTTGTACTCATCCTTCATCACGGAATTCCAGTAGTCCATGCGGGCCTGGTTGGTGTCGCAGAACGCCATCAACTTGCCGACATCGGTATAATCCATGGCCAATGCCTTGATATACATCGACGACCTGCCGCCGGTTCCTACCAGCACATACTTTTTCTTCTTGCTCATGTTATAAAATCTCCTTATCTGGGTTAAATGCTTTCGCGATTGACGAAACGGGTTGAAAATTCCATTCTGGCCGGCGGCATCGCCCGGGTAGCCAGGTTGACGATCTGTTCATTGATTTCGCGGATCGGATGGACGACGGTGCTTAACGCGGGGCAGGAGTAGCTGCTCCACGGGTCGTCGTCGAAGCCGATCACCGAGATTTCTTCGGGAATGCGGATATTTTTTTGCCAGCAGAACTTGAGGAAGCCGTAAGCCATCCGGTCGGTGTCGAAAAATACCGCGTCGACCCGGCTTTCCAGCAGCATCGGACCGATTTTCATGCCATCCTCAAACGATGAATCGGCGGTCGGAAAATAACAATGCTCCACGCCCTGCCCCGCGGCATCGGCAAACGCCTGGTTGAAACCTTCTTCACGGCTCACAATGTTGCCGCAACGGGCGATGCGGCGGCGGCCGCGGCGAAGAAGCTGCGAAACGCCCTCGCGAATGCCGCTGCTGCGCTCAAGCAGCATCGAGTGATAGCCCGAAAAATCGCGAATGTCCACAAAAATGAATTGTTGAGGCAGTCCCTGCAGCACCTGTGACGGCTCCAGCTGGCAGTTCCAGCTCAGAAACACCACCGTATTGACCATGCCGGCCCATTCCTGCAGGATACCGCGCAGTTCGTCGCTGGTTTTCGGCAAAATGCCGAGGATCGAGAAAAACCCTTTTTCTTCCAGCTGCTGCTGCAGGTTGTTGACCTTGCGCAGCGCCACGTTATTGTCGCTGAACGACGAAATAATGCCGACGAAATTGCTGCGCTGCAGCCGCAGGTTGCGGGCGGCGATGTTCGGGGTATAGCCGAGGTGATTGGCCAGCTCGAGAATCCGGGTGCACAGCTCCGGCTTCACACCCGGCTGGTTTTTCAAAGCGCGGTTCACGGTCCGGATGGATACGCCGGAGAGTTCCGCAATTTTTTTTAACGTCACATTAGTCATTCTTTGCCAACGTTGGCGATTTTCCAAATTTTCATTGCTCAATCAACAATTGCCAACGTTGGCATTATTATACAGCGGAATTTTCAATTGTCAACTCTGGAAACAAAAAATAATGAAAAATGAATCCATGTCCGGTAATCTTGTAAAATTTCCAATCCGGTATATATTATACTTCTTGAGAAAGGAATTTGCGTAGTAATACCTTATGGAAATCTTGCAACGAATCGGAAAACTGTTTTTTGCCCTGGGACTGGTCCTGATTTTCTGCCTTGCCTACTCTTACCGGAACCCGGCCGGAACAGAACCGCTGGAGACCGATCCCAATGTGCTGCTGACCAGTCCCGCGGCCGACGATATCGTGGGGTTCAACGGTGCGACTCCGGCGCAAATCACGCTCGATCCCGATAACGGCACAATCAAGTCCATCGATTTTTTGGAGAACCTCGAGGACCCCGACCACTGGGAGCACATCCTGAAAGCGGACATTTTCGCCAAATACCTCGGCCGGACGCCGCAGGAAGCCGTGTCGCTGCCGGTCGACGCAGTAACTGGAGCCACTTTTTCCGCGAACGCAGCTCAGGAAACCCTGCGCAAGCGCCTGATGCTCGCCACCAACATCAAACCCGAAGCCCGGATTTCGGCCATTAAATTCGACTGGACCGACCTGCTGGTGCTGGCAGTGCTCGCCGGCAATCTGGCATTTTTCCTCCTCCGCCGGGGCGGCAAACTGCGTTTCTGGCTGCTCGCGGTCAATACGCTGGTACTGGGCTTCGCAGCCTGCAGCTACCTCTCATTCGCCCAGATTGCGGGCTGGCTGGCCGTCACTCCGCTTAACTGGCGGCTGTCGATCAATCTGGCATTGTTCCTGCTGACCATCGTGCTCGCCCTGACCACCCGGCGCAACTTCTACTGCAGCACGGTCTGCCCCTACGGCTGCGCCCAGGAACTCGCCGGGCATTTGGGTAAGAAGTGTCGCATCAAAACTGTCACCGCTACGTTCCGTTATGGCCCGTACATCCGCCGGGCGCTGGCCGCCGCCGGGATTCTGCTGCTGCTCTGCGGCATCCGCTTCCGGCCCTACGAACCGTTTCATGTGTTTTCGCTGCATGCGAGCTGGTGGGTGACGATTCTCGCCGTCCTTTTCATCCTGGCTTCGCTTTTCAAACCGCGCTTATGGTGCCAGTGGTTCTGCCCCTGCGGGGCGACGCTGGATTTCTTTTCCCGACGTGACCCTGAACCTCAAACCAAAGGTAAAAAAATGACTTATGAACGCCTTTTAGTTCTGCTCATGCTGGTGGTCGTGGTGATCGCGCTGCTCCGCCCGCTGCCGCAGACTCAGCCTGCAGCACCCGCGACCGCCACCGAAAGCGGCAAGCCCGACGTCCTGACCGTGATTCACCAGCGCAAAAGCGTCCGTACCTACACCTCCGAACCAGTCACCATGGATGAACTCAACATGCTGGTCAAGGCCGGGTTCGCGGCCCCCAGCGCCGGCAACCGCGGTCCATGGGAATTCATCATCGTCACCGACCGCGCGAAACTCGACGCCATCGCAACCATTCCCACCGCACGGGCGCTGGGCAAGGCCCCCGCCGCCATCGTCGTCTGCGGCAATCCCGCGAATTTCCTGCAGGGCGCCGCCGCCGATATGTGGATCGAAGACTGTTCCGCCGCGACCCAGAATATCCTGCTGGCCGCCGAAGGCTCCGGGCTCGGCGCCGTCTGGCTCGGTTTCTATCCGCTCAAGGACCGCATGGCAATAGTGACGAAAACGCTGAACCTGCCGCCGGAGATCATCCCACTCTGCGTCATCTCGATCGGCCGCCCGACCGGCGTGGAAAAGCCGAAGGATAAGTTCGACGCGAAGAAAGTTCATCTGCAGAACTGGACGCCGCGCTGAAAGCCGAACTGTACTTTCAGTTTTTTCATCTTCTGATTTTCCATGAACATGTTAAATTGATAATATTTTCGATTTTTTTACTTTTTTTCGCCGGGTTATTGCAAAAAATGTCAATTTAGTTATTGATTTTCCTTAACATTGCGGTTATATTACCCATTGGAACATAAACAAGCAAGAGGAACGAGCTATGAATCACGAAGAACAATTGCAGGCCCTCCGCCGGTATCTGAAAGTCCGTAACAAACGATATACAGTCGAACGCGAATCCATTCTGGAACTCATTTCAGACATCGAAGGCAGATTCAGCATTGTCGATCTTTATCAGAAAGCCAAAAAACTGAACATGGTCCATGCCGCTTCGACGCTGTATCGCAACATCTATACGTTTGTCGACGCCGGATTCCTCACCGAGATCAGACTGCGCGAAGGCGATACCGTTTTCGAAAGCAACCTGAACAATAATTCCGAATTCATGCTCTGCGTCGGCTGCGGCCGTTTGACCCGCATCGAACTCCCCGCCCTGGAAGGGATGGAAAACCGTATCTGCAAAGAATACAAATTCGCTCCCACTTCCCGGGTTTACCAGCTGCGCGGCTATTGCGAAGACTGCAACGCCTGATCAAGCCCGGTCCAACTTTTGCTTTTCAATACCCGGTTCCCGATACCGGGATTTTGTTGTTGACTTTTTAAGGTTAATTATATAAACAAAAACAAGGAGACAAAAAATTATGGCAGACAAAAAACAGATGTTCAAAACAGAGGTACAGCACCTGCTGGATCTGATGATCCATTCGCTCTACTCGAACAAGGATATTTTCCTCCGCGAACTCGTGGCCAACGCCGCCGACGCCATCGACAAAGCCCGCTTCGAAGCCGTCATGCGGCCCGAGCTCGCGCTTGACTGGAAAATCCGCATCGTGGCCGACAAGGACAACAAAACACTGACCATTTCCGACAACGGCATCGGTATGACTGAGGCGGAAGTCGTCGAAAACATCGGTACCATCGCCAAATCCGGCACCAAGGCGTTTCTGAAAGCGCTCGAGGACAACAAGGACAACAAAGGCGGCATCCCGGAGCTGATCGGCCAGTTCGGCGTCGGTTTCTACTCCGCCTTCATGGTTTCCGAAAGCGTCACGCTGATCACCAAAAAAGCCGGCGGCGACGAGCCCGCCGTCCGCTGGACCTCCGACGGCAAAGAGTCCTACGAAATCGGCGCCGCGACCAAGGACACCCCCGGTACCGACGTCATCATCAAACTCAAGGAAGACGCCCAGCTGTACCTCGAACAGTGGAAAGTGGCCGACATCATCAAGAAATACTCCGATTATATCGCCTATCCGATCGAGTTCCCGGTCAAGAAAGTCAATGACGACAAGACCGAAACCGTCGAAGACAAGGTCATCAACTCCCAGAAGGCGATCTGGCTGAAGAACCCGGATGAAATCACCGAAGCCGAGCACAAGGCGTTTTTCTCGCACCTGACCCACCAGATCAGCGCGCCGATGAAATCGATCCAGTTCACCGCCGAGGGTACCACCGAGTTCCGCGCCCTGATTTACATCCCGGAGAAATCCGATTTCAACATTTTCATGCCGGAATTCCAGAAAAAGGGCCTCCAGCTCTACGTCCGCCGCGTATTCATCAGCGACGAATGCAAGGAACTGGTCCCCGATTACCTGCGCTTCCTGAAAGGCGTGGTCGACTCCAGCGACCTCCCGCTGAACGTCTCGCGCGAGATCCTGCAGGAAAATCCGCTGATTCACAAGATTCAGAAAAACGTCGTCCGCAAACTCCTTTCCGAGCTCAAGAAAATGCAGGAGAGCGAGCCGGCCAAGTACCAGGAATTTTTCCGCGAATTCGGCCGCATCCTCAAGGAAGGCATCCAGACCGACTACGCCAACCAGGACAAGCTCCGCGAACTGGCCATGTATGAGTCGATGAATACCGCGCCCGGCATCCTGATGTCGCTCAAGGAATACGTGACCGCCATGCCGCCGGAACAGAAGGAGATTTACTACATCGCCGGCGACAGCCGCAGGACGGTGGAGAGCTCCCCTGCCCTCGAATTTTTCCGCAGCAAAGGCTGGGATGTGCTTTTCATGACCGACCCCATCGACGAGTGGATCATGCAGGGCGCCACCGAATTCGAAGGCAAGAAATTCAAGTCCGTGGCACAGGGCGAAATCGAACTCGACGATACCGAAAAAGAAGCCGCCGACAAGCGCATTGGCGAAGCCGCCAAGACGCACAAGAATCTGGTTGAATTCATCCAGAAGGAGCTCGACGCCTCCGTCAAGGAAGTGCGTTTCTCCACCCGCCTGACCGAAAGCGCCTGCTGCCTCGTCAGCGATCCGAACGCCATGAGCGCGCACATGGAGCGCCTCTACCGCGCCATGAATCAGGACATTCCGTCCGCCAAGCGGATTCTCGAGCTGAACCCGGATCATCCGCTGGTGGCCGGCATGCAGAAGCTGTACGACAAGGACGCCGCCGACCCGAAGCTGAAAGGCTACGCGCAACTGCTCCTCGACCAGTCGCTGCTGGCCGAAGGCAGCCCGATCAGCGACCCGCTGACCTTCACCAAGCGCATCGCCGGGCTGATGACCGAAGCCCTGAAATAACGGCCACATCCATCAAACCAGGTACACCCGGGAAGTTTATCCGACTTTCCGGGTGTACTTTTTCTTGTCGCCTGAACGGACGGCGGGTCACAGAAAATACGGAATTTTACTGTAATTTTTGCTTGCTATTCGGCGTTTTTGATGTATTTTGTTCTGATATGTTGAGTTATAACTAACAAACTATAGATAAAAGGAAAACGAAAATGCTTTACCACACGATTGTACTGGCTCAGGCCGACGCTCCCGCACCTGCCCCCGCAGCACCGGCAAATGCCCCGAAGGGCGGAGCTGAAGGGATGATAATCTGGGTTCCGCTGATCGTCATGATCGTGGCCATGTTCTGGATCACCAGCCGCAGCCAGAAAAAGCAGCGCGAGCGCCATCAGGAAATGGTCAACGCACTGCAGAAGGGTTCGGACGTCGTCATCGCCGGCGGACTGTACGGCAAAATCGTTGAAGTCAAGGACGATTCTTTCCTCGTCGAAATCGCCAAAGACACCAGAGTTGAAGTGGCCAAGGGCGCCATCAACGCCAGACCGGGCAAAGAAGAAACCCCGGAAAAAGGCAAATAATACGGATTACTAATTGGAGAGAATATAAGAAATGAATAAACGTCCGTATGTGCTGCGTCTGGTCATTGCGATCGTGGTGTTGGCGGTTTTCGGATTGTCGATGTATCCGCTGACCCCGCGTGATTTTTATCAGACCCTGAGGTCGGCGGCCAAAGATCCCCAGAATGCCGAATTGAACAAAGTAATCAATGAAGCGGAAAACCGGCAGAAAGCCGATAACAGCATTTATCCCTCGCAGGCCGTGCTGGAAGCCGCTGAAAATCTGAATGTGGACCTGACCGCCCTCGTGAACGGCCAGGATTTGCAGGACAACCGCGACGTGATCAGTCTCGTCCGCAAGAAATCCAGCAGCTCGATCCGCCTCGGTCTCGACCTTAACGGCGGGGTTGAATTCCTGCTCGAACTGATTCCTGAAACTCAGGAAGTGATCGGCAAAGACGGCAAAAAGGAAACCATCAGCGCCCTCGATGACTTCGAACGCTATCGCGACCAGGCCATCGAAACTCTTCGCGTCCGTATGGAAGGCCAGAAAATCTACGAATCGGAAATTTCCCCGGCCGGCGGCCGCTTCATCTCCCTCCGCGTACCGGTGGTGACCAAGGATGAAAAGCTCAAGCTGCTCGAACTCATCAAAATGAGCGCCAAGCTCCGTTTCTGCCTCGTGCCCGACAATAACGACGAACTGGTCCGCCAGTATATGGCCGACCCCGTCAACTTCGTCCCGCCGCTCGGCTACACGATGATGACCGCGGTTTCGGTGGACAGAAATCAGAAAACCGAAAAGGAATATGTCTTCCTGAACCTGAAAAACGCCGTCATGGACGGCAAAGGCGTAGCCTCGGCCCATCCGCAGACCGACGAGTACAACCAGCGCATGATTTCGCTGCGTTTCAATGCTCAGGGCGCGCAGCAGTTTGGTGAAATCACCGCGAAAAACATCGGCCGCCGCCTGGCGATCGTGCTGGACGACAAGCTTTATTGCGCCCCGGTTATTCAAGGCGCCATCATCGGCGGCAACGCGTCGATTACCGGCCGTTTCTCGCAGGAAGAAGTTCAGAATATTTCCAACGCGCTGACCAGCGGCAGCCTGCCGCTGCAGATCCGCGTGGACGGGATGTTCGATACCGACCCGACCCTGGGCGCGGACAACGTCCGCCAGGGGGTCGTCACCGGGGCCATCGCCCTCGGGCTGGTCGCGTTGTTCATGCTGATTTATTACCGTCTGGCGGGGATCGTGGCCTCGATCGCGCTGGGCTGCAACTTCATTGTGCTGCTCGGGGCCATGGCAGCTTTTGACTCGACGCTGACGCTGCCGGGTATCGGCGGGATCATCCTGACCATGGGGATGTCGATCGACGCCAACGTGCTTATTTATGAGCGTATTCGAGAGGAACTGAACGCAGGGCGAAGCATCAGCGGCGCCATTGAGGCCGGTTATGGCCGGGCATTCACGGTAATTCTCGACTCCAATTTGACCACCTTCTTCGTCGGCCTGATTCTGATGTACTTCGGTACGGGGGCCATCAAGGGTTTCGCCGTGGCGCTGTGCCTCGGTATTGCCGCCAGCATGTTCACTGCGCTGTTCCTGACCCGGTTGATCTTCGACATCATGGACCGGATCAAACCGCTCACGAAGTTGCACATGATGGAGTTTTTCAAACGGCCGAACTTCAAGTATGTCGATTACCGCAAAATCGTGCTCATCGCTTCGGTTGCATTGGTCGTTGCCAGCCTGGGTGTCTGCGGTTACCGCGGCATGTCCACGTTCAGCATTGACTTCACCGGCGGTCAGCAGATCACCTTTGAATACAAGACCATGATCCCGCAGAAGGATATCGAAAAGGCCCTGAGCGACGCCGGCTATTCACAGGCCCGCATCGCTTATAAATCCACAACCGGCGGCGCCGACAAGAAACTCGAAATCATTGTTCCTGCCACCGGCGATACCGTTACCGACGACGCGGCCCAGGCCAGCGCCAAGCTGGCCGACGTACTGACCAAACAGTTCCCGCAAGCCGGCTTCACCGGCGCACAGGAAAACTCCGTCGGCGGTCTCGTGGGCTTGCAGTTCACCAAAATGGCGGTCATCGCCTGTATCGTCGCCTTTATCGGCATGATGATCTATATCGCGCTGCGGTTCGAGTTCAACTACGGGTTTGCCGCGGTGATCGGACTGGTTCACGACGTGATCATCAGTATCGGCATCTACCTGCTTTGCGGACGCCAGATTTCGCTGCCGGTGGTGGCTTCGATCCTGACGATTATCGGGTATTCGATCAACAATACCATCGTTATTTTCGACCGTGTCCGTGAAAACGTCAATAACGGCGCCCGTCCGGGCTTCTGGGAACTGATCGACCTCAGTATCAACCAGACCCTGAGCCGTAGTGTGCTGACCTCCGGGACCACGCTGCTGGTGCTGTTAACCATGTATTTCTTCGGCGGGGTATCGATCAACGACTTCGTCTTCATGATGGCGATCGGTATTATGGTGGGCTTCTTCTCGTCGCTCTACATCTGTACGTCGCTGATCGCCTGGTGGCACGGCAACAAGAAGATACAAAAAGTCTGAGGATAAATGACCATGAATAAATTCGGAAAGTTGATTGGTTTGATTGCCGTATACGCCGGAGTCGCGGTGATCATCGCACTGCTGATGCTCTACTTCTACAACAGCAATGAGTTTTTCCGTTCGCTGTTCGAAGGCGGAGCCGTGGCCGAAATCCAACCCGGTAACAGTGCGGCCAATGCCGCCGCGGCGGAAACCGCCCGCAACGCTGCCGCGATCACGGCCAAACTTTCCTTCTTTATTCTGATTTTCGTCATGACGCTGCAGGCGTTTGCCTTTATCTCGGCATTCCTGGTGTTCCGGAACCTCCGGCTCAGCGTCGAAAACATTGCCGTCCGGATGAAGAAACTGGAAAACGCCGACCTTTTCCTCGACCTGCCGCTTTATTTCGGTTTGTTCGGGACGGTGTCGGCGTTTATCGTCATCACCTTCAACCCGGATATCAGTAAGCTGATCGCGTATTCCTCCACGCTGGTGGGGATTATTTTCAGCGTATTCCTGCGTTTGTTCATGCAGTATCCGCTTAAACAGAAGTTTATCAGCGAAAACGGAGCAAGGAAAGAGTGAACCGGTCGATCCTGATCATCATATGCGACTTTCTGGTGCTGTCGGCGATGTCGCTGGCAACCGGTACAGGCGAGGCGCGCGGAACCAAAACGGTCCCCGCATCCGCCATTGTACAGGTGACCAGAAACGAATATCTTGATCAGATGCGCGAGGAAGTGGAAAAACGCGCCCAGGTCCAGACCGAAAAGAACACCCTCGAGACCGACAAGGCCCAGCTGGAGGCCGAACGGGCCCGTCTGGAAGCCGAAATGCAGCGCATCCGCCAGATCCTGGCGCAAACTCAGAACGACGCCACCGTCAAGGCCGCCGAACTTCAGCGCGCCCAGGCCCAACTGCAGGACAAGGACAAACAGCTGAACCTCGCTACGGCGAAGCAGGAACTTCTGGCCTCGGAACTAAACCTGAACCGCGGCCAGATCACCGCCCTGAGCGTGGACCTGCAGAAAACCAAAGATGATGTGAAAAGAGTGAATCAGCAGCTTACCGCCCGGGAAGGCGAATTGAAGCTCTCCACCGGCCGGATGCGCGAAGCCGAACTCGGCCTCGCCATGACCACCGGCAAGCTGAATACCACCGAAAAGGAACTCGCCGAGGCCAAAGGCAAAGTCGAGAAATCCCAGCGGGCGATTTTTGAAAAAGAAGTGGAACTGGCCGAAACCAGGACCAAACTCGAAAACATGAAAAACCTGTTGAATGATGCCGTAGGCAGCCTCTCGACAACCCAGAAAGAGCTGGCCACGACCAAACAGGAGCTGACCGCTTCCGCCAAAGAACGCGAAGAAGCCCGTGTAGAGCTAGCCCAGGTTGCCGAAAAGGCCAAAGCCGCCGTCGATACCCTGGAAGACGCCAAAACCCGTCTTGCCCAGGCCGAGGAACAGCTGCGCAGCGACGCCCTCACCAAGTACGCCGCCGCCGCCGTCGAGGTAACACTGAACCTCGAAAATGAACGCCTGCTGCTCAACGCCAAGGTTAACGAAAAAATCTACCTGCCGGAAGTCACCATCGACGGCAAGACGTATCTGGCCTCCACCTTCCGCGCCCTGACCGGCACTACCAAGATCCATACGGGTTACAACAAGGTGATCCGGCTGGATTATCAGATGAAACGGCCGGAGTCCACGGACGAAACCGTGCCGATGACCGGGCCGGTCCTGACGCTGAACGCCGACAACCGTGTCGCGCTGGTGGAAGTCGCCGAAGCCAAAGGCGAGCCGCTGCCGGTGCTGACGTTCAGCCAGCTGAAGGAGCGCGGACTGCAGGACCTGACACTGTTCAAGTTCAACAGCTTCGGCAAGGAAACCACTTCGCTGGATGGCCGCTGCTCGCTGAATCTCTCGGGCAATGAGCATTATATGTATATCCGGAATTCCGTGCGCAACCGCAGCGAACTCGCCGCCGAGGAAGGCGACTTCATCATCAGCCGTCAGGGACAGCTGGTCGGCGTGGTCGTGGCGGTGCATGGATACGATTTCGGGAACAAGGAAGAGGCACAGTGTTTCATCTTCCCGGATAAATTCAACCCGGAAGATACCCTGGCGCTGCCGATCGTCAAAGGCGAAGGCGAGAAAACCTACTCCGATTTCGTCAAAGTACTGCGCGAACTGCAGGAAAAAGCCTCGAAGCTCAGCAGCGAATACACTCCACAGGCTCAATAAAACGGAGCTTATCATCATATGGGTGAAGATACTCAGGATACAGCGACAATCCGGCCCGGAGAACCGGTCAGCGCGGAAAAAACCGTATCCTTAAATAATACTCCACGCGAAAACGATTACATTTCCGATCGGGAATTGAACGGCTTGCTGACCGAGCCGTCGAATTCGCTGGCCGATTACGGCGAGCTGACCACCATCGGCATGGGCGGCATGGGCACGATCATGTCGGGGCTCGACCCGAAACTGGGACGCGAAGTGGCGATCAAGGTACTGCGGCCCCAGAACCGCAACCGCCGCCATTTCCTCGCCCGGTTTATCCGGGAAGCCAGGACCACGGCCCAGATCGAACACCCGAATATCGTGCCGGTCCACGATTTCGGCATTTTCAGCGATGCCGGGATTTATTTCACCATGAAGAAGGTCGTCGGCGAGAACCTGCGGACCATCATTTTCCGTACCCAGACGGGCGATCCCGAGTACACCCGCAAATACACCACCCACCTGCTGCTGGAAATCCTGATTGCCGCCTGCAACGCGCTGGCTTTCGCCCATAGCCGCGGGCTGGTCCACCGCGATTTGAAGCCGTCCAACATCATGATCGGGGACTTCGGCGAAGTCCAGGTCATGGACTGGGGACTGGTCAAGTACCTGAACGGCCAGGACAACGACGAGATCATCCCCCCGGAGCTTGGTACCGCCGACAACCCCATGTCCACCTCGGACGGCATCATCACGGGCACCCCGGCGTTCATGTCGCCGGAGCAGGCCTCGGGCGTCATCAGCGATGTGGACGAGCGCAGCGACATTTACAGCCTCGGCTGCATCATGTATTCGATGCTGACGCTGGAGGAATCCCCGGTCACCGGGGGGAATTCCGCCGATATCCTGGCCAAGGTCCGTTGCGGCCAGATCCTCTCTCCGCGCAAGCGCGCCCCCAAACGGCATATTCCGAAAGAACTTGAAGCCATCTGCCTGAAGGCCATGGCGTACAGCAAGGACAAGCGTTACCAGAGCGTGAACGACCTGATTCAGGACATCCGCAATTACATGGCCAACTATCCGGTCATGGCGTATCCGATTCCGTTTTATTCGCGGGTGTTCAAATTTTTCCGGCGGCATCCGCTGGTGCCCTCGGTGCTGCTGGTGGCCACGGTGACCATGTTCGGACTCTGGGGGCTCGAGCAGATCGATGCCTCCGCCCGCAGCGTGTCGTACCTGCGGCTGGCCGATTCGCATATGCTTAACGGCGACCTGGCGATGCTGCGCGCACGCAATATCTACCACAACCTTGAACGCTACCGCCATGAACAACCGATCAACCAATCCGGCGATTACCTCGAAATGGATCTGGCGCGACAGGTGATCGAGTTCAACAATTACTATGACCAGGCCGCCGACCTGTTGAAGCGGGCCGAGGGCGCGTCCGCCCGCGAGGAAATCGAGCCCTTCCTGGCCAATATCTTCGTCAAGAGGGTGAGGTTCAGCATCGAAACCCGCAACTTCAACGAAACCCGGAAGCTGCTGGGCGAGATGCGCTCACAGCGCCGCAGCATATTTTATTCCGCGCTGGCCGCGGACGAAGCTCTCGACAACCAGGTACGGATGGTGCGCCAGAACGCAGGGCTGCTCTCGATCTACGCCGTGTCCGACCTGAAAGTCTCCTTCGCGCCGCTGCCGCTTCGCGGTTACAAACCGATCCCGCCGGAGGAGTTCCTGCCGCTGCCGGAACCCCCGTTCAATAACCACAAGATCAACGCCGGTCCATACCTGCTGCGGGTCGAATCCGCGGATTTGCCGGTGTTCCATTACCCTCTCTATATCGGTATCTGCGACCAGGAGCAGGTACTGCTTGCCTCTCCCGGGAAGATTCCGGAGCAGATGGTCTATGTGCCGGCCGGCACGGCGGCATTTATCGGAGAGGGCAGCCAGTCCGGTTCCACGGTCCGGGTCTGGCGCGAAACGCCCGGTTTCTTCATCAGCCGCGAAGCCGTGACTTTTGACGAATACCACCGTTTCTGGCAGCAGCTGGAGTCGCCCGAGCTGCGCGACAAATACATGCCCAAATGGATCAAGAAGCGCCAGTTTTTCAACATTTTCACTGAAGATGACGGTTACCTGGAAGGCTTCAACGCAGTCGATCCCGTCTCCGGCATCACCCCGGAAGCCGCCATGGCTTATTGCGAATGGCTGGGCGGGCGGCGGGGCCGCAAATTCACGCTGCCCTCGCTGATTCAGCTGCGCCGGGCCTCGACCGGGATTCAGAATTATGAATGGGAAAGCGGCATTTTCCTGCCGCGCAACGGCGCCGCCAATGGCAACGGCGATACCTCCGATACTTCCGTTTTCGGCATGCGCACCAGCCCGGAAACGCACGAGTTTACTATGGATAACAACGCAGTGCGTATCGTCAACACGCTGACCCGCCCGGTCATGCAGACGATCGACTCCGACGAAACCAGTTTCAACCAGGTCGGATTCCGCTTTGTTTCACTTTTGGATTAAGAAAGAATTGAATTATGATTGATTTTATTGATGTCTCGAAATCGTTTGGAGCCCAGGAAATCCTGGAGCATGTGAATTTACGCATCAACCCCGGCGAGCGCGTCGGCATTGTCGGGCCGAACGGCTCCGGCAAGAGTACCCTCTTTGCCATGATCTGCGGCGAAATGACGCCGGACGCAGGCTCCATCCTGCTGCCGAACGGCATGCGGATCAGCCATTTGCGCCAGCAACTGCCGCCCGATACCGAAACGCGCTCGCTGCTCGACTACGTGGCCGACGCCATCCCCGAGCTGCTCCAGTTCGCCGCCCGCATCGCCGAAATCGACCACCTGCTGGCCGAGCTCCCCGCCGATGCACCAAACCGCCCTGCCCTACTCCGCGAGCACGGCGAACTCGAGAGCCGCTACGCCGCCCTCGGCGGTTATCACCTGCGCAACGACGCGAAAACCGCTCTCACCGGCCTCGGCTTCAAAATCGCCGCGCTCGACGCCCCCCTGACTTCGTTCAGCGGCGGCTGGCAGATGCGCGCCCAGCTCGCCCGCGTGCTGGTGGCAAACCCCGATATTCTACTGTTGGACGAACCCTCCAACTACCTCGATATCCCCGCCGTCGAGTGGCTCTGCCGCTTCCTGAAATCGTTTCAGGGAACGCTGATGCTGATCTCGCACGACCGTTTCCTGCTGAAGCGCCTGGTGTCGATCATCGTCGAAATCAACCAGGCCGCCCTGACCCGTTACGCCGGCGACTACGATTACTACCGGCGCGAACGCGAAAACCGCCGTCTGGCCTCCATTTCCGCCAAGCGCAACCAGGACCGCAAAATCGACCAGATGCAGCAGAATATCGACCGTTTCCGCTACAAAGCCACCAAGGCCGCCATGGCCCAGAGCCTGATCAAGAAACTCGACAAAATCGAGCGGGTCGAGGAGATGGACGAACTCGGCTTCTCCGGGTCGATCCTGTTGCCCGCGCCGCCGCCCTCGGGCATAGAGTCCGCACGCTTCGAGGACCTCACGTTCTCCTACAAGGAAAACGAGGAGCTCCTCAGCCATATCAACCTCGAGATCAAGCGCAACGACAAAATCGCCATTGTCGGCTACAACGGCACCGGCAAAACCACGCTGCTCAAACTCCTGACCAGCTACCTCAAGCCGCAGTCCGGCAAAGTGGTGCTGGGTCACAACGTGGTGCTGGGTTATCAGGCGCAGGAATTTTCCGACATCCTGCCCGCCGAATCCACAGCCTACGACGTGGTCCGCGCCGCCGCCGGCGAGAAAACGCCGCCGAATTCGCTGCGCTCGATTCTCGGTGCATTCGGCTTCTCCGGCAGCGAGGCCGACAAACCGGTCAAGGTACTGAGCGGCGGCGAAAAAATCCGCCTCTGCTTCGCCCGGATCTTCGTCAATCCCCCCAATCTGCTGGTGCTGGACGAACCGACCACCCACCTCGATATCGCCGCCCGCGAGGCCCTGCAGGCCGCGCTCAAACAATATCAGGGCACGATCTGCATGGTCAGCCACGACATCGAGTTCGTTGAAAATACCGCCGAAATCATCATCGCCATGGAGCCCCCCGGCGTCCGCAAATACCCCGGCACCTATCAGTATTACCTGGAAAAATCCAGCCAGCTGAATACCGCCGTCACGGACGCCGCCAAAGAAGAGGAATCCGCCGACCAGCGCAAGGAACGCCGCCGCGAGCGCGCCCGCCTGCGCCAGGAATTGCAGGGCGAGAAAAAGCATTTCGAAAAGGAAGTCGCCCGCCTCGAGGCCGCCATCGAACAGACCGACACCGAGAGCCGCCAGATTCTGGAGCAGCTCTCCAGCGGCGAAGCGCTCGACTTCCCCAAGCTCAACCGCCGTCTGCACGAGCTCCAGATCGACCAGGAGCGCTATACCGGAGAATGGGAGGAAGCCGCCATGAAACTCGAAGACATCCTGAAGCGAAACGCCGAAATTCACGCGGATTGAAAACTTGCGTTGTACGCAAGTTTTAATTGAAAATGGAAAATGGAAAGTGGAAAATTAAGGAATTGGAAGTCTTTTTACAAAAGCATTACCAGTTAATATTGGAAATGGTTTCTTATAATTTTCAATTTTTAACTTTCAATTTTCAATTCAAAAAGTAAAAATGGATATTGCCCGATTAAGAACGATTGCGCAGGCTGCCCGCCGTAAACTGCTGGCGGCCATGCCGCAGGAAGCCGCCTGCAAGCAGTTCATCCGCGACTGCCGCAGGCGTCACCTGACGGGCGATCCCGATTTCGCAGAACTTGAATCGCTCAGCTGGCTGTATCAGTTCTTCATTGCCGACGAGAAAAACCGGGCCATGGGCAAAACCATCGGGGCCAAAGACATCCCCGCCGTGACCCAGCTTTTCACCCCCGGTTGGATCGTCCGCTATCTGGTGGAAAATTCGCTCGGCCGCCTATGGATGCTCAACCATCCCGGCTCTGCGCTGAAAAACCGCATGAAATACTACATTGATGCCGCCTTGCCACCGGAGTTTCAAGTGATCGATTCTCCTGAGAAACTGCGTTTCTGTGACCCCTGTTGCGGCTCCGGCAATATGCTGCTCTGCGCTTATGATCTGCTGTTCGAAATTTACCGGGAACGCGGCTATGCCGAGTCCGAAATTCCGCAATTGATCGTGAACAAAAACCTCTACGGCATGGACATCGACCCGCGTGCCGCCGAGCTCGCGATTTTCGCGCTGAACACCAAGGCGGCAGGCATTCCGCCAAATATCAGCGTATTGAACGACCCCGCCGGTATCGGTTCGCTGCTGAAAACCGAAAATGAGCTCAAATATCATGCGGTGGTAACCAATCCCCCGTACATGGGCAGCCGCAAGATGAACGCAGAGCTGAAGCAGTATGTCCACGCGCATTATCCGGCCGGCAAGGCCGACCTCTCCGGGGCGTTTATCGAGCGCTGCCTGGATTTGCTGCTGCCGGGTGGCATTGCCGGTATGATCACCGCGCAGAGCTGGATGTTCCTCGGCTCCTTCGCCGACTTGCGGGCGAAGCTCCTTGAGCAGAACACCATTTGCACCATGCTCCACCTCGGCCCGAAGGGATTCGACTCAATCATCGGCGATGTGGTCCAGACCACCGCATTCACCGTCAGCAATGTACCGTCTACGGAGCATGAGGGCAGCTATTTCCGGCTCGTCGACGCCATCGGCGAGGCCGCCAAGGAAACAGCCTTTCTGGAGCAACTCCGTGACAATCGTGTTTACCGCATGCCGGGCTCCGGGTTCCGCAATATTCCCGGCAGCACGGTGGCTTACTGGGTCGCCCCGGCGGTGCTGGCGAGCTACCGGCTGGGGCAACCCCTGAAAACCACCGGCGACACCCGTCAGGGCATGGCCACCAGCGACAACGACCGTTTCATCCGGCGCTGGTTCGAGGTCCGGCGCGGCGCGAAGTGGTTTCCCTACAACAAAGGCGGCGACTACCGCAAATGGTACGGCAACGCCGAGTACGTGGTCAACTGGGAAAACGACGGCCGGGAACTGAAAGAATACGCCGCAGCCCTCTACAAAACGCCGTCACGCACGCTGAAAAGCATGTCCGAGTACTTCAAGCCCGCCATCAGCTGGACCAAAGTCACCACCTCCAAGCTCGGTATGCGGTACTATCCCCCGGGCTTCATTTTCGACGTGGCCGGCTGCTGCATTTTCGCCCCGGACGAATGCGAACTCAAATACCTGCTGGGCCTAACCAATTCCACCTCGGCGCAATGCCTGCTGGAAGCCATGTCGCCCACGCTGAATCGCGAGGCCGGGCATCTCGCGGCACTGCCGGTGGTCCGCTGCCGCGAAACCGAAGTCATCGAGCTGGCCGAACGGCTGGTGGAACTCGCCAGGGCCGATTGGGATTCGTACGAAACCTCGTGGGATTTCAAGCAGCATCCGCTGATGCAGTGGAAACACCTGCCGCTAGTCGAGGGCTACCGGCAATTGAGAACTTCATGGCTCGAGCGTACCCTCGAAACCAAGAAACTGGAAGAACAACTCAACCGGATTTTCATCGACGCCTACCAGCTCGGCGATACATTGCAGCCGGACGTGCCGTGGAGCGAAATCACCCTCACCTGCAATCCCCGGTACCGCTACAAGGCCGCCCCGGATGATGTGTTGGAACAGCGCCTGCAGCTCGACACCGTCAAAGAGCTGATTTCCTACGGCATCGGCTGTATTCTGGGACGCTACGCGGAGCCGCGTAGCGATATTTTGTTGCTTGGCGATGCCGAACTACTGTTCAATGATTTTCTCCGTACGGAATTCGGGGAAGATCATTTTAAAGCCAACCTTGAATTCATCGAAAACACGCTGGAGCGGAACCTGCGGCGGTATTTCCTGCGGCATTTTTACAAGGACCACGTGAAGATGTATTATCAACGTCCGATTTACTGGTTGTTCAGCTCACCGGACGACGGGTTCAACGCCTTGATTTACATGTTTGACTATCGCCCGGAAATGATCACGCGGTTGCAGGCAAAGTACACGGCGGGCGGTGATTACGCGGAGCTTCTCCGCCAGAAAACCGGACTCACCATCGATCTTGATGACGGCATAGAGGCCAATTATCGCAAATTCGGCAAGCTCCTCAAAAAAATCTAATTTCTTCTCATTAATTTTCAATTCTCCATTTTCAATTTTCCATTTTCACAGTATATTAATGGGCTATATTTTCAGGATAATTTAACGCAATGCGTACCATATTAGTTTTTTCGCCTCATACCGGGCCCACTTACATGCCGTTGGGCATCGCCTGTCTCGCCGCCGCGGCAAACCGTCAGAATACCCCCGTCGACCTCTTCGACGCCAACCTTGAACTGTGGCACCATCTGTGCGATTCGGATTTCCGCCTGAGTTCCATGCGCAATTTTGCCCGCGGCCCGCTTGAGACTTTCCTGAATCCGCAGGTTTACGCCGCCAACTGGGACCATATGCCACTGGCCAAACAACAGATCGGCAAGCTGCTCCAGCAGGCCAGGTCCTATCTAGCCGGAAACGGCCTCGCCGGCGAACTCGCCGCCATGCTCACGCGTCAATCGAACCGGATCGCCCGCAACACCCCGGAAATCATCGCGTTCTCCGCCATGTACCTGGATCAGCTGCCCTTCATTCTAGCACAGGCGAAATATCTGGTGCGCGAGCTTCATTGCGGCAGCCGCATCGTCATCGGCGGCGCCGCCATGAGCGCGCTCTCACCGGTGGAACTGCTCGAGGCGGCACCTTTCGTCGACATGGTCCTGACCGGCGAAGGCGAAATTCCGTTCGAAGCGCTGCTCAAGGGCTGGTCTCCGGCGCAAATCCCCGGATGTTATTACCGCGACAACGGCAGTATCGTGTTTGCCGGCAAAGCGGCGGTGGTCGATGATCTTTCCTGGCTGCCGAACCCCGATTTCAGTTTGCTGGCTGACGGCGGCTATTTTAACCCGGTCCCGGTGCTGCCCATCTACGGCTGCCGTGGCTGCAAATGGCGCAGATGCCGCTTCTGCGCGCACAACAACTCATTCGGGCGGCACCGCCAGCGTCCCGCCATGGTCATGGCGCAGGAGATGCTCGAACGGAGAACGCAGCTGGGCTGCCGCCATTTCTATATCGTCGACCAGTATGTGGACCCGGTTTACCTGAATGAGCTCAGCGACGCGATTCTGGCGCTGGGGCTCGACTGCCGTTTTCAGGTCATGGCCCGGACCATCGGCGAATACACTCCGGCGCTGTTGAGCAAAGCCGCCCGCGCCGGCTGCTGCTGGATCAGCTGGGGCATGGAAAGCGGCTCGCAGCAGCTTCTCGATATCATGAACAAGGGAACCAAGGCCGACACCTCGCTGGAAGTGATCAAAAACGCCTCGGCCGAAGGGATTTCCAACTTGCTGATGATGATTTTCGGCACGCCCGGCTCGAACAAAACCTGCCTGAACGAGACCTTCGATTTTCTGGATCAGGCCTGGAACTATATCGACGGCATGACGGCGAGCGCGTTTGTGCTTTTCGACCACACCGATTTCAGCCGCCGCGCGGCCCGTTACGGACTGGAAATTCTGGGGCACAACCGGATTCTCGACCTCGAGGGACGCCCGATTCACGATATGAAACTGCGTTTCCGCCGCGACTTCGAAACCGGTGATTACGAGTCCCCGCTGGCGGCCGACGAAATCAATACGTGGGAGCGCCGCAAAGTATGGCTGCCGGAATTGCCGTTCCACGGTCGGCTCTGCTGTGAACATTATCTGATCTATGCGGATGCCATTCAGGCGAACAGCCGTCCGGGCACCGACCTGCGCAGCGCTTAACGATCACTGGCCTCGTGCATCAGGTCGACGAATTCCTTGCTGGAAATTTCGCTCAGGTGCTTGCCTTTGGCGGAGAGTTTTTCGTTGAATTTGACGACGGTCTCGGTCATCCGGTCATGGGTTTCCTCGCTGCCGCCGACCAGATAGAAATTCTCGCCCTTGGTAATGCGTTTGTGCTCATCCTGATTGTCCAGGCCCACGCCCAGAAGCACTCCGGAGTCTTTATTTGAATTACTTGTCATCAGCTGCAAACCCTTTTTCGTTGATTCGGATATAATATAACCTTAATCATCGAAAAAGTCAACATATACTGAATTCCCCCTTGAAAATCACCCGGTTTCATGGTATTTTTTATATAAAACAGGAATTGAATATGCGTTTTGGAAAATTGCTCCTGCCGTTGATCGCCTTTGCGGGGTTGACCGGCTGCATCGATATTGATTACGTCGGTCAGACTTATGACCAGGACCCCTACCGCCAGATCCGCTGGTACAACACCGGGGACGAGGTACCGGCCGATACTTACCGCGTCGCGGGACGGGCCACGGCCGCCTGCGGTTCGGACCGCACCAACGACGATGTGCGTTATGCGCTGATGGAGGAAGCTGCCAAGCGCGGCGCCGACGCCATCCAGGTCGTCAAGGTTGACCTCAAAACAGTCAAGAAAACCACCGTCAACGATACCGGCTTCGCCCAGTTCGGCTCCAACCAGCGCGAATCCATGCGGGACGGGGTCTGGACGCCGTACGATTCATTCGGCAAACCCACTTCACGCAGCGTGCGCGAGGTAGAGACCCAGCGTTTCGAAGCCAAAGTGTTGTTCCTGGTCTACAAGGAACGTTACGCGGAGGCCCTGCGCCAGTTCCAGGAAGAGCGCCGCCCCACCATCGAGACCACTCCACTGGTACCGGCGAAGCCCGGCCCGCTCGCGCCGCTGATCGGCGAGGACCCGGCCGACTTCACCCCGGCCAAGGAAACGGATGTCGTCGTCACCGCTCCCCCGGAAACCACGGCCACGCCGGTCGATCCCGAGTTGCCGCTCGACCCCCAAAATCCGGCGGATGAATTGCGCCCTGTTGAAACAGCCAAAGACCTGTGAGATTTAGCATGAAAGTTTACGTCCAGACCGATATCGAAGGCGTAGCGGGGTTCTGCTACCAGGAGAACCGTTCCAACCCGAATTATGAGAATATTCAGCACCGCCACCGGATGTACCGCCTGCTGACCGCCGAGGTCAATGCCGCGGTCAATGCCGCTTTTGAGGCCGGTGCCGCCGAAGTGGTGGTCAACGACAACCACGGCAGCGGTTATAACATCATTTTCGAGGACCTTGATCCGCGCTGCCGGATCATTCACG
The DNA here is from genome assembly GCA_040394635.1 of Victivallis vadensis. Taxonomy (GTDB): domain Bacteria; phylum Verrucomicrobiota; class Lentisphaeria; order Victivallales; family Victivallaceae; genus UBA5239. The sequence continues at coordinate 15,076 of JBEBRW010000028.1, read as the reverse complement.
GCCGGAACTGCAGCGGGCCTCACTGGCTGCCGCTGCTGGATTCGTCGTTCGACGCCATGGTGCTGATCGGCATGCATGCCATGGCCGGTACTCCGAAGGCGATTATCCCGCATTCGAAATGGGACGTGAACAACGGTGAAATGTTTCTGAGCGAGGGCTCCATGGCCGCCGCCATCGCCGGCGACCTCGGCATCCCCACGGTCATGATGAGCGGCGACGACAAGATTGCCGCCGAAATCAGCGGAAAAATCCCCGGCATCGAAACCGCCGTGGTCAAGCAGGCGCTGTCGCCGTATCAGGCCTGTTCGTTGATTCCTGCACGCGCCTGCGAAGTCATCGCCGAAGCCGTCAAACGCGGCCTGGCCCGGAAGGACCAGATTGCGCCATTCAAAATCCCGGGACCGGTAACGCTGAACCTGCTTGATTCGCCGAGCCACGCGCCGCCGCTGACGTATCAGGGCGAAGCCGTCACGGCAGACACCGTCAATGAAGCTTTCATGAACTATGAGCGGGCGATGAAGTGGACCACCTTCGACACCGAAAATATGATCGAAGGCTTTCAGTTTCCCTGATCAGATCACTCGTGATAATGTTTATCCAGGTCTTCGCAGTCGGTCAATGAGATCAGTATTCCGTTGATGATGCCGATTTTCGCTCCGGAAACCAAACAGTTTTTACCGCCGATTATTACTTCGAATTGATGGAAGCCATTCCCTTTTAACCGCTCAGCCAGGCGCAGGATTTCCGCTCCTCTTATGCCGTCCTCGTACTGGTCGTTTTTGTCCGGCATGATCAGACCTTTGCCGACGAGCCGGATCGGAATACCACCGCGGGTATCGACGAAATACAGACCATGAGTCGGATCATCCACATATGCTTTGGCCAACGGCTCCAGAACCTGCTCGCAGCGCAGTTCAAAACCGGCCATGCCGGTATATTCCTCGTTGCGGTTAAACATCGGGAAACGGACGATAATCCGGTAGACACCGCTTTTTTCGGCATAGGGAAATCCCCATTTGATCTGCCGGTCCCGGGTCTGGTTATCGGCACTCAGCCAGCGCTCGGTATACTGAGGGGTTCCGGGCTGGTCGTAAGTCCCGGGAAAACTATATCCGGTCCCGTTCTGATCAAAGACAAATAACCGGTTCAGCATGCTGTATGAAGTCAGAATGCGCCCGAAAATAGCCGTGGTCACATCCTGGGTATCGAAGTCGGTGCTGACGGTTTTCCGGCAGATATGGATAAACTCCTGTTCTTCGAAATTGAGATAAGGCTTGATGCTCTTTCCTCCGGCCGGATAAGTCACGATGTTCCTCACGGTCACCGGATGTTCGTAAAGCGTCGACTTCTGGATATCCGGCGGACTGGTTTCCGGCTTGCTGTACTGCTCATTGCTGTAAAACGAAACTTTCTGCTTGGACAAATTCCGGATCTGCTCGACCATGTTGTCCGCATAAAGCATCAGCAGCGCCTGCGTAGTGAAGAAATTTTTCTCCACCGCCGAAGCCAGTTCATTGGTATAACGCTGGAACTCGGCCCGCTGCATCATGGCAATGGTGTTTTTCTGCTTCAACATACTGGATTCATGATACGAATAAGCCAGCAGCCCGGCCAGCAGTGCAAAGCAGAATCCGACCACCAACAGGCTTTTCACCGGATTAGCGAAGATTGTTCTCATGCTGCCGCGGAACCAATTGTCCGGATATGCGGAAACTTCTTCATTGAAAATAAAATGCCGCACGTCGTTGGCCAACTCGGTAACACTCCGGTAACGGTCGCCGGGATCGATTGCCGTGGCTTTGTTGATAATCGCCTTCATCGCCGGTTTGACCGGGATATTATCCTGGAAATGCCATTGCTCCGGCTGGTGAATGTTCTGCCGGGTCGTGGCCCCGGTGCCGGAGTGCTTGCTCCCGGAATTGTCGCCCCGGCTCCGCTGCAGCGTGACCAGCTCAAAAAGCAGCATGCCGAGCGAATAAATATCCAACTGGACCGATACCTTGCGGTTTTTGATGAATTCGGGGGGCAGGTAATTCGGCGTCCCGGTGAGCCGCTCGGGCACGGCGCCGTCATAACGGGCACAGCCCCAGTCCATCACGTACACCTCGCCGTACTGGCCCATCATGATATTTTCGGGCTTGAGGTCGCCATGAATGATCTTGCGGCTGTGGCAGTAGTCGATCACTTCGCAAATTTTCAGGAAATACTCCAGACGCGAAAACATCGCGTGCTGTTCCTCGCGTGACGTCGCCTTTTTGGCAGCGTACGCTTCCCGGGTCGTCTTGATGAATGCCGCCAGCGAAACGCCGTTGATCATCTTCATCATCACTTCCCAGCTGCCGCTCTGGTTCTTGCCCATGGCATAAACGGGTACGATCGAGGGATGGTCCAGCTGAGCATTCAGACGGCATTCCTCGAGAAAAGCTTTGATTGCGGAGGGGTTGTTGCGATATTTCTCTTTCAGGGACTTCACTGCCACCACGCGGTCAAAAGTCAGGTCGCGCGCCTTGCCGACCTGGCCCATCCCGCCGGCGGCAAAATAACAGATGAATTTGAAGCGACTGCGAAAATCCGGGCACTCGGCCTCGAAATTCTCGTCGCCAAGCAGATACTCGATGTCCCCGGTTTCCTCCGGGAGTCTCTCCAGCAACTCCGTGGTGCGCTCAATATCGTCTGCTCCGGGTACGATTACCCCGGAGTTGACAAACTCTCCAATATTGCTATTGGTATCAGGCATATTTATCCTCTTTTTACTAAAACCTACCGAATTCCCCTCATTCCCATATTTTAACCGTTAATGCTTAAAATGTCAAGTTTTTAGACACAAAAAGTACAAATAAAGTTCCATCTAAAAACATCTGAACAGCACTAAGTATAAGATAAAAGTATGAATAAACTGTAACCAAAGGCTTTTCAACCGGGATAGATAGCAAAAAAATCCCGGCCGGAGGTTTTCCGGCCGGGATTGGTATTCGGATCAGCGTAATCGGAATTACATGATCTCGCCGAGCTTCTTGTAGAAGTCCATACGGCGCTTGGCGTCTTTGTCCGCCATTTCGTACACAGCTTCGGCTTCGGCCGGAGCGGTCTTCTGCAGCGTGGTATAACGACGTTCGCTCTTGATGAATTCCATGAAGCTGGCAGTCGGTTCCTTGGTTTCCCAGGTGAACGGCTTTTCAGCGGCCGGATTGTAGCGGTACAGCGGCCAGTAGCCGGCATCGACTGCGCGCTTGGCTTCGACCTGGCTCATCATCATATCGCCCTTGATACCGTGAGCGATACACGGCGAGTAAGCCATGATGATGGACGGACCATTGTGGGCTTCCGCTTCGCGGATGGCCTTCAGGGTCTGCTGGCGGTTCGCACCCATGCTGATCGAGGCCACGTAAACGTTGCCGTAGCTCATGCACATGAAGCCGAGGTTCTTCTTGGTCAGACGCATACCGGCGTTGGCAAAGAGCGCCACCGCGCCGATCGGGGTCGACTTGGAAGCCTGGCCGCCGGTGTTGGAGTACACTTCGGTGTCGAGAACCAGGATATTGACGTTGCGGTTCTGGGCGACCACGTGGTCGAGACCGCCGTAGCCGATGTCGTATGCCCAGCCGTCGCCGCCGAGGATCCAGACGGACTTGTCAACGAAGTAGTCCTTGAGCTCGATGATCTTGGCCATGACTTCCTTGAGTTCGCCGGTGGCCTTTTCGCTGCACTTGGGCAGCATTTCGCCGATGGCTTTCTGGAGCTTGATGGCTTCGTCGTCGGTCTTGGTCCAGTTTTCGACAGCCTTGGTCAGGGCGTTCTTCAGCTCATCGCAGCAGACGCCGAGTTCGAGGGCCTTTTTCACGTTCTTCAGCAGCTGTTCACGGTTCTTGTCGACCGCGATACGCATACCGTAACCGTATTCGGCGTTGTCTTCAAAGAGGGAGTTGGCCCATGCCGGACCGCGGCCGTCTTTGTCTTTGCAATACGGGAGAGACGGGAAGGAACCGCCGTAGATCGAGGAGCAGCCGGTGGCGTTCGCCACGATCATGCGGTTACCGTAGAGCTGGGAAACCAGTTTCACGTACGGAGTTTCGCCGCAGCCGGCGCAGGCGCCGCTGAATTCGAAGTACGGAGTCAGGAACTGCGAACCCTTCACGGTGTCGATCGGCGCGCCGTCGACCACGTTGTCCGGGAGAGCATCGAAGAACTTGTAGTTCTCGCCCTGGCCTTCCTTGCGGGCTTCGCCGAGGTGCTCAAAAGTCAGAGCCTTTTCCTTGGCCGGGCAGGTTTCGATACAAACGCCGCAACCGGTGCAGTCTTCGATGTAGACCTGGATGCGGTATTCGAGGCTGCGGTCGTTCTTGGTCTTGGACGGCACGGTTTCGAAGGCAGCCGGTTTGTTGGCCAGGTCGGCCGGAGCGATCTGCTTGGCGCGGATCACGGCGTGCGGACAGGCCATAACGCACTGGTTACACTGGATGCACTTGTCGGAATGCCATTTCGGGACCTGCGGAGCGATACCGCGTTTTTCCAGACGCGAGGTACCGATCGGCATGGAGCCGTCGTAAGTCATGGCGGAAACCGGAATTTCGTTGCCCTTCTGGTGCAGGATCGGCTTCATCAGCTTGTTGGCGAAGTCGCCGGCGTCAGCCGCGATCAGTGCGGGCGGGGTGTAGGATTCGGTGATGGTCGCCGGGATGGCAACTTCTTTCAGGCCGGCCAGGGCGTTGTCCACGCACTGGATATTCTTGGCCACGACTTCATCGCCTTTCTTCTTGAAGGTCTTTTCGATGGCCTTCTTGATGTAGCCGATGGCCTGGTCCTGCGGAATAATCTTGGCCAGAGCGAAGAAGCAGACCTGCATCACGGTGTTGATACGGGCGCCGAGGCCGGCGTCCATCGAAATCTTCAGCGCGTCGATGGCGTAGACTTTGATCTTCTTCTGGATGATGGTTTCCTGCATGTCGCGGGTGAAACTGGCGAAAACCTGGTCGGCCGGAGTTTCGGTGTTCAGCAGGAAGGTGCCGCCGGGGCGGATGCCCGCGAGCATGTCATAACGGCCGATATAAGCCGGGTTATGGCAGGCCACGAAGTGCGGGGTGGAAACGGTGTACTGCGACAGGATCGGCTTGTCGCCGAAGCGCAGGTGGGAAATGGTAATACCACCGGATTTCTTGGAGTCGTATTCGAAATACGCCTGCACGTACTTGTCGGTGTTGTCGCCGATGATCTTGATGGAGTTCTTGTTGGAACCCACGGTGCCGTCAGCGCCCAGGCCCCAGAACATGCATTCGGTCAGGCCGTCCTGCTCGATCACGATCTGCTCGTCGATCGGCAGCGAAAGGTTGGACACGTCGTCGTTGATACCGACGGTGAAGTTGGTGGTGCATTTGCCGTCGAGGTGCTTGTACACGGCGTTGACCATGGACGGAGTGAACTCCTTGCTGGCCAGGCCGTAACGGCCGCCAATGACCACGATGTCCTTGCCGGACAGAGCAGCTTTCACGTCGATGTAAAGCGGTTCGCCGAGGGAGCCCGGCTCTTTCAGGCGGTCGAGCACGGCGATCTTCTTGACGCTGGCCGGGATCGCTTTGATCAGGGCATCAACGGAGAAGGGACGGTACAGGCGGACTTTGATCAAACCGAGCTTGGCGCCCTTGGCGTTCAGCATGTTGATGGTTTCTTCGATGGTTTCGCAGCCGGAACCCATGGCGATGATGATTTTATCAGCATCGGCGGCGCCGACATAGTCGAAGAGGTGCAGCGGACGGCCGGTTTTCTTGGCGACGATGTCCATGTATTTCTGGACGATGCCCGGTACGGCGTCATACTGGTTGTTGGTGGTTTCGCGGCCCTGGAAGTACACGTCGGGGTTCTGCGCAGCCATCTTGGCATACGGGGCTTCCGGACGCAGAGCGCGGGCACGGAAACGCTCGACCTGCTTCATGTCGACCATTTCTTTCATTTCGCTGTATTCGAGGGCTTCGATCTTCTGGATTTCATGGGAAGTACGGAAACCGTCGAAATAGCTGAGGAACGGCACATCGCTTTCGAGGGTGGCGAGATGGGCCACCAGCGCCAGGTCGTGGGTTTCCTGGATCGAAGCGGCAGAAGTCATGGCAAAACCGGTTCCGCGGCAGGACATGACGTCGGAGTGGTCGCCGAAGATCGACAGCGACTGGGCAGCCAGCGCACGGGCGGACACATGGAACACGGTCGGCAGCATTTCGCCGGCGATCTTGTACATGTTCGGGATCATCAGCAGCAGGCCCTGCGAGGCGGTATAAGTGGTGGTGAAGGCACCGGCACTCAACGAGCCGTGCACTGCACCGGCGGCGCCGGCTTCGGACTGCATTTCGGTCACGTTTACCACGTCGCCGAACATATTCAGCTGGCCCTGGCTCGCCCAGATGTCAGCATACTCACCCATCGTCGAGGACGGGGTGATCGGGTAAATCGCCGCGACTTCGCTGAACGCATACGCTACATGCGATGCGGCGTAATTCCCATCAATCGTTATTTTTTTGGCCATGTTTAAACCTCCAGTTTTAAATGGCGTTAGAATGTCAAAGAATAAAATACCATCTGGAACAATATCACATCTTCGGAAAAATTCAACCTGCTTTTAGATACTTTTATATTTTTTGTCGGACAAATCAAATTGGTCGGACAAGTGTTTCCGTTAAAACCCGGACGAGTCGGACATTTCAGACGAGTCGGACAAATTTTTGAGCTTACCAGCCGTCTCCTATACGCCTCATTCGTCCTATGAAAAAATTGTCTCGGACTCAGCGGTTGATCCGGTTTGAGTAGTACATGCCGGGGATCATCAGCAGCGCCGAGGCCGCCAGCGGTACGATGTAGGTCCCGCTGAGTTCGTACAGCCATGCGCCGATCATGCCGCAGATCAACAGCGGCGGTGCCATGGAAATCGCCATGAATGCGCTCCCTTTGGCCCGCAATCGCTTACCCGGCAGCCCGATGATCATGCTCGATGCCACCGAGTTCCAGCAGTCCTTGGCAAAGCCGAAAAGGAAAAAGATGAACAGCGCCATCGGGATATTGAAACAGAACATCGCCAGGATAAACGTCGCCATATAGCACCCCAGTGCAATACTCTGCGCATACTTCAGCGGAAAATGGTTGCTCCAGTAAACCGTGAAAAAATTCCCCGCGATGGCCCCGATCACCACCATGATGGTGAAAATCCCCAGCCAGCTGTCGCTCAAGTTCAGGTCCGCGCAGATCTTGACCGGAATAAAGGCGATACTGATGTAAGTGGCGCTGAAAAATCCCCGGACGATACTGAAATTGATGATATCTTTGTTCTGCAGCACTTCTTTGTAAGTCGGCGTGATCGTCATCAGCCGTGACGGCTTGTTGCTTGCCGTCTTGGGCTCCCGTATCCGGTACATGAAAAAGACCGAAGCCAGCATCAGCGCCCCGGCAATGAAGAACAGAATCCCGAACCCGTTTTTGCCGGGGAACCATTCCAGGATATATTTGACCATGATCCCCACGAAAATCCCGAGAAATGATGCGATCCCGAGGCGGATCGCAAACAGCCGCGGAATATAGCGCCGCGGCACGGTGTCGCCGCACATCGAATTCCAGAACGGCGCGATGATCCCGGTGATCAGTCCCACCATCATCACCGCAATCAGAATCGCATACACAATCACCGTGGTATTGGAGCTGAACCAGGCGATCAGCGCCACGACCAGGAAGGCGACGCGCTGCAGCGTGCAGAACGGTTTCAGGAACGGCAGTTTGTACTTGACACGGTCGGACCAGCCGGCCATGAACACCGTCGGCAGAGCACTGGCGAAGAGGAACAGTACCGGCGTCAGCGAGATCATCATCGGCGAACCACCGAGCGACTCGACGATTTTAGGCATGACAGTTTCATAACTGACGAAACTTACGCCAGTTATATACAGAACTCCCTCAAATGTGTGAAGCGTGAAATTATCCAGTTTGCGCGCCATGAAATACCACTTTTGCGTGACATAATCTTATAATATATCATGCCGCGATACCCAATACAACCAAAATAAGCCCGCGTCACTTTTTCTTTTTGACGCGCGGCGGCGGGGCGGGAAACGGGTCGAATGTGATTGCCATCAGGGCTTTCTCGGCGACTTCACGGTAATGCTCGAGATCCTCGTGTGACAGGTCTTTCGGGATGTCAATCCGGTCGCCAATCACCAGCGTTACTTTCGAAAACGGCTTCGGGATCTGGAAATTGTCCCAGCTCTTGATCTGCCAGTAATTCGAATAATTGATGCTCAGCGGGATCAACGGCACCTGACAATAGGACGCCAGGTGAATCGGCCCCTTGTTCATGTGGTATTTGGGCCCGCGCGGACCGTCCGGCGTGAAACTCACGTAGAAACCGTCGCGCACCGCCTGGATCGCTTCCAGCTGCACTTGCGCGCCGCGTTTGTTCGAGGAGCCGCGCAGGCTCTTGATCTTCAACACGGAAATCAGGTCCACGATGTATTGGCCGTCGCGCGACGGACTCACGATCGCCATTGTCCGTTTGCGCAGCCGCGCCGGAAACATCACCGGGAAAAACAGCAGCCGGTTGTGCCACGTCACCGTCACCGCCCCGTAAATCGTGTTCATGTAATCGTTCGGGTCCTGGATTTCGGTACGGAGCAGAAATGTTTTCATGAATTTCAGCAGCAGCACCGGCGGCCAGTAGAGCCAGACCGGAAAACGCTTGATATTGCGAAAAATTTTCTTGAAGGGATTCATGCGGTGTGCTCCTCGCGGTAATATCGGCATTCGGCTGTCAGCGGGCATTGTTCACAGAGCGGCTTGCGGGCATTGCAAACCCGGCGGCCGTGTACGATCAGGAGATGCGAGAAATTCGTCCAGTACTTCGCGGCGATGCTGGCACAGACAATTTTCTCGATTTTGACCGGGTCCTTGATGTCGGCGATGCCCAGCCGCACCGCCAGGCGCTGCACGTGGGTATCCACCGGAAATCCCGGGATGTCAAACGCGTTGCCGAGAATCACGTTGGCCGTTTTGCGTCCAACTCCGGGCAGCGCGGTCAGTTCCTCCATCGTCGTCGGCACCTCGCCGTCGAAATCCGCCATGATCTTCCGGGCGGAACCGACGAGGCTCACGGCCTTGGCATGATACAGCCCGGCGGTCTTGATATAAGGCTCGACATCCTCCGGTTCAGCCTTGCTCAGCGACTTGGCGTCCGGCCATTTCTTGAACAAGTCCTTCGTCACGAGATTGACCCGCAAGTCGGTACATTGAGCGGAAAGTATGGTCGCCGCCAGCAGCTGAAACGGCGAATCGTGATGTAAAGGGCAGCCGGGCTCTCCATAAAGATTGAAGAGTTCCCGGTAAATGAAGGTCAGCTTCGATTTTAAACTACGCTTTGAACTCATTTTTCAGCCTGCTGAGCAGGACCACCATCAGCCGGTAGTTTTCCTCCCGGCCGTTTTCGTCGTTGTCCTGCACAGCTTTTTCAAATTTCTTCGCCACCTGCTGGAATTCCCAGAAGCCGATGCCGGCGGGGGTTTCCTTCAGCGTGGCGGCGATTGGCAACAATGCTTCCTGCCGGCCGCCGGTACTGTCGCAGGCGGCCAGCCCCGCTTCGGAGTAGTCGATGAAGCTCTCGATCAGCTTCTTGGCATCTTCTCCCTCCAAAGCGAAGGTATCCTCGATGTATTGATAAATACGGTCGAGCGATATCAGGTCGTCAATCATCAGACACCCGAATAAGCGGAGAACGCGCCGTCCACCGGGATCACGGTGCCATTGACAAATCCGGCGGCCTTGTCATCGACCAGCCACAGCAGCGTGCCGAGGAGATCTTCCGGAGCGCCGAACTTGCCCATCGGAGTGTGGGAAATGATCTTCTGGCCACGGGCGGTCAGCGAACCGTCGGCATTGATCAGCATGGCGCGGTTCTGGTCGGTCACGAAAAACCCGGGCGCAATCGCGTTGACACGGATATTGACCTTGCTCATGTGGACGGCCAGCCATTTGGTGAAGTTGCTGATCGCGGCCTTAGCGCCGGAGTATGCCGGAATCTTGGTCAGCGGGGTGAACGAGTTCATCGACGAAATGTTGATGATCACGCCGCCGTTGCCTTCGGCCATGCCGCGGCTGAACACCTGGGTCGGCAGCAGCGTGCCGAGGAAGTTCAGATTGAACACGAATTCAATCCCGGACGGATCGAGTTCGAAAAACGTGGTCAGTTCCTTCATATCGCCGGTCAAATCGGCCTTTTCCAGATATTCCTTGGTGGTGGTGCCTTTCGGATGGTTGCCGCCGGCGCCGTTGATCAGGATATCGCACTTGCCGAACTTTTCAGCGACGACTTTTTCAGCATTCTGGAGGCTTTCGCGCTCGAGCACGTTAGCCGCCACGCCGATGGCGGTGCCGCCGGCTGCGTTGATGGCATCGGCCGCTTTTTTGGCGTTTTCTTCGCGCAGGTCGAGGATAGCGACTTTGGCGCCGCACTCGGCCAGAGCCTGAGCCATTACACTGCAGAGGATGCCGCCGCCGCCGGTAACAACCGCGACTTTACCGTTCAAATCAATCTTAAAAGGTACACTCATTTTTTAATCTCCGTTTTTTTATAGTTGACAGTTGATAGTTGATAGTTGACAGTTATTTTAGGTCTGAACCGGTAGTTTTAACGATTGAGGTCAAAAGCTTTACCAATTCAAGACTGTCCTTATTTATTGAATTATATTCAGTATCACTGAGAAATTCCGTGGCATGCAGTAATTTCAGCCAATATTGGGTTTCGCTTGCTTCTTTCAACGCAATATTCATTTTGGACAGAAAATCACGTTTGCTTTGCCCCTGCAATGCTTCCGTCACATTCGCACCGATACTTGTTCCACTACGTAATAATTGCTTACTTAATACAAATTCCTTCTTGCTATCTCCCATATGCTTATAAAGCTTGACAATCCGAACAGCAAACTTGAAACTCTTTTCTTCGACTATGCTCTTATTTATCATTAACCATCTCCATAACTGTCAACTGTCAACTGTCCACTGTCAACTATCCACTCACGTTAAGTGTGAATATTCTTTTTGTCCAAGAGGATAGACATTAAATCCCAACTCAAACAGAGCTTTGTGATCAAGGATGTTGCGGCCGTCGAAGATGAAGGCCGGTTTTTCCATCGAGTCAAATATTTTCTTGAAATCGTAATCCCGGAACTGTTTCCATTCGGTGAGCACCAGGATCGCGTGAGTGCCCGCCGCGGCTTCGTAGGGGTCCTCGTGATAGGTGATCTCACCGGCGGTGTCCTGCAGGTCGATTTTGGCGTTTTCCAGCGCTTCGGGATCGTGGATCGACAGCACGGCGCGCTCGTCGAGCAGCATTTTGCTGACGGTGATCGCCGGGGATTCGCGAGTGTCGCCGGTATCGGCCTTGAAGGCGAATCCGAAGATCGCGATCTTCTTGCTCGCCACCGAGTTAAACATATTATTGACGATCTTTTTCACGAAACGGCTGGCCTGGTAATCGTTGATCTTAACGACCTGTTCCCAATATGCCGCCACTTCCGGCAGGCCGTAAAATTCGCACAGGTACACCAGATTCAGGATGTCTTTTTTGAAGCACGATCCGCCGAACCCGATACTGGCGCGAAGGAACTTGGCCCCGATACGCGAATCCAGCCCCATGGCCGAGGAGACTTCGAGGATGTTGGCGTCGGTCTTTTCGCACAGCGCGGAAATGCTGTTCACCGAGGAAATCCGCTGCGCCAGCATGGCGTTCGACACCAGCTTGGTCAACTCGGAGCTCCACAGATTGGTGGTCTTAATCCGTTCTTCCGGCACCCAGTGCTTATAGATGTCCTTGATCGCCTGCAGCGCTTTCTGCCCGGCCGGAGTTTCCAGCGCGCCGATCAGCACGCGGTCCGGCTTTTCGAGGTCACCGATAGCGGTACCTTCGGCCATGAATTCGGGGTTGGAAATGATATCGAAATTCAACCCTTTGGTATTGGCCTGCAGGATACGGCGCATGGCCTCGGCGGTACGCACCGGCAAGGTGCTCTTTTCCACCACGATTTTGTCATGGTCGGAGTGCTCGATAATGTCGCGGGCGGTTTTTTCCCAATACTGCAGGTCCGCCGCCTTGCCCGCGCCTGCCCCGAACGTCTTGGTAGGGGTGTTGACGCTGACGAAAATGATTCCGGCTTCCTTGATTCCGGCCACCACGTCGGTGCTGAAAAAGAGGTTGCGGCCACGGGCGCGCTTCACCACTTCATCCAGTCCCGGCTCGAAGATCGGCAACTTGTCGGACTGCCACGCCTTGATACGCTTTTCATTCATATCCACGACGATGACTTTGTAGTCCGGGCACTTGTCGGCGATCACCGCCATGGTGGGTCCGCCGACATAACCGGCGCCGATGCATAAAATCGTTTTGTTCATTAAGCCCCCTACGCTAATTCTAGTTCAACATGACCTGTCCGCCGGTCACCGGGATCGCCTGCCCGGTTTCATACTGCTGGCTCACGGCGTACATGATCGCCTTGGCCACGTCGACCGGGAAACAGCCGCGGTTCATCGGAATCTTGGCTTCGTAAAATGCTTTGACATCGTCAATGGTCTTGGCGCCGGGCACCTTGCCGCTGTTCAGATACTGCACGAACAGCCCCTTTTCCGGGTCCATCCACAGCGGACCGTCGAAGAAGTTGCCGGGGCAGACGCTGTTCACCTTGACGCGGTCGGTGACCAGTTCCAGCGCGAAGCTCTGGGTCAACCCGATCGTGCCGAACTTGCTGCCGGCGTAAGCGCCGTTCTTGTTGCTGCCCGCCAGCCCGCTCTTGGAGTTGACCTGGACGATATCGCACCACTGAGAACCCCAGCGGTTCTGCAGCGACATGAGCCGCGCGGCGTATTTGACACAGAGGAAATATCCGCTGTAATTGATGTTCGTGACGAAATCCCAGTCTTTCTTTTCCATTTCCTTGACGGAACCGGCCTTCAGCACACCGGCGTTGGCGACCAGCAGGTCGAGTCCGCCGCAGATGCCGACCAGGCTTTCGTACATGGCCTTCACCGAACCTTCGTCGGCGATATTCACAGCCAGCGCAAACGCCTGGCTCAAACCGTATTTTTTGCACAACTCTTTGGCGGCCTTTTCGGCGCCTTCGAGGTTCATGTCGGCGATTCCGACCGTACAGCCCGCCGCAGCCAGTTCCTCGGCAATGCCGTAGCCGAAGCCCTGCGCACCGCCGGTCACGACCGCCACGCGGCCCTTCATGCTGCCGTCGCCCGCGCCCGCCGAAACTTTCTTGCGGTAGGATTCGACTTCCCAGTTTTCGATGAATTCGCGGGCGGCATCGGTCATGTAATTGACCCCGCCGAATGCTTCGGCCAGCTGCTGTACGCGGCCCGCGTCTTTGGCGATATTGGCCACGATCCTGGCATTGCGCAGATTGTCGGCAGAGGCAAAAACCGCCTTGCCGGGCACTGCGGCGACCTTCGGCTTGTAGCCCTTGGCGTCCTTGAACGCCGCGATAGACTTATCGTCAAAACTGTTCGCTTCGAGCGCGAACGATTTGGCATAAACCACATGGTCGGGGGTCAAGGGACCGGCGGCCACCTTGAAGTACGGCATCGGAATAACCGTGGCGGTGAACCCGTCTTCGAGCAGCGAACGCAGCTGCGGAGCGACTTCCATGGCGCATTCGAGATCGGCGGATTCGCCGATGGCGAGCTCCAGCGCGATACCGCGGCCGGTGATGTAGGTACTCAGCTTGCCCATGATGTCGTCATAAATTTCCTTGATGCCCTCGATGCTGTCCGCCCCCACGAACACGCCGTGGTTCTGCAGGAAAATCACCGCCGGGAACTTGCCTTTGGCGGCCTTGTACGTTTCAGCTTCCTTGTGGAACAGCGCCGCCAGCGTATAGCCGGGGTCCGTATAACCGATCCAGAGCGCCTCCGGGAACAGTTGGGCGCAAATGCTCTTGCCGTTGCAGCCGCAGGTCATGCCGTTGACGGCCGCCGGATGAAGGTGCACGACGAATTTATTGGGGATAATCTCGTGAAGCGGAGCCTCGACCGAGGGCCGTCCGACGGAGTCGAAGCAGACAGCGTCAGCCATCAATTTCTTGACCATGGCCTCGCGGGTGTTGACGTCCAGGGAATCGCCGATGGCAAAAACTTCACGGATTTTGGCGCGGTCCATCTTGACGAAACCGGTCTCGGTAACGGTCTCCAAACTGATGCCGCTGGGCTTGACAAAGAGATAAGTTTCATCCTTGTAAGAGGTATTGCCGCCGCCGGCGAGCACGAAATCCGGATTTTTTCCATAGAAATTGGAAATAGAGACTAATTCCTTCAGAGACATTTTCACGAGCTCCTGTGTGTTAATAAATACTCAAACCATAATGTACCACGCCTGACGCGAAATGCAACTCGTTTTATTGACGTTTTTTACGCTCCCTATAGAGTTTTTCGGAGAAACCGCCCTCATCAAGAAACGATGCCTCGGCCACTTCAATCTGACGGTTCAGAAGATAACTGGCCTGCTGAATCAGGCAGATGATGGCGTTGGCGGAGCGCTCCTGTCGGGCGGCAGTTTTGTCAGACGGGTCGGACATGTCGGACACGTCGGACCAGTCGGACGGCCTGGTCAGGAGTTTGCGCAGTTCGTCGAGGGAATTGACCTTGGCCTGGCGGATTCGCAAAGCCCGGGGATCTGTCGAGAGCCAAACCGGCAATCTCCGTTGCCGTAGAAAATCCTCATAGTCAAGCAAGAGTTCTTCAAGGCTGGCCCGGGCGACATTCGTCAGTTTCAGCTCAGTCTTCTTACTGGTACCGGAAGCCACGGAGCCCTCGGCGATATTCTGCACACCGGAGCGCGCCGCCTGAACCATCTGGTCATGGGTTCGGCTGCGCCTATCGATATACCGCTCGCAAAATGCCACCGTGGCATCATAAACCAGCTGTGCCACCTGAAATGACTTCAAGTTCCGGTATCCGCCATGCTGAGGCCTCAACACTGACATAACATTGTCTCCAATAAAAATTTCCGACTTGTCCGACTTGTCCGACTTGTCCGACTTGTCCGACTTGTCCGACTTGTCCGACT